>JBBADT010000006.1:0-99552 GCA_041656315.1 Advenella sp.
TAGGCAGATAGCCGCGTGCTGCAGCCGCTTCAATGCGGGCCACTTCTGCTTTATGCACGGCTTTCAACAAAGGAATGCGTCCTTCGTCGTCATAATATACGCCTACGCCCAAATTGACTTTGGAAGAGCGGGTGTCAGCGTTATATTGTTCGTTCAGGCCAAGAATAGGGTCGCGAGGAGCCAGCTCGACAGATTCAAAAAGTGTGGTCATCTTCTGATATGCGGCGGATTTGCCGAAGTTGTTAAATAAAGAGGATAATGTATGATTGCAAGTTTGTTTTCAATCAGATCATTAAAGTAAAAGTCTAGCATGAGTGAACCAGGTTTCATAGAATATCCGGGCAGTCCTTTTAAGCTGTATCAGCCATACCCGCCCGCCGGAGACCAGCCCAAGGCCATTGAGTCCTTGACTGAAGGGATTCGAGATGGCCTGATGTTTCAGACTTTGCTGGGGGTGACGGGTTCAGGGAAAACTTACACAATGGCCAATACCATTGCGCAACTTGGCAGACCGGCCTTGGTTCTGGCACCCAATAAAACTCTTGCTGCACAATTATACGCTGAAATGCGCGAGTTTTTTCCGCAAAATGCCGTTGAATATTTTGTTTCTTACTATGACTATTATCAGCCTGAAGCCTACGTACCTACCCGTGACCTGTTCATAGAAAAAGATTCTTCCATTAATGAGCACATAGAGCAAATGCGGCTTTCAGCAACCAAAAGCCTGCTGGAAAGGCGGGATACGATTATTGTTGGAACCGTGTCATGTATTTACGGTATTGGCAATCCGGCCGACTATCACGCCATGGTGCTTATTTTGCGTGCCGGAGACCGGATTCCAAGGCAAGAGCTTTTGGGTAGACTGGTTGCCATGCAATATGAACGCAATGACGTTGATTTTGACCGGGGGGCTTTCAGGGTTCGTGGTGAGGTGATTGATATTTTCCCTGCGGAAAGTGCTGAGCTGGCTTTACGGTTAACGCTTTTCGATGATGAAATTGAAACGCTTGAGCTTTTTGATCCGCTAACGGGCAAGGTCAGGCAGAAAGTACCACGTTTTACGGTTTACCCCAGTTCGCATTACGTAACGCCGCGTGATACGGTATTGCGTGCCATTGAAACCATCAAGGCCGAGTTGCGCGACAGGGTTCAGTTTTTTATTGATAACAATCATTTGGTAGAAGCGCAACGAATAGAGCAACGCACCCGTTTTGATATAGAAATGCTGCAGGAGTTAGGTTTTTGCAAAGGAATCGAGAACTACTCCCGACATTTGTCTGGTGCTGCACCCGGAGAACCACCGCCCACCCTGATTGATTATCTTCCTGAGGATGCCCTGATGTTTTTTGACGAAAGTCACGTCATGATGGGACAGCTGCGCGCTATGTATCGCGGTGACCGGTCACGCAAGGAAACGCTGGTGCAATTCGGTTTCAGGCTTCCCTCTGCCCTTGATAACCGTCCACTTAAAATGGAAGAATTCGAGCAGCGTATGCGGCAAAGTGTTTTTGTGTCTGCCACTCCTGCTGATTATGAAAAAGAGCATTCAGATAATATTGTGGAGCAGGTGGTTCGTCCGACCGGACTTATAGACCCTGTTGTTGAAGTGCGGCCGGCAAGCACCCAGGTTGATGATTTGCTGGGCGAGGCAAAGTTGCGCATAGCCCAGGGTGAGCGGGTCTTGGTGACCACGCTAACCAAGCGCATGGCCGAAGATTTGACAGATTACCTCACCGAAAACGGGCTTAAAGTGCGTTATCTGCACTCTGATATTGATACGGTTGAGCGGGTTGAAATTATTCGAGACTTGCGCCTGGGGCATTTTGATGTACTGGTGGGAATCAACCTTTTGCGCGAAGGATTGGATATTCCTGAAGTGTCTTTGGTTACCATTCTTGATGCAGACAAAGAAGGTTTTTTGCGTTCCGAGCGCAGCCTGATTCAAACCATTGGGCGGGCTGCCCGTAACCTGAATGGCAAGGCGATTTTATACGCAGACCGCATTACTGATTCCATGCACAAAGCAATGAGTGAAACGGAAAGGCGCCGTAAAAAGCAAATGAAGTATAACGAGGAGCACGGTATTACGCCCAAAGGCGTCAGCAAAGCTGTCAGGGAAATGATTGATGGCGTGATTTCCAATGCTGCGCAGGCAAACCTCAATAATGAATTGGAATTCATGGACGTCATTGGTGATGAAAAATCCCTGGCCCGTGAAATCAAGCGTCTGGAAAAGCAAATGCATGATCATGCCCGTAATCTTGAGTTTGAACAGGCAGCGGCTGCACGCGATACCTTGACCCGACTCAAGCAAAGGGCTTTGTTAAGTTAAATGGGTCATTCATTAACATGCAGGTTTTTTTAACTTGAAAAAAGGCGTCGTTATTGGCGCCTTTATGTCGTTAGCCTGCCATTTTGTTATTTCATCCCCAGCCGTTTAGCTAGTTTATGAAGATTGCTGGCATCCATGTCAAGTAAACGTGCCGCATTGGCCCAGTTTTGCCCGCTTTGTTCCAGGGCGGCTTGAATAAGATCGTGCTGGAAAGTCTTGAGCGCTTCATTCATGGGCTGGATGACTGGTTTTGGGCTGACAGGTGGTGTCCTGACGGCAGGAGGCTGTGTTTCAACCTGACTCAATATGACTGGCTGAGTGTTAACGATATCCAGATACTGGGGTTCGATGCTTAAAATGCTATTTCGGGAGGCGCCACTGCCCAACATTTTAATCGCTGCCCTGCTGATTATGTGTTCAAGTTCCCTGACATTGCCGGGCCAATCATAAGCCATTAAGGCTTGCTCGGCCTCTTTGGTCAGCCGGATACCGCGCAAGCCAAGTCGTGCCCGATTGAATTCCAGAAAATACCCTGCCAGCATCAAGATGTCCTTGCCTCGTTCACGTAAGGGTGGGATATGAATGGGGTAAACCGAAAGACGGTGATACAAGTCTATC
Source organism: Advenella sp. (assembly GCA_041656315.1). Lineage (GTDB taxonomy): Bacteria > Pseudomonadota > Gammaproteobacteria > Burkholderiales > Burkholderiaceae_B > Advenella. The sequence continues at coordinate 2,951 of JBBADT010000006.1, forward strand.
CTGAAACTGCCATCCAGCGTACTGGCCTTGAGGTCACGATTGGTGGCTGCCACAATTCTTACATCTACTTTTTTGGATTTGTCAGCGCCCAGGCGTTGTATCTCACCATTTTGCAAGGTACGTAACAGCTTCGCCTGAATATTCAAGGATAACTCACCCACCTCATCCAGGAAAATCGTGCCTCCATGGGCAGCCTCAAAACGACCGGGGCGCTCTGTTTCAGCACCTGAAAATGCGCCTTTGACATGCCCGAACAATTCACTTTCCGCCAGGTTTTCGGGTAGGGCGGCACAGTTAACGTGAATCATGGGTTTGTGATTGCGTTTTGAATGGCGATGAATATGTTGGGCAAACATGTCCTTGCCCACACCTGTCTCACCTAAGAGCAAAACTGGCAAGTTGGCATCGGCAATTACGTTTAGTTCTTGCATCAGTTTCCGGATAGGGTCGCTTTGTCCAATGATTTCCTGTTCTGCTTTAATGGCAGTGTTTTGGCCGGCAGTGATATTAAGTTGCCGCAGGCTTTTATTGTCTTTTTCAAGTTGAGTCATACGTATGCAGGTTTGAATCAGCAGGGCATAGCGGGCAAGAATGTCAATGGACTCATCAGTAAACGTGTCTTCTATGGCATCCAGAGTGATGGCGCCCCAGGGTTTTCCTTCTACATACAGGCTCATGCCCAGACAGTCATGCACTAACAGGGGCTCTCCGGCCCGGTCATCAAGCAAGCCATCGTAGGGGTCGGGCAAAGGGATATTAGGTTCGAACAGGATTGGCTCTCGTCTGGACAGGATGGCAGCAAAACGGGGGTGCTCTGCAATCTTGAAGCGACGACCAAGAGACTCATGAACCAGACCCTTGGCAGAAACCAGCTTGAGTGCATCATCATCAATGGCCAATAGACCAACCGCTCCGCAGTTGAACTGCGTTTTAATAGTCTGAACCAATCTTTCCAGTCTTAATGCAGCTGGCAATTCATCGTTCATATCGGCAAGAATACTATATAGCATGGTGTTTTTTACCCTTTTTATGGTTGATTTTACCATAACCAAAAAGGGTATTATATACCATTAATTTTGCAAACCATTGATATTTCATTTGAAAAAAAATTGGCACGAATATTGCTTATAGCTCTATGTGTATTTACAACAGGAGTTCGCACAATGAGCGTTCTATTAAAAAACAAAATGGAATCGGATCAGGTGCCTTCTATTCTTCAGATACTGAAGCTTGGCAGTGAAGATCCGGATGTGCTTATTTCGTACATCCAGATCAATTTTCACGATAAGCATCGGGCCCAGTTGCCCGCGCTGATCGAGCTGTCAAGAAAGATAGAAATGGTACATGAAGATGATCCTGAATGTCCCGCGGGATTAGCCGATGTCCTGGCAAGCATTTGGCAGGAACTGGATAGTCACATGCTGAAAGAGGAAAACGTTCTTTTTCCTTTGTTGAGCAAGGGCATGAAGGATATGGCGAAGGCTCCGATTTCGGTCATGCTGCTTGAGCATGAACAGCACGAAGAAGGAATTGACAGGTTGCTGAAATTGACCAAAAACCTGTTCTTGCCTGATAGCGCCTGCGGTTCATGGGAGAAATTATATTCTGGAATAGGGGAGTTTATTGAAGATCTGCGATTGCATTTAGCGCTTGAGAATCAAGTCTTGTTTAAATAAAAGCAAATTTCTGGCTGAAGCTGGCTATTAATGAAACATAACGCCAACACAGTTAATTTAAGGAATTAAAAATGGGTAGTTATAAAAAATTATGGTGGACGCTAATCGCGATTCTTGCGGTTACGTTCAGTATTCTCGGATATTTCGGGGTTGAGGTATATCGCAATGCACCACCTATTCCCGGAAAGGTAGTGACGGCTTCCGGTGATGTTCTATTTACCAAGGAAGATATTCTTGATGGTCAAAATGCCTGGCAAAGTGCAGGTGGCATGCAGGTTGGCTCTATTTTTGGCCACGGTGCACTGCAGGCGCCCGACTGGACTTCAGATTGGCTGCATCGCGAATTGATTGCATGGCTTGATCTGGCTTCCCAGGACGAATATGGTATTCCTTATGAGCAGACTTCAGAAGAGCAAAAAGCGATTCTGAAAGTCAAGCTTAAAGCGGAGTATCGCACCAACACCTATGATCTTGAAAAAGACGAAGTGGTGGTGTCAGATCGGCGTATAGCTGCAATGAAAGACACGGCCAACTACTATGTGTCCTTGTTTGGTGACGACCCGGCACTGGATGGCTCACGCGAAAGCTTTGCCATGAAAACCAATACGCTGCCTGATGAACAAGACCGTTTTGACATGGCCAAGTTCTTCTTCTGGACAGCATGGACCGCATCGACAGAGCGTCCTGATTACAACAATGCCACTTATACCAACAACTGGCCACATGAGCCTTTGATCGATAACGTGCCGACTGCTGAAAACGTCATTTGGTCAATTATCAGTGTGGTGGTCTTGATTGCCGGCGTTGGTTTCCTGGTATGGGGATGGGCTTTCCTGCGCAAGGAAGATCATGAAGAGCATAAGGCACCTGCCCGTGATCCTATTACAACATTCGTCTTGACGCCATCACAAAAAGCGCTGGGCAAGTATTGCATTTTGGTTGTTGCATTATTTGTTTTCCAGGTATTTATGGGTGGTGCAGTGGCACACTATACCGTAGAAGGCCAGACTTTCTATGGCATTGAGCTATCTAAATGGTTCCCGTACTCTTTGTTAAGAACCTGGCACCTGCAAACGGCTTTGTTCTGGATTGCAACCGGATTCCTGGCTGCTGGTCTGTTCCTGGCTCCAATCATTAATGGTGGCAAAGATCCAAAATATCAGAAACTGGGTGTCGACATTCTTTTCTGGGCACTGGTTGTCCTGGTTGTAGGCTCTTATATCGGTAACTACCTGGCCATTTCCCATATCATGCCACGTGAACTGAACTTCTGGTTTGGTCACCAGGGTTATGAGTACCTTGAACTGGGTCGTTTCTGGCAAATCGTTAAATTCATTGGTGTGGCCTTCTGGCTGGTACTGATGATGAATGGTGTTGTTAGCGCGCTTCGTCAAAAAGGTGACAAGCATTTGCTGATCCTGTTTACCGCTTCATGTATTTGTATTGGTTTGTTCTACGGTGCAGGTTTGTTCTACGGCGAACGTTCTCACATCACTGTCATGGAATACTGGCGTTGGTGGGTAGTTCACCTGTGGGTTGAAGGCTTCTTTGAAGTGTTCGCTACCACAGCCCTGGCCTTTATTTTCTCTTCTATGGGCCTGGTTTCAAAACGTATGGCTACTGCTGCCAGCCTGGCATCTGCTTCATTGTTTATGCTGGGTGGTGTTCCTGGTACATTCCACCATATGTATTTTGCGGGTACAACCACACCTGTTATGGCAGTTGGCGCTTCCTTCAGTGCGCTTGAAGTAGTACCGTTAGTTGTATTAGGTTATGAAGCCTGGGAAAACTGGAGACTGAAATCTCTTGCCCCATGGATGGAAAACCTTCATTGGCCAGTGCTGTTCTTCGTTACTGTTGCCTTCTGGAATATGTTGGGCGCCGGTGTGTTCGGCTTCATGGTTAACCCACCCATTGCGCTGTATTACATCCAAGGTCTGAACACAACTGCCGTTCACTCTCACGCAGCTCTGTTTGGTGTCTATGGATTCCTGGCACTTGGTTTTGTTCTGCTAGTCTTGCGTTACATCCGTCCAAACATGGTGTTTAGCGCAGGCCTGATGAAAACCGCTTTCTGGTGCCTGAATCTGGGTGTCATTGGCATGATTGTCACCAGCTTGTTGCCAATTGGGCTTATTCAGTTTCACGCCAGCCTGAGCGAAGGTATGTGGTATGCACGCGGAGAGGCTTTCCTGCAGCAGGATATACTTGAAACCTTGCGCTGGATTCGTACCTTCAGTGACGTAGTGTTTATCGTGGGTGCCCTGGCCGTTGCATGGCAGGTATTCATTGGCGTCACCGGCAAATCCGAGCAAGTTGAAGCCAAAAAGGCTTACGCTTCTTAAGTTAATATTTAACCTGATTTGATTAATGGCCTGATCCTTGGGGATCGGGCCATTATTGTTGAAACAGCGCTGATGTATTATTCAATGAGTTAAAAAAATATGTTAGATTTACGCATTTTCCGATTATGTTGTTTTTGAATTTAATCGGTTTTATTCTTAATTTCATTTTTATAGGTGCTGCATCATGGGCCTGGCAGGTCAGGAAACGGAGAACCCCGTCTTGAATTTTATAAAAAATGGCAGTCTGGTGCTTCAGATTGTCATTGGTCTGGTTGCGGGGATCATGCTGGCTATCATCTGGCCGTCGGCTGTTTCTTCAATCAGTATTTTGGGAACCTTGTTTATCAATGCGCTTAAATCAATTGCGCCAATCTTGGTTTTTATCCTGATTATGGCCGCCATTTCCGGTCATCGGAAAGGTTCGGAAATTCAGATCAAGCCAGTGCTGCTTCTGTATGTGGCAGGAACCTTCTTTTCTGCCCTGGTTGCGGTTGTTGCCAGCCTGATGTTTCCTTCCGTGCTCAATTTGCAGATTGAATCGGCCCAGTTAAACCCGCCCGGTAATGTGCTTGAAGTGCTCAGGAATCTGGCGTTAAGTATCGCGACCAATCCTGTACAGGCTTTGCTGGAAGCAAACTATATTGGTATCCTTGCCTGGTCTATTGCCTTTGGCATGGTGCTGCGTCATGCCAATGACAGTACCAAGGTTTTAATCTCTGATTTTTCTGACGCGGTGACCGCGGTGGTCAGGATGATTATCCGCTTGGCTCCGCTGGGTATCTTTGGTCTTGTAGCAACCACGATTGTTGAATCAGGTGCTGGTGAGTTGCTTCGTTACGCACATTTATTGCTGGTATTGCTTGGTTCAATGCTGTTTGTGGCTTTGGTTGTCAATCCCGTCATTGTTTTCATCAAACTCAGGCGCAACCCATATCCTTTGGTATTCCAGTGCTTACGTGAAAGTGGTATTACTGCATTCTTTACCCGTAGTTCGGCGGCCAATATTCCGGTTAATATGGCCTTGTGCGAAAAGCTTGGCCTTGACAGGGAAACCTATTCAGTTTCCATTCCATTGGGTGCAACCATTAATATGGCGGGGGCTGCCGTTACCATTACAGTGCTGACTCTGGCTGCGGTAAATACCCTTAATATCAGTGTTGATTTCCCAACAATTGTGTTGCTGAGCATTGTTTCAACCGTGGCGGCATGCGGGGCATCCGGTGTTGCAGGTGGTTCCTTGCTGCTAATCCCAATGGCCTGTAGCCTGTTTGGTATTTCCAATGATGTTGCCATTCAGGTGGTGGGGGTGGGTTTTGTAATTGGTGTATTGCAGGATTCTACTGAAACGGCGCTTAACTCTTCCACCGATGTGCTGTTTACGGCTGCAGCCACGTTGCCCAAAGAACAGTCATGACAACAGGCTTCCAGTGAAGACTAGCGACCATTTTCTATTGGGGGAACTGTTCAGAGACGGTATATTGATGTAGACTTTTTCCCTTGCCACTATAAAAGGTGGTGTACCCCGTTTGTATTACTCAAAAGCACTCATATGCATTTTTCACAGTCCTCCAAAGTTCTTATAGGTATTATTCTTGTTTTTACCGTTGCCTCGGTGGTTATCGTTGGCAAACTGGAAACACATTATGCTTCAGAGGCTGTAAAAATGCAGCAGGCTTCCGAAAAACACAATGAGGCCATCATCAATTCATTGACCAACATGACCCAAAACGTTAGTTTTTCTAAAGAAGAGCCTGCCATGATTTATACCGGTTATATCATGGGGGCAGGGTATTCGGCTTATCAGTTTCGGGCTACGCAAGACCAGACCTTACGAGTCAATCTGAAAGGGGAGGATTTTCTGGATATTGTTTTATTTGGTCCAGAAACTAAAATCCTGGAGCGGGATACTGATTTCATCATTCCTGTTGAGGGACTTTACGAACTGCGGGTCATGTTCAAGGAAAATATGGAAATCCAGCAGGAAAAGGCTGCGCTTGAGAATATAGCGCAGGCAGTTCCTTATACCATTACATTAAGCCTGAAATAGCGTTTTATTGTGGTCCTGATTTTTTTTCACCGCCCAGGGCGCCCACCAGGTCATCCAGTAAATTGGCCAGTTCGGCACACATCAGTGTCATGTCGGCATCAAAGCGTTCGGTGTCATCCATATTTGAAAAATCGCTGCCTTCCGTCAGTATATCCAGTGGCGTGACGCGTTTGATATCCAGGGATTCGTTCAGGATAAATGAAACCCTGTCAGCCCAGGTAAGCGCCAGGCGAGTGCATTGCTTGCCCGCTTCTATGTGTTTGGTCACGTCTTCCTTTTCTGGTGTCTGGCGCACGTAGCGGACGGTAGCACGATTTTCTGCGCTAGAGCGTAATTCGACATCCTGGTCGATACTAAAGTTTGCCGGCGCCTCGTCCTGGAGCAGCCATTCAGTCATGGCGGCAGAAGGAGATTGCTCGGTAAAAAGGCTTTGAACGGGTAAAGGATCCAGTACTTTTGCTAGCATGCCAATTACTTCATCAGATTTGGCTGCTGCGACAGCATCAATAATTAACCAGTGGTTTTTGGTGTCTATCCATACTTGGGTGTCCCGAAAAATGCTAAAGGCCTTGGGCAATAACTCTTCGGTAACCTGTTCCTTGATTTCCTTAAGCTGTTTGCGACCGGGTCTGTAGCCTTGCTGCTCTTCAATTTCCTGGGCTTTTGCTTTGGTAAACTGGTTAATGACTGTTGCAGGCAGCAGTTTTTTTTCTACGCGCAATGCCATCAGGTACTGGCCATTTAGCGCGTGCACCAAAGCGCCATTATTGCAAGGTGATACCCAGCCCATATTTTGCATATCCGAGCGGTTGCCGGGCTGAAAAAGCTGTTTCTCGAGCTTGGCCTCGAGATCCTGGACAGAAATTTGCCAAATGGGCGATAGACGAAAGACTTTCAGGTTTTTGAACCACATATTTTTCTGCCAAAAGTATCGATTTTAACGTATGAAGGCAAAAAAAACCTGCCAGGGTTGCTGGCAGGAAAATACGGGAACGTGTGCAACGCAAAAGTTGCGGGGCGCTGCACAGCGATGAGAAAAAAACTGTTGCCAAAAAGGAGCTTGGAATTTGACCAGGCAGTTTGTTCCCATTTAGTAACTATAAGGATAACATCTGACAATGTCCTGAATTGATAAGGCAAACAGGTTAATATTTATTGTTTGGTGAAATTATGCAAATAATATCACTACTGTCTATGCATACAGTATAATTTAATGCGATAATATTCAATTGAATTTATTTTGAAGTCACCCAATTAAGGACCCTCCATGGACGACAAACAATCCAAAACAGCATCAGCAGAACGCGCAAAGGCCCTGGCAGCCGCCTTGTCCCAAATAGAAAAACAATTTGGCAAAGGCTCTGTCATGCGCTATGGCGACAACGAGGTGGCGCACGATATTCAGGTCGTTTCCACTGGCTCCCTGGGCCTGGATATCGCACTGGGTGTTGGTGGTTTGCCACGCGGTCGGGTTATTGAAATTTATGGCCCAGAATCTTCAGGCAAAACAACACTGACTTTGCAGGTTATTGCTGAAATGCAAAAAATTGGCGGTACCTGTGCCTTTGTCGATGCCGAACATGCCCTGGATGTCCAGTATGCTGCAAAATTAGGGGTCAACTTAAGTGATTTGCTTATTTCCCAGCCAGACACTGGCGAGCAGGCCCTTGAAATTACCGATGCACTGGTTCGCTCCGGGTCGGTAGACTTAATCGTTATCGACTCGGTGGCCGCCTTGACTCCCCGTGCCGAAATCGAAGGCGACATGGGTGACAGCCTGCCTGGCTTGCAGGCCCGTTTAATGAGCCAGGCATTGCGTAAACTAACCGCCTCCATCAAACGCACCAATTGCATGGTTATCTTCATTAATCAGATCCGTATGAAAATCGGTGTCATGTTTGGCAGCCCCGAAACCACAACCGGTGGTAATGCCCTTAAGTTCTATGCCTCAGTCCGCCTGGATATCCGTCGTATCGGCTCCATCAAGAAAGGAGATGAAATTATCGGCAATGAAACCCGGGTTAAAGTAGTTAAAAACAAGGTTTCACCTCCCTTTAAACAAGCCGAGTTCGACATCATGTATGGTGCCGGTATTTCCCGTCAGGGTGAAATCATCGATCTTGGTGTTCAGGCTGGCATTGTAGACAAAGCCGGTGCCTGGTATAGCTATAATGGCAATAAAATCGGCCAAGGCAAAGACAATGTTCGCGAGTATCTTAAAGAACACCCTGATATGGCCTTTGAAATTGAAAACAGGATCCGTGAAAATCTGGGCATTATTTCCCAGGCGCAATCCATAGCGCCTACCAGTGATGAAGCTGAAATTGAATAACGGTTCCCATTGAATACGTTTTAAGTCATGAATCGTGACGGTTTTGGTAACGATCCTGATGATGACGATGATTTTGAAACGGTTCGTGTTTCAAAATCATCGCCTGTGCCTGCTGTATCCAGCGCAGCCAAGGCGGGGCGCTCAGGCGACTCTTCCCACGATGGAAGGCCTTCTACCCGCAGGGCCAGCCAGTCATCACAAAACAATAGTCAGGAAATAGTTCGAACCTCTGAGTTGCAAAAAGCAAAAAACTCCACCCAGGGCGTCAATAAAAAAACAGGCATATCTTTGCTGGCAAGGGCGGTTAACCTGCTTTCCCGGCGCGAGCATTCTGAGCTGGAATTAAGCAGAAAACTGCTTCCCCATGCAGCATCCTCCGAGGAAATTGAGCAGGTATTGGCACGCCTGAAAAAAGAAAACTGGCAATCAAACCAGCGTTTTACCCATACTTTTGCACAGCAAAAATCATCAAAATGGGGAACGGCAAAAATTCTCCAGGAATTAAAGCAGCACAAGCTGGATCCCGAAGATATCTCAGCGCTTAAAGAACAGCTTGAGCAGTCAGAGTTTGAAAGGGCCTATGAGGTTTGGGATAAAAAATTCCGTGGACGGGCTTATTCAACGCCACAAGAGTATGCCAAACAGATCCGGTTTTTATTGTCTCGCGGGTTTAATGCGGATGTCGTCAGGAAAATCGTGGGCGGGCAATATCCAGATGAATTTTAAAGCCCATCTTCTATTGAGAATTAAATATTTGGCATCGGTTCTTGCGCTGTTAATAGTAATCAAGTCCAGCCTTAAAAAGAAAATGGATCAAGTCCGGGATGGTTGGGCTTGATCCATTTTTTTTTCTGCTGGCCTTGCTTCAAAAATAAGGCTAATTTTCAAGAACGAAGGCTTGAAAAATCATCATACCCCGGTTTCAGCCAGAATACGCAAGGCTTCTTCTTTGACGCGGGCGGGCGCTGTGCCACCAATATGATTGCGTGAAGATACGGATCCTTCTAACGTTAACACTTCAAAAACATCTTCTTGAATACTTGCATTAAATTCCTGAAGTTGCTCCAGTGTCAGGTCAGCCAGGTCACAGTTGCTTTCCTCACATTTCCTTACTGCCAGTGCAACGGTTTCATGGGCATCCCTGAAAGGCAGGCCTTTTTTAACCAGGTAATCGGCCAGATCGGTGGCGGTAGAAAAGCCTTGCAGTGCCGCAGCACGCATGTTTTCGGGTTTAACCTTGATGCCACCAACCATGTCCGCAAAAATGGTCAGGGTATCACGTAAGGTATCGGCCGAATCAAACAGGCCTTCCTTGTCTTCCTGGTTGTCTTTGTTGTAGGCAAGCGGCTGGCCTTTCATAAGGGTAAGCAAGGCAATCAGGTTGCCATTGACACGCCCCGTTTTACCACGCGCAAGTTCAGGTACGTCGGGGTTTTTCTTTTGCGGCATGATAGAGCTGCCGGTGCAGAAACGGTCTGCTAGCTCAATAAAGCCAACACGGGGGCTCATCCACAAAATCAATTCTTCTGACAGGCGTGAAATATGGGTCATCACCAAAGAAACAGCCGCACAGAACTCGATGGCAAAGTCACGATCGGAAACGGCATCCAGGGAGTTACGGCATACACCGTCAAACTTCAGGGTATTTGCCACGCGCTCGCGATCAATCGGGTAAGAGGTGCCAGCCAGGGCTGCAGCGCCCAAGGGCAGTTGATTAACCCGTTTACGGCAGTCTTGCAGGCGCTGGGCATCGCGGGCAAACATTTCAGCGTAGGCCAGTAGGTGGTGGCCGAAAGTGACGGGCTGGGCAACCTGTAAGTGGGTAAAGCCTGGCATGATGGTGTCGTGATAATCTAGCGCCACGGTTGCAAGCGCCTGGCGCAGTTGTACCAGTAGCTGGCCTGAGACGTCAATTTCCTCGCGCAGCCACAAGCGGATATCGGTAGCAACCTGGTCATTACGTGAGCGCCCGGTATGCAGGCGCTTACCGGCATCACCAATCAACTCAACCAGACGTTTTTCAATATTCAGGTGAACATCTTCAAGATCAAGCAGCCATTCGAACTGGCCCTGTTCAATTTCAGCCAGGATTTGTTGCATGCCTTTTTGAATATCGGCAAGGTCTTGAGCAGAAATTACCCCAACATGAGCCAGCATATCAGCATGAGCCAAGGAGCCCTGGATATCAAAGCGGGCCAGCCTTTTGTCAAAATCAACCGAAGCGGTATAGCGCTTGACCAGATCGGATACCGGTTCACTGAAACGGGCAGACCAGGCCTGTGCCTTGTTGTCAAATTGATTTTGCGGAGATGTATTGTTGGTCATAATTATGCAGGAGTATGATAAAAAGTAAAAAATTGGAAGAAGAAATTTATACTAATTATAAGTATTTTATTCGTTGAGAAAGCGCATCTGTGTTTTAATTAAAAGTTTAATGGATATTTAATTTTTCTATCATGGAAGCACCTATTTTAATCGGTTTGGCTCAAATTAATGCAACGGTTGGGCGTTTTGCAGACAATGCGGCGCTTATCTTGCAAGCAGCACAAAAGGCCCATGAGCATGGTGTGGATGTTCTTGTATTGCCTGAATTGGCGCTGGTAGGGTATCAACCTGAAGATCTGCTGCTGCGCCCTGAATTCATTAAGGATCAGGCTTCCGAGTTTGAGAAATTATGTGCCAAACTGGCGGGTTTGACCAACCTGCATATATTAATAGGTCATGTAGTCAAGACTCCCAAAGGCATACACAATTGTGTCTCGTTGGTGGTTAATGGCAAGATTGAAGGGGTTTATTTCAAGCAGGAATTGCCCAATTATTCTGTTTTTGATGAAAAGCGTTATTTTACTGCAGGCACTGAACCCTTTGTTTTTACGCTTAAGGGGCATTGTTTTGGTGTGGCCATCTGTGAAGATACCTGGTTACCTAAAGTGCCCCAACAGGCGGCCCAGGCCGGAGCGCAAACATTGTTGGTGTTAAATGCGTCACCTTACACTATGAATAAAGATGATCAGCGTATCGAGGTCATGCAGAAAAACATCTGTGAACACGATATGGCCGTTGTCTATTGCAATATGGTAGGAGGTCAGGATGAGCTGGTTTTTGATGGCAATTCTTTTGTGCTTGATGCACAGGGCCAGCTGGTTCAGGAGCTGAATATATTTGTCCAGGCCCTGGGTGTCGTGAAATTAAAAGAAAAAACCTTAACAGCAGAGCAAGCCTTGCCACTTGCACTGCCGCACGATGGCAATTCCTTGCCATTTCATGGGGTACTCAAAAACAATGCCGAACCACTGGAGTCTGAAATTTGGCGCGCATTGGTGTTGGCAACACAAGACTACCTGGGCAAAAACTTTTTTAAAAAAGCCTTGCTGGGTTTGTCAGGAGGTATTGATTCGGCTGTGGTGCTTGCTGTAGCAGTAGATGCCATAGGTGCCAAGAATGTACAGGCAGTCATGATGCCCTCAGAATATACGGCAGATATTTCCGTGACCGACTCCCAGGACATGGCACAGCGATTGGGTATTAGTTACCATGAAGTTGCCATTGCCAGCATGTTTGAAACTTATTTGAATGCCTTGTCACCCATCTTCGCCAATGTTCCCGTTGATACTACCGAGGAAAACCTTCAGGCACGTATTCGTGGCACATTGTTAATGGCCATCTCAAACAAGTTTGGCTCGGTTGTTTTAACAACGGGTAATAAATCCGAACTGGCTACCGGCTACTGTACATTGTACGGAGATATGGTGGGGGGGTTTGCCATGCTTAAAGATTTGCCCAAGACCTGGGTTTACCGCCTTGCTCAATGGCGTAATACCATTAGTGCCGTCATCCCCGAAAGAATCATCACCCGTCCTCCTTCAGCCGAGCTAAGACCTGATCAAACCGATCAGGACAGTTTGCCTGAATACGATATTCTGGATGGCATCATTGAACGAATGATGGAGCAGGATCAGTCATTGGAAGAAATTATTGCAGCTGGCTATGCCCGTCAAGAGGTTGAAAAAGTAGCCCGTCTGCTGAGAATTAATGAATACAAACGTCGGCAGGGTGCGCCCGGTCCTAAATTAACACGAAGGGCATTTGGACGTGACTGGCGCTATCCAATTACCAATGGATATCATTTCTAGCATTATCAAATGGCCTGGTCAGGTTAAAATCCAAAACAATGAACATGATAATTGAAGGACAGACAAGGTGAAATTAGTAACAGCAATAATCAAACCTTTTAAACTTGATGAGGTTCGCGAGGCCTTGGCTGAAATTGGGGTTAGTGGCCTGACGGTAACCGAAGTCAAAGGTTTTGGTCGCCAGAAGGGGCATACCGAACTTTACCGGGGCGCCGAGTATGTTGTGGACTTTTTGCCAAAAGTAAGAATAGAACTCGCCATACCCGACAGCCAGGTTGATGCTGCCCTTGAAGCCATCGTAAAGGCGGCCCGGACAGGCAAAATCGGAGATGGCAAAATTTTTGTCACTCATATCGAAAAAGCCGTTCGGATTCGTACCGGTGAGCTTGATGATCAGGCGCTCTAGAAAATAAGCGGCCCTGGTATTCAAGCTCGGGTGTTTTTATGCTACATTCTGTTTTTTGTTTTGACTGGCGGCAGGAATGATTTCATTCCAGAAGGCGGGTAAAAAACATTCGGTTACCAATAGGGGCTGCCTGTTTTTCCAGAATGTTGAACGTCTGGCAAGTGTTGGTTTGGCAGGAACAGGGTGTAAAACCTGGGCCAGCGTGTTGTAAATGGGCATGGTTCTTTTAACAAGTCCGCATTCGAAGTTTGACCGTGTAATGGCACGATCAGTGTAAAGAATATCTGCCAAAGGACGGGTTCTTAATTTCCTGATACCTTGCCAAACGCCATGCGAGGCTTTTAACGGAGTCAGACTGCGGGCGGCAACTGCTGGAATGCCATTGATGGACATTATAATTTCACGCACCCATACTGGACTGGATATAAACTGCCTGCAAGTGCCAGCCTCATCGTAGGGAAGGCTTTGTATGCATTCTTTCAATATCCTTATTTCAACGATGCCGAGTTGCCGCAAACCGCCTGTTAGTGCGCCTGGTCGAAACAACCACTGCTTTTGTATGCCTTCAAGTTTTGGAGGAGCAGCAAGTAGCCAGTTTGGAGTATCTGTATAAGTGTTCATTACCACAAATGTTCATTTTTTATAAATGGAATATATCAATAATTCACTCAGCATTGAGTCGAAATGCAAAAAAAATTGAGAAATAAATGGAAAAAGCAAGAATTTCTAAACTCATGTCCGAAAAAGGGATGTGTTCACGCCGTGAAGCGGATGCCTACATAGAACGTGGGTGGGTAAAAGTGGATGGCAGAGTGGTGGGTTTGGGTGATAAAGCCTATCCAAACCAAACGATCACACTTGATAAAATGGCGCAGTCAAGACAAACCGCAAGGGTAACCATTATCCTTAATAAGCCGGTTGGCTATGTGTCCGGACAGGCTGAAGGTGGGTATCGACCCGCTGCCAGTCTAATTACTCCCGAACGCCAGTTTGATAAAGGTCGTCAACGGTTTGAACCAGGCCATCTTCGTGGTCTGGCACCTGCTGGCAGGCTGGATATCGATTCACAGGGTTTGCTGGTATTAACCCAGGATGGCCGTATTGCCAAGCAGCTAATTGGTGAAGATTCAGAGGTGGAAAAAGAATATCTGGTCAGGGTTGAAGGCAGAATTCAGGGCAATGGCCTGAGCCTGCTGAACCATGGCCTGACATTGGACGGACAGGCCTTGCGCCCGGCAGAAGTTTCATGGTTGAATGATGATCAGTTAAAATTCATTTTGCACGAAGGCAAGAAACGGCAAATTCGTCGCATGTGTGAATTGGTTGGTCTTAAAGTGGTTGGTCTTAAACGGGTTCGTATGGGCAATGTCACCCTGGCAGACTTGCCAGTAGGGCAGTGGCGATACTTGAAAGGACACGAACGCTTCCTTTAACATTGATTGGAAATAGTATGAGTATAAAAAAATTTGTAAATCTCACTATACTTGGGGTAACTTTTCTACTTGCTGGTTGCGAAACCATAGATTTATTTCCCGATGATCGCAAAGGAGGAACCTTGCTGAGCGATGTCCCGGTCTTGCCTGTTGAGCAAGAACCTGTCAGACAGCCGTCGGGGTTGCCCCAACAGCCTGTGGGGGTTGCCTCTTCCCTGGTGATTTATGTTTCATCCATGACACCGCTGGCGGGCTATATTCCCGTTCAGCAAAGTGGTCAGCTTGTCTATGTGGATCCAAGTCAAACCTTAATCCGTAATGACTTGCAAAATGCCATTGCCAAACAGGATAGCGCAAGTAATGTTTTTGTTGATCTGCACTTTTCCAGCCAAGGTAGCGCAAAACTTGCCGACTTTACCAGTCGTAATATTGGCAAAAACCTAACCGTTACCATGAATAATAAGCTTGTTTCTATCCTTGCCATTAACGAAGGCATAAACACAGGGCATTTGTTTGTTCCCATGACGACTGCGGCACAGGCCAGTGATCTTGAACAGCGAATCCAGGATGGTGAATAATTATAAAAAGTCAGTGAGAGTAAACTGATGCCGATTGGTCCAACAAGCGGGTTTATTGGATGATGGTGGCCTGAGTCTGGTGTTGCGCCAGACTCGGGCCATTTTCATTAAATGGTGATTGTGGCAATGACAGGGGTATGATCTGATGGCTGTTCATTTCTGCGCGGTTGTTTATCTATCACGCATTCCGTACACAAATCCCGCAATGGCTTTGAAAGCAGGATGTGGTCAATGCGTAAACCGGCATTGCGCCTGAAGCCCATCATGCGATAATCCCACCAGCTGAATGACTTTTCTTCCTGCTCAAACAGGCGGAAGGAATCACTTAATCCCAAATCGAGCAAACGTTGAAAAGCCTCGCGTTCGGAAGGTGAAATCAAAATGTCGCCACTGTATTTATCATGTACGTCACGATCTTCCGGCGCGACATTGTAATCTCCTAAAACAGCCAGATTGGGGTATTTCTGAAGTTGTTGCTCCAGATATTGGTGCAAGGCCTTGAACCATTCAAGCTTATAGGTATATTTATCACTTTCCAGTGAGCTGCCATTTGGGCAGTAGGCACAAATGATGCGTATATCTCCGATTTCAGAAGGGACGGTAATACTGACCAATCTTTGCTGTTCATCAGGGAAAAACGGATTGTTCAGTGTAATATCAAGTGGCGTCTGTCTGGAAATAATGGCTACGCCGTTATAGGTTTTCTGACCTGTCCAGGCACACTGATAGCCCAACTCTTTAAACGCATCTAGCGGAAATTTATCGGTTTCCTGCTTCAGTTCCTGAAGACACAGGGCATCAACGGGGTTTTCCTGTAGCCAGGCAATCACTTGCGGCAATCTTACCTTAAGTGAGTTGACGTTCCAGGTTGCAATTTTCATGTATTAATAAATCCTTTGAGATAGAAGGCGATCTGGGTTAAATTTAAAGGCTATTTTAGTTCAAAATAATATTTACGTTTTTTTTACCAAAAGGAGTGAAGAGATGAGCGGGATTTTTGTGGTTTCTGGTGTAAGAACGGCCATTGGTGATTTTGGTGCTTCCTTAAAAGATGTGCCTCCATGCGACTTGGGTAGCACGGTGATTAAAGAAGCGCTTGCCAGGGCAAGTCTTGTTGGTGCTGATGTGGGGCATGTCGTCGTTGGGCATGTCGCCAACACCGAGCCTCGTGACATGTATGTTTCCCGTGTGGCATCCGTGAATGCGGGCGTCTCTATCGAAACACCCGCGTTCAATGTGAACCGTCTTTGCGGGTCTGGCTTGCAGGCCATTGTTTCTGCCGCCCAGTCCATCATGCTGGGAGATGCTTCAGTTGCCGTGGCTGGTGGTGTTGAAAACATGAGTCGGGCACCCTATATATTGCCGGCCCACCGCTTTGGTGCCCGTATGGGTGATAGCGTTGCTATGGACATGATGACCGGGGCTCTGTCAGATCCTTTTGAAAAAATCCATATGGGCGTAACCGCTGAAAATGTGGCGAAAAAATTCAATATCACCCGCGAAGAGCAGGATGAATTGGCCATGGAGTCACATCGCCGCGCTATTAATGCAATTGATAACGGCTACTTTAAAGAGCAAATTGTTCCAATCGTGCAAAAAACACGTAAAGGTGATGTAATATTCGATACCGATGAACATGCCCGCCGTGATATCACTCTTGAAAGCCTGTCAAAACTGAAACCGGTTTTTGTGCGTGAAAATGGTACGGTGACTGCTGGCAACGCTTCAGGCATTAACGATGGTGCTGCGGCTGTGGTACTCATGAATGCAGAAGAGGTCAAGCTGCGCAATGTGAAACCGCTTGCCCGTCTGGTGGCTTATGCGCATGCAGGCGTAGAGCCAGGGCTTATGGGAATTGGTCCGGTACCGGCAACGCAAAAAGCATTGGCCAAGGCAGGCCTTACCATTAATGATATTGATATCATCGAGGCTAATGAGGCCTTTGCGGCACAAGCTTGTGCCGTCAGCAAGGCGCTGGGCTTTGATCCGGCAAAGGTCAATCCCAATGGCAGCGGTATCAGTTTGGGGCACCCCATTGGGGCAACAGGCACTATTATTACAGTAAAAGCCTTGTACGAGCTGCAGCGTATTCAAGGCAAGTACGCATTGGTTACCATGTGTATTGGTGGTGGCCAGGGTATTGCAGCGATTTTTGAGCGAGTTTAATGGCAAGCAGAAAATTGGAACCCCATCCTGTGCATGACGCACCCGCAATGTCAGAACAGGATGGCATACGTTATTTACATTTCGACAGTGTCTGGATGCAAGGTGCAATGCAGGTTTCCAAACCTTCTCACCTTGTTTTTGAATATACCGAGCAAATGATGGCCTGGTTATTGTTCCTGTCCCCACCTAAAGATAAAAGTATTGGTATTTTGGGTTTGGGTGCAGGCGCATTAACGCGATTTTGCCTCAGGCATACGCAAAGCCAGGTCATTACCGTAGAGTGGAATCCGATGGTAACGGCTATATGCCAGTCTTATTTCCGTTTGGGGCATCACAAAAGACACTCCATGATTCATGATGATGCCCAGGAGTGGGTTACCGACACGCTCAATCACGACAGTTGTGCTGTGCTCATGGTGGATTTATACGACTACACGGCCCAGGGGCCGGTATGCAATTCATTGGTGTTTTACCAGGGTTGCCGTCGTGTGTTGGGTGATCTGGGCATTGCGGTCATCAATCTTTTTGGACATCATCCCAGTTTCCATTCCAACATCAGGAATATCAACAAGGCCTTTGCAAACCGGGTAATCATGTTTCCTGAAACCGAAGATGGAAACCGGATCGTTCTGGCTTTTACCGGACCGCCGCTTGAAATTGAAAAAGAGGTTTTCGCTGCCCGTGCGGCCGATGTTGAGCGCCGTTATGGTTTGCCTGCCACAAAGTGGATAAGGGCTTTGTCAGGAGAGCCTCAAACCGATGGTTTGTTGAGGTTTTAACTGCGGTATCCTGGCACATGCTGGTTTTTACCAGTATTACGGGTAAATGGCATGTGTGAGAATTCAGAATTACTGTTTAGTCTGGAGTTGTTATGTTGGCAAAAAAATTTAAATTCGGTTTTGGGACTGCTTTATTGGCAGCAGTATTGTCATCTAATATAGCTTACGCCCAAGAAAAGTCTGTGGCCATTACCGCCATTGTCGAGCACCCCGCACTTGATTCTGTTCGTGACGGGGTTATAGAAGCACTTGAAAAAAATGGCTACGTAAAAGGTAAAAACCTGGAGTTGAATTACCAGAGTGCACAAGGCAATACTGGTACGGCAGCACAAATTGCCCGCCAGTTTATTGGCGACAAGCCCGATGCCATCGTGGCAATTGCCACACCTTCAGCTCAGGCTGTTGTTGCCGCTACCAAGCAAATTCCGGTAGTGTATTCCGCAGTTACCGACCCGGTTGCGGCACAACTGGTTTCAACCGTCGAGGCATCTGGCAGTAACGTTACAGGTGTATCCGATGTGCTTGAGCTTGAAAAACAGGTGGACTTGATCAAGCGTGTAGTGCCTGATGCCAAAAAAGTTGGAATGGTCTATAACCCGGGTGAGGCCAACTCTGCTGTTGTCGTCAAACGACTGCATGAGTTGCTGCCCAAAGAAGGTATGGAGTTGATCGAAGCGGCGGCCCCCCGGTCTGTTGATGTGGGCTCTGCCGCACGAAGCCTGATTGGCAAGGTAGATGTTATTTACACTAACACAGACAACAACGTTGTGTCTGCCTATGAGGCACTGGTTAAAGTGGGAAATGAAGCTGACATCCCCCTGATCGCCTCTGATACAGACAGTGTCAAGCGTGGTGCCATTGCAGCACTGGGTATTAACTATAAAGATCTGGGTGTCCAGACGGGGGAAATCGTTGTACGTATCCTGAAGGGAGAGGATCCAGGTACTATTCCTTCACAAACCAGTTCAAAACTTGAGCTTTATGTGAATCCTGCTGCGGCAAAAAACCAAGGGATCGAATTATCTGAAGAACTCTTGAAATCAGCCGCGGTTGTTGTGGAGTAAAATCCGCTTGGTTACAAATCCTGTTTTATCAGGATTTGTAATTCATACTGGAATTTAGTGGTATTGATGTGTATCGTTGTACCTTATCCGACCATAATTACTAATAAACATGTCCTTATTTTCCTCTCTTGGTGCGTTTGAACTGGGTTTTATTTACAGTCTTGTGGCACTTGGTGTTTTTATTTCCTTTCGAATCCTGCGCTTTCCTGACCTGACTGTTGATGGAACGTTTGCAACGGGCGGGGCCATTGCTGCCTTGGTCATCAGCCTGGGTGGAAATCCTTTTCTGGCAACGGCTTTTTCCATGTTGGCCTGCGCGTTTGCAGGCATGATAACCGGTTGGCTTAATGTGAAACTGGGGATTATGGATTTGTTGGCCAGTATTCTCATGATGACTGCCCTGTACTCCATCAATCTAAGAATCATGGGGGGGCCGAATATACCGCTAATTACTAATGACACCGTCTTTTCTCTCCTTCAGCCTACAACCCTAGAGGATTATTTCTGGCGCCCACTTCTTTTGTTATTGGTTGTGCTAATTGCCAAATTGCTTTTAGACCGCTATTTTGCCACTCAATCAGGGCTGGCCATGCGCTCAACCGGCTCAAATCTCAGGATGGCCAGGGCACAGGGTATTTCAACCGACCGCATGATTATGTTGGGCATGGCCATCTCAAACGCCCTGGTTGGACTGGGGGGGGCATTGTTTGCCCAGTCTCAAGGCGGATCTGACATTTCAATGGGAATAGGTACCATTGTGATTGGTCTGGCGGCGGTAATTGTTGGGCAAAGCATCATTCCTGCCCGCAGGTTTGTTTATGTAACGCTGGCGGTTATTATTGGCGCTGTGCTGTATCGCTTTTTCATTGCGCTGGCCTTAAACAGTGACTTCATCGGGCTTAAGGCGCAAGACCTTAACCTGGTTACTGCCTTGTTGGTTACTTTTGCACTTATTTTGCCTAAACTTAATAAAATGCTGAAAGCGAAAAAAGGTTAACGATATGCTGAAAGCAGAAAATTTACGCATCACTTTTAATCCGGACACGCCTATTGAAACCCGTGCCTTGCAAGGCATGTCATTAACCATCCCGGAAGGACAGTTTGTTACGGTCATTGGTTCAAATGGCGCCGGGAAATCCACTTTTTTAAATGCCATTGCCGGTGAGGTCATGGTGGATTCAGGTCGTATCCTGCTTAATGATATTGATGTCACCCGTGTGCCTGGCTGGCAGCGTGCAAGCAATGTGGCGCGGGTATTCCAGGACCCTATGGCAGGAACCTGCGAAGACCTGACCATCGAAGAAAACCTGTCATTGGCTTATAACCGGGGGCAATCAATAGGCCTGAGCAATGCCATCAAGCCGTTCATGAAAGCGCTTTTCAGAGAGCGCCTGGCTATTCTTGGGCTAGGGCTTGAAAATCGTCTTACCGATCGTATAGGCCTGCTTTCAGGTGGGCAGCGGCAGGCGGTTAGTTTGCTGATGGCCGCCTTGCAACCCAGCAAGATTTTATTACTTGATGAGCATACTGCAGCACTAGACCCAAGAACCGCCCATTTTGTGCTTGAGTTAACACAAAAACTGGTCGCAGAGCAGAAATTAACCACCATGATGGTAACCCATAGCATGAAACAGGCTCTTGAAATAGGCGAAAGAACCGTCATGCTGCATCAGGGCCAGGTCGTGCTTGATGTCAGTGGGGAAAAGCGCAAAGGAATGAGTGTTTCCGATTTGCTTCAAATGTTTGAAAAAGTCAGGGGTGAACAGGTTTCGGATGATGCTCTTTTATTAGGTTAGTCAAAACAATTTCATTATGCTGATCTAAAATGTGCGATTATTGCATAGTTAAAACGTTTGCTTATCCTGTTTTTGGCTGTTGACCGCAACTTTTATTTCATTTGAATGGCCAAATAAATACCTATAGGGTTTAACTGTTGCTTAGGCAAATATTTTTCTTGTAATGGGTCGAATGTTGCTTAGGCAATTATTTTTCCTCTATAATTTAAAGCATCTTTTAATTGAATCAACATTTTCAATAAAAATATCCTTAAAGGGTATTTTTCGGGTTACAGTCAAATGAGAATAAAATCAACCTTTGCCAGTCATAAAATTGCGGCATTGCTTGCATGTTCGGTGCTTCTATTAAGTGGTTGTGGAAAAGAAGAGGCGGCTAATCCCGCCGCAGCCGGAGGACCTCCTGTATTTCCTGTTTCTACTATTAAAGTAGAGCCTGCTGAGGCTCGTATTTACACCACATTATCTGGTCGGGTAGCGGCTATTAAAGATGCCGAAGTTCGCGCCCGGGTGACCGGCATTATCCAAAGTATTGAATTCAAGCAGGGAAGCGTTGTAAAAGAAGGGCAGTTGCTATTTAAAATAGACCCGGCCACCTATCAGGCAGCGGTTAATCAGGCTGCCGCAGCGCTTGAGCAGGCTGAAGCGAATGCGCAAAGTGCGCGGTTACTGGCAAAACGGTACTCAACCCTGGTCAAATCTGCTGCGGTAAGTCGTCAAGAGTACGATAATGCGGTTGCGCAGGCTGCCCAGGCGGAAGCGGCAATCAGTCAGGCCAAGGCCGCTCTTGATGCCGCTCAAATCAATCTTGGTTATACAGATGTTACTTCACCCATCGATGGCATAATTGGTGAAGCATTTGTTACTGAAGGAGCCTTGGTGAGTGCTGCCAGTGGTACTCACCTGGCTACTGTGCAACAGATTGATCAGGTTTACGTAGACTTCTCACAAACGACAGGTGAATTAAGCAATCTGCGCAAGGCCCTGGCTGATGGCCAGCTTAAACAGACGGAAACGGGTATGGCAGTTGTCCAGCTTGAAATGGGTGACGGCTCTCTTTATCCGGAAAATGGCAAACTGCTTTTTACCGGTGTCACGGTAAACCCGACAACAGGTCAGGTTACTTTGCGTTCTGTTTTCCCTAACCCGCAACATCTCCTGTTACCAGGCATGTTTGCTCAGGTCAGGCTGGAACAGGGCGTTAATCCACAGGCACTGATGGTGCCAAGCCAGGCCTTGCAACGTACACCAGACGGTTTGGTAAAACTGTTGTTGGTTAAAGATGATAAAGTCGTCTCAGTCGCGGTTGAAGAGGGCAACTCAGTTAATGGCAATACCATTATCAATAAAGGCCTGAGTCCTAATGACGAAGTCATTGTCGAGGGCTTTCAGAAAGCACAGCCTGGCGGCACGGTAAAACCCACTCCCTGGAAAAAAACCTCAGGTGAAGAAACTGTCGACTCCAATAAATCTGCCGAAAACTGAGAAGATATATGTCTAACTTCTTTATTAATCGCCCGATTTTCGCCTGGGTTGTTGCCATTATCATTTTCTTCGCAGGCGTGATTGCGATCCCGTTCATGCCGGTGGCGCAATATCCGGAAGTTGCTCCACCTACCATTAACATTAGTGCCACTTACCCAGGTGCCTCTGCTGAAGATGTAGCCCAACAAGTGACCAGCGTCATTGAAAATGAGCTGAATGGAGCAGAGAACCTTCTCTATTACTCATCAACCAGTGATGCTTATGGCCGCTCAGACATTGATGTTATTTTCAAGCCTGGTACCGATCCAAATATGGCCCAGGTTGAAGTGCAGAACAAAGTGGCCAACGTCTCATCCAAACTGCCCCAGGCAGTAATGGATCAAGGCCTCCGGTTCAGTAAGAGTTCGGCCGGCTTCCTGCTTATTGTCGCCCTTAGTTCCACTGATGGCTCCACCTCGGCAGCCGAGCTGGGTGATTACATCACCCGAAATATTCAAAACTCTATTTCCCGAATAGAAGGGGTAGGTACTTTCCAGCTTTTTGCTGCACCCAGGGCCATGCGTATCTGGACAGATCCTGCCAAGTTAACCAGTTATGGCATGACCATGTCCGATGTGAGTGCCGCGCTGGCAGCACAAAACAGGGCAATTTCAGCCGGTACCCTGGGTGCCCCACCAACGCCTGAAGATCAGGCAATCAGCGCTATTGTATCCACAAACGGCCAGCTGGAAACTGCTGACGAGTTTGCCAATATCGTTTTGCGTGCCAACCCTGATGGTTCTATTGTTCGTGTCAAAGATGTAGCCAGGGTTGAAATCGGTTCAGACTCGTATCAGTTTAGCTCTCGCCTGAATGGTGCACCATCTGCCTCTTTTGCCATTTCCCTGGCGCCTAATGCTAATGCCCTTTCAACGGCTAAATTAATCAGGGATGAAATGGAGAGCCTGTCGCGCTATTTCCCTGAAAACGTGACTTACAGCATTCCTTACGATACCTCACCCTACGTTGATGCATCTATCACACAAGTTGTGAATACACTGATAGAAGCCATGCTCCTGGTATTTATCGTCATGTTCGTGTTCCTGCAAAATATCAGGTATACGGTCATTCCCGCTGTAGTGGTACCAATTGCCCTTATGGGTACAGTGGCCACATTGCTGTTTATGGGCTACTCCATTAATACCCTTACCATGTTTGCCATGGTTCTGGCAATTGGTATTTTGGTGGATGATGCGATTGTGGTGGTTGAAAACGTTGAACGGATCATGTCCGAAGAAGGGTTATCACCCAAAGATGCCACCTATAAGGCCATGCCACAAATTGGCGGCGCCATTGTTGGTATTACACTGGTCCTGATGACAGTATTTGTTCCTCTGGTTTTCATGAGTGGCTCAGCCGGTGTTATTTATCGCCAGTTTGCGGTATCCATGATTGTTTCAATCGGCTTCTCGGCTTTCCTTGCTTTAACTTTTACGCCCGCTTTGTGTGCAACTATTTTAAAACCCGTTGCCAAGGGGCATCATGAAGTCAAAAAGGGGTTTTTTGGCTGGTTTAATCGGGTCTTCAATAAAATAACCAGCGGTTATTCAGGCTGGGTCGGTGCTTTTATCCGAAAAAGCGGACGCATGATGCTGATCTACCTGCTTCTTTCAGTTGGTATGGCATATATGTTCTTGCGTTTGCCCAGCTCATTTCTTCCCGATGAAGATCAAGGTTTTCTGGTTGCCAACATTGAATTGCCATCGGGTGTTTCCGCCAACCGGACCATTGAAGTCATTGATACGGTAGAAAACTATTTTTCCAAGCTGCCTGAAATGCAAAACGTCATTACGGTTCAGGGTTTCAGCTTCAGTGGTACGGGTCTTAACTCGGCCATTGCTTTCATACCACTGAAAGATTTTTCCGAACGCCAAGGGCCAGGGCAATCTGCCCAGGATCTTTCTGCCAAAGCAACAGGCAGCCTGTTATTTGGCATCCCCGATGCCATGGTTTTTGCGGTCATTCCACCTGCTATTCCCTCGCTGGGAACCGCAACCGGTTTTGACTTAAGACTGCAAGACAGGGGGTCATTAGGTCAAGTGGTTTTACGTGATGCGGCCAATCAATTGCTCGGATTGGCCCAGAAAAGTGAAATTCTCACCCAAGTGCGTATTTCTGGCCTTGGTCCCGGACCACAGCTAAACGTGAATATTGATCGTGAAAAGGCAGCGGTACTGGGCGTTAACATGACTGAGGTTGCCAATGTATTAGGGAGCGCCATTGGTTCGGGTTATTTGGGTAAATTCCCCAATACCGGATGGATGCAAAACGTTTGGGTTCAATCTGACGCCCAGTTCCGCATGACACCCGAGGATATTCTCAGGCTCAAGGTACATAACGCTTCTGGCGAGCTCGTGGACATGTCTTCTTTTGTCAAGCTTGACTGGACCCAAGGTCCAACCCAGGTCAGTCGCTTCAACAGTTTTGATGCCATTACCATTAGCGGACAAGCCAAACCGGGTTATTCCAACGGTGAGGCCATGGCCGAAATCGAACGCCTGATTGCACAATTGCCATCTGGCATTGGTTATGAATGGGCCGGGTTGTCATTCCAGGAAATCCAGGCAGGAAATCAGGCCCCTATTACTATGGCCCTTTCCCTGATTGTGGTTTTCCTGGTTCTGGCTGCCCTGTATGAAAGCTGGACAATTCCGGTGTCTGCCATGCTAATTGTTCCACTGGGTATGTTGGGTACGGTTGGCCTGGTTACCTTGTCAGGCATGTCCAATGATATTTACTTCCAGGTGGGCATGATTACCGTTATTGGTTTGTCAGCCAAGAATGCCATTCTGATTGTAGAGTTTGCCAAAGATGCGTATGCCTCGGGCCGGGATCTGGTTGAGTCAACCATGGAGGCTGCACGTCTGCGCTTCAGGCCAATTATCATGACTTCTTTTGCTTTCATTCTGGGTGTGTTACCTTTAGTGTTGGCAGATGGCGCAGGGGCCGCAGGTCAACGTGCCGTAGGTGTTGGTGTGATTGGCGGTATGCTGGCGGCCACGCCTTTCTCTGTGCTCTTTGTTCCCGTATTTTTTGTTGTTGTCATGAAAATTTTCAAAACACGGCCACGCTTGTTAGGTGAGCAGGCACAGTCTTTTGAAACTGAAAAAGAAGCTTATGCTTATCGGCACGAGATTTATAAAGATGTTGCCGAAATAGAAACGCTGGATCAGTCAAATTCAGGCGGCAAGAAAGATCAATCTTCTGAGAGTAATCCTGAAAAATGAATATCGTAAAACATTTCTCTCCCAAGTTGTCGGTAGTCTTGTTGGCAACTATATTGGCTGGATGTTCGTTAAGTCCAAAATACGAACGTCCTGGCCTGCCTGTGCCTGATCAGTTTCCAGGGCAGGGCAGTTCACCCACACAATCCGATGGTGTCCAGCATACAGCTGATCTGGGATGGGAAACTTTTTTCAAGGATGAGCGCCTTAAGGCACTTATTCCAATAGCCCTTGAAAATAACCGTGACATGCGGATCGCCATTCAACGGGTTGAAGAGGCCCGTGCCTTGTACGGTATTCAGCGTAGTGACCGTTTTCCTCAAATTGGTGTCAATGCGCAGCAAACGGCTCAGCGCATGCCGGAAGATATGCGTGCCGGCGGTGCGTTATCTCCGTCGGTCACTCGTAGCAATATTGCCGGTATTGGCATGACCAATTTTGAGCTTGATTTTTTTGGTCGTCAAAGAAGTCTGTCTGAATCTGCATTTGAACAATACCTTGCAACGCAACAGGCGCGCACAACCGTTCAAATCAATCTGATCGGTCAACTTGCCTCCACATATTTCACGCTCAGAAATCTTGAGGCGCAAAAAGAGCTGGTTAACAAAACCATCAAGTCACGTCAGGGAACGCTTAATCTGGTTCAAAGCCGTTACAGTGGTGGCGTAGCCTCTATACTTGATGTCAACCAGGCAAAAACCACGCTTGAAGCAGCAAAAGCATCGCTGGCAGAAATTACCCGTGCTGAAATGCGAGCCAGAAATGCCTTGCAATTAATTCTTGGCCAGCCTATTCCTGCCAACTTGCCACCAGCGGCACCGTTTACCAGTGATGTTGTCATGGGTAAATTGCCAACCGGTTTGCCTTCAGCGTTGTTAACCCGTCGTCCTGACATACTTGCAGCCGAAAACAGGTTGAAAGCGGCTAATGCCAATATTGGTGCTGCCCGGGCTGCCTTCTTCCCGTCTATTTCGTTAACCGGGCTCTTAGGCATTGCCAGTCCCGATCTGGGTTCACTGTTTGACGGTGGCAATGGCATGTGGTCGTTCAATCCTGTCATTAACATTCCCATATTCACCGCTGGCAAATTAAGTAACAATCTTAATCTGGCAGAAGTACGCAGTGACATAGCCGTAGCTGAATATGAAAAATCCATCCAGACCGCTTTCCGTGAAGTGGCTGATGCCCTGGCGGGTGAGTCTACGTACCAGTCACAGCTTGATGCCCTGAGGGCACAGCAGGCTGCTGCCTATGAAACGCTTAAAATTGCCAATTTGCGTTATTCAAGCGGTATAGACAGTTTCTTGCAGGTACAATCAGCAGAGGTTGCTTTGTTTACTGTACAGCAAGGTTTTTTACAAACCGGGTTTGATTCTATTCAAAATCGTATAGAACTTTATAAAGCACTGGGTGGTGGTTGGACACAAACCTCCGTTATTTCAAAATAAATTTAGCATTCCGTATTTTATGATTGATTTAGGTGTAAATATTGATCACGTGGCCACTATCAGGCAGCAACGCCATAGTGTCTATCCAGACCCCATCAGGGCTGCCCTGTTGGCCGAACAGGCCGGTGCCGATGTCATTACCCTGCATCTGCGGGAAGATCGCCGCCATATTCAGGACAAGGATGTATATGCAATTCTTCCCCAGCTAACCACCCGGATGAATCTTGAGTGTGCCATTACTAATGAAATGCTGGATATTGCCTGTGATGTCAAGCCGCATGATGTCTGTCTTGTGCCGGAACGTCGTCAGGAATTAACCACGGAAGGCGGGTTGAATGTTCTTGAATCTTTTGAACAGGTGAAATCGGCAGTGTCCAGATTGCATGATGCCGGATCAAGAGTCTCTTTATTCATAGACCCCAACATTGAGCAAATCCATGCCGCTGCCAATGCAGGTGCTACCGTGATTGAATTGCATACGGGTACTTATTCCGAAGCAAGCGGAGATAAAGTAGAGACAGAGCTTGAACGTTTAAGGATAGCCATTGCAGAAGGGCTTAGGGCTGGCCTGAAAGTTCATGCTGGCCATGGATTGCACTATCAGAATGTCCAGGCCATTGTTGCATTGGGAGGGATCTCAGAGTTGAATATTGGTCACGCCATAGTGGCTCAGGCTATTTTTGACGGTTGGGAAAAGGCAGTTCGCGACATGAAAGCGTTACTGCGTTAACCCCTTCTTAATTGAATAATATTTATACAGGTTTTGCCATGAATGAAGCCATTAATTATCTTCTGAATCGTAACTCCATGAAAATGGTTACCTCTCCAGCTCCTTCTGACAAGGATTTGGCACTTATACTTCAGGCAGCGATGTCTGCCCCTGATCATGGTGCGCTTCGTCCATGGCGATTCAAGATTATTCGTGGCGAGGCCATTAAAAAATTTGCCGATTTTTCTATTGGTTTAAGGCAAGCCAGCACCGAGCCTTTCAATCCCGACAAAGAAGCGGCAACACGCCTGTGGCTTGCTGAAGTCCCATTGATTATTGCGGTGGCTTGCCATATTGATTATAGCAATACAAAAATTAGTGAATCCGAGCGTATGCTGGCTACGGGGGCAGCTGTCACCAATATTTTGAATGCGGCACATATGCTGGGTTATGGCGCATTCTGGAGCACTGGTATTGCCACTTATATTGATGAGTTTCAAACCGGTTTGGGATTTGACGCCCTAGATTATCGGTTCATGGGCTTTTTGGCTATTGGTACCCCTAAAATGCCTATACCGCAAAAGGAACGTTTAAGTTACGAGTTTTTTACCGAAGAATGGACAGGCCCGATTTCTGAAAAAAACTGATATAAAAGGGTAATAAAGGGGTGGTGCATCATTCTGTCATTTCCCCTTTTATGCCAAACCTATCCCAGAACTAGCTTTATAGATATAATCCTTGCCAATCATTCAACCAGCATTTAGGTCGCAATAATGGCCAAAATACTTGTTTTAATTAACATTGCCAGGTACGGGGTTTATTTGCTCAACTTGCAAAGGCATGCTTAGCAGGATATTTTCCTGGTGAAGTTTGTTGATGATTTCAAATAACAATTCACTTTTAATGCGTCCTGCCAGGCGGGGACTAATCACGAAACAAGTTGCTATCATGATCAGGTTTCCACCCTCAATGCCGTCAAGTCTAATATAGGGCTCCAGGCCCTGATCCTCAAGAACATCCTCGTTGTTTTCAAAAATCGATAAGATGATATCCCGGACTTGGGCAGGATTAACTGACAGCGGCAGGGGAAGACGGATTTGCACCCGACCTTCGCTTTTACTAAGGGTCATGTTTCTGACAGACTTGGTAATGAATTCGGAGTTTGGAACGATCAAGGTAGAGCGGTCACCCAGCTGGATTTCAGTTGCCCTGACGTTAATACGGCGGATATCACCTTCTTGCGTGCCAATAACCACCCAGTCACCGACCTTGACCGGTCTTTCTATCAACATGATCAAGCCAGAGATGAAGTTTTGTACAATGGCCTGAAGACCAAAACCGATACCCACAGAAAGAGCACTGGCAATCCAGGTCAG
Organism: Advenella sp.; assembly: GCA_041656315.1. Lineage (GTDB taxonomy): Bacteria > Pseudomonadota > Gammaproteobacteria > Burkholderiales > Burkholderiaceae_B > Advenella. The sequence continues at coordinate 31,984 of JBBADT010000006.1, forward strand.
TTTTTCAAGACTGATTCCCAGGGTCGATAACATCAGGCTTACAGTGATAATAGCAACAATGTAACCAAGTACGGTCACAATACTTAAACGCACACCCGAATCGATATTGGTATTGGGAAAGTATTTGCTGACAAGCCAGTTTTTAAGCAGACGGCCGATAATGGCCCCGCCCAGAATGATCATGATTGCACTTAACAGCATGCCAGGCGTAATGAAGTTTTGCCAGGTCTGCAAAAAATCATCCAGTTTTCCATCCCGGTTAAACAAACCGGTTAGACTGTTACCAAACGGAACCAGCAATATCACGACCAATGCATAAAACAGCAGCAGCTTTGTAATGCCAGACAAAATGGTTGAAAGCTGATTCAGGAAGTTGGGTGTGATTTCATATTGTTCAACCAGGCGTTTGCCAATAAGTCCTTGGGCTGCAATGCTGGCCTGGAACAAATCCTCACTTAGTTTAAATAATATGTAAAAGGTAGACAGAATGATTACAATCCAGAGCAGCTGGGTAATCAGAAAGGAGCCCAGTGCAACGAATCCAACAAGCGTAAAGGCCAGTGTGCCAATGACAATAATCCAGCACAGGACCCGAAGAATGACTGGCCATACTGTGGCAGGGGCCTGACTCGTCACATCTTGATTGTCAAGCGGAGTAATACGGTAATAGCGGGCAATTTTGCCTAGAATCAGAAAGCCCAACACCACCATGGAAAGGTTTGAAATAACCCTGAGACCCACTTCTGTCCCAAGAGAAATGCCAACCTTTGAACTGCTAATAATTATTGCCTGGTGTACCACAATGAGTGTGGCAATTAACCAGGGATAGGGCTTGAGCGCATTAACCAGGGCGTTGCTAAGTGGCGGCAAACGCCAGGATTCATGACGTACCGAGAATAAAGCATTACCCAGACCGGTAATCAATGAAGCGAAAATAATAGTGTAGATGACGGAAACCAGATACGCCTGTAGATCTGGACTGACAATACCGTTCCAGTTAAGACCGGTATATAAAAAATAAGTGGATAAACCAGTAATAATCACATTATTAAGGATAATTCCAAGCGCTACCAGGGAACGTCTGGCTCGTCCCGTCGGGATTTTCTCCATCGCAATCAGGCGAATCAGATTTTGCAAAAGCCGATTAAGCACAAAAGCGGTAATCAATGAAAGAAAAATGCCCGCATAAAAGAAATTTTTATTTTCCGGCTCAAGGGCCTTCATAAAAATAGCAAAGACAGAGTCCATAAACTGCTGGACCCGGGGGAAATCCGAGGACCAGGAGCGTGAAAACCCTTCCCAGAATGAAAACTTAATTGGAGATTTAACCCTTTCAAACAATTCAGCCTGAAACTTGGCCCGGCTTTCCGCCATTAACTTCAAGCTACGCTGATCTCCTTCACTAATCAGTAACTTGGCCAGTTTGATATTGGCATCAATTCGTTCACGCTCTTTTTGCAAAGCGCTACGCTGAGTCTCTATATCTCTTGCTTCAGGGGTGATTGGGCCTTGCGATTCATCGGGTTTTGGGGCATCTGCCAGATTGCTTAATTTTGCGTCTATATCGGCCAATTCCTGGGTTTTGGCGCTAATAATTTGCTGGGCGCTACCCTGGATAGCCTTTAATTTATCCAGCATTTTTTGAATGCTGTCATTGTTTTCAATTGATTTTGGAAGTTCTTCAAGACTTGCCTGGATCTCTTCTAGAACCGGCAGTTTTTGCCCATTTTCCGCATAAACGTTTGTACTGAAAGTCAGGAAAACGATAAAAATAGACAGGATTAGTCTGGGGAGCATAACGTTTGAATATATGAGTTATTTTCCGATACGTTCAAGGCGCAATATATAAGAGCGCATTAACAACATCGCAGTGACTGGCGAGGTAAGAAATAAAAAGACAACAATTAATATTTCATGGAAGAAAACCCGGTCGGCCAGATGAAAAGAGACCAGTATAGACGCCAACAAAGTGAACATGGCACCAAAAGTGTTACCCAATGTAGGTGCATGAATACGGCTTTTGAAGTCTTCAAACCGAAGCAGTCCGATTGATCCGATCAGGGTGATAAGGCCACCAGCCACTAGAAAAATAGAGGCGGGAATTGCAATCCAGGCAGGAATATCACTCATGGCTCGATAACCTCACCACGTAGCAGGAATTTTGATAGTGCTGAAGAAGACACAAAACCCAATAAACTGATGAGCAATGCAATGTCAAAGTACCAGGAAGTCCTGTACAGCATGCCCAGTACTATAATCAGCAACATGCAGTTGATATACATGGTGTCAAGACCCAACACACGGTCTTGGGGGGTTGAGCCTTTGACGAGTCTGATAAAGGCACAAAAAGTGGCCAGCGAAAAGCAGCAAATGGCAAAATAACATGCCCAGGTCAGTATCAAGTTCATTCAAATATCTCTATCAAATTGGCTTCGTAACGATGCTTGATGGTATGAATCCAATCGGATTCTTCTTTCAGGTTAAGCACGTGAAGGCGCAGGATAAAATCATCTTCAGTCAGGCCGGACCATACAGTACCTGGTGTGTAAGTGATGATGCACGATAAAATGGCCAAACCATGAGGATCACGTATGTCTAGTGGAATATTGATGAAACCAGGCGTCCGATGGGCACTTTTGCCTTTCAGGATTAATATTCCCACGACCCAATTGGAATAGGCAATATCAGCAATAACCAGGAATATCAATTTCAGGATAGTTAAGGTTTTTTTGGGGTGGCCGTGTAAAGGACGCAGGCGCTGCGATGCCACAACAAGTCCTAATGACAGTATTGAGCCCAGCACAAACTGGCCGATACTAAGTGCATTGGCAAGCAGCATCCAGACAAGCAAAAGAAACGCAGTCATTGGGAACCAGAAAAAGAATTTTCTCATTATTGCCCCCCTGCCATGACTTTGTTGGATGCTTGCGTAATCACAGCATTGATATATTGGTTGGGATCATCAAGTGAACTTGCCGTATCAGCCAGAAAATCCATGACAGGCCCGGCAAAAATTGAAAGCGCGATACAGCTAAGCAATAAAACACTGACAGGAATGGCTTCACGAATGCTAAGTTTGGGGGTTTGTAAAGTACCTGAGTTCCAAAAGAGCCGTACGCCTGACCGCCCCAGTGCGATCACGGTTGCCAGGCCCGATGCCAGCATGGCTATGACGAGTAACCAGGCACTGATGGATGGTCCTGTTAAATTATTATCGGTTAGTTCAAGTGCTGAAGACAGCAAGGCAAACTTTGCAACGAAACCGGAAAAAGGCGGCATGCAGGCAATGAGAATGGCACAGGTAAAAAAGGATAGGCCAAGAAAAGCCAGGGCAGCAGGAATCGCTACACCAACTACATCACCGGAATAATCAGATGTTTTGTCTTCATCAAGGCCGAATGCCTCAAAACTGACAGACAGCACATTGGACCCAAAAGATTCAGTGCGTTTGATTAACTCAACCAGCATGAAAAAAGCACCCGTAGTAAGCACGGAACTGATGAGGTAGAAAAGGGAAGGTCCCGTTAAGGTAACGCCCGGCATCCCCAAGGCTGTAAGCAGGGTTCCTGAAGACAGGATAATACTGTAACCAACCAGTCGACCTGTGTTTTTTTCTGCCAGAATACCCAAGGTGCCAAATAAAAGGGTGCCCAGACCAATGGCGTACATCCAATCGCCACCAAAGGCAGCGGGTGCTCCGGTAGGTAAAAGCAGGGAACCCATTCTGACCAAGGCGTAAATACCCACCTTGGTCATGATGGCAAACAGCGCGGCAACAGGAGCGCAGGCGGCCGCATAAGCATTGGGTAGCCAAAAGTTAAGTGGCCAGGCTGCAGCCTTGACTAAAAAGGCAATGCCCAGAATTGCACAAGCGGTTTCAAACAGCTTGCGATTTTCCGCATCTAGCATTCCGGCTTTGATGCCAAGATCGGCCATGTTAAGTGTACCGGTAACCCCGTAAATAAGAGAAATGCTAATAAGCAGTAAAGAAGCGCCAATCAGATTGACGGTAATGTAATGCAAACCTGAAGAAACCCTGCGGGAACCGGAACCATGCAGCAGCAAACCATAGGAGGCGGCCAGGAAGATCTCGAAGAAGACAAACAGGTTGAACAGATCACCGGTTAAAAACGCACCGTTAAGTCCCATCAGGATGAACTGGAAAAGAGGGTGGAAATGAATACCAACCCGGTCCCAGAAAGCCGTTGAGTAAATAAGCGCGGATATACCCAGCACAATCGTAAGAACCAGCATAACCGCCGAAAGCTTATCTACTACAAACACAATGCCAAAGGGTGCTATCCAGTTACCCAGCAAGTACACGCCAATATCATTATTCCAGTCGGAGGAAATACTGCCGGCGGTCATTAACAGCAACGTCACCGCAACCACAAGCTGGATAGTGACCGACAGAAAGGCCAATCCGGTAAGAGCTTTACGACGAGAGTCTTTCAGAAGCAACATGAGGGCGCCTGCCATCATGGGAACTGCAACAGGCAAAATGGGTAAATGATCCAACCAACCCATCATGAATTGTACTCCGTACCATCGACGTGATCGGTATTGGACAGCCCACGCAAGGCCAGTAACACCACCAGATACAAAGCAGTTGTGGCAAATCCGATAACAATAGCGGTAAGTACCAGGGCCTGGGGAACAGGGTCGGCATAACTGGAAACATCAACAACCGTCCCTGACTCGATAATGGGCGGCGCACCAACAGAGAGGCGGCCCATTCCAAAAATAAACAGGTTCACGGCATAGGAAACCAGGGTAAGTCCCATAATAACCTGAAAGGTGCGGGGTCTTAGCAAGAGCCATATACCCGATCCGGCCAGTACCCCTATGGCTAATGAATAGATAATTTCCATTTAATTGACTCGATCTGAAAAATTTAATTGAGTGCTGGCTTCGGCATTGGTTTCTACTTCTGCAACAGGCGTTTTACGATAGAAACGCAGGGACTGGTGGGCAAGGGCAACCAGCATGAAGGTTGTTGCACCCACAACCAGTGCATAAACACCAATATCAAAAAGGATAACACTGGAAAGATGCAACTTGCCGATGACAGGCAAATAAATATCCCAGCTAATGGCAGACAGGAAAGGCTGGCCTACCCACCACGCAAGCATGGAAGATCCACCTGCAATTAACAAACCAATGGAAATCCAGTACTGTGGCCTGACCCTTGAGCGTGTTTCAACCCAGTGAATACCGCTGAGCATATACTGAAGGATGATCCCAGTGGCAAAGATAAGTCCACCCACAAAACCACCTCCTGGCAGATTATGACCGCGCAGCAGGAAATACAGTGAAATAAGGGTGATAACCGGCAGCATTAACCTTCCAAGCACATTGGGGGCCAGCAAAATGCCTTTGGGCAAACTGTGCTCATTTGTAAGGCCATTGCCATCGATTGTTTGAATCTCATGACGGTTTTCAAGGGCATGAATGCTTTCCTGTGGCGGGCGGAAGCGACGCAGCAGAGCATAAACGGTAATGGCCACAATACCCAAAACGCTGATTTCACCGTAAGTATCAAAGCCACGGAAATCAACCAGAATGACGTTAACCACGTTATTTCCACCGCCTTCAGGCAGGGCTTTTTCAAGGAAAAAGGCGGACAGGCCCTCGGGTTTTTCCCGGGTAAGCATTATATATACCAGCGCAGATAATCCTAGTCCGCTGCATATTGCAATGGCCAAATCACGGAACCGGCGTATAAATGCCTGTAACGGGGTTACCTGGGATTCTTCGATGACGCGGCGGGGCAGCCAGCGCAAGCCCAGCAAAATCAGAACAACAGTAACGGTTTCAACTACCAGTTGCGTCAGTGCCAGGTCGGGAGCCGAAAGCCATGCAAAAGTCACACAGGTTATAAGCCCGGCACCACCTGAAAGCGCCAGGGCACGAAATCGGTTGTACTTAGCCAGATAAGCAGCACCTATGGCGCAGGCCCCTCCTACTATCCAAAGAAGGGCAAAAGCCGGATCAAAAGAAAAAGGTTGCTTAAGATATAGCCAGTTTCCGTCAAGCAATGGCAACACGCCAACTACCAGGGTAATAAGCACAATCCATAGTACCTGTGGTTGCAAACGCTTGCTGGAAAACCATTCAAGCAAAATGTAGGCAATGTTATCAATGCCATTCATGACTGCATCAAAGGATTTTCTGCCATCAAAGTGATATAAAACCGGCGTTTGCCCAGGATAAGAACGAAACAGGGGCTTAAGCACATATAGTAATGAGATGCCACCGATCAGGGCCAGGATACTCATAATTAGCGGAAGGTTAAAGCCGTGCCAGATAGCCAGACTATAAGCAGGTAAATGATCCCCTAAAATAGCGGTGGCCGATACCCTGAGAATCGAACCGATGATTTGCTCGGGGAAAATGCCGATAAGTATGCAAAGCAGGACCAGGACAGCACTTGGAAAAAGCATCCAGTGAGGGGGGTCATGCGGCTTGCGGGGCAAATCGGTGGCAGGTTTGCCAAAAAATACCTGGGTGATAAAGCGCAGGGAATAAGCAACGCTGAATGAGCTGGCCAAAACAGCCAGGCTTGGCAACAAATAACTTGAATAAGATGTTTGGTCTACGAACAGCGTTTCGGAAAAGAACATCTCTTTTGAAAGGAAGCCGTTAAGTAAAGGCACGCCAGCCATGGCGGCAGCGGCCACAATTGCCAAAGTGGCCGTGATGGGCATGGCCTTTCGCAGTCCTGACAGCACCCCCATGTCACGCGTCCCGGTTTCATGGTCAACAATACCGGTAGCCATAAAAAGGGAGGCTTTGAAGGTGGCATGGTTGATCATGTGAAAAATAGCGGCAATCAGGGCTAATTCGCTATTCAGGCCCAGAAGCAGGGTGATGAGACCCAGGTGACTGATTGTGGAGTAGGCCAGCACACCCTTCATGTCCTGCTGGAAAGTGGCGGCAAAAGCACCAATTAGCAATGAACACATTCCTGCGCCGCCAATGATCCAGAACCATTGGTCGGTACTGGCAAGCACCGGCCAGAAACGGGCCAGAATAAAAACACCGGCCTTGACCATGGTAGCCGAATGAAGATAAGCGGATACCGGTGTTGGAGCGGCCATGGCATTGGGAAGCCAGAAATGGAAAGGGAACTGGGCACTTTTGGTAAGCCCGCCCAAGGCAATCAGCACGAGAATAGGAATATACCAGGGGTGATTTCGGATCATGTTGCCCGAAGCAAGTATTTCGCTTAACTCATAACTGCCAACAATGTGGCCAATCATTAACATGCCGGCCAGCAGGCAAAACCCGCCAGCGGCAGTAATGGTAAGCGCCATGCGTGCACCACGGCGTGCGTCTTGCCGGTGATGCCAGTAGGCAATAAGCATGAATGATGAAAGACTGGTAAGTTCCCAGAATATCACCAGTTGAATGACGTTGCCCGAGAGGACAACCCCCAGCATTGACCCCATAAATGCCAGGAAAAATGAAAAGAACCTGGGTACTGGATCGGCAGGATCCATGTAGTAACGGGCATACAAAACAACCAGTGCCCCCATAATGGTTACCAGAAGTGCAAACAGCCAGGCAAAACCGTCCATTCTGAATGTCATATTGACACCCATGGAAGGTAACCAGCTTATATTCTGAACCAGAACCTCGCCGTTAAATACGGCAGGTGCGGTATAAATAACCAGCCCCGCACAGACAATAGCAATAATGCCCGCAAGCCAGGATTCCTGGTTTCTGGCATTATGGGGCAAAATGGCAGCCAATATACTGCCAAGGAAAGGGAGTACGACAATTAAAACAAGGGGCATTTGACAGGGGGATCAAAAATTGAATTGTTACAACCTTGATAATACGATATTTTTATATGTTACCTGTCTCAGATTTGCATATAATTCAAAATATTTTTTATATAAATCATTTTTTCAACCTAGTTGCAGTTATTTATAGAGATTTTCACGTTATTTAGTGGTGATTATGATGAATTCATGACAAGACAATCATTATTCATGCTTTTCAGGGGATATTTAATTGCTTAAGTCAATTAATCGTCCCTGATATAAAATGGACCCTGTTGGTTTACCGGAAGTAGAGCCGCCAACTGGTTCAAGACTAATCTGAAAAAGCTGTCCGGGTATTACATTACCCAAGGTTTCAGGACTGATCGTGAAAATGGTGCTTGACTTAATAGTGCCCAAGGAACGGTAGTCATGGTTGGCCGTATTTGATTGTGTCCAGACTTCCATTTCAAGATTTTCGGCAATACTTTGCTGAACCATTGGTTTAAACTGGGCTGCTCCGGCCTGATTAATCTTCACAACCCAGGCTGGCTGGCTGTTTTGGCTGGGCGCTGACAAAATGGCAATAATTCTGGCCAAATTGGATGATGATGGAAAAATGCTGATCAGAACAAGTAAAGCAGCAGCCAGTACCAGGCTTGTGATCTGCCATAGCCTTAAATTGTGACTGGTTTTTTTGCCAATTTCCCTAAGGCGCGCCAGCAAACCGGACAGTCCGGGCGTGTCCTGTTCGTGAATGGCATCAAGAATGCCACTGACTTCTTCGGTATTTTGCATATTATGCTTAATACTGCTCCACAAACGAGGATGCAATGGTTGTTCGGGCAATTGGTCCAGGTAATGGGTGAAATGATCTTCCCATATCAGTGCAATGCTGGCAGCAGTGCTGTCCTGATTAAAAAGCTGTAGCACATGACGTTCTTCTTCGCCGCTTAGCCCGCCTAATACGTATTCGCCAATTTTTTCATTATCGGCGTGGTAAGGAAAATTGCCCAGTTTTTTGGATAAATGCCGCAATCCCAGTAAAATATTTTCCTTAAAACGGCCCAGTGGCATATTTAGCAGAGTGGCAGTTCCGGCTTGTTCTCCAGAACTGAAATACATATTAATCAGGCAGCTTTGTGGTTCAAGCGGCAACTCTTCGAGAAAAGCATGAAAACCTGTGTGGGGAGCATGGGAGGCATGTATTTCTGCCTGCAAATGACTCAGTGTTTCCACCAGTGCCAAATCCCTGTTTTGCAAAGTTGCCTGAATGTTATCGTAATTTTGCTTATACAAGACACCGATATGGTAGCGCAGGATGCTGTATACCCATCCTTTTGCCGGGCCGGCCTCTTCATTATAAGTGTGGGCGTTTTTCCAGATAGTGACAAAGGCACGCTGAACCGCCTGTTCTGCATAGTTTAAGTTGCCAAAAATGCGGAATGCCAAGGCCAGCATTTGAGGGGCATCGTGTTTATATAAACTCTGTAGAGCGCTTTTTTGTCCTTTTCCGCAGGCCTTTAGCGTCTTTTCATATTGAAAAGAAGTAGACTTGTTAAACATGTTCTTTTCCCAGTCTTTATATTTACATTACCAAAATATTTTTTCGAGTTTAACCTTAAAAACAATTTTATTGTATGTCTTTCAATACCGATACCCATTCCTACCTGAAACAATTTAATCTGGATGACAGGGTTGCCTTTCTGACTGGCTCAACAAGAGGGCTTGGTCTGGAAATTGCCAAAGCAATGGCCCGAAGTGGCGCAACCGTGATTATTAATGGCAGAACACGGGAAAGCGTCGCTGAATGCATAAAAAAACTGGCTGATGAAGGAATAACGGTGCGTGGCATTTGTGCGGATATGTCTGATTTTGCACAAATTGACGCTGCATTTGAAAAAATAGAACAGGATTACGGTCGCTGCGATATTCTGGTGAATAATATGGGAATGCGTATTCGCAAGTCTCTGGCTGAAAGCACATTATCCGATATTCTGGCTCTTATTCAGGCCAACTTGACCGCTGCCGTTTATACATCCAAGAAGTCTGCCGAATTAATGGCTGGAAACGGTTTTGGGCGGATTATTTCCATCACGTCTATTGCGGGTGAACTGGCGCGTTATGGTGATGCCGTGTACCCGGTTACTAAAATGGGCTTAACAGGCATGATGAGAGCCCTGGCTGTGGAATATGCCCGCCAGGGTATTACCAGCAACGCGATTGCCCCAGGCCCTTTTGCCACTGAGACCAATAAAATCCTGGCCGAAGACAAGGAAAAAGGTCCGGCTTTCGTGGCCCGGGTTCCCATGCAGCGATGGGGCAGGCCCGAAGAAGTTGCCGGTGCGGCAGTCTTCCTGGCTTCGGGGCTGGCCTCTTATATCAATGGACAGGTCATTACCATTGACGGTGGCATGTCAGTTAATTTTTAAATCGAGCTTTTCAATGAGTGGCTGCCAGCGTGCTTTTTCCTGCTGCATGTACTCCCTGAACTGTTCGGGTGTGCCGGGGATTGGGTCCATATACTGGGCCTGCAACTTCTCTTTTACGGCGGCGTCATTCAGGGCTTCAACCAAGGCTTTGGCCAGTTTGTCCTGAATGGTTTTGTCCACTTTGGATGAAATAATAAAACCAGACCATGCAGAACCTTCAATGCCCGGTACACCTGCCTCTGAAACGGTCGGAATATCGGGTAAGGCACTTACCCGTTCTGCTGTTGTTTGGGCCAAGGCAGTAAGCCGGCCATCGTTTACGAGTGGCAGAACGGCAATAGGCGCCAAGGCTGTAAACTGGGTGTCGCCAGCCAGCAAAGAATTCATGGCGTTAGGCGATGATGCGTATGGCACAGCGGTTGCAACACCATTAAAAGCCTGCAGCATCAGTTCCATCGATAAATGAGATCCCGTGCCGGTTCCTGCTGTGGCGTAATTGAATTTATCCGGATTTTCTTTGATTTTATCAACCAGTGCTTGCAGGGTTTTTATGCCAGAATCACTTCTTACGGCAATGATATTGGGTTGCGTAACCGCCATGGTAAGCGGAGAGAGATCTTTTTCGGGGTCGTAACTTAAATTATTATAAATAAACTGGTTGTTTACCAAAGGACCGGTAATCGATATGCCAAAGGTGTATCCATCGGGTTTAGCATGAGCTACTGCTGCTGTACCAATATTGCCACCCGCACCCGGCTTGTTGTCAATGACAATGACCTGACCCAATGTGTCTGACGCTTTTTCTGCCACAATTCGCGCAATCTGGTCCGGGGTTGATCCTGCACCAAAAGGAACAATAAGCTTAAGCTCATGGTTGGGCCAATTGACCGTTTCGGCAAGGGCCGCAGAGGGGCTGGAAAAACCTATTGCTGCAAACGTAAGCAGAGGCAGGCTTTTTTTGATTAAATGAACAAGACCGGTGTTTGACAATGTAAATCTCCTTGGTGACTGTTTAGGCATAAGCATAGGCCTAGGGCTTTCCCATTAAAATGCCAAAGTATTTTTCCAATAATTCGGCACTTTGATTGTCCTTGTAAATCATGTAGCCTTTATCTCTTACTGCTTTGTATTTTTCATAGGGAATACTGTTTTCCAGCTCGGCAAAACGTGATTCACACACCGGGAACAGATCCTTTTCAGCAGGCTCTTCCTGGTGTTGCAATAGATACTCCCGGGTCATGCAAAAAATAATGGCTTTTTCTTTTTCATACTGGGGATAGGTTTGTTCCTGTGCATGGCTGGTGGCCATCATGACAACAAAGCCAATTAGGGCGCCGGGAATGCTAAGTATTATTTTTCTCATTGTTTTGGTTCTCCGGCATCTAGTCCAAGCATGATTTTGGATGTGGTGGCAAAAGTTTCCTTGTCTTTGGGGGAAAGACTGTTGTAGACATCCTCAAGTACGTATTTCTGACGGTATGCCCGCTGAAAACTTTCATATAAATGGGTTTGCTGAGCCAAATAATCGGCAAGCGGTACTTTTTTAATGAATTCTCCGTACCTGAATTCACATAACCTTAAGGAGTCAGACGCATCAAGTGCCTTATCACCATCGGTAAGTACATTGGTCTGGCCCGACAGGATGCCTTCCATGCAAAGGGAAATCAAGTCAGTCTTGACTTCAGGGGGATAGTGTTCCGGACTGCATCCTGACAGGACAACGACACCAAAGAGCAGGGCAATGAATGGTTTTACGGTTTTTATCAATTTCACGGTTGGTTTTACCCGGAATGTCTACTAATATAATGGGAATAACTGGGATTATATAGCGATTGGACGTATTGAAAAGTTCATTGTTGCTTATCCTGGCTTTATTGTGTCTTGAATGATTTTCACCCGGACTGTTCTATTGAATAAATTTTTGCTGCTTTTGCTGCTGGGCCTGCCACTTGGTGCATTTGCCCAAAGCAACACCGACATTGACCTGAGTGATATTCCAGAGTTGGATAATGACGTCATTGTAATGGGTACTTGCGACCAGTGCGGTAAGAACGTAACACTACAAAGTCTGATGGCAGACCCGTTGCCCAATGCGCGTTTTTCATCTGCGTATGGTTGGCGGATGCACCCGGTTTTTCAGGAAATGCGATTGCATACGGGGGCTGACTTTGCTGCGCCAGCAGGAACGCCGGTTACTGCCATGCAAGGAGCTAAAGTGGTATACCTGGCCAGCCGGGGAGGGTACGGAAAAACCGTTGTGCTAAAACATGATAATACCTACAGCACACTTTACGCTCACCTTGAACGTTATGCGCCCGGACTGGTATTGGGTTCGCATGTAAAGAAAGGGGATTTAATAGGGTTTGTGGGGTCAACCGGTAACTCGACCGGGCCGCACCTGCATTATGAAATCAGAAAAAATGGGCAGCCAGTTAATCCGTCCAATGGCAAAGAAATGCAATTGCCCGCAATCATAAAAGTAAAAGGACCGGGCATTAGCGTTAAGCAAAAAAATGCCCGAATCCGAACTATCTTGAAATGAACAAATGCAATTATTTTTTATCTAGGGGGCAAGCTGTCTTGACGCCAATGATTGAGTAAATAGGGCAAAAATTAAGCAGCCCGGTTGCCAGTGGAATGATACCTAAATAGCCCCACCATCCGATGGTTCCGGTAATAGCCAGTACAATTAAAACCACACCCACGATAATACGTAAAAGTTTATCGATACCGCCAACATTTTTATTCATGATAAAGTCCTCTTTAATGGATTAACAAAAAACTGACAATTTGAATTAATGTTGAACACAAGGATTTACATGGAGTTTGCATCAGGATTCACTTGTATCACTGCAGTATAAACGATGCAATGTTTCAAGCATAGCTATGGCTTTGGGGTCTGCAAGGGAATAGTAAACATTTCTGCCTTCCTTGCGTGTTTGTACGACCCCGTTTTTTCTGAGTACCGTTAAATGCTGCGAAAGATTGGGTTGATGAATATCCAATAGTGCCTCAATCTCGCCCACCGTTTTTTCACCTTCAAACAAATGGCAAATCATTAGCAAACGGTCTTCATTAACCATGACTTTAAGCAGTTTTATGGCTTCAGTAGCTCCTTGCCGCATGGCGAAGGACAAATCCGTAGTAAGTGTCGTGTTCATAATTTCAATCTGTGATAGCTTATATTATATACGTAAATATAATATATATAAATATAATATTTAAAGGGATGATTTGATTTTTCGCAAATAGTTGAGGGTACCTGCGTGTATTCGATTCAGATTTGCAGCGGCGGTATATGAAAATTATTCTGCAGGATTTTCAAGCAGTTTTGAAGCTTTGCTTTCCAAAACATTCCCTTCACGATAATACCTCATTAGGGTATTAATATTTTGATGCCCAGTCATTAGCATGGTTTCCGCGATAGGGATATTTTGCTTTGCCGCCTCGGTAACAAAACCCGAACGCAATGAGTGAGCGGAAAATTGCTCATTCAATCCGGCCAGTTTGCAACGGGATTTAATAATATTATTAACTGAAACCGGACTAAGTTTTCCGCCGATCGCGCCGCCTTTATTAATTTGCCTGAAGATATGGCCGCTATTTAGTTGGCTCGCCCCAATCCAGTCGGCCAGGGCCTGGGCAGCCATGCCTGAAACCGGTTTGTAGGCATTGGCGTAGGCCTGTCCTGTCTGGTTGGTTTTTGAATACAAAAGCAAATACAGATAATCACCCGTCTCTGGTTTATGGATGAGCCTGTCAAAGTGAGCGTCCGAGACCTCGGACCGGCGCCTTCCGCCGCTAGCCCAGGCAAATAATATCAGGGCCTTGTCCCGTAGGCCTTTCAGGGACTGGTCGCAGGTTTCCAGTAATTGAGCAAGCGGTTCTTTGGTCAGTGCGGGACGCTGAAAGGAATGCATGCCTTTTTTCGCATAGGCTTTTTGGGTTTTACCAATCAGTTCCTGTACGCGAGGGTCTTTGCAAGGGTTGGGGCTGGCAAAGGCAACCTTATGCGCCTTGGATAATACGGCAAGGCGATGCAAAAGGGTGGCCATTGAAAAGTGGCCTTTTTGTGCCTTGAATTTGTTTTCAACCAGAAAATCATCCAGCTCGCCAGGCAAGCCAATGGTTTCACCTGTAGAGGTATAGCGCACGGCATGATCAACAATGAATTGCAGCACTACAGGCACTTGCAAGGGCAGGGTGAGCGCCTGGTTATAGCGCATTCTGTACCAGACCGCCCAGTATTTCATGGCGCTTTTGTAGCTGTTGCGCGTGTTTTGAGATTCTCCCTCGGACACGATTTCAGCAATCGCTTTTTGGGTGGCCTCGTGCAATGAAGCAGGATCCAGCAGCGGCAGCTGATTCAGCAGTTTTAGGGTTTGTGTGGGCATAAACACCATTTTTACTTAAAAATATTAGATTAATTCTATTTTTGTAATATATAATATGTATTATGTATTGTATATTACAAATAAATTAAATAACTTATGATAATTTTTACTTATCGAAAGCTATATTCTAAAGTGTATTTAAAATGATGCAATTAAAAAGTTCAGGACGTGGTATTCAGCAGGAAGATGTCTGGAAAGCGGCTGATGAATTGTTGCTGGAAGGGCAACGGCCAACCATAGAACGCATCCGTCTGAAAATAGGGCGGGGCTCACCCAATACGATTAGCCCCATGCTGGAAAACTGGTTTGCCGTTCTGGGCCAGCGCATTAACGGTACTGCTTTCAAACAAGAAACCGTAGTAGCTGCCCCAGAGCCCGTAGAGCAAGCCATTCGCCACGCTTGGGAACTAGCGCTTGAACAGGCGTCAATTATTGCCAGGCAGGCTGTCAAGAGCCAGCAAGAAGAAAATGAACGCATCAGTAAGGCACTGGATGCCGAAAAGCAAGAATTTGAACAGGCTAAACGCCTGCACCAGGCGGCCTTATTAGAGCAGGAAAAGTTGCTGGCCAACGTGACGGCGCAACTCAACGATGTGAGGGGTATGCTGGCACAAAGAAATAACGAATATGAAAACCTGAATAATGAAGCAGGGCGATTAAAAATTCAGATTGCCGACTTGTTGGCTGAAAACAAAGCCCAGCAAGAGGCGGCAGAGCAGGCTCTGGAAAATGTAAACAGGCAGCACACCAAAGAAAGAGAAGGGCTTGAAACCCGCTTCCGGTCATTAGAGCTGCGCTCGGTAAGCGAAATTGATCGTGCCCGGCAAGAAACAAAACTGGTTCAGCAAAAGCTTGAACAAAGCATTAAGGCACACACACAAAGCGAGCAATCACTAAAAAACCAGCTTGAAGAGGCTTATGAAAAACAGCGCCAATTAACACAAGTTAATGAAACAGGCCGCCTGAACCTGCAAGCGGCACAAGATGAAAACAATCTGCTTGCCATTCAATTTGAACAGTATAAGTCCCAGAACGAGCAACGGTTTCAGCAGTTAAAACAGGAAAACGAGACGCTAACAAGCGCACTGGCACGACAGCAGCAAAACCTGGCATTACAACAGGAAATGGCACAATTACTTGAAAAAATAAATGCGATTACCTTAACCAACATAGACAAAACAGATAAAAGCAGCTTGAATAAGTAAACCCTCAAGACTATGATCATTATCGTTGCAGATCAACAAGAGCAGGCAAAATATGAAAATCAAATTTTTAGGCGCAGCCGGAGAAGTAACCGGCTCGTGTTTTCTGGTGCAAACCGGTAATATTCAATTCCTGGTTGATTGCGGTATGTTGCAAGGGGGCCGTGAAGCTCCCATCCGTAATCGGCAACCCTTTGGCTTTGATCCTTCGGAATTGGATTTTGTGCTGCTTACTCACGCCCACATTGATCACAGTGGCATGCTGCCCAAATTGATAAAAGCCGGTTATTCGGGATACATTTACGCCACAAGTGCAACCGCTGATTTGCTAGACGTTCTGTTACCCGACAGCGCACATATTCAAGAAATAGACGCAGAACGAGCAAGCCGAAAGCCACGTTCACAACAAGGCAGGCATTATGGTCTTACAACGCCTGTCTATACGATGACCGACGCACTGCAAACACTAAATCATATCAAAGAAATTGACTATGCAACCATGATAGATTTGGCGCCCGGCATCAAATGCCGTTATCAGGATGCCGGTCATATCCTTGGTTCAGCCATAATCGAAATCTGGATTACCGAAGGTGAAACCACCCGTAAAATCGTATTCAGCGGTGATCTTGGCCAGCCTGGCAGGCCTATTTTGCGGGATCCGACCTTAATAGAAGAAGCCGACATCCTGATAATGGAGTCCACTTATGGTGACCGGCCACACCGCACCAGTAACTCGACGGAAGAGGAAATTGTTGAGATTTTTAACCGGACCTTGCCCAAAGGAAACATTATTATTCCCGCTTTTGCGGTAGGGCGCACACAAGAAGTCATTTACGGCTTATTGCATTTGGCACGGCATGACAAAGTGAACAATAATCTTAAGGTTTTTGTCGATTCCCCCATGGCCACTAAAGCAACCGCCATTACCATGAAACACATCGAGCTGTTTGATGAAGAAGCCAAAAAAATGCTTAGCTGGAAGAAAATAGGTACAGAGCTGCCTAACTTATATTTCACCGAAAGCGTTGAGGAATCACAAATGCTGAATAAAATCCGCTCCGGAGCCATTATTATCTCGGCAAGCGGCATGTGTGATGCAGGACGTATCAAGCATCATTTGCGTCATAATCTGGGCAGGGAAGAGTGCGCTATCATGATAACCGGGTTTCAGGCCATGGGATCATTAGGGCGCCGCCTGGTCGATGGCGTCAAAAGAGTGCGTATTTTTGGGGAAGAAATCAATGTCCGGGCCTCCATTCATACAATTGGTGGCTTGTCGGCGCATGCTGACCAACCCGCGCTGATAAACTGGGCTAAAGGTTTCAAAAAGCCACCAAAACATACTTATCTGGTTCATGGTGAAGCCAATCCAGCCGAAGTCCTGGCCAGCAGGCTTGAAAATGAGTTGAACTGGAATGTATATATCCCTAAACGGCACGAAAGCATTACTTTTGATTAAAAGAGACGTACAGTAACAATGATTGATCATGAAAAGCGCAAAGCGCTTCAAAAAAACATAAAAGAGGGCGCCACTTACAGGTTGGCTCAAGAGGATACTGATTTTTTAGCTGGCGATAACTTGCGTGCCCAGCGTCTTATGCTTGAATACCTTAAGACAGATAAGATCCTGCATGAAAAATGTATTCAGTCTACTGTTGTGGTGTTTGGCAGTGCACGCATCCTCTCACCAGAAGAAGCGAAAAGCAAAATGGAGCAGATCCAGAAGATGCTGGACGCCACCCCCGATGATGAAGTAATGCAAAAAGCTTACAAAAGGGCAGAGCGCAATCTGAGAAATTCGCATTATTATGCGCAGGCCATCGAGTTTTCTAAAATGATTTCAGAGCACTTCCAGAAGCAGGGCAAGTGTGATAATGTCATTATGACTGGTGGTGGCCCTGGTATCATGGAAGCAGCCAATCTCGGGGCCTTTGAAATTAATACACAGTCAATAGGCCTAAATATAACCCTGCCTTATGAACAAACACCCAATCCTTTTATAAGTCCAGATTTAGCCTTTCGTTTTCACTATTTTGCTATCAGGAAAATGCATTTTCTGGTTAGGGCAAAAGCGCTGGTTGTTTTTCCAGGTGGATACGGTACGATGGATGAGTTGTTTGAAGTACTCACTTTAGTTCAAACAAAAAAAATGAATCCGATTCCTATCATTCTTTTCGGTTCCGAATTCTGGAAACGTGCCATTGATTTTGATTTCTTGGTAGAAGAGGGCATGATTAACGAGAACGACCTTAAATTATTCAGGATTGTTGATTCAATTGATGAAGCCTTTACCATGCTGCAACGCTTTTACGCTGAGCACCTGTAATTGTTTTAAAATCATCCAATAAAAAGCAGCCAAAATCACTGAGTTTTTGGCTGCTTTTTATTAAGCCTCACGGTTTGCTTAATATTGGTTTTAGATTCTTCAAGATTGGCATTCTATATCGCCATCAACCCGATTATTGCCGCCTTTCAGGCGACTGCCATTTTCACACACAATATTCCCATCAACCATGGTATTGTTAACTGACAATGAGGGCGTATAAGTTTTGGCTTCAATATTTCCATCAATGCGGCTATCACTGATTTGAATTTTTCGGGCTCTTTTTGAAATCACGTTACCATCAATCTTGGCATTTTTAAGCACCAGAGTCGCATTGCCAAATACTTCAATATTCCCGTCAACACGGGTGCCATTCAGCGTACATGTTGCACCACTGGGTACTTTAATATTATCATTGATTTTTTTATTGCCTATAGATCCCTGACAAGAGAAATCATCGGCCAAGGCAGGTTGCATATAACCCGTCAAAGCGGCACAGGTCATCAAGATCACTTTCAAGTGTGAAGTCATGGGTACTCCTATCAGTTATTTGGATTGGTAGTGATTAAATGCTTTTTTCTTAAGTCATTAGCGATAAACAGGCGGTTAAAGCAATCACAAGCATTATAGGAAAGAAAACTCACGGCAGAACGAAGTGGAACGCATTGAAATTGAATCTGCCCATTTCAGTAACCCTGGTAATCAATATGAGCAGGGAGGCAACTTTAGTACAGGGTAACAACAGCATAAAAACCATATTATCTACTTTACATAATATACATTATGCGAATAATATAACTGCGCGAATTTATGTGTTATTTGCATTTTGACCAGATAA
Organism: Advenella sp.; assembly: GCA_041656315.1. Lineage (GTDB taxonomy): Bacteria > Pseudomonadota > Gammaproteobacteria > Burkholderiales > Burkholderiaceae_B > Advenella. The sequence goes on from JBBADT010000006.1 coordinate 50,939, forward strand.
ACTGTGCCTGATATTCGTTACAATTCCATGTGGAATAACCCATATTACACAGCGGTACTATTATCCCCGGATCGCAAAAACTTAACAACGCACTTCACGGAGCAAAAATGCAAACCATCGGTTTAATTGGTGGAATGAGTTGGGAATCAACTATTCCTTATTATCGTCAAATCAATGAAGTCATCAAAGAACGCCTGGGCGGTCTGCACTCGGCAAAAATAATCCTGTATAGCGTTAACTTCCAGGAAATAGAACAACTACAACATCAGGGAAAATGGGATGAGGCCGGAAAGATGCTGGCCGATGCCGCCCTGCTTTTGCAACAAACAGGCGCTGATTTCCTGGTCATATGCACTAATACCATGCATAAAGTGGCGCCCGCCATAGAATCCGCCACTCAAATTCCACTATTGCATATTGCCGATCCTACAGCCAATGCCATTAAACAGGCAGGATATAAACGAGTTGCCCTGCTGGGAACCCGTTTTACTATGGAGCAAGATTTTTATCGTGGAAGATTAAGCCATGTTCATGGCATCGAGGTCCTGGTTCCAGAGCCTGATGACCGGGAACAGGTTCATCGTATTATCTATGATGAGCTGTGTATGGGCGTTTTAAAAGAATCATCACGTCAAAAATATCGGGAAATCATCCAACGCTTGGCCAAACAAGGCGCGGAAGCCGTTATTTTAGGTTGCACTGAGATTTCCCTGTTGATCGGGGCGGAAGATGCCCCGTTACCCTTGTTTGATACGACCAGCATTCATGCCAATGCTGCTGCCGAGCGGGCTTTGCAGAAATAAATGCTCGGGGGCACACAGCGCTTATGCGTTAATCTCTTGAGAACGGCTGACCGTTAAAATCAACAGTGATCAGGTTACCATCCATGGGCCCCATGCCCGGAGAATTTGCTGGCATACCGGGCGCAGCAACACCTTTAACCGATGTCTTGGCCAGCATTTTATGTACTGCTGCAGAAGGCACATGCCCTTCAATGATTTGGCCAGTACTTTCAACAACCGCGGTATGACAAGAAGCCAGGTTTAAGGGAACGCCCAGCTTTTCTTTTACGGCAGTCATATTGCCGGTTTTAATAGATTTAACCTTAAAGCCGGCATCACGCATATGTTGGTTCCAGCCATCACAACATCCACAATTGGGGTCCTGGAAAACGGTGATTTCGTTATTGCTTGCATAAGCAAAAGAGGACATAGCCAGTACAGCAGACGCGGATAATAACCATTTTTTCATCATTAAAACCTTATTGTATTGTTTGAATAAGTTCAAATGCTTATTCTAGCATTTACTACTGCACAACAAGTTAGATTCCTTCTTTATATCAAGACCTTGGCTATACATACAGCGAATAGCCACTATCTCTGTCATGGTATTTACCCATTTGACTGCTAAGCTTTTTTATCTACACTATGCCCTGATTTAGGAGGATTTAATGAAATTAAAACAAGCATTCGTATTGGCTACAGCCTTTGGCACCTTGACACTAAGCGGACTTGCACACGCAAGCACCAATTATCCCAGCCAGCCCATCAGGGTAATCGTACCTTTTGCGCCAGGCGGATCTACCGATATTGTCGCCCGTATTGTGGTGCAGGAAATGTCCAGGATACTGGGACAATCAATGGTGATTGAAAATAAAGGTGGTGCCGGTGGTGCCATTGGCGCCGCTGAGGCGGCACGGGCAAAACCCGATGGTTACACCCTTTCCATTGCTACAGTATCTACCATGGCCGTTAACCCTGCCTGCCGCCCCAATGATTTACCATACGATGCACAAAAAGATTTCGCTCCGGTCAGTAACTTTGTGAATACACCAAACGTTATTGTCGTTAACCCAGGTGTGCCAGCCAACAACTTCAAAGACTTTGTACAGGTACTCAAAGACAATCCCGGCAAATACACCTATGCGTCACCGGGCATTTGCAGTATTGGAAACCTTAATGGTGAAGCCTTCAAGCAGGCAATTGGTGTGGATTTGGTACACGTGCCTTATAAGGGTTCTGGTCCGGCTGTGGCCGATACCCTGGGCGGTCAGGTAAATAGCCTGTTCGATAACCTGCCTTCCTCCATGCCTCATATCCAGACTGGCAAGCTTAAAGCCATGGCAGTTGCCTGGCCCGAACGCATGAAAGACATCCCGGATGTCCCAACCTATGCGGAAATGGGTTACCCGCAATTGAATAATGGCGTGTTCTACGGTTTGCTGGCTCCTGCAGGAACCCCAGCAGATATTATTGAAAAACTGAATAACGCTACACAGGAAGCACTGAAAGAGCCTAAAATCATTGCCGCTCTTGAAAAACAAGGTGCTTTCCCGGCTGGCAATACACCCGAAGAATTTGCCCAACAAATCAAAGACAATTACGACCTGGCAAAATCGGTGGTTGAAAAAAGTCAGCTTGAAATGAAATAGAACAACATATTTATATTCATATCAATCTCACATACTTTCCAGTGCCTTTCCAGTCATGCTGTAAAGGCACTGTTTTATGGAGAAAAGCAACAGTTAAGGCGCAAGAGCCAGCAATAGCCTATACCCGTCAACAATTAAATACTCAATCCGATAGAATGGATCATTTACCTTCTGATACTCGTAATAGCACATCTCCATGTCAACACCCTCTTCTCCCGCCTATTCCCATACTATAGGAATTGCTGCATTAATCGGTTCCATGGCTTCATTGTGTATTGGTACTTCATTTGCCAAATCCCTGTTTTCGGAAGTGGGTGCGCAAGGCACAACGACTTATCGATTGGTGTTTTCGGCCTTGCTCTTGTGTTGCATATGGCGACCCTGGCGTTTTAAACTCAATCGCAAAGATGCCTTAAGCATTGTTTTATATGGCTTGTCCCTGGCATCCATCAATTTTCTGTTTTACATGTCACTTCGTACCATCCCCTTGGGTATTGCAATAGCGATAGAGTTTATAGGCCCGCTAAGTCTGGCTATTTACTCTTCACGCAAAAAAATTGATTTTCTTTGGATTGTCATGGTTGCGACAGGCTTATACATGCTTATTCCACAACAAGATTCAATGGCAGCACTAGACCCTGTTGGGGTCGCTTATGCCGGGATTGCCGGCGTAGGTTGGGCTTTGTATATCATTTTTGGTCAAAGAACGCGTAATATCCATCCGGGTCAGGCCTCTTCTTTGGGCATTACGGTTTCAGCCTTGGTGGTTTTACCGTTTGGCATTGGCCACGCAGGAACTGAGCTGTTGAATCCCTCCCTCATGCTATTTGGCTTGGGTGTCGCCATTATGTCCAGCGCAATACCCTATTCGCTTGAAATGATTTCCCTGCGTGCCCTACCGCGTAAAACAATGAGCATTTTACTTAGCCTTGAACCCGCCATGGGTGCAATAGCTGGCGTTATTCTTTTGCATGAGTTACTTACCCTTGCTCAATGGTTGGCCATTACTTTTATTGTTAGTGCGTCGATAGGGTGTGCAGTCACCTCCCGCAATCCGATTCGAGTCGATATGGAGAAAAATCCGACATGAAAACCCTGTTTTCTTTTTCTGCTAGCAAGGCAGATGGAAGCATTCTTGATTTCTCTTGCCTGAAAGACAAAGTTGTTCTTATCGTAAATGTAGCCTCTCACTGTGGATTTACACCCCAATACAGCGGCCTTGAAAAACTTTATCGAACTTATAAAAACCAGGGGTTTGAAATTATAGCCTTTCCCTGTAACCAGTTTGGCCAGCAAGAACCGGGTACTAACGAAGAAATTGTATCTTTTTGCCAATTGAATCATGACGTAAGCTTTTCCATCATGAGCAAGATAGATGTAAATGGCAGTCATGAACACGAATTGTACACATGGTTGAAACAAGAAAAGCCAGGCATTTTAGGTAGCCAAAATATTAAATGGAACTTTACCAAGTTTTTGATTAACCGCCAGGGCGAAGTTATCGGGCGCTATGCACCCGTTACCAAACCCGAGCAACTGGAAACCGATATAAAGGAAGCCTTATCATGATTGATCTATATTACTGGACAACACCAAACGGTCATAAAATTACGATGTTCCTGGAGGAGACAGGCCTTGAATATAAAATTATTCCTGTCAATATCTCTAAAGGAGAACAATTTTCTCCTGATTTTCTGAAAATCGCGCCTAACAATCGTATTCCTGCCATTGTTGATCATGATCCGATTGATAAAGGAGAGCCTATTTCCATTTTTGAATCGGGCGCAATATTACATTACCTGGCTAATAAAACCGGTCAATTCCTGTCTTCCGATTTAAGAACAAGAACAGAAACGCTCCAATGGCTATATTGGCAAATGGCGGGTCTAGGCCCTATGGCAGGCCAAAATCATCATTTTTCCCAGTACGCTACTGAAAAAATACCTTATGCCATTGAGCGGTACCGTAATGAAACCAATCGCTTGTATGGTGTGCTTAACAAGCACCTGGAAGACCGGGTTTATATTGCCGGGCTTTATTCCATTGCCGACATGGCTTGTTATCCGTGGATTGTTTCGCATGAAAAACAGGGGCAAAACCTTGAGGACTTTCCTAACCTGCACCGCTGGTATGAATTGATAAAAGCACGACCGGCAACGATACGTGCTTATGAAATTGCCCGTGAAGTTAATCCTTCACCAACTGTGCATGATGAAGAAGCAAGGAAAATATTGTTTGGGCAAACAGCAAAATCCTTGAATAAACACTAACGTTTGCAGCAAAAAAGAAACCCCGGTTTTAACGGATTCTTCTGGCGGATCTGTTAAAACCAGGGTTTAACACCGCAAACTTTTACAAAAATCAATTAAGGGTAAAGGCCCCGTACTTCACGTGCTTCGAGGATGCGCGTGCAAGCCACAATAAACGCCGCCGTACGTAAGCTGACCCCATGATGTTTTGTAACATCAGAGACTGAACGATAAGCATCGCGCATCAAACGTTCCAGACGCTGGTTGATTTCCTCTTCACTCCAGAAAAAACTGGAGAAATCCTGTACCCATTCAAAATAGCTTACGGTTACCCCCCCCGCGTTTGAAATGACATCGGGCACAATGTGCACCCCTTTTTGGGTAAGAATGTCATCGGCTTCGGGGGTGGTTGGGCCGTTGGCTCCCTCTACCAGGATTTTTGTCTTGATCTGATCAGCATTTTTGATGGTAATTTGATTCTCAAGTGCAGCAGGAATAAGGAACTCGGTTGCGACTGCCCAGAAATCCTCATTTGAAATGGCGGTTGCCTCTGGGAATCCCATGACACCTGGATGATCTTCAACGTAATTCAATAAATCATGGATATCAATTCCATTTTCATTGAAAAGAGTGCCGGTATGATCTTGAATCGCAACAACTTTGGCACCGGTTTCATGGAATAATCGGGCCGCTGTACCACCCACATTACCAAAACCCTGTACGGCCACCCTTGATCCGGAAACACTAAGACCCAAATCTTTGGCTGCTTCACAGGCCGCAACAAAAACACCACGACCAGTCGCCTCTATGCGGCCAAGGCTACCGCCAAGTGCAATAGGCTTGCCGGTAACCACGCCCGTTGATGTGGAACCCTCGTTCATTGAGTAGGTATCCATCATCCAGGCCATGGTTTGAGAGTTGGTGTTAACGTCGGGGGCTGGAATATCTTTGGTTGGGCCAATAATGAGGCCAATCTCACTGGTGTATCGACGCGTGACCCGTTCAAGTTCTTTTTTTGAGTACTTGCGCGCATCAATACGAATACCACCTTTGGCACCACCAAAAGGCAAATTGACAGCTGCATTTTTAATTGACATCCAGGCCGCCAATGCCATTACTTCTGACAGGCATACATCCTGGTGAAAACGTACGCCACCCTTACCGGGACCACGTGATGTATTATGTTGCACGCGGTAGCCCTCAAAGTGGGCAATAGTACCGTTATCCAGTTCAACAGGAACATCTACAATCAATGAGCGCTTTGGTCGCTTCAGTGTTTCTACCCAACGTCCCAGGGAGCCCAAATATGGGGTTACCCGATCAATTTGCTGAAGATAAATACCCCATGCGCCCAAGTCATTTGGATTCAGATATGAAGGCAGCGAGTGCGAAGTGGTAATTTCTGAAGTCATTTAAGCTCTCCGGTGAAATGAGCTGTCTTGCTAACTTCTTGAATTGTACTTGTTCTGTTTTGAATTATTAATCCGTCCCCATTTAATTAATATTAAATTTTAATGGGGACGGATGAAATGTTGTTTAATTGACATGGGTCACAGCAACGGTATATACCGAATTTCCACTTTTAATATCCATTTTCATGGTCAGACCTTTTTCAGGGCAATACCATTCAGTTACGGTTATAGGCTTATTGCGGGGAGACTTGCCAGACGAAATAAGTGTGGATTGAATCTGTCCACTGGAAATAGTGCCCGTGTAGGTAATTGGCTTGCAGCTCATTGAGCCCATTTGAGTATGAATTTGCTGTTCTTTTCCGATTTTTCTTTGCGCGGACTGCAAAAACGCATTTTCCACGTTGACTTGGCTAATGGGCAGCGCAGAAGGCAAGGACATGGATGCCTGGGCGTCAGCCCTGTAGGTCTGGGCGGGCAAGGAACCGGACTGCTCAGTCATTATATTGGCTGGCTTAAGAAAATACCCATTAACACGGCTGGTTACGACGGAACGCATGACGGTACCCAATATGCCTGCAGAATCAAAGGAGCCACTCAGGATAGAGCCGCCACTATTGACCATAAGACGAAAATCACCTGAACCGTTAATTTGCTGTCCGGCTATGGGGGCCTTTGCCTGGATATGCAAGTCGGCATGACAATCATTGCCAGCCGCTTTCGTTACCTGCTTGATCCTTATCGTGAAATGGCCCTTCCCGCCATTGATGTTCCCCTCAATTTTCCCGTTGGGCTTTAGCCAGGGGCTTTGACAGTAAACCTGCTCTGCATGTGCATTTGTCCAGCTTCCCAACAATGCCAAAGAAAACAAGAGATGAAGAGGAGCGATACGGGAGTGAGCTTTCATGGTGAAATCCAGTTATCTAAGCATAATTTCAACAAGTCCGGGCTGCTTCAATTCCCGGGCCAGATCTATGGCACTTTTACCCAACTGGTTAACAGCCTTGGGATCTGCGCCAGCGGCCATCAATACTTTTACTGCTTCGGCATTTTTAGAGGTTACCGCCATATAAATAGGTGAACTGCCCTCGGCAGCCGGCGCATTGGGAAATGCTCCATTGGCCAACAACATTTTGATCATATCAACATGTCCGATTGAGGCCGCATAATGCAAAGGCGCCCAACCCAACCGGTTAACATCGGCACCACGAAAGATAAGTCCTTCAGCCCGACGCACATCACCAATAATAGCCAAATACATTAATGGTGTTTCATGATTAATATTTTCAATATTAAGGTTGATATTGGGATCTCTGGCCAGAACATCAAAAACATCCATCGACTTGTCTCGAATAGACTGCATGATGGGTGGTTGGCCAGCCTGGTTCAGCGCATTGACATCCTGGCCTTTATTGATGGCTTCTTTAACGGAAGACGCCCGATTATTCTTGATGTCATTCCACCAGGCCCCTGATGTATTGGCAAACGCCGTCAGGGTTACAAGCATGGCACCAAGCAGCAAGGAAGATTTCAATTTACTATTGAGCATAGCCTACCTTTTTAATTAATCGGATCATATCAAACATAACAAATAAGCAGTATACAAAACGTAAGTATGTTCAAGGAAACCCAAACGGGTAAATTTACCTTGATTTACGGTTGTGCTTTCCGGAACAGCCTGAAAAAATTATCTGTACTGGCCTCTTCAATCTCTTTTAGTGTCACCCCCCTGAGATCGGCAATTTTTTCGGCCACATGAATCACCTTCGACGGATCATTCAGTTTACCTCTGAAAGGAACCGGTGCCAGATAAGGCGAATCGGTTTCAATCAGCAAACGTTCCAATGGTACTTTTTGTGCTACTTCATGCAATTGATGGGCATTCTTGAAGGTGACAATACCCGAGAGTGAAATATAAAAATTCTGCTCAATGGCTGCCTGGGCCACTTCCCAGGTTTCAGTAAAGCAATGCATAACACCGCTACACTGATGTGCACCCTCTTCTTTCATGATACGAATCGTGTCTGCGGCGGATGAGCGGGTATGAATGATTAACGGCAAGCCAGACTGAACGCCAGCCTTGATATGTACCCGGAAACGATCTCGTTGCCAATCAAGCGGTTCACTGAGCCGGTAATAGTCAAGGCCGGTTTCGCCAATTGCTACAATTTTCGGATGCTGTGCATGTTCACACAGCATGTCAACCGTTGGTTCCGGTGTGTCTTCGTAGTCAGGGTGAACACCAACAGAACCGACCAGATGCGGATATTTTTCTATCAGCGCAATGATTCTTGGCCAGTCAGGTAAATTGACGCTGACGCACAAGGCGCGTCCAACATTATTCTGTTTCATTTTATCCAGAATATTATCCAGATCCTGGCTTAATTCAGGAAAATCCAAATGACAGTGAGAATCGACAAACATGATTGATGACTTATGAAAAATTAATTATGACTTTGAAATGCAGCTTAACGCAACCCGCTGTAGGGTAGACATAATAAACAAACGGGCATTAAGCGGATGATCGGCAAGACGTTGCTGTTCTGTCAGCCATTTAAGTAGCTGCGAAATTTTATCTGCAGCCATATTGCCTGCGATAATAGAGGCATTTTTACCCAAAGTGGGAAAATAGCGGGATACCTGCCCATAGCGGTTAAGATTGATATCAAAAACAAATCGCTGAAGACTGTCAAACCATTGTTTTGCTTGCAGTTTTTCAAGCAGTTCTGCCAGTTTATCAAGATTGGGCATTTCCCTGTGTGCCAGTTTGTCAGCAAATGCCGATAGCCAGTATTTGACCGGCTCATAATCAGACTGACTGAAAGCCAGGGCACTTAACGGTGCGCCGCCGGTGGCAGCCAGCCAAACCCGACCATCCTCCACTCCATTTTTCTGGAGCCAGTCCAAGGCAACCTGGCTGTCCGGTACCGGCAAGGCTAGACGGCGGCAACGTGACAACAAAGTTGGCAGCAATCGCTGGATGGTATGCGTAACCAAAAGGAAAATAGTGTTTTCTGGCGGCTCTTCAAGGACTTTAAGTAAGGCATTGGAAGAAGCTGCATTCAGGCTTTCGGCCGGATACAGCACAATAACACGGTAACCGCCCCGATGCGTGGAAACATTAAACAGTTTTTCAAGTTGGCGAACCTGTTCTATCCTGATGTCCTGGGACAGGGTTTTCTTTGTTCCACTTTCTTCATCATTTTCTGGAGTGGTAACAAACCCCTCCTTAACGGCTATGGCGTCGGGCAAAACTATTCGCAAATCGGGGTGGTTGCCTGACTTAACCCAGCCACAGGACTCGCAGTGGCCGCATGCAATGCCGTTATGGGAAGATTCGCACAATAAGCCGGTTGCTGCCGCATGGGCAAATTTCAGTTTGCCGATTCCCGGAATACCATGAATAATCCAGGCATGTGAAAACCGTTCCTTATTGCCTAACCATTGGCTGGCAATATCCTTCTGCCATGGTAGAAACTCAGGTAGATGCATTGTTTTTCAGCCCGATAAACTGCAGCAAGCGATTTTCAACAAATTCCCTGACCTCTTCAAAAGGCTTTGTGGAGTCAATCAGCAAAAAACGCTGCGGCTCATTGGCCGCACGTTGTAAATAGGCACTGCGTACCGCCTCGAAAAAAGTATCATTTTCTTGCTCAAACCGGTCAAGGCTGGCACCGTGCCTGCCCAATCGTTCGCGCGATACTTCCAGTGGCACATCAAAAAGCAGCGTCAAGTCCGGGTTAAGGCCTTCTTGTACCCAGTTTTCCAGGGCAGCTATTTTGTTGAGATCAAAATGACGCCCACCACCCTGATAGGCATACGTACTGTCAGTAAATCGATCGCAAAGCAACAGCTTACCTGCCGCCAAAGCGGGCTTGATGAGCTGATTGATATTTTCCTGGCGCGAAGCAAACATCAGCAAGGCCTCTGTTTCCTGGCTCATTGCATCATGCAGCAAAATTTCACGCAGTTTTTCACCCACAGGGGTGCCACCCGGCTCGCGTGTCATAACGACCTCAAGCCCTTGATTTGCAAAAAAATCGGGCAACCACTTCATATGGGTACTTTTGCCAGCGCCATCAACGCCTTCCAGTGTAATAAAAAGCCCTGTCATTACTGACCCCTTTTCAATATATATTTTTGTACGTTTTGATTGTGTTTTCTTAGGTTTTCGGCAAATTCACTGGTTCCGTCACCGCGAGCCACAAAATAATAATAACCATGTTTTTCGGGATGCAATGCCGCCTGTATGGACAAGAATCCAGGGACCGCGATAGGTGTAGGAGGCAAGCCCTGGCGGGTATAGGTATTCCATGGTGTATCGGTTTGCAGGTCTTTTTTGCTAATGTTGCCTTTGTAATTATCGCCCATTCCATAAATGACAGTAGGGTCTGTCTGCAAAAGCATATTTGCCTTAAGACGGTTAATAAAAACGCCTGCCACCCGATCACGATCCTGACTGTGACCGGTTTCCTTTTCTACAATCGAGGCCAAAATAAGTGCTTCATAAGGTGTTTTAAGCGGAGTATCAGGATCACGGCTCTCCCAGGCTTGCATCAGCCGCTTCTGCCCTTCATCATAAGCGCGTTTTAAAATCTGGAAATCGGTATCTCCTGGCACAAACACGTAGGTTTCAGGGAAAAACAAACCTTCGGGGTGCGTCTGGTCAGAACCCAGTTTCTTCAACAGTTCCTCATCGGTAATATCAACCAATGTTTGTTGTATGTCCTTGTTGGTCTTCAAGGCCTGACGGATTTGTTTATAAGTCCAACCTTCGATCAGGGCAATCTGGCGCTTGATCATGTCACCTTTAGCCAGTTTGTCAAGAATGTCCAGTGGCGTCATTCCCTGGGTTACCTCATAGGCTCCGGCCTTTAATAGAACATCCTGCCCGGTATAACGGGCATATAAAATAAACAGCTGCGGCTCAATATCCAACCCTGCTTTGGTCAGGGTTTCGGCAACTGTGCGTATAGTACTGCCCTTGGGAACCGTGAACTCCACCGCTTGGGTTGACATGGGAATGGGGCTGGTGGACCAGTGCCAGACTTTACCGCCCAAGCCAATTACCAGCAACAGGGCGCAAATAACAAAAGCCAGGACAAGGGACTTGAATAATTTCATGCGTACAAGCGTATTGGAGTAATTTAACAAGGCTCAATTGTATCAGGCAACACGACAATAGCCATCTATTCAAAGACATGAACTAAAAGGCTTCATGCAATAGAGCCGGATACGGCATGGCGTCACTCATTAACCTTTATCAGAATCAGGAAATTCACCTGTCTTGAGCAATATGGCGTACTATTTAAGCATTCAAGTTTGTATCAGTAATGCAGGATAATAGCCATGATTTCAGAACCTCAAGAACATATTGACGATACTTTATTTCAAAGCGATCTCACCCATTTTACTATTTTCTCTGTCAGCGGTGCCGATGCGGCTGATTTTCTGCAGGGACAGCTCACCCAGGACATGGCCCTGGCCACTGAAAGCCATGCCGTACTGTCGGCGTACTGTTCTCCCAAAGGGCGTGTGCTGGCCAGTTTTCTGATCTGGAAAGACACCCTGGCTGATCATGAGCCGGTATTCAGGTTCCTTGTTCGCAGCGATATTGCCGAACCCTTGCTTAAGCGCCTGCGCATGTATGTCATGCGTTCAAAAGTGGTTTTCACCCCGGAAGAACTGGTCATCAAGGGCATTTGGTCCTCTTCAGTCGAAGAATTGGGCAAGCGGCTTGAATTGGACTTGCAACAAATGCCAGCGTGGCAGGTCACCTCAAAAAATGGATGTGCCTGGATCGCCTTGCCTGATGTAGCCGGCAATAAACGTTTCATATGCATTTATGATCCCCAGGCACGTAGTCAGGAATGTTTCTGTTCACTGTTAAGCCATAAAGACACGGCACAATGGGATGCATTGGAAATCTTAAGCGGCACGCCATGGATTGAAAAAAACAATCAGGAACTGTTCATTGCGCAAAGCATTAATTTTGATGTAATTAATGGTATTAGTTTCACTAAAGGGTGCTATCCAGGCCAGGAAGTGGTTGCGCGTAGCCACTACCGCGGCACTTTAAAACGCCGGATGGCAATTGGTATTGTTGCCAATGCCACAGACCCCGAAACCTGGCAGCCAGGCAAAGACGTTTTTGATGCACAGGACACTAATGAGCCATGCGGACAAATCGTGAATGGCACCGCTTATGACGGGAAAGTATATTTGTTGTTTGAAACTAAACTGTCTGCCCTTGAACACAATCAGATAAGCATTGGCAGTCTTGAAGGCCCCAAAGTGGAACTGGTTGAAATTCCGTACTCACTTGAAAAACCTGAAATCCGGAAGTAATTCAATATAAAGACTTCCGGATAATATTTAAACCAGGTCAGACAAAGGATGCCTGTCTGACTTGGGCCAGGGACTGTCAAGATATGATGCCAGCATGGCTTCGGTAACATCGTTAATATCAGAAGGCGTCCATTTGGGTTTTTTGTCTTTGTCCACTAACAGGGCACGAATGCCTTCCTGCAGCTGGCCATCGGCACAGCAATGCAGTGCCACAATATATTCCATACGAAAAACATCGGCCAAAGACAGGTGCAAGGTTTTTTGTTGCAAGATAATACCCAGCGCCATGGATAGCGGCGCGCCTTTCAGCATGGTACTGGCAGCACGGGATAACCAAGGGTCATCACTGTCTTTCAGCAAGGCGATATTTTGGTAAATGGTCTGGATATTGACTGGCGCACAAATTTCATTGATTAAGCCATAATGCTGTTGCAACGGCCCAGCCCCGGCAGTTTTACCTTTATGGGCAGCCAAGACCGCATGAACAAGATCATCATTAAACCGTCGATACTTGGGTTCTTGCCAGGCTGCATCCAGCAAACCATTCACTACCGCTTCCCAGTTGGCATGATCAACCTGATAGTTGGCAAGCCCCGAAAAAAGCGCATCAGACGTATTCAGGATGGCTCCGGTGCTAGCCAGGAACACACCGGTTTTACCCGGCAAATGATTTAAGACCCAGCTTCCGCCCACATCGGGAAAAAGGCCAATACTGACTTCTGGCATGGCAAGTCGGGAGCTTTCACTAACCACCCGATGGCTGGCACCAATCATCAGGCCTATGCCCCCACCCATTACAATACCGTGCCCCCAGCAAATAATGGGTTTGCTATAGGTATGGATTTGATAATCAAGTTTATACTCAATTTCAAAGAATTCGCGTGAATACGTATTCGCCCATGCTCCCTGCCCTTGCCAGGTTTGCATGCTTTGGTACAAACCATGCAAATCACCACCAGCACAAAATGCCTTGTCACCGGCGCCTTGCATAATAACCAGCGCCACTTCAGGGTCTGCCTCCCATTGGGCAAGCTGTTTGCCCAGCAAGCGGCACATTTCAAGCGAAAGTCCATTCAGGATCTTGGGCTGGTTAAGGGTGGCAACACCAATTTTGTATCCATTATTGGTGTTGAGTTCAGTGAATAAAACAGGTGACGACATTGTTCCTCCTTGAGTCGTGTAATTTTACGTATTGTCCCGATGTTCGGTATAGTTGTTGATACGTGATTTTTTCTGTCTGAGATGTTTTTTAGTCAGGATCCCTGCCTTGCGATGTTCTGCCCTGCGTCTTCGGGACTCTTTAGGATCAAACACCAGCTTGCGATAAAGCTCAACCCGATCCCCCTCTTCCACAAGTTGTCGTGTTGAACATTTGATCCCGAAAACACCCTTTCCAAGGCTGCCAAGATCCAGATCGGGAAAGACGTTGGCGATACCACTTAAAGCAATGGCGTCAGCAACGGTACTTCCGGAAGGTACGTAAAAACTTTTTCGCCAGATATGGCTCGTGGTAACCGGAAAGCTAAGGGAAACTTGAAGATCAGCGGTCGCCATAAATAACCTGGGCCCGTTTGGTAAAGGAATCAATGAAGCTGTTGGCAATACGGTTGAATACAGGTCCCACCAGCATCTCAAGCGTTTTACTGTTGAAGGCATAATCAAGGGTAAAGATTACTTTGCAGGCATCTTCATCCAACTCGATGAATTCCCAAGTACCATTAAGTGATGAAAACGGGCCATCAACCAGTTCCAATTCCATTTTGCCGGGGTAGGTATGTTTATTACGGGTGGTAAATGTTTGCTTTATTTTTGCAAGACTGATGGTAACCGATGCAATCACACCATCTTCGAGCTTCTCTTTAATGGCAGAACCGCCACACCAGGGCATGAATTCGGGATATTTTTCGACATCGGAAACCAGGTCAAACATCTGGCTTGCCTTGTAAGGAAGAAGGACGGATCTTTGGACAGTATGCATTAAGAAATTTTACAGATTAAATCAATGGGCCAATGGCGAATATAAACGAATATGGACGTTTAAGGGCAATATTGCCATAAATTTCATTTTCATGTGATGTATTCATTTACAATATGGCCTTAAGCCGAAAACCAATAAATACACATTCATAAAAAAGTCCTATTTTAACGGCTGTAGCATTTTTATAATATAAATCATGAGCATTGTAGAAAATAGAAAAGCCCGCCACGATTATTTCATTGAAGAAAACTTTGAAGCAGGTATCGTTCTTGAGGGCTGGGAAGTTAAAGCCATACGCGCAGGCAGAGTGCAATTGGGTGAAAGTTACGTGATTGTACGTGATGGTGAACTCTGGCTGCTTAATATGCATATCAGTCCACTGGCCACTGCTTCAACCCATATTCATCCCAATGCAACGCGCACGCGCAAATTGCTAATGCACAAAAAAGAAATCAGCAAATTAATTGGCAAGGTTGAAATAAGAGGCTATACCCTGGTACCACTTAATCTGCACTTCAAGAATGGGCGCATCAAGCTTGAATTTGGCTTGGGCAAAGGCAAGAAACTTCATGACAAACGCGACAGTGCCCGTGATAAAGACTGGCAGCGTGAAAAAGAAAGAATCATGAAGCATGACACCCGTCGTCAGTAAAGGCACAGACAGGGGTTTGCAAGACACTTAAGAACCCGGCCCGGGCTTAAACCGGACCAGGTCCTTTTTTTCATCAGGAAGTCCTGTCCGGAATTTTAACCCTGTTAGCTTATGACTTTCCGTTGGTGTTTTTAATGATTGTCATGGCTGAAGCGATCATGCTTCCCATATCAGACAAATTGCCCGGCAGGATAAGTGTATTGCCTTCTTTGGCAAGTTTGCCAAACGCTTCAACGTAATTTTCAGCCACCTGCAAGTTTACCGCCGCAAGACCACCGGGCTGTTCTATGGCATTGGCCACTTTGGTAATCGCTTCAGCGGTAGCGGTTGCAATTGTGGTAACTGCCTTGGCTTCACCTTCAGCGTTATTGATTTGTGCCTGCTTTTCACCTTCAGATCGCGCAATGGCTGCCTCTCGCTCACCGGTTGCGATATTAATCTGCTCCTGTCGACGGCCTTCAGAGGCAGCGATCAGGGCCCTTTTTTCACGCTCTGCTGTAATTTGTGCCTGCATAGCGCGTAGAATTTCGCTGGGGGGTGTGAGGTCCTTGATTTCATAACGCAATACTTTCACGCCCCAGTTTGTAGCCGCCTCATCAAGTGAAGAAACAATCGTGCTGTTGATGGCATCCCGCTCTTCAAAAGTACGATCAAGCTCCATGCGGCCAATGACCGAACGCAAGGTGGTTTGTGCCAGCTGCGTGATGGCTACAATGTAATTTGATGAGCCGTATGAGGCCCGCATGGGATCGGTAACCTGGAAGAAAATAACACCATCTACCTGCAGTTGGGTGTTATCCCGGGTAATACAAACCTGGCTGGGTACATCAAGAGGGATTTCTTTCAATGAATGCTTGTAAGCGATTTTCTCAATGAAGGGGATAACAAACTTTGCCCCCGGGGACAGGGTCCTGTCGAATTTACCAAGCCGTTCTACCACCCATGCATGTTGTTGGGGAACAATGGCAATGGTTTTAATAAAGATAATCAGGGCCAGTATAAAGACAATTAGCCAGAAAACAATTGATGTATCAAATTCCACGTTAACGCTCCTATGGTTTGACGGGGTCTCAGGACGACTTATGCACCGGTTTTAAAACAAGGGTAACGCTTTGAATATCGACAATCATATATTGTCCGGGTAAAGGCGTTTCAGTGATGGAGGGGTCGAGTTTTACCTGCCATTGAGCACCCCTGTAATAAACAGTAGCCGTACGATTATCTGTCCATGATTTCACTTCTACGTGCTGGCCGATGTCAAGGTTGACATTACTGTCACTGGTGGCCTTGAGGTGCCCTTTTTTTAACAGAACGCCTGTTTTTTTAAGTATAACCAGCCCGGCAATACCGATGATACTGCAGGTAGCCAACTGGGCAGCCAGGCTGAAACCCAAATAGGCAACAATACCCGAAGCGGCCAGCCCTAATGCAACAAGCAACATATAGAATGTGCCCGAAAGCAGTTCAGCAATCAGTGCCATAACCGCAAGACCAAACCAGACCCAGATCATATTGTTACCTTTTGGAAAGATCAAAACTTACCAGACTTACGCCAAGTCAAGTAACTCAACCTCAAACACAAGGGTTGCATTAGGTGGAATAACGCCACCGGCACCCCGGGTGCCATAGCCTAACGATGCAGGAATAGTTAATTTGCGTTTGCCGCCAATTTTCATACCCGCCACACCCTGATCCCATCCTTTGATAACATGGCCGGCACCCAGAGGGAAAGAAAATGGTTGATTGCGATCTTTGCTTGAGTCAAATTTGGCACCATTATCCAGTAACCAGCCAGTGTAGTGCACCGTTACATGTTGGCCGCTTTTGGCTTCTTCGCCTGTACCCACTTCAATATCTTCAATAATCAATTCACTCATTTCAATATCCTTAAAATCAACAGTTAGTTTAGCAAGTGTAACTTAATTCAAACCCCATTTTCTTAAAAAATGAAATATTCTTTGTGATGAAATACGGGGTATGCGTAAACTACATTTTTGGTTTCTTATGACAAAAAAAACAGGCCCCTAAAAGAGCCTGTTTTTACACTACTTTGGCAATTATTGTGCCACAGCCAGTTTTTGCCAGGTATCAACCACCGTGTCGGGGTTAAGAGACATTGACAAAATACCCTGCTCTTTCAGCCATACTGCCAGGTCTGGATGATCGCTAGGACCCTGACCGCAAATACCAACATATTTTCCGGCTTTCAGACACGCCTGAATAGCCCGTGACAACATGAATTGAACTGCCTCATCACGCTCATCGAAATCAGCAGCCAACAATTCCATGCCAGAATCACGGTCTAGACCAAGCGTTAACTGAGTCATATCGTTTGAACCGATAGAGAAACCATCAAAGTGCTCAAGGAATTTATCAGCCAGAATGGCATTGGAAGGCACTTCACACATCATGACAACACGCAGGCCATTCTCACCGCGCTTCAGGCCGTTTTCTGCCAGCAGGCCAATCACGCGCTCTGCCTGATTAAGGGTGCGCACAAAGGGGATCATGATTTCAACGTTAGTCAGACCCATTTCCTCTCGGACGAAGCGCAGAGCTTCGCATTCCATGCGGAAGCATTCGGCGAAATCGTCGGAAATATAGCGTGCAGCACCGCGGAAGCCCAGCATTGGGTTTTCTTCCTCTGGCTCGTAGCGGGAACCGCCAACCAGCTTGCGATATTCGTTTGATTTGAAATCTGACATACGAACAATAACTGGTTTGGGATAAAAGGCAGCCGCAATGGTTGCAACACCTTCAGCCAGCTTTTCAACAAAGAAAGCACGCGGACTTGCATAACCACGGGCAGCCGATTCAACCGCTTTTTTCAGCTCGCCATCAACATTGGGGTAATCAAGGACCGCTTTGGGGTGAATGTTGATATTGTTGTTGATAATGAACTCGAGTCGGGCAAGGCCAACACCAGAGTTGGGGATTTGAGAGAAATCAAATGCCAACTGGGGGTTACCGACGTTCATCATGATTTTTACATCTACTTCAGGCATTTCGCCACGGCGGATTTCTTCCACCTCGGTTTCCAGCAGGCCTTCATAAATACGGCCTTCATCACCCTCAGCACAAGAAACGGTTACTTCAGAACCATTGGCCAGCACTTCGGTTGCTTCACCGCAACCAACAACGGCAGGAATTCCCAGTTCACGCGCAATAATCGCAGCGTGGCAGGTACGGCCACCCCGGTTGGTCACAATAGCTGAAGCACGCTTCATAACGGGCTCCCAGTTAGGATCGGTCATGTCGGTAACCAATACATCTCCGGCTTCAACCTGGTCCATTTGGGCAATATCGTTAATGATACGTACTTTACCAGAACCGATTTTTTGACCGATAGCACGACCGGTAATCAATACCTGGCCAGTAGCCTTCAGTTTGTAGCGTTGCTGTACGTCATGGGCACCCTGCTGAGACTTGACGGTTTCAGGGCGTGCCTGCAGGATATACAATTTGCCATCAATGCCGTCACGACCCCATTCAATATCCATGGGACGCTGGTAATGTTTTTCGATAATGACCGCATAACGGGCCAATTCAATCACTTCATCATCAGTCAGGGAGTAACGGTTTCTTTCTGAAACAGGCACATCCATGGTTAATACTGCATTTTCACCAGGACGACGCTCGGCGTTGAATTCCATTTTGATCAACTTGGAACCAATACGACGGCTAACAATAGGATATTTGCCTGATTCCAGGGTAGGTTTGAATACGTAGAATTCATCAGGGTTAACAGCACCCTGCACAACGGTTTCACCAAGACCGTAAGAGGAAGTGATGAACACAACATCATCAAAACCGGATTCGGTATCCAGGGTAAACATCACACCGGCACTACCCTTGTCTGAACGAACCATGCGCTGGATACCGGCGGACAGGGCTACTTCAGCGTGAGCATAGCCTTTATGGACACGGTAGGAAATGGCGCGATCATTATAAAGTGAAGCAAAAACATGACGGATTTTATCCAGAACATCTTCAATGCCAGCAACGTTCAGGAAAGTTTCCTGCTGACCTGCAAAAGAAGCATCAGGCAAGTCTTCTGCTGTAGCAGAAGAGCGGACTGCAAAAGAGCCATTACCGTCGGCATCCAGTTGAGCATAGGCTTCGCGGATTTGGTTTTCAAATTCAGCGGAAAATGGCTCGTCAATAATCCACTGACGAATTTCGGCACCGGCCTCTGCCAATGCCCGAACATCTTCCGGATTTAATGTGCTAAGGCGATTGGCAATACGAGTGTCCAGTCCTGAAAACTTAAGGAAATCCCTAAAAGCTTCTGCTGTAGTGGCAAAACCACCAGGAACACGAACACCCGCTGATGACAGCTGACTAATCATTTCACCCAGTGAGGCATTTTTACCACCTACCGAGTCCACATCCGTCATGCGGAGATTTTCAAATGGAACTACATACGACATTAAAGTCACCCTTAAGATAAAAAAATGAAAGCTTATTTGTTTGAAAAACAACTAAATTCTTCAAACAAATAGGCCTTTACACGACAAGTTAATGATGTCGATTACAATCATGGACTGAATTGTACCGTTTTACGGTTTTTTTTGGGCGTTTTTTAGGCAATCACAATGCAACTTAATCAAAGAACTGTATTTATTGTATCGGACAGTACCGGTATTACAGCAGAAACCTTTAGTCATTCTGTACTTTCTCAGTTCAGTAAGTCTTTTGAGTTCCAGCAAATACGTGAACCTTTCATCACGACTGATGAGAAGGCCAAGGCTGTAGCAAAAAAAATCAATGAAATTGCAGAGCGTGAACAAAACCCACCCATCGTCTTCAGCACATTGGTTAAACAGGATATTCTTGCCTATGTCAAAGAATCCAATTGTGTTTTTCTGGATATTTTTGGAACTTGCGTCAGCCAGTTAGAATCCGCCTTGGGCACCAAGTCTGAACCAACCATTGGCATGTCACATTTAAGCGCCAGCTCAGAAGCCTATCGCAATCGCATAGAGGCCATCAACTTTAGTCTGGCTCATGATGATGGTCAGTTTATTCATGGACTTAAGGAAGCCGATGTAATTCTGGTGGGTGTTTCCCGTTGTGGTAAAACACCAACGAGCCTTTACCTTGCCATGCAATACGCCATCAAGGCAGCCAATTTTCCGTTAATTCCCGAAGACTTTGAGCGTGGAAGCCTGCCTAAAACATTGCAGCCTTTTCGCAACAAGCTGTTCGGTTTGTCTATCCAGCCCGATCGCCTGAGTGAAGTCCGCAATGAACGTCGCCCAAACAGTCGCTATGCTACGCTAGAGCAATGTTTGTACGAAGTGGCTGAAGCAGAAAGATTGATGCGCCGGGAAGGCATTGAATGGCTATCAACCACGACCAAGTCGATTGAAGAAATTTCCACGACTGTTTTGCAAATACTAGGGCTGAATAAATCCAGCTACTAAAAAACACCCTATCATCTATAAATACCTGTCCGGGTATTCATTTCACTGACAGGTATTTTTTTGACAGGCTGTCACTACACAACTTTAAACGTAATAAAGCCGCTGGCGCCGATGCTCAAACAAAACGATACCGGCTGCAACACCGACATTCAGTGACTCGACCAGGTCTGTTTGAGGGATAAATACCTGGCCGGTTGCCTTGCTTAATAAGGCAGGGTGGACACCCTGCCCTTCATGCCCCATCAACCATACACATTGCTCAGGCAAGCGTGTTTCATACAGGTTCCGTGCCTGGTCCGACAAAGCGGTTGCCATGACTGGAATAGAAGTCCGGTTAATTAACTCGGAGAGGTCTTGCTGCTCGTAAATATTCAGGGAAAAATGCGCACCTTGGGCACTGCGCAAGACCTTTGATGACCAGGCAGAAACACAGCCTTTTGACAGATATACGTGACGGACACCTGCAGCAGCGGCTGAACGCAGGATGGTTCCTGCATTACCCGGGTCTTGCAACCGGTCCAGAAAAACCGCGTTCTCATGAATTATTGCCGGCACCTTGCAAGATGGCGTATTCACAAGAAAAAGCACTCCTTGTGGTGAATCCACATGCGTCAAATTTCTGAACAGTTTGTCGGGAACAACAATGCATTGGTCCGTATTCAACACGTTGAACAACTGCCAAACCTCATTACCCGACGACTGCATTGTCAATGCGTTTTCCTGTTCCTGTTTATATTCAGAATGCGTAACCATACCTGAGCAAGCACCCGACTCGGCATGTTCAAGTACAGCTGCATTGAAAATAGCCAGCAAGGGATTCGCATAGTGCTCTAGCCATGAATGGCAAAGATGGACGCCTTCAATAAGGATCTGACCCTTGGTTTTGCCAAGATGAACCTTTAGCAATTGCTTATACAAGGGATTTTCTTTGGAGGAAATGGATTTCATACAAAAAATTATCCCGCATAAGCGGGATAATATCAAAGCCTAATATTTATGTTTCCAGATAGATTACAGAACCTGGAGCGTTGGCTTGCCGTTGAAATCAAGCCATTGCTTGTTTTCGTAGTCATACAGCTTGGTGGCCTTGGCTGTTTTGAAATACCATCTCCAGCTGAATTTCTGCACCACAATTCGCTCTGGCAGCATTTCTTCAAGACGTGACTGGGCAGCCTTCAACTTGTAAAGGGGAATGCTCATATCAACGTGATGGGCAGTATGCTCAAGGATATGATGCATGAGGGCACCAAAATGAAAGTTGAAGGTAAGATGCACGGTTGTGGAAACAAACGGCTGTGCTTTGGCCCATTCAACCTTGTTGTCATGCCAAACCACCTTGGTATGCGTATGCTGTACATACACCACCCATCCAATCATGTAAAACCAGAACATCAATGGTACAAACCAGGCAAAAAACAGCAGTGAAAGTATTGATTGATTTGTTTGAATGGCTGCAACGATGACAATAAGGGCCCAGGAAATGCCAAACACGCTAGATAGCAAACCGTCCCAAAAGAAGACTTTACGTTGTGTTCCCATGTACGCCTTGGTAGGAAACATCATGCGGTTCCACCAGATTTCAACAAGATAATAGATACCTGCGCCCCAACCGCTGCGATAGAATCGTTCCATCAACTGGCGCCCTTTGGACATGGCGGCAAACTCTTCCTGAGTATGAGGGCACCAGACAAAATCCATCCCTTTCAGATTGGTATATCCATGGTGCACAACATTATGGCCAACATCCCATAGGCTGTAGGGTGAGACTGACGGCAAAAATGCAATACGGCCCAACCATTTATTCAATTTCCGGTGTGGCGTTAGGCTTTGGTGGCAGGCGTCATGACCAATAATAAAAAGACGGCCAATGACAAAACCGCAAACCAGGGCGCAAATTAACTTTGCCCACCATGGTTCAAAAATAATCGCCCCTGCAATTAGTGCAAAAAACAAGGCAATATCAATAGTCATCAGAACAAGAGCACGAAGCGTATTTTTTTCTGATAATGGTGTTAACCAGCTCCGAATAATTTTACGATGAGGCAGTTCATTACTCGGTGGAATTGGCGTTAAAGGTGTGGTCATAAATAATATCTATCTAATAACAAAAGGCTGTAATTCTTTACAATGAAAGCAAATAATTGTACTTCCTTTTTAATGCAAATCAATTTCAAAACTTAAAATTAGCTTAATTAATAGAAAAAAGTAATAAAAACATGCACTTTTAAGCCAACAGTTTTTTTACAGGGGCAAAACTCCGCCTGTGTTCGGGGCATGCTCCATGCAAAAGCAAGCGTTCCAGATGAAGGGCTGTACCGTATCCTTTATGTTGATCAAAACCATATTCAGGATACTGTTCATGTAGCCCTTTCAATGAGGCATCACGCGCCGTTTTTGCCAGGATGGAGGCCGCTGAAATACAAGCCTCAAGCGCATCCCCTTTGATAATAGCCCTGCTGGCAACAGGCATATCAGCAGGCACACGGTTACCATCAATAAGCACCAAGCCAGGCGCAACGGACAAGCCCAAAAGAGCCCTTTTCATCGCTAGCATGGTTGCTTGCAATATATTAATCTTATCAATTTCTTCTACAGTGGCGCAGGCAATAGACCAAGACAGCGCGTTTTCCCTGATATCAAGCGCCAGTTGTTCACGCTTTTTTTCAGAGAGTTTTTTTGAGTCCATCAAACCATTAATGGGTTTTAATGGATCCAGTATGACCGCAGCCGCATAAACAGAACCCGCCAATGGTCCCCTTCCCGCTTCATCTATCCCCGCGACCAATAAACCGCCTTCATCATTGGCAAATAAATCAAGATTATGAGTCATGGGGTTACGCCGGTGAATTTGCTGCGCGTAAAATGGCTTGCGCCGCAAGACGGGCCGTATCCTGACGCAAAGTTTCATGAAGAAACAGGAATTTTTGTTTTACTTCCTGAATATAAGCAGTGTTTTCCATTGCATTAATGCAGGCAGCAGCCAGATTTTCGGGGGTCGCATCATCCTGAAGAATTTCAGGAACGGCAAATTCTTTTAAGAGTATATTGGGTAATCCCACCCAAGGAACATAAGGCTTGAGTTGCCCTGACTTCCATTCCATCAGTTTTTTCATCAAGGGAGAAATAACATATGAAATAACCATGGGTTTTTTGAATAATGCCGTTTCAAGAGAAGCAGTACCACTCGCTACCAATGCCGCGTCACAAGCCTCCATCACATCCCATGCAATAGGACGCCCTGTATCGGTGGCAGAAAAGGTTTTCAGGTTTTTAACCGGAATGCCGGAATAAATCTCATCAAAATCCTGTTGCCTTTTTTGATTGACGACAGGAACAATAAACTGCAGCATTGGGTCGTGCTTTAATAGTAGCTGGGCAGTTTGCAAAAACCGCGGTGCCAGCAGTTTAATTTCTGAAGCCCGGCTTCCAGGCAAAATCGCCAGTATTCTACAGTCTGGACTTAGCCCCAAACGCTGCCTTGCTGCCTGCATATCGGGCTTAACCGGTATCTGACTGGCCAAAGGATGACCCACAAAGGTAACCGGTATACCTTCCTTGCGATAGATATCGACTTCAAAAGGAAACAGGACCAACATGTGGGAGACTGCCTTTTTGATGGCATGAATACGTTCATACCGCCATGCCCAAATAGATGGTCCTACAAAATGAACGGTAGGCACCCCCTTTTCGCGCAATTTTTGTTCCAGGCGCAAATTGAAGTCAGGCGCATCCACTCCCACAAACACATCGGGTTTATGGGCAATTAAATTGTTTTTAAGACTGGTATACGTTCTGATTAAAGAAGGCAGTTGCTTGAGTGCATCAGCGTAGCCAAAAACACTTAATTTATCCATGGGGTGCTGGATTTGCATCCCGCGTGAGCGCATGTTAGGCCCGCCAATACCCGTAAAATGAACCTCTGGCTGAATTTGCTGTATACCATCAATAATACGAGAGGCTAAAAGGTCGCCGGAAGGCTCACCGGCAACCATTGCAACTTTCAGACCCATTAACGGCCTATTCCACGAGAGTGAGTTTGGAAAAAATCCAAAAATGGCTGAAGTACCGTACGGGTATCGGGATGTTGTTCCTGATACTGTTTGATTTCATCAAGCGCTTGCTCGGTAGATAACTTACGCATATAAATTATTTTATAAGCTTCTTTAATGGCTGAAATCTGTTCAGCTGAAAAACCACGGCGTTTAAGGCCTTCAGAGTTGATGCCGGCGGGGCGATAGGGCTGACCAGCACCCAGCACATAGGGAGGAATGTCCTGACGAATGGCACTCATGCCTCCCGTCATTGAATGCTCACCAATCCTGATAAACTGGTGCGCGGCAGTACCACCACCCACGATAGCCCAGTCACCAATATGAATATGCCCGGCTAGTTGCACCGAGTTGGCAATAATGGTGTGGCTGCCAATTTGGCAATCGTGCGCAATATGCACATAAGCCATAATCCAATTGTCATTGCCTATGCGGGTAGTGCCCACATCCTGAACGGTGCCCGTATTGATGGTGACATATTCACGGATGGTATTGTTATCGCCAATTTCAAGCCTGGTAGGTTCTCCGCCATATTTTTTGTCCTGGGGCATACCACCAATGGAAGAGAATCGGTAGAAATTATTGTTTTTACCAATCGTAGTACATCCATCAATAATACAATGGGCACCAACCGTTGTTCCTTCATCGATGCAAACATCTTTATGAATAACTGCATAAGGACCAACAATAACGCTGGGATGGAGCCGTGCCCCATCATAAATAATTGCTGTTGGATGAATGTTGTTTGACATTATCAGCCTAAATCCCTTATTGCACACATGATTTTAGCTTCAGCAACAACTTCGCCATCAACAGTGGCCTTGGCCTTGTATTTGCAAATGACTTTGCTGATGCGTTCGGCTTCTGCATGCAACATTAACTGGTCACCAGGGACAACCGGTTTACGAAAGCGGGCACCATCAACCCCTACCAGGTAATAAGCCGTTTTTGAGCTGTCCAGCATAGTCCCGTCTTCATTTGAGAATGAAAAAATTGCCGCAGCCTGGGCTAGCGCTTCAATAATAAGCACCCCAGGCATAACTGGCAAGTGTGGGAAATGACCTTGAAAAAAGGGTTCATTAATAGTTACGTTTTTGACAGCAACAATACTTTTTCCTGGAACCATTTCAAGGACACGATCCACCAGCAGCATAGGATAACGATGAGGGATGCGATCCATAATGCCTTGAATATCGATTACCATAAATTTTCCTGTTATTAATATTTAAAAACTTACAAATCAGGCTGTACTGCTTAAGAACCAGCCTGCCTGATTCGATTGAATTATTTTTTTTCCAATTGCTGAATGCGTCTTCTGAGCTGAGCCAACTGCTGCAGAACGGCAGCATTTTTTTGCCAGACTCCATGTGGGGCAATAGGGAAAACGCCCGTGTAGCGACCCGGTTCAAGAATGTCCGATGTGACAGCAGAACCGCCAGAAACATGCACGTCATCACCAATAGTAATATGACCAGAAACCATGCCGGCACCAGCGACAGTGCAACGGGTACCTATTTGAGTAGAGCCTGCAATGCCAACACAGGCGGCCATGGCAGTATGGTCACCAATCTTGACGTTATGACCGATCATGATCTGGTTATCCAGTTTGACACCATTACCAATAACCGTATCCTCAAGCGCCCCTCTGTCGACCGTGGTACAAGCACCAATTTCAACATCATTGCCAAGAATAACCCGTCCAAGCTGGGATATTTTGCACCAGGCGCCTTTTTCATAGGTGTTGTCAGGTGCGAAACCGAAGCCGTCTGCGCCAATTACCGAGCCACTGTGCAATATACAGCGTTGACCAATAATGACATCATGATAAAGGGTGACATGGGCGTATAAGATACTGTTCTTGCCAATAACCGAGTTCTTGCCAATAACACAGGAAGCGCCAATGATACTGCCTGCTGCAATTTTAACGCCAGACTCAATAACCGCAAGGGGACCAATAGACACACCCTCTTCAATAATGGCATCAGGAGCCACAATTGCCGAGGGGTGTATCTGTTTGGGTATGGTATTTAGCCTGAATTTGTCAATCCATTGCGCTATCCGGGCATACATCAGATAGGGATTTTCACATATCACCATCGCGAATGAAACGGTATCGGGCAAATGGTCAACCGCTTTTTGGGGAAGAATAACGGCGGCAGCTTCAGTTTTTAACAAATGTGGAAAAAATTTTGCATTTGAAAGAAAACTGATTTCAGTCTTTCCTGCATTACTCAGGGAGCCCAAGCCATAAATTGATGGCAAGGGTTGATTTGAACTGTTTTTGATTTTCCAATCCAAACCTTGCGTATCAATCTGTTCAAGCAGTTTATCCAGTGTAACTGCCTGATTCGGATTTAATACGATTGCCATGCTTATTTTTTATCCAGTGCTTTAATAACAGTATCGGTAATATCAATACGCGCGCTAACGGTAACCGCATCCTGAACAATAAGATCGTAATTTTCTTTCTCAGCAATATCACGAATAGCCGCATTGGCTTTATCTACAATACCGGAAAAAGCTTCGTTACGACGACGATTGAAATCTTCCTGAAATTCACGGCGCTTACGCTGAAGATCGGTATCAATGTCCGCCAGTTCGCGCTGAGCCTTGGTACGATCAGCATCAGTCATGACTGGTGCATTTTTATCAAATTCCTCGGCTTTGCTACGCAAAGTGTTAGCCAGTTTTTGCAGCTCTTCATCCCTTTTTTTGAATTCAGTTTCAATTTTTTCCTGTGCTTCTTTTGCAGGTGCTGAATCGCGAAGGATCTTTTCAGTATTAACAAATCCGATTTTCAATGGACCATTACTTGAAGTTTCCGCTGCAGCTTCAGTCTTCTTTTCTGTCCCTTCGGTTGTTTTTTTTGCTTGTGCGAATACAGTCGGCGCTGCTAATGAGAGACCGATTACTGATGTTGCAAGCAACATACTAACTTTACGTTTACCGAAAGTATTTTTTGCCAAACTTGAACTCATGAAAATAACCTTATAATGAAAAAGGAATTATATAAAAATCTGTTCGTCAAGACAGTTTCAAGACAGGCCCGACGATTAAATACCTGTTAAAGTTTGTATCCAACCTTAGAATGCAGTACCAATCTGGAACTGGAAGGATTCTTTATTATCCCCCGGTTTCGCACTGATTGGGCGAGCATATGAAATTTGCAATGGGCCCAAGGGGGACTGCCAGGACAGGCCCACACCGGCAGAATAACGCCAGCCACACGGTTTATCAACCAGCCCACCATTGTTTATATTACCGTTGGTACAAACGCTTTTACCAGAAACGCTGACTTTGCCAGCATCGGCAAACAGGAACCATCGCAATGTACGATCATTTTGTGTGCCCGGGAAAGGCAGGTAGAGCTGCAAATTGGCAATCACACGGGTAGAACCACCAAGATAGTCGCCCGATTCCAAATCGCGAGGACCTAAGGAAGCGCCTTCATAACCGCGAACGGAACCAATACCACCCGCATACAGATTTTTAATAACCGGGAAAGGCTTTTTACTATCAAAGCTTCTGCCATAGTCGGCACCAAGATTGAAGGCTAGCGTGTAGTCTTTACCCAAAGGCAAATAGTATTGTTGCTGGGCACTTAGCATGTAGTACTTCAGATCACCCACCCCGGCAGTTGCCGTTAGCGAGGTATAGTAACCCTTGGTTGGCGCAAGCGCACTGTCACGGGTATCTTTGGCCCAGCCAAGGTTGAACATGAATACATTGGTGGATTCACCATAAATGTCCACAAAATCACGATAGGCCTTGGGAACAATATACCCTGAATCAGTATCAGGCAATTCAATTTTGTTGTTTTCAAAGGTAAGGCCCATGAAAATACGGTCATTTTCAGAAATGGGCACGCCAAAGTTCATACCAAAACCGATAGACCGCGTACGATAGTTATCTTCGTCCTGGTCTACGTTTGAGTTATAGGGGCGATCAATACGATAATACAAAGAAGTGGTACGGCTGATACCGCTTGATGTCCAGTATGGGTCTGTATGCGTGATAACAGCAGCACGGTTTCGCTTACTGGTATTGACCTGCAAACCTAAATCGGTACCACTACCAAAAATATTTTCCTGGCTGATACCACCGGTAAATGAAAGTTTATCGGTAGAACCATAACCTACACCAAGGTTAATCATACCGGTTGGCTTTTCCTTGACATCAACAACGATATCCACCTGGTCATCGGTTCCTGCAACAGGTGCTTGGCTAACCTGCACCTCGTTGAAATAGCCCAAGCGATCTATGCGCTCTTCTGATGTGGCCAATTGACCGGCATCATACCAGGCGGCCTCTTGCTGGCGCATTTCACGACGAATAACCTGGTCTCGTGTACGCACGTTACCGCCAATATCAATACGGCGTACATAAACACGTTTACCCGGATCAACAAAAAATGTAAGGTCGGCTTCGTTTGTACCAGGAACCGTTACCGGGTTTGGCGTTACAGTGGCAAACGCATAACCCAGCTCACCCAGTCGGGTTTTGATTGCAGCGACGGTATCACGTGCTTTTGATGCATTAAACACCTCACCGGGTTTAGATACCACCAAAGACTCGAGCTCTGTATTCAAATCAAGCAAATCACCGGCAAGTTGAACTTTACGTAATGTATAAGGCTCACCTTCACTGACCGTCATGTTAATGGAGATATCTTCCCGATTGGGAGAGATGGTAACTTGGGGGGGCTCCATGGTGAAGTCAAGGTAGCCGCGATCAAGATAGAAACCCTTGATGGTTTCTGTATCCTGCTCAAGTTTTTCACGAGAATATTTATGTGTGCCTGTATACCAAGTCATGAAACCAGGTGTTGTAAGGCTTAATTCATCAAGTAGTTCGCCCTCTGAGAAGGCCTTGTTACCGACGATATTGATATCTTTGATACGGGAAGAAACACCTTCATCAACCGTAAAACTGATACCTACCCTATTATTTGGCAAAGGAGTGAGCGTGGAGCTGACGTCGACACCATAATGGCCCTTGACTACATATTGCTGGCGAATTTCTGTAGTGGCGCGATCCAGAAGTGCGGGATCGAGTGCCCGTCCAGTACCAAAACCAACTTGTGACAATGCAGTGGTAATGGCTTTATTGTCGAAAGCGCGCATTCCTTCAAAGGTAATGGAAGTAATAAGCGGCCGCTCTACAACATTGATTTGGACAATGTTGTTTGCCGTGTTGATTTTGACATCATTGAAAAGACCGGTTGCATAAAGGCGACGTATGACGTCTGAGGCCTGCTCTTCAGTAAAAGTATTACCAATCTGCACGGGCATGTAACTGAATACCATTGAAGGCTCTGTACTTTCCAGGCCTGTAACCTGAATATCCTTGATGACAAAGGGAGAGAAAGCAAATACTGCCTGCGGTATCAATAGTGTAGCGATAAGTGACGGAATCGCTTTTTTTCTTATATATGTCATCGGACGAAAAGACATTAGGACTATCCTTGATTAATATTCAGTTAGAACATAACATGCGATTGTAAGGCAGAAATTCCTTATTTGCCAGTAAAAACCCGCTCTTTACCACATCAAAATCTCATAAAACACGGGCAATGTCATTTACAAATGCAAATATCATTAAAAACAGCAATAATGAATATCCAACCATCAGGCTTTTTTCCTGAACCTGTTCCGACAGGGCTTTTTTTCGAACCATTTCTATCAGGCAAAAAACCATTTGACCACCATCCAGCCCGGGAATTGGAATCAGGTTCAAGACGCCAATACTGACGGTGATAAGCGCAATAAACTCAATGAATTTATCAAGACCGACCTGAGCGGACTGCCCAGCATAATCGGCAATTGCGATGGGGCCACTGATATTCTTCCATGAAAGCTGTCCCATGACCATTTTGCCTAGCATTTTCAAAGAGAACCAGGCGGTATCAAAGGTTTGCACCGTTGCCAGGTATACACTTTCAAAAATACCATAGCGCACGGTGAGCGTTGGATATTGACCCGAAAAAGCAACCCCGATTTTTCCTATGGACTGATCATTTTCATTAAACTCTGCGCGTGGGGTAATATTAAGCGACAACTCGGTGTTATCCCTTGAAATTAGCAAAGGCAGGGTTTTATCGGGACTTTCCTGTATTAGCTTAATCAAACCGGTAATACTTATTTCATCATGGGAGCCAGCACGTAAAACCAGGTCTCCATCCTTAAGACCGGCCTGCTGCCCTGCCCCACCGTCAAGGATATTGGCCACACGGGGCTTTGGCGCCATTAACGCAAGCCCCGCCTGCCCCATTAAATCAACACCTTCAAGCGTACCTGTTACCTTGGGAAATTGTATGGACACATCACGCACCGCACCATTTTGGGCCTGAATTGCCAGCGTAGTTTCAGCGCCCGAGGCAAGCGGCTCCAGTAGGGCCAGGCGGGCCTCAGCCCATCCCTGCACGTCAACCCCATTTACCGCCAACACCCTGTCTCCGCCATTAATTCCAGCCATATAGGCAGCGGTTTCAGGCGCTGGTTGCGCAAGATACGGAACCGGTTCTGTTGTCCCGCTTATTTTCATACCAGAGTAAATAATAATGGCCAGCAAAAAGCTGAAGAAAGGGCCCGCAGCAAATATGACAAATCGTTGCCAAGGTGTTTTTTGACTAATGGCCCGTGCGGCTTCCCGTGGACTGGCGCCCACAGGTGGCTCTGCAAGCGGTTTTACATAACCTCCCAGAGGCAAGGCCGAAACTGCCCATTCGGTACCATGTTTATCGGTTTTTTTGAAGAGGATTTTCCCAAAACCAAGAGAAAAACGCTCTACTCTTACGTTGTAATACCGAGCGGCAAGATAATGCCCCAGCTCATGGAATACAACCACAACGCTGATAGTGATAATAAAAAAAAGCAGATTAAAAAGCATCAAGATCCCCAGGCTGGTCAATGAGTAGTGTTTAACAATTCACTGGTATGGCTTCTAGCCAAGGCATCAAGCTCGAAGACATCATCTATATGACACAAAGAGCCTTTGACAGTTCCGGCAAATCCATCAAGCATTTTTTCAATAGTAACTGCGATATCGGTAAATTTTATTTTGTTTTTCAGGAAATAATCAACCGCCACCTCGTTGGAAGCATTAAGTACCACACAGTCTGACTGGCTTGATTTTAATGCATCAAAGGCAAGTCGAAGACAGGGAAACCTCTGGTAATCGGGCAACTCAAAATTAAGCTGCAGCAAACGGGAAAAATCAAAGCTTTCGGTATTGCTTTCAATCCTGTCCGGGTAACCTAATGCATAGGAAATGGGAATACGCATATCAGGATTACCCAATTGTGCCAACAGCGATCCGTCGATATATTCAACCATGGAATGAATCGTACTTTCCGGGTGGACCAGAACATCTATTCTGGAGGAATCAACATCAAACATCCATTTGGCCTCTATCACCTCAAGGCCTTTATTTAGCATGGTTGCTGAATCAATGGATATTTTTCGCCCCATTGACCAATTAGGATGCTTGCATGCCTGCTCGGGGGTTACCGCAGAAAGACCGGCAGGATCAATATTACGAAACGGTCCGCCTGAAGCGGTAAGAACAAGGCGTTTGACCTGTGAATTGTATTTGCCATTGGGAAGGCATTGAAAAATGGCATTGTGCTCACTATCAAGCGGTAACAAAGTGGCATTGTTTTTTTTAACTGTTTCCATGAACAGGGAACCCGCGGCAACCAGCGCTTCTTTGTTGGCTAACAAAATGCGCTTGCCAGCCTGTGCCGCCGCAAAAGCAGAGGGCAAACCGGCCGTTCCCACAATAGCGGCAACCACCGTATCAGCCTCAGGATCACGGGCCGTCTCGCACAGCCCTTCTGAGCCAATACGGATTTCAGGCATGCTTGCCTCTGAAGGCCAAAGTTGCCTGAATGTTTTTTCAGCGGCATCATCAGGAACGATGACAACCTTCGGATGATGAACCAGAGAGAGTTCAAGCAATTTGCGAATACGACTATGAGCGCTAAGTGCATATACGGAAAAACGGTCTGCATGTTTTCGAATAACATCCAGCGTACTATCGCCAATGGAACCGGTGGCACCAAATATCGCTATGTTTTGCATAATAAATCAATGAATAAGTAAATACCAGATCAACATTGCAATCGGACTGACTGACAATACTGAATCCAGCCGATCCCAGACACCGCCATGACCAGGCAACAAATGACTGGAATCCTTGAAACCCGCCCGTCGCTTCAGGAGCGACTCATACAGGTCTCCAAAAATGGAATAAACTGCCAGCAGCAAACCCACTGCGGGTATGAGCAAAATGGATGACTGCTGTAACATAAAATAAGAAAAACTGTTCTCGATGAAAGCACTGGCAAGCATCCAAATCATGGATGCCAAAATTCCGCACACAGCGCCCGAACGGGTTTTTCCCGGACTGATTTTGGGCGCAAGCTTTGCCCCGCCAAAATATTTGCCACCAAAGTAAGCAAAAATATCGGCACACCAAATTAGAATCAGGTAAGAGAAAACAAACCAGGCCCCGTGAATAAGATACAGAGTAATAATGGCATACCAGGTTGCCACAATGGTGATAAAACCAAATAAGGCATGTAAAAAATTTTGTCCTGAAGGATCAAGCCGGGCCCGATAAAGCACAACGGGAATAAGCAATAGCCATACAAATGCACTAAGCACAACAAAAAACAGGCCTGCTTCGTTGAATAGGGATAAATATGGCGAGTCATCAGCTATTATTTTAGGCAAGTAAATGGAACCGCCCAAAAACAGCATGAAAAGAATGATGCCCCCGGCATACTCAATTCCTTTACCCTTGCATGCTTTAGGCAAAGTAAGCCGCAACCATTCCCAAAAAGCCGCCGAAGCGGCCAGGCTGACAAAACAGTTAAAATATACCGGATTTGGTATTGAAACAACAGCGACCAGAACCGCCAAAAGAATAATGGCTGTTATGACTCTTTGGCCGAGCATGAATGCCCCCTTGTTATTTTGTTTTAAGCTGGGCGCTAGTGCGCCCAAACCGGCGCTCACGTCCCCGGTACCACTCAAAGGCCAACTCCAGATCTTTTTCTTTGAAGTCTGGCCAATAAGTATTGGTAAAGTAAAGCTCCGTGTAAGCCAGCTGCCAAATCATAAAATTTGAAATGCGGCTTTCACCGCCCGTTCTGATAAACAGGTCGGGCTCTGGTGCCCAAGACATGGCTAGATAGCTGTTAAGCAGCTGCTCATTGATTAATTCTGGCGTCTGAACGGCCTGCGGGTTTTCCACAACAAGACGCTTTATTGCCTGCAGGATATCCCAGCGACCACCGTAATTGGCCGCAATCGTCAGGGTCATTTTAGTGTTACCACTGGTTTTTTCCTGCGATTGGAGAATCAGTTGCTGCAATTTTGGCTCAAACTGTGACAAATCACCCACGATTTTCAGACATATGTCATTTTCATTCAGGCGTTTGACTTCCCGCTCTAGTGTGCGAATAAAAAGACGCATGAGCAACGAGACTTCATCTTTGGGACGGCGCCAGTTTTCTGAACTGAATGCAAACAAGGTCAGGTAACTGACGCCGCTTTTGGCGCAGTGCTCGACAACTTTGCGTACTGCCTGCACGCCACGGACATGCCCTGCCGTACGAGGCATTTTTCGTTCGGTTGCCCAACGACCATTACCATCCATGATAATGGCGATGTGCTTTGGCACATCATGGGTTTCCGGAATATCAAGTGTCGAACTTTGAATCATTGGCAAATTTCAATTAATGTAAAAATATAAGCCAACGCTTAAACTTTCATGATTTCGGCTTCTTTTTGAGAAACCAGGGTATCAATTTCAGCAACGAATTTGTCTGTCATTTTCTGGATATCATCCTGACCGCGACGCTCATCGTCCTCTGAGATTTCTTTATCTTTCACCATTTTCTTGAAGGTATCATTAGCATCACGACGCAGGTTACGTATTGCAATTTTAGCATCCTCACCTTCGTTTTTGACCACTTTAGTCAGATCACGGCGACGCTCTTCTGTTAAGGCAGGCATTGGTACACGCAAAAGCTCACCCAGCGCAACAGGATTCAGGCCAAGATCAGATTCACGAATTGCCTTTTCCAAAGGTGCCGCCATGTGCTTTTCCCATGGCTGAACACTTAGCGTGCGCGCATCAATGACGTTAACAGCAGCAACCTGGCTGACAGGAACCATTGAGCCATAGTAGTCAACCTGAACGTGATCGAGCAAGCCGGCCGAAGCACGACCGGTACGAATTTTTGACAAATTGTTTTTCAGCGTTTCAATGGATTTATTCATCCTGGTTTCAGCTGATTTTTTAACTTCTGAAATACTCATTGCATATCCTTTATACGTGAACTAGCGTGCCTTCATCTTCACCGCAAACAGCTCTTTTCAGGGCACCTGGCTTATTAATTGAAAAAACCATGATAGGAAGTTTCTGGTCACGACACAAAGCAAATGCCGTTGCATCCATCACTTCAAGTCGACGTGTAATTACTTCATCAAAACTGATGCGTGAATATTTTGTGGCAGTAGGGTCTTTATTTGGGTCAGCAGAATAAATGCCATCAACTTTTGTGGCTTTCATGACAATTTCAACGCCCATTTCAGCACCACGCAAGGCAGCAGCCGTATCGGTAGTAAAAAATGGATTACCTGTACCCGCAGCAAAAATAACCACTTTTTTCTCTTCCAGATAGCGCAATGCCTTGGGTCGAATATAAGGCTCTACTACCTGATCAATATTCAGGGCGGATTGCACCCGCGCAACAACACCGTGGTTTTTAAGCGCATCTTGCAGTGCGAGCGCGTTCATGACCGTTGCCATCATGCCCATATAGTCTGCAGTTGCCCTGTCCATGCCTTGGGCTCCGGGCGCCACACCACGAAAAATATTACCTCCGCCAATGACAATAGAAAGCTCTATTCCCAATTTTGCAACTTCAGCAATTTCTTCCGTCATGCGAATAATCGTTGCGCGATTAATGCCATACGCATCTTCACCCATCAAGGCTTCGCCAGAAAGCTTTAAAAGAACGCGTTTAAATTTATTGCCACTCATGCCAAGGCATCCTTAAAAAAATTAACATGCTATTGTAACAAGTCCGGAACAAGACTTTTGCAGTTTTCAAAAATAATCCCCTTAAAAGGGGATTATTTTTATCAGGCGAAAATGCTTGATTTAGTTACCGGTAGCGGCAGCAACCTCGGCAGCGAAATCGGTAACCTGTTTCTCGATACCTTCACCAACCACAAACATGGCAAAGCTGGAGATAGAGGCTTTTTTCTCTTTCAGCATTTGCTCAACCGTTTGCTTGTCGTTTTTAACGAATGGCTGGGTCAACAAGGTAACTTCTTTAAGGAACTTGGCAATAGAGCCTTCAACCATTTTAGTGACGATATCAGCAGGTTTGCCAGATTC
This sequence comes from Advenella sp., assembly GCA_041656315.1. Taxonomy (GTDB): domain Bacteria; phylum Pseudomonadota; class Gammaproteobacteria; order Burkholderiales; family Burkholderiaceae_B; genus Advenella. The sequence goes on from JBBADT010000006.1 coordinate 86,896, forward strand.
TGAAGCTTTTTGCTCTGCCACGGAGCGCTCTTTTTCGATTTCCTCGGCAGGTACGCCGCTTGCATCGATAGCTTTAGGCTTGGTAGCGGCAATGTGCATGGCCAAGTCTTTACCCACTTCCTGGTCACCAGAAAACTCAACCAAGACGCCAATACGACCACCGTGAACGTAGCTGGCCAACAGGTTTTCGGTTTCAATCCGCTGGAAACGGCGAATAGACATATTTTCACCGATCTTGCCGATCAGGGCTGAACGTGTGGATTCTACGGTACCCTCAGCAAATGGCAAGGCGGACAGTGCTTCAACGTCAGCGGGATTTTGTTTGGCAATCAGCTCAGCCATTTGGTTGACGAAGTTAATGAAGTCGTCATTTTTTGCTACAAAGTCGGTTTCGCAGTTAATTTCAACAACGGCACCCGTCTTGCCATCTTCAGCAATAAAAAGACCAACCAGACCTTCAGCAGTAACACGTGAAGCAGCCTTGCTGGCTTTGCTACCCAACTTGACCCGCAGGATTTCCTCGGCACGTGCCAGGTCGCCATCGGCTTCTGTCAGTGCTTTTTTGCATTCCATCATGGGCGCATCTGTTTTCTCGCGCAGTTCCTTTACCATCGCAGCAGTAATCGCAGCCATTTTTACTCCAGTATTTTTAAAGTCGCCCCGACTGGGCGGGGCGAATTGAATTTACAAATATAATTGATCAGCCTTGCGGGATCAATTGACAACATACCCGATTTTCATGACAAATGAATATTAGGCAAGATGCTGTCATATTAGTTGTTGTCGTCTTCCTGAACTTCTTCAACAAACTCTTCTTCGACCTCTACAATGGTCTCAACAAGACCATTCAGGCTTTGCTCACGACCCTCAAGGGCAGCGTCAGCCACGCCTTTTGCATAAAGGGCGATTGCTTTTGCAGAGTCATCGTTACCAGGAATAACGTAATCGATGCCATCAGGTGAGTGATTGGTATCAACAATGGCAACAACTGGAATACCCAGCGTACGGGCTTCCTGGATGGCAATTTTGTGGTAGCCAACATCAATAACGAACAATACATCAGGAAGGGTATTCATGTCTTTGATACCACCGATGGATTTGTTCAGTTTTTCCAGTTCACGTTCGAACATCAGGGCTTCTTTCTTGCTCATGCGCTCGGTGCTGCCATCAGCAACGGCAGCTTCCATTTCTTTCAGACGCTTGATAGAGCTTTTGACAGTTTTAAAGTTGGTCATCATGCCGCCCAACCAGCGACTGTCAACATAAGGCATGCCTGCGCGTGCGGCTTCTGCTGCAATTGTTTCACGTGCAGCACGTTTTGTACCAACAAACAGGACTTTTCCGCCGCGAGCGGTTGTCTGGCGAACAAATTTCATTGCTTCCAGGTAGTTGCCTACGGTTTTTTCCAGGTTGATAATGTGAATTTTGTTACGGCTACCAAAAATGTACTGAGACATTTTAGGATTCCAGTAACGGGTTTGGTGACCAAAGTGCACACCTGCTTCCAGCATTTCACGCATTAATGACATGATATAAAAACTCCAAAGGGTTAGTTCCTGTGTATTTTCAGCATTGATTTATCTTTTAAAATCAACACCCTAGGAAAAAATACACGCGATTTACTGCTTAATCGAAAATAAAAATAAGTGGTACAATCTATATTTTTCACCACGTGCTTACCCGGCAATTTCAGGTAAGCCCACCATTCTACTATCTTTTTTATAATTTACTCAAGCAGTTATGCCAATTTTAACAAATCAAACTGATATCGACCAAATGCGGGACGCCTGCCAAACAGCCGCCTCTGTTTTAGATTATATTGCTCCTTTCGTAAAGGCAGGTGTAACAACCGGTGAAATCGACCGACTGTGCCTGGCTTACATGACCGACGTCCTGAAGGTTAAATCGGCCACTATTGGCTACGCACCGCCAGGGCACCCCCCCTACCCCGGCAGCGTCTGCATTTCTGTGAATCATGTAATTTGCCATGGTATCCCGGGAGACAAAAAACTCAAGAACGGAGACATCCTTAATATTGATGTCACGGTGATCAAAGACGGTTGGTATGGCGATACAAGTCGCATGTTTTATGTCGGCCCCCTTTCAATTTTGGCAAAACGTCTTATTGAAAATACCTATGAGTGTATGTGGCTTGGCATCCAACAAGTCAAACCCGGCGCAACCATTGGCGATATTGGCCACGCCATTCAAAAACACGCTGAATCCAACGGATTCTCAGTGGTGCGGGAATATTGCGGGCATGGTGTAGGACGCAATTTCCATGAAGAGCCGCAGATATTGCATTTTGGCAAGCCCGGAGAAGGAGAAAAGCTTGAAAAAGGCATGGTTTTTACCATAGAACCCATGATTAACGCAGGCCGCAAAGAATCACGAATTTTGGCAGACCAATGGACAGTCGTAACACGTGATCATAGCCTCTCAGCACAATGGGAACATACGCTCATTGTTACTGAAACCGGCTACGAAGTCCTTACCACCTCTCCTGGCATGCCAGCGCCACCCGCTTTTATCAAGCAATAAAAAATGAATATCCCCAGCAAAGCCCTCCTTGTTAAACAACAGCTTAACGAACAGCAAGGGCATCTGTTTGACTTATACCGGCAACAAAAGATAAGACCGGATACTTTGCTGGTATCGCTGCGTAAAATCGTAGACCAGGCATTTAAAAACCTGGTCGAGCTCCATCCGCTTCCCCAAAATTCAGCCCTTTGTGCCGTAGGTGGTTATGGGCGCGGAGAGCTCTACCCGTTTTCCGATATTGATATTCTCATCTTGCTTAGGCAAGAGCCTGAACCCAAAGAAAAAATCGCGCTTGAGTCTTTTATCGCCATGTTGTGGGATCTTGGCCTGGAAATTGGCCATAGTGTGCGAACCATAGAACAATGCCTTGAAATATCGAAAACCGACATAACAATAGAGACCTCATTACTTGAATTGCGCTTTATCCTGGGCAACCGAAAACTGGCTCTTGAACTGGATAGAAAATTTCATGCCCAACTTAACCCGCGCGAATTTTATCTGGCAAAAAGGCTTGAATTACAACAGCGCCATGCCCGCTTTAGTGACACCCCCTATTCACTTGAACCCAACTGCAAGGAATCACCGGGTGGCCACAGGGATCTGCAGCAAATACACTGGCTTGCCAAAGCTGCCGGAATGGGCCCAAGTTGGCGAAATCTGGTCACTGCAGGACTCATGACCGATGATGAATCCAGTAAGCTGAAAAAAGCGGAGCAGGAATTCAAGCGGCTACGGATTGAACTTCATTTACTGGCCAACAAGCGCGATGATCGACTGCTGTTTCATACCCAACCGGTACTGGCTGAGATTTATAAAATAAAATCCCAAGGCAGCAAACGCCCCAGCGAAGTCCTCATGCAGCGGTATTACAATTCTGCGCGTATTGTTTACCAGCTCACCCAATTCATGATGCAAAACTTTCAGGACTATTTTTTTCCTGTCACCAATGCCATGAGCATCGATATTGATGAAGATTTTTGTAGCATCCAGCAAAGGCTCGACATCAAAGCGGATGATGCCTTCGAGCGCAAGCCCCAATTATTGTTAAAATCATTTCTGGTCATGCAGCAGCACCCTGAACTGACCGACATGACCGTGCGTACACAACGGGCCATCTGGAGCTCACGCTTCAGGATAGATGCCCAGTTCAGGCGTAACCCGGTAAACCGGCGTTTTTTCTTGCAAATCCTGCAATCTCCCACAGGCATTGTGCATAACCTGCGACGCATGACCATGCTGAATGTGCTCCCCATGTACATCCCTGCCTTCAAAAACGTGGTGGGCCAGATGCAACATGATTTATTTCACGTATACACCGTAGACCAACACACCTTGATGGTCATTCGCAATCTACGACGCTTCACCATGCCTGAGCACGCCCGTGAATATCCGCTGGCCAGTCACCTGATTGCTTATTTTGAAAAACACTGGCTACTGTATGTGGCCGCACTTTTTCACGATATTGCCAAAGGACGAGGTGGTGACCATTCCGAACTGGGTGCGATTGAAGTTCGAAAGTTTGCCAAAGATCACAAACTTGAGCCGGAAGACGCCCGCCTGGTTGAGTTCCTGGTCGAGAACCATCTTGTCATGTCCCGTGTTGCCCAAAAGCAGGACTTATCTGACCCGCAAGTTATACGGGATTTTGTTGATCTGGTAAAAACAGAACGCTACCTGAGCGCGCTTTATCTGCTTACCGTTGCTGATATCCGTGGGACCAGCCCGAAAGTCTGGAGCGCCTGGAAAGGCAAGCTGCTTGAGGATTTGTATAACCATGCATTGGCAGCGCTGGGCGGTGCGCAACTGGACCGTAGCAGCATTTTGGCACAACGTAAAAATGAAGCCATGGCATTAATCAGTCTTGCTGGCCTGGATGATGAAGACCGGGATGCATTTTGGTCGAAAATGGATGTCGCCTACTTCCTGCGTCACGAACCCCTGGAAATTGCCTGGCATACCCGGCAATTATATAAGCTGGTTTCTACCGAGCAGACCGTTGTGAAAGCCCGACCCACCGATAAAAACGAAGGGATTCAGCTACTGGTTTATACCAAAGACAAGGAAAACCTGTTTGAATTGATCTGTTCCTATTTCTACGAAAACCAGATTAATATTCTTGATGCCCGCATCCACACCAGCAATGAAGGCTATGCACTTGACAGTTTTATCATTGAAAGCCTTGCCTTTGGAGAGGATACCCGTTCTTACGTTCCGATTATTGAACACGGTCTTGCTGATAAAATCACCAAAAAACAACTCGAAGACTTTCAGTGCGTACTTAAGCGAAGAACCCGGTTCAGCATGACAGCAGGCGTTCGACGATCACGAACCTTTCCTATTGTTCCCAGCATAGAGTTACAGCCAGACGAACACAGCAAATCTTGGCGACTTTCAATTACAGCCACTGATACTCCGGGTATACTATACAGCCTTGCGTCTACTTTCAGCAGGCACAACATCAATCTTCAAATGGCCAAAGTCATGACCTTGGGCGAGCGAGTTGAAGACGTTTTCATCCTTGATGGCGCTACACTTGAAAACCCCCGCACACAACTGCTGTTTGAACGTGACCTGCTTGAAACCCTGAAAACCCTTACCTATCCGGATACCCGCATCAAATGATGATTAACGAGTATGTTTATTTTATAGGCCGCAGTTTCCTGTTTGTTGTGGGTACCTTGCTGCCACTCGTAAACCCACCTGCAGTCACCCCCATCTTCTGGACAATGACCAGTGGCGCCAGTAGTGCAACACGTGCCATCTTGGCGAAAAGAATTGCCATTAACGTACTTATCATGCTTGTTTGCGCTACCGTAGGTGGAAATATTGTCCTGAGCTTCTTTGGTATTTCTTTACCTATTGTAAGGGTGGCCGGCGGGATTCTGGTGGTAGCCAGTGCGTGGCAGTTACTTAATGCCAAAGACAACGACACGGTTCATGCAGAAAAACTGGCCGAGCAATTCACCATGGAAAAAGTCAAGGCACATGCTTTTTTTCCTTTAACCTTTCCCATCACCTGCGGACCGGGTAGCATTTCCGCCGCCATCACAATTGGGGCCACCATTCAAAGTTCCAGTCCAGCCTATAGCCTGCTTAACTTAACAGGAACCCTCACAGGTATTTTGTTTGTTGCAATTATTGTGTATCTTTGTTTACGCTATGCCGCACAATTTCTCTATAAACTCGGTTCTACCGGAACGGCTGTTTTCATGCGGCTGTCCGCCTTTATCCTGCTTTGCATTGGCGTTCAAATTGTCTGGAATGGTGCATACGAGCTTATAATGTCTCTTTCTGGCGATATTGCCAAACTTCATTCCTGAACAAGGTTTATCCATGACACAAAAAATACTAAATACAATTGCATTAGCCTGCCTGGCTGCTGTTGGCATTGCCTTGTTCTGTCAGCATTTTCTTGATATGCCTCCGTGCGCCTGGTGTGTTTTGCAACGCCTGATATTTCTAACGATTGCCGCTGTTTGCCTGCTGGCCAATTTTTTCAGTTCAGCTATTGCTAAAAAGATGTTTGCCTTTACAACGGGCGGGCTGGGTATTTGCGGCGTTCTGGCTGCGTGGTACCAATATAGCGTAGCCTCCGAGATGTTTTCCTGCGACATGACATTTGCCGACCGGTTTATGGCCAAAACAACTGGCCTGGATGCTGCCGTACCATGGTTATTTGGCATTTACGCCACCTGCATGGACGCCCGGGCAGAACTATTGGGCGTTGAATACGCCATCTGGAGCCTGCTGTTATTTGCAGTCATTATTATTGCTTCATTGGCAGTGTTATTCAGAAAAAACAACACTGCCCAATGAATAGATATGGCCTAATAATTTGAGCCGTTATTGGCTGCGTAACCCATATTGAATTGCAAACCGCCCTGCGGCTCTGTATTGCTATTCTCTTGGTGACGGGTGTCGTGAAGACGTTTTAAATAAGCCTCATCTATATCGCCTGTCACATATTTTCCATCAAAGCAAGAAGCCTCATACTGGTTAATATTCGGGTTTAAATCATGAATGGCCTGTTTAAGATCTGCGAGATCCTGATATACCAGGCCGTCAGCACCAATTTCTTTGGCCACTTCCTCGGGTGTTCTTCCTGTTGCGATCAGGTCATCTTGTGAAGGCATATCAATACCATAGACATTTGGATAACGCACAGCTGGCGCGGCCGACGCAAAATACACTTTATTGGCACCCGCTGCCCTGGCCATATCCACAATCTCACGACTTGTCGTACCACGCACAATAGAATCATCAACAAGCAAAATATTTTTACCCTTGAACTCCATGCTCATGGCATTCAACTTTTGGCGCACTGATTTTTTACGTACTGCCTGACCGGGCATAATAAATGTGCGTCCCACATAACGGTTCTTGATGAACCCTTCCCGGTATTCGAGTTTAAGATGAGAAGCCAGTTCCATGGCGGCAGGCCGTGAGGAATCAGGGATAGGCATAACCACGTCAATATCACTTAAACGCAATTGTTTGGCAACTTTGATCGCCAAATATTCCCCCATTTTTAGCCGGGCGTTATAAACATTTATCCCATCAATGGTTGAATCAGGCCTGGCAAAATAAACATACTCGAACAGACAGGGTGTCAAAACAGGGTTTTCAGCACACTGCTGAGAGGTAACGTTCCCGTCAAGATCGATAAAGACCGCTTCACCAGGCTGCACATCACGAACGAAATCAAACCCGATTCCTTCAATGGCAACAGACTCTGAGGCCACGATCCACTCGGTTCCCTGTTCGGACTCTGAACGCCCCAGACATAATGGACGAATACCAAACGGATCACGAAAAGCCAGCATACCGTAACCGGCGATATGGGCGATAACGGTATAGGCGCCTTTCACCCGTTTATGGAGCGCAGACACTGCCTTGAAAATCGTATCCGTATCCAAAGAAATACCATGCGATGCATTTTGCAATTCATTGGCAAGTACGTTCAGCAATACTTCGGAGTCAGAATTGGTATTGATGTGACGGCGATCCACCTTGAACAGGGATTCGCGCAGTTCACGCCAGTTGGTCAGATTGCCGTTATGGGCAAAAGTGATGCCAAACGGAGCATTCACATAGAAAGGCTGTGCTTCTTCAAGGCTGTCACTTGAGCCTGCCGTGGGGTAACGTACCTGCCCAATGCCCGAATTGCCAGGTAATGACCGCATGTTACGTGTTCTGAACACGTCCCTGACCAGGCCATGCGCTTTGAACATATTAAAGTTATTGCCGTTTGCCGTTGCAATCCCCGCAGCATCCTGGCCACGATGCTGCAATAAAAGCAGGCTGTCATATATTAATTGATTAACAGGAGAACGACCGACGATCCCGACTATTCCACACATATTGTGTATACCTATTTTTAACGATGAAAACTACTGATAAGGCAGGTAAGACCCCACATTCTCGGGCAATAACTGCGTAATCTGTTTGACCAGATTGACTGCCGCCTCTGAAAAACGTGCATTTACCCACCATTGTTCCTGGGGAAATGGAGTGTATCCCGCAATAACGACAAGCACAAGAACAATAAGAATGCCCCGCGCCAATCCAAATATAATACCAAGCCCCTGATCTGCCGGGCCAAGACCGGTTTTTTCTATTAGTGTGCCAAGGGTCAGGTTAAGCAAGCCCACTACCAGCAAAACACCAATAAAGGTCAGACCATAACCAATGCCCATGCTTAAAAGGGAGTTATCAATAAACGTCTGAAACCAGGGGTACACATGAGGCCCCCACCATGCAGCACCAATAAATGCAACGACATAGGCAATTAATGAGAAAAACTCCTTCAGGAACCCTCTCATTAACCCCAACAGGCCGGACACGGCAACAATGCCCAGCGCGACATAATCAAATTCGGTCACAATGGTTTAATTGGCTGAAATAAACCCGTTATCGTAACCCAGCGTACGCAAACGGGTTTGCGCCGCCTGAGCCGCTTCACGCGAGTTGAATGGCCCTACGCGAAGACGATATTGCTGTTTGCCATTAACCATGGCACTTTGTACATAAGCATTGGAAACGCCAGAGGCCATTAACTTTTCACGTCTATCCTGTGCATCCTTGGATGAAGAGTAAGAAGCGATTTGAAGGGAGTAATTTCCACTGGTTACCTTGGGAGAGCTTTTGGGCTTGACCGAAGGACTGCGGCCCTCTAGCAAAGCCAGTGCACGGGATCCGTCATCGGTGCGTTCAGCTTCCTTAATGGTAATGCGATTATCAGGTCTTTTAACCTCAGCCGGCTTGGTTCGCTCTGGCTCTTGTTTTTTAACGATTTCTTTAGACTCTGAGGTACGTACAGGCGTTTGGGCTTCTTGCTCTGTCAGGTTTTGGGTTGCGGTACCTGGCACAATGGCGGTACCCGAAGCAACTGATTCAACAGGCGTGCCTTGTGTTTGCTCGGGAATAATGGCTGTATCAGAGGCAACCGAACCGGTTACCTGAACATCGCCTGAGACTGTCCCGTCTGTATTGACGAGCTGGGAAGTTGAAGTGCTGCCATTAGACTCGACACCCGGAGCAGTTGTTACCGACAGGGTTCCTGCCACATTAGCGTCATTGTTACCGCCCGCCACCAAGGGAGCCATAGGCGGCAATTGCTGAATATTAGGGTTATCATTCGTATTAAGAATGGCTGGAACCACGATAATTGCCAAAATAATCAATACAATGGCACCAATCAGCCGATTGCGAGCCTTGGCTTTAAGCGCCTGCTGCTCTGACTCGCTCATGCGCGTACGAGACCGATGGTGTTGATTCTGGTTATTTTGTGAATTGAACAATCCCATATAAATCCTTGTTGAGTGTTAACTTTACAGCCAACTTACCCTTTATTTAGCTTCTGCATAACGGCAGCCACCGTTACAAATGAACCAAAAACCACAATTCTATCATCGTTGGCCATTTTTTCCCTGGCCGCTTCATAAGCGCTTACAGGTGTATCATGGACCGTAACGGTTGGCAAACCGTCTTTGTCGGCAGGAAAAAGTGCCGTTATTTTATCGGCAATATCCTGGCCCGAACGCGCCCGATCGCCAGGCAAGGTTGCACAATACCAATGATCTATACGCCGGCCCATTTTTTTCAGGACTTCATCACAATCCTTGTCATTCAGCATGCCAATAACACCATGGGTATATGGAAAATAAGCCATGCCATCAAGATTGTGTGCCAATACCGCAGCAGCGTGTGGATTATGGGCGACATCAAGAATAACGGTAGGCTGGCCTGGCAGGATCTGGAAACGGCCTGGCAAGGATGCCTGCAACAAACCTTCACGGATAGCCTGAATGGGCACGGCAAGACGGCCACGAAGTGATTCGATCGCCGCAAGCGCTGCAGAGGCATTTAACAGCTGGTTTGCGCCCCGCAAAGCAGGGTAAGCCAAGGCATTACGGCGTTGGGTGCGTCCGGCAAATGCCCACTGTTGTTTATCGCCAGAATAATTGAAATCTTTACCGAACAGCCATAGATCTGCACCAATACTGTTGGCATAATCAAGAAGAGATTGCGGGGGCTCGGGGTCACTGCAAATAGCAGGTTTGCCTGCCCTGAAAATATGCGCCTTTTCGAATCCGATTTCTTCCCGGGTATTACCCAGCCACTGGGTGTGATCGATGTTCACGCTGGTAACAATGGAACAATCGGCATCAACAATATTGACCGCATCAAGCCGGCCACCAAGCCCTACTTCAAGTACGGCCACATCAACATTATGCTGCTTGAACAACAGCAAGGCCGCCAACGTTGTATATTCGAAGTAAGTAAGGGAAATTTCACCGCGGGCTTTCTCTATGAGGACAAGTTGCGCGACAATATCCGCGTCCTGAACAATGCTGCCATCCAACCGGATACGTTCATTAAAATGAATCAAATGCGGTGATGTGTACATGCCAACAGAATATCCGGCAGCCAGGTAAATGGATTCCAGCATGGCACAGGTAGAGCCCTTGCCATTGGTGCCACCTACGATGATTTTCACACCAGACCAATTGATATCCATACGTCTGGCAACTTCACTAACGCGATCCAGGCCCATATCGATGGAGCTTGAATGAATGGATTCAAGATAAGCCAGCCATTCATCAAGAGAATGCTGTTCAGTAGGTACGGCAGTCATTTCAATATTCATAAAACATAACGGTTAATCCGCCATTTTAAGCGACACCAAGAAAAAACTCTCTTGATTTTCCGGAAAACCGGAAAATAAGAGAGTTTTAATCCTGAAACAAAAACGCTATTATTTGCGTCTGCTTGGAGGTAAATCAGTGCAACTGCCATGGGCGGCTTCTGCCGCCATGCCAATCGACTCACCTAATGTTGGGTGCGGGTGGATGGTTTTGCCTATATCCACCATATCAGCACCCATTTCAATAGCCAAAGCCACTTCACTGATCAGGTCGCCAGCATGTGTCCCCACAATGCCGCCACCTAAAATACGATGGGTTTCCGCATCAAAAATCAGCTTGGTGAAACCTTCATCACGACCATTGGCAATGGCTCTGCCTGAAGCCGCCCAGGGGAAAAGACCTTTTTCAATCTTGATTCCCTCTTTTTTGGCTTGTTCTTCAGTTAGCCCAACCCATGCCACTTCAGGATCAGTATAAGCTACGGAAGGAATGACCCTGGCATCAAAGAAGCTTTTCTGCCCGGCAATCACTTCGGCAGCCACATGGGCCTCATGAACAGCCTTGTGAGCCAGCATGGGTTGCCCTACCAGATCCCCGATAGCAAAGATATGGGGAACATTAGTACGCATTTGTTGGTCAACCTCAATAAAGCCGCGCTCACTAACCTGCACACCCGCCTTTTCCGCACCGATTTTTTTACCATTGGGGGAACGACCAACGGCCTGCAGTACCAAATCGTAGCGTTGTGGTTCTTTGGGCGCGCTTTCACCTTCAAACGTTACCCAAATACCATCTTCTTTGGCTTCGGCGGCTACCGTTTTCGTGTTTAACATGATATTGTCAAAGCGAGGGGCATTCATTTTTTGCCAGACCTTGACCAAATCACGGTCTGCACCCTGCATTAAGCCATCCTGCATTTCCACCACATCAAGACGGGCACCCAGTGCCGAATATACCGTTCCCATTTCAAGCCCAATGATACCCCCACCAACAATAAGCATTTTCTTGGGAATAGACTTGAGTTCCAGGGCACCGGTTGAATCAACAATACGCTCATCATTAGGCAAAAAAGGCAGCTTTACCGACTGGCTTCCGACAGCAATAATGGCATTTTTAAAGGCCAGTACCTGGGTTGTGCCATCTGGCTTGGTAACGGAAAGGTGATGACTGTCTGCAAACTCGCCAACACCGGTTACCACAGTCACCTTACGAGCTTTTGCCATACCAGCCAAACCACCGGTAAGTTTGCCAATGACGCTGTCTTTATAGCCACGCAGTTTGTCCAGGTCAATGACCGGCTCACCAAAAATAATACCATTGGCGGCCAGGTGCCTTGCTTCTTCCAGTACGGCCACATTATGCAGCAAGGCCTTGGACGGAATACATCCCACATTCAGGCATACACCACCCAAGGTGGCGTAACGCTCTACAAGCACCACTTTCAGGCCAAGATCTGCGGCACGGAAAGCGGCTGAATAGCCGCCCGGGCCAGCACCCAGCACCAGAACATCGTAAGCATCTTCTGAAACACCCACCGAAGTACCGGACACTTCAGCAGCAGGGGTTGCTGCAACGGGCACGGCAGGAACACTGGCCGCAGCCGGCTCGGCTTTTGGCTCAGCAGCGCTGCTTTCAAGGGTTAAAATCACGCTGCCTTGCGCAATCTTGTCACCCAGCTTGATATTAAGCGCCACCACCTTTCCGGTGGCAGGCGAAGGGATTTCCATGGAAGCCTTGTCTGACTCCACGGTAATCAGGCTTTGTTCTTCGGCAATCACATCACCGGGCGCCACCAGGATTTCGATTACTTCCACGCTCTCAAAATCACCAATATCGGGTACTTTGACTTCAATTTGACTCATTTTCAACCCCCTGCCCTTAAATTAATACCCGACGGAAATCCGCCAGTAATGAGGCCAGATAGGCATTGAAGCGAGCGGCCAGGGCGCCATCGATAACCCTGTGATCG
>JBBADT010000007.1:0-65251 GCA_041656315.1 Advenella sp.
AAGAGCAAGTACATTTAAAGCCCGGCAATGTTATTCACATAACCCCTGATGGGGCTCATGCGCTGCATTGGTTTGATGTTGAAACCACCCGTCGCCTAAATTGAATAAACCAGCAGCCTTATAAAAAGCAATGCAAAAATAGTATTAATTTCACAAAAAATGCTTTAAACCCAGAACCTGCTATAAAAAACGCTACCCGAACAGGTAGCGTTTTTTATACTTAAAGTGAAAAACCCGAATTATTGAACCGCGGTTTTGCTGCCGTCTTTATGCCAGGTATAGATATCAAATTTGAAATCTTTAAGGTCACCCTGCTCATTCCAGCTCAGGTCACCAATAACGGTTGGCACCGAATTGGCATGCAAATACTCAGCCACTTTTTCAGGATCGGTACTTTTGGTTTCAAGCATGGCTTTGATAATAGCCTGGGTAGCTGCATAAGAGGTTAACTGGAACGCACCGGCAGCATTACGACCTTTTTCTGTAAAGGCTTTCACAATTTCCTGGTTTTCAGGCAGGCTGGAGTAATCGGCAGGCAATGTTAACAGCATGCCTTCAACGGCATCACCGGCAATCGCGTTAATTTCTGGGTTGCCAGAACCTTCTGGGCCCATGAATTTAACATTCAGCCCCTGTTCTGCTGCCTGGCGCATTAACAGGCCCATCTCGGGGTGGTAGCCACCATAATAAATAAAATCAACCCCTTGGGATTTCATTTTGGTAATAATTGAAGAATAATCGGACTCACCCGCGTTAATGCCCTCAAACAGGACAACGTCTATATTCGCCTTTTTAAGGTTATCCTGAACCGCGCTGGCAATACCCTGGCCGTATGATTGCTTGTCATGCAAAACAGCCACTTTTTTTGGTTTGACCGAGTCAATAATGTATTTGGCTGCCGCAGGGCCTTGCTGATCGTCACGTCCGATCGTACGGAAAATAAATGTGAAATTTTTGCCGTCAGTCACGTTGGGGGCAGTAGCTGAAGGCGTAACCATAACCACGCCCTGTTCATCATAAACTGCAGCTCCGCCTACTGTTGCACCCGAGCAAACCGGACCAACCACAAAACCGATTTTCTGGTTAACAACACTGTTTGCCGCGATAGGGCCCTGCTTGGGCTCGCAAGCGTCATCAACCTCAACCAGTTCAATTTGTTTGCCATCAACACCACCTGCGGCATTGGTCATTTCAACTGCGGTTCTGACACCCTCACGCACCATATCGCCGTATTGTGTTACAGGACCGGTTAATGGTCCCACCACGGCAATCTTGATGTTTTCTGCCTGAGCAACGCCCATGCCCATTGCAATACCCATGGCACTTGCCAACAAAGTAAAACGGAATGATTTATTCATTTCTTTAATCTCCAATTAACAGAATAATCGCCTGTAAAGCATACACTGAACCAAGTGGTTTTGTATATGGCATAAACCCGCAAAATCCAGACCAAAAACCGGCAGATAAAAAAACACCCCCTTAACAAACAGGGGGTGATTCCAAAGCGACTGTTAGAAACGGAAACTTGAAACGTTAAGCACCTACAACGCCACCATCTTCACGCCAGATCACAACAGTTGCAGCACGAGGACGGCCACCGCTACCCTCTTTGTCCTCATTGTCATCCATAGGCCACTTGGAAAATACCAGAGGATCTTCCTGAGGCGTCACCTTAGGTGCCCGTGGATGTTTACCGTACTCACCAGGATGCTGTATGTTAACAAATACAGTTTTGTAATCAGGTGTCCAGGTAATACCGGTCACTTCACTGCCTGAAGGTCCCACCAGGAAACGACGGATTTCACCTTTACCCACTTCTGTTTCAGGGATGGCAACCAGCATCTGATTGTTTCCATTACCGGCAAAGTTGCCCGCATCTGAAAAGTTGCCATCTGTCTGGATCCACAAACGGCCATCCTTGTCAAAAGCCAGGCCATCGGGGCTATTAAACAGGTTCTTGGCTGACACGTTTTGAGTGCCGGCCATTAAGTTACCCGGCTCTTTATGTACCTCAGGGTTGCCAGCCAATACAAACACGTCCCAGTCAAATTCATTGGCAGCTGCATCCTTGCCTGACTCATTCCAGCGAACAATCTGGCCATACGGATTTTTAGCTCGCGGATTGGCATCGTCAATACCCGGATGTTTCAGGCCATTGGTTCCTTTGCGCTCTTTGTCACTACCGCGATCCGAGTTATTGGTTAAGGTAACGTACACTGCCTGGGTATGAGGATTGACGGCAATCCACTCGGGGCGATCCATTGGGGTTGCACCCACGGCATCTGCAGCAAGGCGGGTTTTAACCAGCAACTCGCCCTGATCCTTGAACAGCTCACCTAATTTTTTGCCATCCAGGCCTACCGTATCAAGGGTTAAGGGAATCCATTTGCCTTTTCCTTTCAGGTCACCCACCTGTTCGCCATCAGTAAACTGGGCAACATACAAAGTGCCTTTATCCAGCAAAGTACGGTTGGCGGCTTTGTTGGCCGGGTCAAACTTGCCATCAGAGACAAACTTATAAATATATTCACTGCGCTGGTCATCGCCCATATAAACCACAACACGCTTGTCGGCAGCCAAGGTCATGGCGGCATTTTCATGTTTGAAGTGACCCAGGGCAGTCAGTTTACGCGGCTTTGATTGAGGATCAAAAGGATCAATTTCAACGATCCAGCCGTGACGCATCCATTCGTTGGGCTCTTCAGCCACATCAAAGCGCTTGTCATGAGTCTCCCAACGATAGCTCTCGTCTGACGCTTTGGTTGTGACGCCATAACGCTGCATTAGGGCATTGCTTTCAACGCCTTCCTTCAGGCTGCCAAAGTAATCGGTGACGTTTTCCTCACAGGTAAGATAGGTATCCCACAAGGTATAACCGTTACCACAGTTGCCAAAAGTACCAAACACCACTGTACCGCTTGGGTCCGCGTTGGTTTTCATCAGGTCATGGCCGGCAGCAGGCCCTGTAAGAATCATTTCTGTATCAAGGGCATTAATGCTGCGGTTAAAGTTGGAGTCAAGGACTGTTTTCCAGTTCTGCCCATCGTGACGAATATGTTTTACGCTAACGCCTTGTGCCCGCTGTGATTTTTTAACCCAGTCCTCATTCCAGTTTTCACCGGCAACGCGAACATTGGCAGGAAAGAAATAGTCTGGGTTAATGTATTCGTGATTGGTAACTAAAAGACCTTCGGTGTTGCTGCCATCAATGGGAAAATAATGCATGCCATCATGATTGTCACCCGTTTGCATGGCTTGTGCAGCTGAATCATCAGTGGCATCACCCTTCCATTTTGGGGAATTGGCAAATAAAGGGTCACCCCAGCGATTAATAACCGCATAACGGTAACCTTCAGGAACAACGATTTTATCACCTGTGCTTGCCGCAACGGCCTTGAAGCTCATGGAGGGAACTGCAGCGGCAGAACCTGAGGCCGAAGACCGGGCGCTGACAGCAGTCGTATTAAGGGAAAGTCCAAAAAACGCCATGGTACTGGCGCCCGCACTGGCTTTTAAAAAACCACGGCGGGCCTGCTGCTTTCCTAATAACTCATTAAATGATTCAACTTTGCTGTTGTTACTTGGAATATCGTCACGATCCAGATCGCTCATCGGGTAAATCCTTTATTGACAAGTTACATAAAAATATGTCTTAGAATAATAAAGAACTATGTCAGGCGTTTGACAAACCCGATAATCGTTGGCAAAACTGTATTAATTATGCTGAAAATGCAGATAACATTTGATGTTTTTCATCGGGCAGCATGGTTACACCCGGCAAATCACAAGAAAAAACAGCTTGCGCCAAGGCCTCAATAGCTGCGGTTCTGGTAAAACTGCGACGCCATGCCAGCACAATACGACGATTTGGAACCGGTTTTTTAATGGGGATGTACTTAACCAGATCTGTTTGCTGGGCACGTTGATCTATAACGGCACTAATAGGTAACAAGGTAATGCCAAGGCCAGCCGCAACCATATGCCTGATGGTTTCAAGTGATGAGCCTTCAAAAGAACGTTGTATACCATCATCTGCCGCTGAAAAACGGGACATTTCCGGACAGACCTCTAGAACCTGGTCACGGAAACAATGGCCAGAACCCAGTAAAAGCATGGTTTCCTGCTTAAGGTCATCGGTACTGAGCAATTTTTCGTGGGCCCATCTATGATTGGCAGGAACGGCAACCACAAAATCCTCATCGTACAGGGGTTTCATTTCAAGCCCTGCATCTGGCAAAGGTAATGCCATGATGGCACAATCGAGTTCTCCCTGGCGTAACAGCTCTAGCAGGCGAACCGTGAAGTTTTCCTGCAGTATAAGCGGCATTTGCGGTGTTTGCTGGATTTGCACCGGAATAAGTTTGGGCAACAGATAAGGGCCAATGGTATGGATAATGCCTACTTTAAGCGGACCAGCCAAAGGATCATGACCCTGTCTGGCAATTTCTTTTAAGTTGGCACTTTCCTCGAGTACTTTTTGTGCCTGGGAAATAATACGCATGCCAATAGGCGTAACACCCACCTCACTGCCACCACGCTCGAAAATGGTTACACCCAATTCCTCTTCCAGCTTTTTAATGGCCACCGAAAGCGTAGGCTGACTCACAAAGCATGCTTCTGCGGCCCTGCCAAAGTGCCGCTCCCGTGCAACCGCAATGATGTATTTAAGTTCAGTAAGTGTCACGCGCAAATTCCTGATTATTCCGAATAATAGATTTTATCTATCATTTTATCAAAAAAAAACTATCAAAAGATACATAAAACTGAAACCTTAGCAAAGCAAATACTAAATTGCATCAAATCAATACAATAAGTGCTTATCCATTAGGTTCTAATATAATCTTCTTTTCCACGCATCCAGCGATGCAGATGTCTGGCTACCGCTTCAGGGTAATTTTCACGCAATTCCTTTGCCGCCTCTCTGGCTTTTTCCACAATCAGGTAATCAAGCTCTATATCGGCAAATCGCATCAGTGCCAGACCCGACTGCCGCACCCCCAAAAACTCTCCCGGACCTCTTTGTTCAAGATCCCGCCGGGCAATTTCAAACCCATCGGTCGTTTCATACATCGCTTTAAGACGTTGGGCAGCAACCTTGGATAATGGCTGTTGATATAACAAGACACAAACGGAGTTGGCCTGCCCCCTTCCCACCCTGCCCCGTAGCTGATGCAACTGGGCAAGCCCAAAACGCTCTGCATGTTCAATAATCATTAAGGATGCATTGGGCACGTCTACCCCAACCTCAATAACCGTGGTAGCCACCAACAGATCAAGTTCGTGCCGGACAAAATCCCCCATGACCCGGGCTTTTTCCTGAGTATTAAGCCTTCCATGCAGCAAGCCACTTCGAACATCGTCCAGTTCTTCCTGCAAGCGCGCATGCGTGTCTACCGCCGTTTGCAGCTGCAACGCCTCGCTCTCTTCAACCAGGGGACAAACCCAATATACCTGGCGACCTTTTTTAACTTCATGCCTGACATGCTCAAGCAATTCGTCACGTCGATTGTCGGAAAACAGCTTGGTAATAACCGGTGTACGACCAGGGGGAAGTTCGTCAATAATCGACACCTCAAGGTCAGCCAGAAAAGTCATTGCCAATGAGCGCGGAATGGGTGTTGCACTCATATTAAGTTGATGTGGCACCATATATTGGTTTTGTAGCAAGTGCTCTCCTTTGCGGCTTAAACTTAAGCGCTGGCCCACCCCAAATCGGTGTTGCTCATCAACAATCATTAAGCCCAAAAGATGAAAATCAACATTTTTCTGGATTAAGGCCTGGGTTCCAATAATGAGTTGCGCCTTGCCACTAGCAATGCTGTCAGCAGCTTCCTGCTTGGCTTTAGCCCGCAAGCTGCCACTTAACCAGGCTACTTCAACATCCAACGGCCCGAACCATTTTTTCATCTTGATGAAATGCTGCTCAGCCAGGATCTCGGTAGGTGCCATAATTGCCACCTGAAAGCCGTTTTCCAGTACGGTGGCCGCCGCCATGGCCGCTACAATCGTTTTTCCACTACCTACATCACCCTGCAGCAAGCGGTGCATCGGATATTCCTGCTGCAAATCATGATTAATTTCATCAATGACCTTTTTTTGAGCGGTCGTTAATGAAAACTCAAGCCCCGCAAGCAGGCTGGCCGCCAGTTTTCCTGGCTTAAGCGTCATGGGAAAGGATTTTTTCTGTTGCCTGGCCGCCCTTGCCGCTGCCAGGGCAAGTTGCTGGGCCAACAGTTCATCAAACTTGATTCTTAACCAGGCCGGATGCAATTTTTGGGTTAAAGCATCGGGATCGGTTCCGATAGCCGGATGATGCAGCTCCTGAATGGATTGTGCAAAATCGGGAAGTTGATATTTTTGCTGGATAACCTTGGGCAAGGTGTCATCAAGAACGGTGCGTGACAACGCTGATAAAACCGCCTTCCTGATACTGGGTTGTGCCAATCCTTCGGTAGTGGGGTAAACCGGTGTAAGGGTTTTGGGCAAGGCTTCTCCGGCCTTGCTTATTTTAGGATGAATTAATTCAAACCCCCACATGCTGCTGCCGCGTACTTCGCCGCGAATACGAACAAGTCCGCCTTTCTCAAGCATTTTTTGCTGGCTCGGATAAAAATGAATCCAGCGCAGTGAAATTTGCCCGGTATCATCCTTAAACGTGGCAAGCAGCTGCTTCCTGGGCTTGAATACCACTTCAGAATGTGTAACTACCCCTTCAAGCTGTGCACTCATGCCAGGATAAATTTGGCTTATTTTATGGATAGCGGTTTCATCTTCATAACGCAATGGCAAATGAAGAACAAAATCAAAGTCGTATTCCAGGCCCAATGACTTGAATTTCTTGTCCAAGAGCCCTGGCCTGGAGGATTGGGGAACTACGTTTGCAGGCACCTTGACCACTTACCCAATAAGAAAAGCTGTATTACACAACAATAATGGCCTCAACTTCAAATTGGGCGTTTTTAGGCAAGGCACTGACCTCTACCGTTGAGCGGGCAGGAAAAGGTTGTGGAATAAGCTCAGACATGACTGAATTGACAATACCGAAATTACGGATATCAGTCACAAAAAGGGTTAGCTTGACAATACTGTTCAAAGATCCGCCTGCCGCATGAATTATCGCGGTCATGTTGGCAAATGCCTGCCTGACTTGTTCTTCGCAATTTTCAGAAACCAGATCACCCGTTGCCGGATCAAGGCCAATTTGGCCTGATAAATAAACCGTGCTGCCAACTGGAACAACAACTGCCTGGGAATATGGGCCAATCGCGGCAGGTGCTTTATCTGTTTGAATAATTTGCTTACTCATATAAACCCCTTTTATTAAACCAATGATTTATTTGTTACTGAACAGGTATCAATAAATAATACTGTAAATATATCAGCAAGGATAGAAATTATTTACTTTAAAAAAATTTGATTGTATGCTTTAATTCTTAGCCAATCTATTTAATAATCATTCTCATTAATATTCAGGGATTATCTCTTATGATTTCCAGAAAAAACCTATTGAAAAAAAGCTTATTCACAATGAGCGCAATGACAATCAGCCTGTCAGCGTTTGCCTCTGGTGAAGTTAATCTTTATACCACTCGTGAACCCCGGCTCATTCAACCTATTCTGGAAGCCTTTGAAAAAGATACGGGTATTAAAACCAACACGGTTTTCATCAAGGATGGATTACCCGAACGCATCAAGTCCGAAGGCGAACGATCACCTGCTGACGTTTTAATGACCGTAGACATTGGAAAGCTGCTGGATGTTGTAGACCAGGATCTGGTGCAACCTGTTGATTCCAAAGTATTAAAAGAAATCATCCCGGAAAACCTGCGTGCTGCTGATGACAAATGGTTTGCCTTTTCATTGCGTGACCGGGTTCTTTATGCCGCCAAAGAACTGGATCTGAAAACCTTTACCTATGAAGATCTGGCGGATCCCAAATGGAAAAACAGGATCTGCATTCGCTCTGGCCAGCACCCTTACAACACCAGCCTGATTGCCGCCATGATTGCTCATAACGGCCCTGAAAAAACGGAAGAATGGCTTAAAGGTGTAAAAAACAACCTGGCCCGCAAGGCAGCGGGTGGCGACCGTGAAGTCGCCCGTGACATCCTGGGCGGCATTTGTGACATTGGTATTGGTAACGCCTATTATGTCGGACGCATGAAAAACGCCGAGCCCGGCAGTGAACAATACCAATGGGGTGAAGCCATCAAAGTTATTCGCCCTACCTTTGCAAATCCTGAAGACAGCGGCACCCACGTTAACATTACCGGCGCAGCACTTGCCAAATATTCACCCAACCATGAAAACGCGGTCAAATTGCTGGAATACCTGGTTTCCGACCAGGCCCAACAGCTTTATTCAAAAACCAATTACGAATACCCCATTCGCAAAGGTGTTGAAATGGATCCAGTCATGACGGCGATTGGCGAACTCAAGGTAGACAGCCTTCCTGTTACTGAAATTGCAAAATTCCGTAAACAGGCCAGTGAATTGGTCGATAAAGTAGGTTTTGACAACTAAGGCCATAACTGTTTTACAATAAGGGCGATACGTTACATACGTATCGCCCTTTACTATTATTTAAAGCATGTCAGAAAACACCCTGCAACAACCGCCCTTAAAAAAAACACAATCGTTCAATGCTTCGACCTATCTTGTTCTTGGTGTTGCCTTCTGTGTGCTTGCTCCCGTACTAACGCTGTTATGGCATGCCTTTTCCGGTGACTTCCAGCACTGGAGCGGACTGCTGCAAAACGTTATTCCCAATTCACTGGGCAATACTTTAGTGCTGCTGGCTGGCGTTGCCTTCGTGGTAGCATGCCTGGGCACCGGCAGTGCCTGGCTGACCACCGCATACCAGTTCCCAACCCGCAACATACTCATGTGGGCCCTGCTGCTGCCATTGGCGGTTCCAACCTACATCATGGCCTTTGCCTACCTGGATGTCATGCACCCACTGGGACCCATACAGTCTGTTATTCGCGACTTGCTTGGCTACACCTCGCCACGCCAGTTTCGCCTGCCAGACATCCGCTCTATGGGTGGAGCCATTGTTTTGCTTGGTTTTGTACTGTACCCCTATGTCTATTTAAGTACGCGTGTCATGTTTATGACACAGGCAGCCAACCTGATAGAAGCAGCCAGAACGCTGGGTTGCACCCGTCGCGAAGCATTTTTCCGGGTGGTTATTCCAATGGCTCGCCCCGCCATTGCCGTGGGCATCAGCCTGGCGCTGCTTGAAACCCTGAATGATATCGGCGCTTCCGAGTTCCTGGGAATACAAACCCTGACCGTTTCCGTTTACACAACGTGGATATCGCGCTCCAATCTTGCCGGAGCCGCGCAAATTGCCATTTTCATGTTGATTGTAGTTACCACATTAATCTGGCTGGAGCGTCATGGACGACGCCACCAACGCTACGCAAACACACAACGCATGCACCCCATTCAGCCACAAAAACTACGTGGCATACAGGCACTCATCGCTATGGCTTTAGGCTGGTTTCCAGTCATTTGCGGCTTCATTATTCCAGCCGTCTATCTGGTTGCTGAAAGCATAAAACGCCTGGAAGCGGTGGGTACGGTTTCCGATGACCTTGTCAGGGGCACCTTTAACACTATTACTGTTGCAGCCGTGGCTACCCTTATTACCGTTATTTGCGGCCTGTTAATTGCCTGGGTAGTGCGAAATCCCCGCTTTACCATGGGCAAATTCATTGTGCGCGCCAGCAGTCTGGGTTATGCCATCCCCGGCACAGTGCTGGCCATTGGCCTGCTTACGCCCTACGCATTAATAGACACCTTCATTTCAGACAGCCTGTCATTTTTGTTTCAGCTGCCGCCCCAGCTTTATATCATGGGCAGCATGAGTGGCATTATCATTGCCTATGTCATCCGCTTTCTGGCTATTTCAGTTGGCGGCATAGAAGCAGGTCTATCACGCATTCCCCCTTCCCTGGAAAATGCCTCCCGCATTTTGGGAAAAACTTCACGGCAAACCTTTTTCAAAATTCACCTTCCCCTGCTTAAGCCAGCCATTGGTGCCGCATCCCTGCTTATCTTTGTAGATGCCATGAAAGAACTTTCTGCCACCTTATTGCTGCGCCCCCTGAATTTTGAAACCCTGTCTACATGGCTTTATGCCGAGGCTGCCCGAGGCACTTATGAAGAAGGTGCTATTGCCGCGCTCATCATCGTTCTGGCAGGGCTATTACCAGTTATCATACTGGCCAAATCACAAACAAAATCCAACTATTAAACCTATGAATCAGCTTCTCGTACTGGATAAGATCAAACTGGCCTACCCACAACAAAAACAGCTAAAGGTCGTTGTTGAAAATTTTTCCCTTTCCCTGCAAGAAGGTGAGATTGGTTGTTTGCTAGGACCTTCTGGCTGCGGAAAAACAACAGTTTTAAGATCTATCGCCGGCTTTGAGCCGGTTTATGCGGGCGAAATAAAACTGGCCAATATGGTGCTGTCCGCCCCCGACAAAATGGTAGAGCCGGAAAACCGCCATATTGGCATGATGTTTCAGGACTATGCGTTATTTCCGCATCTAACCATTGAACAAAACATTGCTTTTGGCCTGAAAAACAAAGACAAGGCTTTCATTAAAAGCCGCACCGCAGAAATGCTTAGCCTGATTAATCTGGCCGATACCCGCAAACGTTATCCACACGAGCTCTCTGGCGGGCAGCAGCAGCGGGTTGCGCTGGCCCGCGCAATTGCTCCTTCTCCCAAAATCCTCTTGCTTGATGAGCCATTCTCAAACCTGGACACCGACAGCCGTGAAAGACTGGCCTTTGAAGTACGGGAAATTCTTAAAGAAAACAAGCTTAGTGCCATACTGGTTACCCATAACCAGGCCGAAGCCTTTGCGATTGCCGATAAAATCGGCATCATGAGCCATGGAAAACTGCTTCAATGGTCTACTCCCAACGAGATCATGCATAACCCGAATAGCAAAGAAGTCAGTGACTTCATTCGCCGGGATAGCCTTTCTACCTTGCGTGAACAGGCTTTCATGCGTTAAGCCTTTAGGCATTAAGCATTAGGCAATACGTTTACTCGTCATCAAAGCCCAATAATTTCAATTTTCGGGTAACCGTATTACGGCCTATTCCCAAACGATTGGCCGCTTCGGTACGATGTCCTTTGCAATAGCCAAGTGTGGTGGACAAAACAGCCTTCTCAAACTCGGCCGTTAAGTTATCCATAATGCCCGAAGTGCCTAACGCCAGCTGTCTAAGCACTTCTTTTTCCAAAAGTGGCAACCAGCTTTCATTGGTCGGCTTGGACATTGATGGATCCATAGAGCCTGCATTATCGGCCAACTGCATGGATTCAGCGTTACCATCATTACAGAATGTCTTATTAAACGGCTGTACCATTTCCCTAGAGGGAAGAAAATTTGCATGACTTGCGCTATCTCCGAGCAGCAAGTGTCCAGATAAATGCTCAGATTTCAGGCTGCTTAACAATTCAGGGGGCAAATCCGGTTTTCCAATAACATTGGCTGGCGACATGACCGTTAGCCAGTGACAGAAATTTTCCAGTTGCCTGACATTGCCTGGAAAATCAAAATCCTGCAACACCTGCATGGCTTCCGGGCTCAGGCGTTTGCTTGGAACCCCCAACCCATCGGCAGAAAGCTGAAGAAAATGCCTGACCAGCCGGGGAATATCTTCTTTTCGTTCCCGTAAAGGCGGAACCCGCAATCGAATAACGTTAAGACGATGAAACAGGTCTTCGCGGAAACTGCCTTGCGCCACCCTGGTTTCCAATGGCTGATGGGTCGCGGCAATGATACGTACATCCACATTAACAGGCTGGGTACCACCAATCCGGTAAAAACTGCCCTCGGCCAATACCCGTAACAAACGGGTTTGCAAATCCAAAGGCATATCTCCAATTTCATCTAAAAACAGGGTGCCCCCATTGGCCTCTTCAAAACGCCCCCTGCGCAAATGACTGGCACCGGTAAAAGCGCCCCGCTCATGACCAAACAACTCTGCTTCTAGCAAATCCTTGGGTATTGCGGCGGCATTCAGCGCTACAAAGGGTTTATGTGCACGAACCCCATGCTTATGCAGGGCCCGCGCGATCAGCTCTTTGCCAGTTCCTGATTCACCGGTAATCAGTACCGTCACTTTGGATGGCGCCAGCCTGCCAATGGCACGAAAAATATCCTGCATCGCACGTGAAGACGACTTGCTCATCATCTTGTCGACAGAGTCATTGTCAACCATTGAAGCAGTTGCATCGGCACTGGCCGTGTTCTGGCCTGCCTGTTCGACAGCCCTTGCGATGAGTGCCAAGGCCTCATTAATATCAAAAGGCTTAACCAAATAATCAAAAGCTCCTTCCTGAAAAGCACTCACTGTGCTGTCCAGATCGGTAAACGCGGTCATGACAATCACGTTAAGATCAGGATACTTCTGCTTGACCTGCCGCAGCAACTCAAGACCCGAGATATCAGGCATCCGGATATCAGTCACCAGTACATCGGGGCGTTCAGCTTGCAAAGCTTGCCACAAATCGTCAACCCGCTCAAAGCAACGGGGCTGCATGCCTGCTTTTTGCAAAGCCTTGTCCAATACCCAACGAATGGCCTGGTCGTCATCAATGATCCAAATTTTTTTCATGTGGCGTCCAATGGTAGCAATATCCTGAATTCTGTTCTGCCCGGCACCGAATCAAACTCAATGAGCCCGCCATGCTGACGAACATACTCTTGTGCCAGGCTTAGCCCAAGTCCCGTTCCATCTGGCCGACCAGTTACCAATGGATGAAAAACGCGATCATGCAATGCTTCTGGCACGCCAGCGCCATTGTCTATCACAGACACCACCACAACCAGACGATGCATTCTGTTCAGCAACAAATGCCTGTTAAGGACGCGGGTTCTTAGCGTAATGCAGGGTTTGTTTTTAAGGCTGCCTGACAACAGTGACTGTGCGGCATTTCTGCCAATATTAAGATAGGCCTGAAGCAACTTGGCCATATCCGCATTCATGTCGGGTACTGACGCATCGTAATCACGCACAATAGTTATCTGCTCGCGATACTCTGCTTTAAGCAAGGCGTGCACACGCTCACAAACCTCATGAATATTAATAAGGGATAAGCTAAGGTTGCTTTGCCCCGGCCGGATGAGCCTATCAACCAGTTCCTGCAGACGATCCGCCTCGGCAATAATGACCCGTGTGTATTCCTGTAAGGCAGGGTCAGACAACTCCATCTCAAGCAATTGCGCAGCCCCTCTCAATCCACCCAGCGGGTTTTTAACTTCGTGGCCCAAATTGCGAAAGGTTTCCTGATGAATTTCAAGCTCTTTAATCAAGCGCTGATTGCGCTCGGCCAGCGTGTGTTGTTCAATTTCCCGTATTTCAAGAATCACGCTCCAGGCCTGCTGCTCAAGTCGCTGCAAAGTAGCACTCACCAGCAACTTTTCCTGTCCCTGGTTTTGGATAAGACTTCCCATCAACCCGAATGAACTGAATTCCCCATGCAGAATAGCCTCAAAGGCATGTTCAAACGCATGATCATCCTCAAACAGGTTTTTGGCAGCCATGCCTTCTAAAGACCGGCTAGAACGCTTGAGCAGACTTTGACCTGCATTATTCACCCACCGAATCATGCCATCCTGGTCTAGCATGCAAACAGTTGTGGCCAGCAGGTCAAGTGCCTTGCAATCCTGAAGTGTGACAGGAGAAGAGCCGTTTATGCGCATTAATTTCTCCTGTCATGGCCTGTTCGCTATCGTTGACTTACAGCGAATAATACAAATCATACTCAACCGGGTGCGTGGTCATACGCAAGCGGGTCACTTCCTGCATTTTCAATTCCAGATAGGCATCCAGCATTTCATTGCTGAATACACCGCCCCGCGTCAGGAACTCGCGGTCTGCATCCAGGGCTGCCAGAGCCTCTTCCAGTGAAGCGGCCACGGTTGGAATTTTTTTATCCTCTTCAGGGGGCAAATCGTACAGGTTTTTATCGGCAGGATCGCCAGGGTGGATCTTGTTCTGCACACCGTCCAGACCTGCCATCATCAGGGCAGAAAACGCCAGGTACGGGTTAGCCAGCGGATCGGGGAAACGAGCCTCTACACGGCGTGCCTTGGGATTGCCCACATAAGGAATACGAATGGAAGCAGAACGGTTACGTGCAGAATAAGCCAGTTTTACCGGTGCCTCGTAATGGGGAACCAGGCGTTTGTATGAGTTGGTACCCGGATTGGTAATCGCATTCAGGGCACGTGCATGCTTGATGATACCGCCAATATAGTACAGGGCAAACTCAGACAAGCCTGCATAACCGTTACCGGCAAACAGGTTTTGACCATCTTTCCAGATAGACTGGTGAACATGCATGCCAGAACCGTTATCACCCACTACCGGTTTGGGCATGAAAGTGGCTGTTTTACCGTAGACGTGAGCAACGTTATGAATGGTGTATTTCATGATCTGGTTCCAGTCGGCACGCTCTACCAGAGTGCTGAATCTGGTACCAATTTCAAGCTGTCCGGCACCGGCTACTTCATGATGGTGGATTTCCACCGGTACGCCTTGCTGCTCTAGCAAGACACACATTTCAGAACGCATGTCGGCAAAAGAGTCTACCGGTGAAACAGGCACATAACCGCCTTTGACGCGAGGACGATGACCATGGTTACCCTGCTCGGATTCTTCACTGCGAGACCAGTAGGCCTCATCAGACTTGATCTTGTATGAACAACCGGACATATCATCAGACCAGGTAATACCGTCAAACACGAAGAACTCGGGCTCTGGGCCAAAATAAGCGGTATCCCCAAGACCACTGGCTTTCAGGTAGGCCTCGGCGCGTTTGGCCAAAGAGCGAGGATCACGGTCATATCCCTTGAGATCGGAAGGTTCAACCACATCACAAGTCAGAATCAGGGTGGGCTCTTCACGGAATGGATCAAGACGGGCCGTATTGGCATCGGGAATCAGCAGCATATCGGATGCTTCAATTCCTTTCCAACCGGCAATAGAAGAACCATCAAAGGCCTGACCAGACTCAAACTTGTCTTCATCAACCATTTTGGAAGGAACAGTCATGTGATGTTCTTTACCAAGCGTATCAGTAAAACGGAAATCAACAAAAGTGACTTCACGTTCACTCATTAACTTCAGGATATCTTGTGGGGTTGTCATGTTTTCTCCAGGGAAAGCGTAATAGCAAGCCATTCAGGCCATTCAATATTAGTTAAGCAATTATCGTGCCAATTATTTTTGCACGATAATCGGTCATTGTCGTTATTATCGCAGCATATTGATGCAGCAAAACAGAATTATTTTGCACCTTATTGGTGCGAATAAAACAAAATGCGCCATAAAGGTGCATTAAAGAAACAGGCCCTGCAAGTCATTCAGAAACCGCCAACCAAGCGGTGAAGCCTTGATACGCATGGGATCGGCATCCAGCAGGCCCTTTTTAAGCGCCGTTTCCAGTTGCCGGCTAATCCCAGCCAAAGACAGGCTGGTGCGCTCTTCATAACAGGATACGGGCACACCCTCTTTCAGGCGAAGCGCATTAAGCATGAACTCAAATGGCAATTCACTGCTCTCCAGTTCGCGTTCTTCGGCCAAATGAGAGCCATTCCGTAACACAGCCTTTTCCATCCAGGATTCGGGGTTACGTACTTTTGCGGTTCGCACAATACGATCATGAAAACTAAGCTTGCCATGCGCACCAGGGCCAATGCCAATGTAATCACCAAACTCCCAGTAATTCACATTATGCCTTGCCCTTGCGCCGGGTCGCGCATAGGCCGAAACCTCGTACTGCTCCAACCCTCGCAAAGCAGTAAGTTCTATGAGCATGTCCTGCAAGGCGGCACTGGTATCGTCATCGGGCAAGCCTGAAGGCGGATACTTGGCAAAAACGGTGTTGGGCTCCATGGTTAGGTGGTATAAAGACAGGTGCTCCGTACCAAAAGACAAGGCTGTCTTAATGTCTTTTTGACAGGATTCCAGCGTTTGTCCGGGTAAGGCATACATCAGGTCAAGATTGACACGGCTAACTGCCTTTTGGGCCATTTCAATCGCTTCAATGGCCTGGCGGCTGTCATGAATACGCCCCAATATGCCCAAGGCCGTATCATCAAAACTTTGTATACCCAGTGAAATGCGGTTAATACCGGCTTGGGCATATTGTTTAAAACGCAAGGCCTCGGCTGTGCCGGGATTGGCTTCCAGGGTTATTTCGGTATCGGGCCAGATATTTAAATAATTGCGCAACATGGCCATCATGCGCTCTACCGCTTGAGCGGAAAGCAGGCTGGGTGTGCCCCCACCAATAAACACCGTATGAATTTGCCGACCCCAGATAAGGGGCAAGGTTTGTTCAAGATCGGCCGCCAGGGCATTTAGATACTGTTCTTCGGGTAACTCGCCCTTTTGCGCATGGGAATTAAAATCACAATACGGACACCTCTTCACGCACCAGGGTACATGAATGTACAAAGACAGTGGCGGCAGCCCCTGGGTAAATGAAATAGCCCGATTGACCATCCCACCCACCTGTTTTTTGCTACGGGAAAGCTCTGGAAAAACAGGAATAATTTCTTTCATGATGGTTTAATTGGCCTGCAACTCGGCAAGCAGTTTTTTCAGGGCAATTGCCCGGTGACTTTGACGGTTCTTTACTTCAGGAGCCAACTCGGCTGCCGTGCAACCCAATTCTGGTAGATAAAAGTAAGGGTCATAGCCAAAACCATGATTGCCGGCTGCCTGCGTGGCAATTTGGCCTTTCCAGACCCCTTGGGCAATAATGGGGCAAGGATCAGTATCTGAACGCACAAAAACCAGCAAGGCAATATAAGCGGCAGAACGATCACTTTTATTGGACAGCTCTTTCAGCAAACGCAAGTTATTGTTCTGGTCAGACTTTTCTTCACCAAACAACGTGGCATAACGGGCGGACAACACACCCGGCGCACCCGCCAAAGCCGTTACCGTTAAACCGGAATCATCGGCAATAGCAGGCAGGCCGGTATACTTGCTGGCATGCCGTGCCTTGGCCAGGGCATTTTCCACAAACGTGTCAAAAGGCTCTTCGGCCTCGGGTACACCCAGCTCTCCTTGAGGAATCAGCTCTATCCCCAATGGTGCAAACAAAGCCTTGAACTCTTTCAACTTGCCCTGGTTATTGGAGGCCAGTACCACTTTTCCCTTGAAACTCACCACATTACTTCCTGATTGTTGTTGACTTGATAATGATTAAACCGGCCATGCATCTTGCTGAACGCGCAACAAACCGGCAATTCCCTTCTCGGCCAGCATTAGCAGGCTATCCAGCTCTTGGCGGCTAAAAGCATGCCCTTCTGCAGTACCCTGAACCTCGACAAACTGGCCGCTACCCGTCATGACCACGTTCATGTCGGCATCACAGTTGGAGTCTTCTTCGTAATCAAGATCCAGGACCGGATAGCCCTGGTACATGCCTACGGAAATAGCAGCAACACGGTCTTTAAGCGGATTCTCCAGAATTTGTCCGGTTTTAAGCAGATGTGAAATAGCATCTGCCAGGGCAATCCAGGCACCGGTTATACTGGCACAACGAGTGCCACCATCTGCCTGAATCACATCGCAATCAAGGTGAATGGTGCGCTCACCCAATTTTTCAAGATCAATAATGGCACGCAGGCTGCGGCCAATAAGACGCTGGATTTCCTGGGTGCGGCCACTTTGCTTGCCTCGTGCCGCCTCGCGGTCACTGCGGGTATGGGTAGACCTGGGCAACATACCGTATTCGGCCGTTACCCAACCTTTTCCCTGCCCTTTCAAAAAAGGCGGAACCTTGTCCAGAACACTGGCATTACACAACACATGCGTATTACCCATTTTGATTAATACAGATCCTTCTGCATAGGGCGTATAAGAACGCTCAACCTGCACGTTTCGCAAGCCATTGGGTTCCCTATCTGAAGGTCGTTTGAAGTCTATGGTCAGATCATTGCCTGGCATGCTTTCACCTATGTAATTTACGTTGGTAACATTGTAGTATGAGGACATTGAAAAATGGGCGTTTCCTTATTGTCCGATGTGGATTAACATACCACAGCAACAGCATTTACCAACATATACTTTGGAAATATTTATGATTCAAAGCATGACTGCTTTTGGCAGCGCCCAAACCGAATCGGAACTGGGTACCATTACCGTAGAACTTAAAAGTGTTAACAGCCGTTATCTGGATTTGAATTTTCGCATTCCCGATGAATTGCGGCAAACCGAAAACGGCCTGCGTGAACTGCTAACCGGCAAAATCAACCGTGGCAAACTGGAAGCCCGGGTTTCGTTTATTAAAAACCAGGACGCAGGTACGCTTTCAGTAGATCCTGCCTTACTTCAAGCCATTGCCACCCTGCTGGCAGACGTACGTGCCGTTATTCCCGAAACCGAAGCTCCCAAACTATCTGATCTGGTAAGCTGGCCAAGCCAGAAAGCCAAACCCGACTCCAACACCGAGTGGCACAAACAGTGTCTGGAAACCGCACGGCTGGCCATTGAGGAATTTATTACCGCCCGCAATCGCGAAGGCGAACGCCTTGCCAGTGCCATGCGCACCTACGCCACGGCCATGACAGAAATTGTTGACAAGGTTGAAACCCTTCTGCCCGAGGTTCATGCCGAGTACCGCACGAAACTGGCCACAAAACTGCAGGAAACCCTGGAGGCGGCCTGCCCCAATGGCTTGCAACATCTAAGCGGAGAAGAGCTGTCAGCCCGCATCGCCAGCGAATCCGCCCTATTTTCATTACGCATTGATGTGGAAGAAGAAATCACCCGCCTGCGTTCCCATATCAAAGAACTGCAATTGTTGCTGGATGGCAAAACCAACAGCAAACAAAGCACCGGCAAGCGGCTGGATTTTTTATTTCAGGAAATGAACCGTGAAGTGAACACCCTGGGCTCCAAGTCAAGCTCTTTGGAAATTACCCAGGCCGTGATTAACCTGAAACTGTATATAGAGCAGCTTCGCGAGCAGTCGCAAAATATTGAATAGATCATTAAGGGCTGCTACATACTGGCGACTGGCTTGTTTGATTTGGCCAGTCGCTGGATTGAGGCAAGCAACCATACAAATACTAAAAAAATTCAAATTTCCCAACCCAAAGCCTGCACTTGTGAGCACTGCTTGTGCAAACCTGATTTGCATGGAATTGCCGTAAATAGCAAACCCATTCTTTTCAGTCATATACTTTTTGTTATGGCAGACAATTAAATTTCATTTCAAATTGTATCGCCATTCATCCATAATAGTGTTTTATAAAAATTAGCTTAAAACAGCAGGCAGACATATTCCCTATCAAGATAACCGCCCAAGCAACCCTATATTGTTATAAAGCGGCCCATAAAAAAAAGAAACACGTCGCCACATTACAAAAACCCACTTTAAATACATGTATTTATAAATTTTGGCATCAGGAGACCCCATGTTATTTTTCAAGAAAACCACGTTCATTACCGCTGCGTTATCTTTAGCCTGTCTTGGCAATACCGCCCAGGCCAACACCGACTTTCCACAAAAAACGGTTACCCTGTACAGTGCCTTTTCGGTAGGTAGTGGCCCAGATGTCGTCTTGCGCATACTGAGCCAGGAGCTGGGCAAAATCTGGGAGCAACCGGTGATTGTAGAAAACCGTCCCGGTGGTGGTGGCTTCATTGCGCTGGAAGCCGTTAGCAAGCGTCCTGCCGATGGTTATTCTTTACTGCAACTGGACAGTGAGCACGTTTCTGCCCTGCCGCACCTGTACAAATCGCGCAACTACTACCCGCGCGAAAAGTTTGAACTGGTAGCCCCTTTGTTTTACACGCCTTTCATGATTGCCGTTAGCGACAAATCCCCCTGGAAAAATATGACAGACCTTATTGACGCTGCCAAAACCAAACCCGACAGCGTCACCTACGGTTCATGGTTTGTGGGTAGCCCCGGCCATCTGGGTGGCGAGTGGATAGATTCACTTACCGGCACAAAAATGCTGCATATTCCCTACAAGGAAGTCAGCCAGCTGTATACCGCCGTTGCCAACAGCGAAGTAGACTGGGCCTATGGCACCATCCCTTCAACACGCCCCGTCTATGACAGCGGCAAACTGCGTTACCTGGCCATTGCCGCCCCTAAACGCCACCCGCTGTTCCCTAATGTACCTACCGTTGCTGAAGCCGGTGGCCCAGCCGAACTGGATGTCAATTCCATTGTGTCGCTGCTGGCCCCCAAAGGCATTCCAGAAGACGTACGTGACAAAATCCAGGCTGATGTGGCCACGGTGCTGTCTAATCCTGAAGTAATCAAACGCTTTGATTCTTTCGCTTTTGACCCGCTGACCTGGCCATTAAACGAATTGGGACAACGCCTGGATCAGAAAGAAACGACTTATAAGGGACTGATTCAGAAAGCGAATATTAGTTTGGATTAATGCCTGAAACCATGATATAAATGTCATGATTTCAACCATATCAATATTTTTGGCCTTTAACCCTGTATAAGCATCAATACTGATGGCTTGGTTTTTTATAAATCAAGCCAGAATTAATTTCGGGCAAGGTCATGCATGGCCCAACATGACAGATATTATGGACAAAGCCAGTCGAAGTCGGTTAATGTCCGGTATTCGTGGCAAAAACACAAAAATCGAAATTCAAATAAGGAAAGCCCTGTTTGCCCGCGGATTCCGTTACCGGCTTCATGTCAAAGACCTTCCCGGCAAGCCTGATATTGTTTTACCCCGTTACAAGGCCCTGATATTTATCCATGGATGCTTCTGGCATGGCCATGATTGCCATATATTCCGTTTACCCGCATCAAACATAGATTTCTGGCAATCAAAAATTGAAAAAAACAAAAAAAGGGATATTCTTGTCCAGTCACAATTGATTGAACTAGGCTGGAAACTTGCAACCGTTTGGGAATGTGCCATCCGTGGCCGTGAAAAAATCGGAGCTGAGGAAACCGTTAACCGCCTTGATAACTGGTTACGCACAATCAATACAAATATAGTAATCAAGGGGAAAAATGAACAATAAATACAATTTACGGTACCTTCTGGTTTTCCATTTTAAAAGTCTGTGAAATTTTTATTACCATGCCAATCCGTAACTGGAAGCTTGCGTTAAATCGCATTATTGTTGAGTTGGAAGATCGCATCAACGATTATGTATAACCCAGACGGTTACACAGAATTATTTACCCCCTCATAATTGGCCGCTATTTTATCTACTTTGAGCCTAATATGCTCATGATCCTCTGAATCTATCTACTCCTCAAGAACTGACATCTTCTGCTTGAAAACTTCCATTTCTTAGGCCATCAATAAAACGCTCTTTTAATTTTTACAGCACATAAAAAACCAATAAATTCCTGCCTGCACTTTGCCTGACTAAGATTTCAAGTTTCTTTTTCATTCCTCTCTCTCCAAGAAAGCAAAATAAATCAAAGTTAACCAACCACAGCCTCAGGATAAACCGTTTCAAGCTCACTAAATATCCGAGCCTTTTCCAATTTGCCCAATGTTGTCAATTTCATCGTAGCACGATACGGACTATTTTTAATTCCATCAACATGAGACTTTAAATATAACGGTTTACCTAACTCGAACAAATAATACAATTCATCTTTGGACTCCAGCTTTCCCGCTTGATCCATATTAATTTCTGAGCGAGGAAGAAGACCCACTTTTTTTACAGGCCAAAGTTTGCTAATTTTTTTAAAACCGGGATTTGTTTCAGGTATATCGGCTAATGCCAAATACAAAATTTCATTAACAATATGTCGTTTATATTCACTCAAGAACGTCTTCTCAGGAAGGTGAAACCATTTAGCAGTACCATTTTCAAAAGCCTCAAAATACTCTTTTGCTCTACCTTCATCCCCGCCCAATGCTGCTGTCATAATCAAGTCCGGATAAAGTGACTGCTGCATGCCAGAATAAGGTATTCTGGCAGCTTCCTGCATATATAACTGGTCAGACAAAGCCTCTAGGTCATAATCCCCTTCCGAGACGGGATCACCCCCAATCTGCTCTTTCAAAAACCCCAAAAGCCACGCGTACCCTTCACTGCTTCCTGTCATGCTTGGCAGTAAAGCAAACGCGCCAATGCCAATTTGGTTTATAGCCTCTTGATAAGGATTATTATTTTTTACCTGATCAAAATAGCCAGGATAAAGCGCAAAAGCACCAAACACAGGACGGCTCTTTTGATCTTTGGAAATACGAATCAATGCATCTCGATAACGGTGCATCTGGTTAATTGCATCATCTGGCACAAAATCACATTTACTAACATCATTTTTATCAGATAAACCTTGCTCGGTCTTAATGCGGTACTTCGCATCAAATAACCATACAAAGCTTTTTTTAGTCGGTTGCGGAAAAGTAACCTCTAAAACAATATCCGGTTCTTGATTGACTACAAAACTACGAATATTATCACTGGTTTTGGTAAATATAGGTTCATGCACTAACCTTGCCTTTACACCATCAATGCGCAAAAACTCAAAAGCACCGGCAAAATCATCTTTTAATCGATACTCAAAAAGAGTATTAAGCTTTAAAGACTGTTTTTTTGAATGAACCACTTTAAAGCCCAAGTGTTCTTCCAAAATTTGCTTGATTGTCAGAAAACACCAGATTTCATAAATTTCAGCAACGGATTTCATTGAAATTTCATTCTGGCTGGCAAAAGCATCTAAATAAAACTTTAATTCATTCCAAACTTTATATACTGCGCTATACCCTGTTTTTTGCTGCAAAACCAATGATTCACTATTCAATCCCGAAAAATCACCAACCTCTTTAAAAAAACCTTGCCCAAGCATTTTTTTTAAAGGTTGTTGCCATTGGCCCAACTCAGCAAGAAAAGCATCGGAAACTCGCTGCGTTCCATCTGTTTTTTTGTTGTGTTTTTGAATATTACGCTCAAATCTAGCTAAGTTATTCTTACAACCCAAAACCACTTTTTTAATAAAACGGTTCTCAGGCGTATCTACATCAAGTTTTTTCTTTCCAACCCTGTAACGCCTGTCATATTGGCCATTAGCCAAATCTTCTTTAACCTTGACACCCAATTTATAAGGCAATCGCCCTTTCAGCCTATCCGCCCGAACATGCCTTTCATGGGTTAACAAACGGCTATGTGGAGCCTGGGCAATAATTTTTAATCCCTGTTCGAAACGACTCCTTAGTTGTGCAAAATTTGCCAGCCACATAAGCGGAAAATTACCACGATGCGTGCTTTTTGAAGTATCTTGTCCGGTTTTCCCTACCAGGCTAAAACGCCAAAGTGGAAATACATTATCAATAGCTCGATACATGGCTGGCAAATCCTGGTATAAATCCATCTTGGTTGGTAAAACCTCAAAGGAAATATTAACCTTCTTAATTTGCCCATCTACCACATACTCCAGCGGCAAACTCATCCAACCAACATCATTGCCTGTATTGACAATACCAATAAACCTGGCAAATTTCGAACCTTTGCTTGAGTTTGCTGCCCTGAAACCAAACCCTTCGTTTAACAACTCACTCCGGTGAGTCAAACGGGCACTTTCAACATTATTAAAAAAAACCCACTCAAACTGATACTGCATATTTTCAAAAAACAAAGGCTCATCCAAAATAAGCTTTTGTTTTTGACCTTCAGTACATAGAATATGAAGACCTTTTAAACGAACCGGCTCTTCAATAAAAAGATCAGGTGAAAACCTAATAACAAATTTTCTACCAAAACCGTCTGCCGAAAGGGTGCTGGCAGCAAGATCAAGTTGCTGTTGCTCACCTAAATCCAAACTGGAGCAAGCTATTTGGCCACGTTTGAAAAGCGTCTTCAAGTAAGCTTGTTTGCGTTTATCAATATCATTACAGCAAACAGTAAATTCAAACTGTTCAGTTTGCAAATTCAAGAATTCCTGCATCCATCTTCCTCTTGGCAAGACAACAATTATGGCCAGAAACTGGTAAAGCCTGAATTTTCCAAACGCTTTTTCATCCATTCAAGTTTTATCTTGCTACGACAGGGAATACGGATCACTTCATCTGAACCATCTGCTTTTTCTCGGTATAAATCAGGTCTCGCACCAGCATCACCATTTGATTTTTCCCAAATATCGTCAAACTTACCTTTTAAATAAGTAATTAGATTATCCAAAATGGAAACATCATCACTAAAAGCCTCTCCACCCAATTTATCTGAGTCACCTTCAATACGTGGCAATACCTTGCACATTAAGAAATCATCCCAGACCGCACAAAGCTCAAGTTGATCTTGCGGATTATGATAAATAACAGCCAGTAACAGTTCATTCAACGCCCGGTAAGCCAGTTTAAATGGTGTACCATCAAGTATCTTATTAATCGCATTTAAAAACGCAATGGATTTATGCCCATCCGTATCGAAAGTGCCAGATAAGTTTTTATGATTTGCATGCGACAAAACAGGATAAGAAAGAATCTTGTTTTGAATTTTTGGTTCAAAAAATTCTTCAAAATTGTTAGGGAAAAATTCACCAAAATCAAAACTCAACGCGCGGTCAATCACTTTACGTGAAAAACCGTGTGTAGTTTCATCCATGTTTACCGTACCTGCCACAATCAGATTAAAGGGAATACCTAAACCGTATTGACAAAACAGTTCCCAAGCCTTGTCATATTTACTTTCATTAAAGCCAAGGGCATCACGTAATTTACTCCTGTCTTCCACTTGTTGAATTGTTGCGGCTTTTAACAAAGGATCGCACAAATAAGAGAAAGAATCACCCTCACAGATCCACTCTCTGGTTTCAATAATAGACAAATAATCAGAGAAATACTGTTCCACAGGTGCCAGATTCATCTCATCTAAGCAAAGCCAATAAGGCATCACATTAGCCAACGCATCTTCTAGACCTGTTACGGCAAGGCAGTCACCATGCTTACCAGAACTTCGCTCTTCAATTTCCAAGCCTGAGTCCAAAATAGCTCGCCAAGCTTTGGCCATAAACTGTAAAACATCTGTCGCAATATACTCCGCATCACCATTTAAACGTGAAACATAACCCAACAAATCACTCGGTTCATGCCAGTCTGGCCGTACAGGAGTCAAACAATAATTCTCATTTAATGAACCTATTGCTACGGCCTGATCACGTACAAAACGTGTTTTACCTGTACCGGAAATACCTGCCAAAAGAAGAAAAGGTTTAGAGATAATTAATTTATCTGTTTTTTTAATAATGCGATATGCTAAATCAACCTCTGGAGATAGATTAAATTTATCGACAGGATCAAATTCAAAAATTGATATTATTTTTTTTATTTCAAGACTTGAGTACAATGTCTGTGAGAATGGAGCAGCACTTAAATCACCTGCTCTTTTCTTAACAAAAGAACCATCAAACTTGATTGTTAAACCGTCTTTGATTTCTGCAAATTCAGACAGAATTTGCTCATGATTTATCGGTGTTATTTCAGTAAAATCATCTTTACTTAAATCATTTAAAAACAACCCATTTAAAATATATTCAGGAATATTTTTATTTAAAAGATAAAGAATATCATCATAATTTTTACGCCAAAACAAAGAATGCAAAATACATTTTAAAGAAATTTTTTTATCTTTTAAAAAAAATCTCCTTGCTTGCTCCAACCAATCTTTTGTTAGCAAACAAAACCAATATTTTTTATTTTCATTACTTTGGTTTTTATTCTCTGCCAAATAAAAAGCATCATCAGCCAATTCTGAGAAAAGCTTCATATCTGCTTTCAAAGAAAAACCATTTTTTTTACTTTCAACAACGCAAAATAAAAACAAGACCAATCCAAGAAATGTTTCTGGTTTACTAACATTATTTGA
Source organism: Advenella sp. (assembly GCA_041656315.1). Lineage (GTDB taxonomy): Bacteria > Pseudomonadota > Gammaproteobacteria > Burkholderiales > Burkholderiaceae_B > Advenella. The sequence continues at coordinate 25,867 of JBBADT010000007.1, forward strand.
GATATGGTTTCTTGCCTCAAGCAATTTTGGCAAAGACAAATAACCCATCGATTAAATTCCTTTCGTTTCTTTTATTTTTTCAATTATGGCTTTAATAACACTAACAGTAACAGAATTACCTAACTGTTTATATGCTTGCGCCTTTGACACTCTAAATTCAAATTCCTCTGGAAATCCTTGAAGCCTTAACGATTCCTTAACTGATAACTTTCGCTTTAAATCCCAAACTTTGGGGACTCTGTTAGCAATAATGGTAGGAGCATATGTATCTAAACACGCATAAAATGCTTCTTGAATCTGTGTTTTAGCGAAATCACCCACGTGAAATCTTAAGGAACCATCACTCTTAAGAAAAGAATAGACACCATGACGCCCTTTTTTTGTGTGAGGCTCATACATTGAATTATCGTGTTTCACCCTCTCAGTTTCATGATAATTTTCAAAATGATATTTAATTCTTCGCATTTCAAAATCAGTAAGCGACAAGCTTGGATCATTTTCATCCAAGTCTACAATACTCCTTAAGACTGTTGTTTTATCATTATTATTAGGAAACGAAAATTCTTTTATCCCTAAATCTTTTCTAATAGCCACACAATACCACCGTTCCCTGTACTGAGGAACACCATAATCATAACTATTCAACACAGTCCAAAAAGTTTCATACCCTGCCTCATCCAATGCTTTTAAAGCAATAAACATTGTATTACCTTTATCATGTGACTTAAATCCCTTCACATTTTCTAAAAGAGCAAATTTTGGTTTTTTGCTTTCTAAAATTCTTAATACATCAAAAAACAATGTCCCTCTAGTTTTGTCCTCAAATCCTTCGCAACGACCTGAATAACTAAAGGGCTGGCAAGGAAATCCAGCTAATAACAAATCATGATCAGGTATAAAATCCTGTTGTATCTTTGTAATATCCCCAAAAGGATGTTCACCATGATTTAATGAATACGTATCTTGGGCAAAAGTATCAAAATCAGATGAAAAAACACACACTCCACCGTTAGCCTGTGCTCCCAATCTGACACCACCAATTCCCGCGAACAAATCTATAAATCGGAATGATGCACTCTTAACTGGTTTAAGCCTTAAAGACCCAAAAACCTCATCAAAAAACTGATTCCGATTTTTGTACAATTTATTTTTTTTCAATAATGACAATACAGAAGATTTAAGCTCTGTGCGATCACTCAGTAAAGGGTTGCAATAAAAATCATTATCCGCAGCCAGGGCATGCACCCATTGATCAACAACCGCTTTTGTTTGAGTACCCTCAGGTACATGCGGTAACACTAAAGGCTCAAGCAACTCCTCAGCCTTTTGTAATACGTTTATTTCACTTTGCATTATTAACTACTAAAATCCCAAACATTTAACTTTAAAAATATTTCTGTGATTGTTTTACAAGCAACCAATTTATTGTTTCGTTATAATTTCAACGCACAAAAAAATGTTGATTTTTTTACTAAAAAACACCTGCCTTAAATCGGTTTTTATTTAACTTTCTTATTTGTTAAAATTTTGCAGTAATCGCGTACGACAAACCTGTCTTGAAAAAAAATAAAAACCGACAATTCTGGCATAGACACCTATCCTTTTAAGCCAATACCTAACCTATTATTTATACTGTTGACATAGCACAATTTCACGCAACATTAATGTCAAAAAATCATAAAACTCATCAACTACATATCTTATCAGTATGCAACAAATCAAAGATATTTTTTGACCGACATAAAAATATTAACACGAATACTGTTTATTTGACCAGTATTGGATAGTACAACTACCTTACACTATCATTCACTGAGAGATTTCATTCATCTATATTTAGCAGCTACCTTAACCCCGCCCCACAAACGGCATCTTGGTTGCCATGATCGTCACAAACTGCACGTTGGTTTCCAACGGGAAATCGGCCATGGTCCGTACGGTTTGTGCCACATGGGCCACATCCATAATCGGTTCAGCCATGATTTCACCATTGGCCTGCAAAATGCCTTTTTTCATTCTTTCAGTCATATCGGTACCAGCATTGCCTATATCAATCTGGCCGCAAGCAATATTGTAGGCACGGCCATCCAGGGAAATGGTTTTGGTCAGGCCGGTAACGGCATGTTTGGTGGCTGTATAAGCGATAGACATGGGGCGTGGTGCCGTGGCCGAGATAGAACCGTTATTAATAATACGCCCTCCTTGGGGACTTTGATGTCGCATCACATGAAAAGCGGCCTGGGCGCACAGGAACATGCCTGTCAGGTTCACATCCACAATGTCACGCCATTCCTGGGTAGAAAACTCGTCAATGGGTACCGCCGTACCGCTTTTGCCGGCGTTATTGAATAACACATCCACCCGGCCATATTCGCGCTGGGTTTGTTCAAACAAGGCTTTTACTTCGTTTTCTTTAGTCACGTCGGTGGGGACTACCAAAGCCCTTACCGCATCCAGTCCGGCAGCGGTACGTGTTTGCTCCAGGACTTCCTGCCGTCTTCCTGCCAACACCACCCGGTAACCCGCACTTAACAATTCCAGCGCTACCGCCCTGCCAATACCCGAGCCAGCCCCTGTTACAACCGCCACTTTATGGTTTGAAATGTTCATTGTTATATTCTCCATTACGTTTTACCTAGCAATGCTACCAAGAATGGGGCTTGATGGCACCACTTGCTGATGTTTAGCGCGGACTTTTTTGCTGTTTATTGTAAATTGTGCTTAATTTTTTGTTATCCTTGCTACTTGTAAAAAAATGGACTCGTCAGCATGAAGAAATATCCCGGTAATGTATTTATGATTGTCGCTCCCAGCGGTGCCGGAAAATCCAGTCTGGTCAATGCCCTGCTGAAAAATGATACTGATATTGAACTCTCTGTTTCCTGCACTACCCGTCCACCCAGGCCGGGCGAGGAAAACGGGCGTGAATACCATTTCATTAGCCTGGAAGAATTCCAGGCTCTGAAAGAAAACAATGATTTACTGGAATGGGCAGAGGTACATGGCAATTACTATGGCACGCCCAAAACTTTCATTAAGCAAGCCGTTGCTGCAGGCAAAGATGTTTTGCTGGAAATTGATTGGCAAGGCGCCCGTCAGGTAAGACAGCAGTTTGCCGATGTGACCGATATCTTTATTTTGCCACCTTCCATTGAAGAGCTACGGATCAGGCTAACCCGTCGCGGACAAGACAAACCAGACGTGATCGCCCGCCGCCTATTAGCAGCCGGGGGCGAAATTGCGCACGCTCCAGAGTGTGAATATGTTATTATTAACAATGATTTCGAAGTCGCACTTCATGAGCTGAAGCAAATTATTGCTACGGCTCGTTTGCGCTATACAGCACAAGCAGCAAGACACGAAAAGCTATTCGCCGATCTGGGCATTTCAAATGCTTCTTCCCAGTAGGCCCACTATCATTTTTTCCAATATTTTTCAGGTTATCAAATGGCACGAATTACCGTTGAAGACTGTTTAAAACAAATTCCAAACCGCTTTAGCCTGACGCTGGCGGCCACTTACCGTGCACGCGAACTGGCACAGGGTCATGAGCCCCGCCTTGAAAGCAACAAAGACAAACCCACTGTCCTTGCATTGCGTGAAGTTGCAAGCGGTGTAACCGGCCTTGAAATGTTGCGTAAAGTACCTACCTGAATCAATAATCGGCAAGGATTAATACACTATGACTTTTAAAGGGATTAAAGGCGCATCATCCACGATTTTGCATGCGTTGCGTGCCGGGTCTCCCTTTAAAAGAAAACAGAAAGATTCCTCAAAGCCGGTTGAATCAGCGCAGGCTGTTACAGGCAAAGCTATACCGGCCAATGATCCCACTATTGCTTCATTGGCCACGCTTACCGACATGCTGTCCAGCTACATGGACAACAAAGATATTGAAAAAGTCCGCGAAGCTTACCGCTTTGCAGACCAGGCCCATTTGGGCCAATTTCGTTCCAGTGGTGCCCCCTACATTACCCACCCCATTGCGGTTACCGAAATATGTGCCGGGTGGAAGCTTGACGTCAACGCCCTGATGGCTGCCCTGTTGCACGATGTCATCGAAGACCAGGGCGTTCTCAAGTCAGAGCTGGCTGAAAAATTCAACCCCGACGTGGCCAATCTGGTTGATGGCCTTACCAAACTTGAAAAACTTAATTTTGCCACCAAGGCAGAGCAGCAGGCGGAAAGCTTCCGTAAAATGCTGTTGGCCATGGCAAAAGACGTCCGCGTTATTTTAATCAAGCTGGCCGATCGCCTGCACAATATGCGTACCCTGGACGCGGTAGACCCGGCCAAACGCCGAAGGGTCGCCAACGAAACCCTGGAAATTTATACTCCTATCGCGCATCGGCTGGGTCTTAATTCTCTGGTTCGCGAACTGCAAGACCTGTGTTTTGAAGCCAGCTCACCCAACCGTTATTCCGTCCTGCACAAGGCTGTCATGGCAGCCCGCGGCAATCGTCGCGAAGTGCTTACCAAAATTACCGATAACATCACCACCGCCATGCCGGCTCAAGGTATCGAAGCCGAAATTTCCGGTCGTGAGAAATCCCTGTTCAGCATTTATAAAAAAATGCGCGAACAAAAAAAATCCTTTTCCGATGTACTCGATATCTACGGCTTCCGAATTATTGTTCACACCCTGCCCGAATGTTATTTGGCATTAGGAGTAATTCATCAGCTGTATCGGCCGGTACCCGGCAAATTCAAAGACTATATTGCCATTCCAAAGCTTAACGGCTATCAGTCTTTGCACACCACTCTGGTGGGTCCTTATGGCACCCCCATCGAGTTCCAGATTCGCACCCGTGATATGGACCACATTGCCGAAAAAGGCGTGGCCTCTCACTGGATGTACAAAAATGATGATATCTCGCTAAACGACCTGCAAAAACAAACCCATCGCTGGCTGCAATCGTTGCTGGATATCCAAAGCCAAACCGGTGATTCGGGCGAGTTCCTTGAACACGTCAAGGTAGACCTGTTCCCTGATGCGGTTTATGTGCTTACCCCCAAAGGCAAAATCATTTCTTTGCCACGTGGCGCAACGCCCATTGATTTTGCATACCTTATTCATACCGATATCGGCAACCATGCCGTTTCTGCCAAAATCAATGGTGAATTTGTTCCGCTCAAAACAGAATTAAGCAGTGGTGACCGAATCGAAATCATCACCTCTCCGGCCTCCGTACCCAGTGCCCAGTGGCTTAACTATGTACGTACCGGTAAAGCTCGTTCTGAAATCCGTCATTTCCTTAAAACGGTTAAATACAGCGAGTCCATTCAATTTGGTGAAAAGCAGCTTTTGCACGCCCTGCAAGAGCTGAATATCCCAATGCCGCCGAAAGATGATCCGCAATGGGAAAAGCTGGCCAAAAGCACCGGGGCTAACTCGGCTGATGAGATTCTGGCCGATATCGGCTTGGGTCGTCGCCTGGCCGCCGTTGTTGCACGCCGGTTCATTATAGACAATGAGATTTTGGCAACCAGTGCCGCAGTTATTGATGAAATGTCCGTAGCTAAAACGGGCACCATTTTTATTCAGGGCAACGAAGGACAAGCCGCGCAACTTTCCAATTGCTGTTATCCAATTCCCGGTGACTCGCTCATTGCCTGCATCCGCCCAGGCCATGGCTTGGTGGTTCACACAGAAGACTGTCCAGCCGCTCTTCGGCAGCGCACCCGCGAACCTGAACGCTGGGTCTCTTCGGTTAGCTGGGATAAGGAAACCGCCAAGCACTTGCCTACGCGTCTTGAAATTACCATCAAGAGCGAAAAAGGGGTCTTGGGTCGCATTGCTGCCCAAATTGCAACTGCCGATTCCAACATTATTCAAATGTCCATGAACGAAGAAGCACTTGAAACCGCAACAATACAAATTACCATCCAGGTAGATGACCGTAAACATTTGGCCAAAGTGATCAGGTTAATGCGGCATGTGCCCCAGGTAACCAGGATTGTAAGGGTTAAGGGTTAAGGGTTAAGGGTTAAGGGTTAAGGTCTGTACCTTGCCCGCCTGTAACACAAGCTGCTGCTGGCAGCGACTGGCAAGAAGCGTATCATGAGTAACCAGAACCAGGGTGGTTCTTTTTTCATGATGCAATGCAAACATCAAGTCCATAATATTCGCCCCCGTTGTTGCATCAAGGCTTCCGGTGGGTTCATCGGCAAATAATATGGCCGGCTCAACCACAAATGCCCGCGCCAAGGCCACACGCTGACGCTCTCCGCCAGATAATGTTTTTGGGTAATGGTGAGAGCGCCCGGCAAGACCTACACGCTCTAACATGGCCCAGGCGGCATCTTTTGCACGTTTGCCTTGCAACTCCAAAGGCAGCATCACATTTTCCAGCGCCGTTAAGTTAGGCAGCAGCTGAAACGACTGGAAGACAAATCCCACATGATACGCCCGCAACTGGGCCCGCTGGTCTTCATTAAGTGAAAACAGGTCCTGCCCCATTAAGAGCACACTACCCTGGCTGGGCACATCAAGGCCAGCCAAAATACCCAGCAGGGTTGACTTTCCAGAACCTGAACTTCCGGTAATGGCCAATGTCTTACCTTTTTCAAGCGAAAAGGAAATATCCTCTAAAATACGAAGCTGGCCATTGGCATCTTCCACTATTTTATTCAGACCATTAACTTCCAGGGCAAATATGTTTTTCATAAATCAACTACTCAAATTATGTCTGGCGCTATTCATGTGTACCGCTGCTTTTCAAATGGCAAATGCACAAAACAGCAGCAACAAAACGATACTGGTTATAGGAGACAGTTTATCAGCAGAATATGGCATTGAAAGGGGCAAAGGTTGGGTGGAAATAATTAAATCCGATTTTCTTGGTGATGATGACAATTATGACGTCATCAATGCCAGCATAAGCGGCGATACGACCAGTGGCGGTCTTAGCCGCCTTCCTGCCTTGCTGGCACAGCACACGCCGTCTGTGGTGATTGTGGAGTTGGGTTCCAATGACGCATTGCGCGGCCTGTCACTGGAGGTTTCCAAAAAAAATCTGGAAAAAATGAGCGAATTAAGCAAGCAGGCGCAGGCAAAGGTGATCATTGTTGGCATGCAAATTCCGCCCAACTTTGGACCTGTTTATACACAACAATTCAAGGAAATGTTTGCCCAGGTGGCACAGGAACAAAATGCCCTGCTGGTGCCTTTCTTGTTTGAACATTTTGCGCTGGATAAAAACATGTTTCAGGACGATGGCATCCATCCCAATGAAGCCGCACAAAAAACCATGGCAGAAAATGTCTGGACTGTCTTGCAGCAAGCGATTCACTGAACCTAACTACTTAAGCAATCATCCCTATTCAGGTATACAACGTAATCTTTACAGGCTTGATTACTACCATAAAAAAACCCCCATAAAACCGGAACTGCATCCAGCTTTATGGGGTTTATTCATTACAGCACGGGTATTGGGTTTACGCTTTTATAAAAGCCCCTCGCCTGGTTTATTCGCCCAAAATCACTTTTTCGGCTTCGGGAAACACCTGAACCTTATGGTTTGCACGCAAGATATTGGTTACACCCTGGGCGATTTCAATGGCAACACCCGATTCCAGGCCTGGTTGCAAGAACTGTGTAAAAAGCATTTTCATTTCAGGATTACCTTCCGAAACCTTGTCAACCTGGGCAATCACAAAGCCATTTGGCGTAGCAGTGCCGACATAGGAAGGCAATTTATCAGTCGGTGCAGTCATAATGGTATTAAGCATTGCTTCAGGCAATTGGTTGGTCATTAAACGGCTGATCATTGTTTCAGGACCGAAGCCGGCAGACGCGGACTGACCATTTTCCTGTAACATTTTAAGCTCTTGCCCACCTACCAGTTTAGCCTGCTCAAGGGCTTTTTCATTCCTTACCTTGCTTTCAACCTCGGTTTTGACAGACTCTAGCGCAGGGATTGCCGCAGGTACTTCCTGCACAACACGAACCACCAGCAGCTCAGAGGGAGAAATTTCTATCACGCCAGAATTAAGTTTCTGTTTTAAAACCTCATCCGAAAACAGGACTTCACGCACCCTTGGCGCCTCGAAGTATTTGGCATCAGGGCTGACAGAAGCGGCATTCTCACCCACTTGCCCGGCAGCCAGAAGCTGGTCACGCGCAATACCATTTACTGTTTTCAGTTCAAGCTGAAGATTGTCGGCAACGCCTTGCAACGATGAGCGATCATCATTAACCTGCTGGGTCAGGCCTGTCGCCAAATCAGCAAATTTTTCCGAGGCCAGCTGCAAACGGATTTCTTCCAATACCTGACTCTTGATGGCAGACAGCGGTTGGACAGCACCTTCATCGATACTGGCAACTTGAATAATGTGATAAGAGTTGCCCACTTTAACTGGATCGGTCACACCGGGCTCAGTTAAAGAGAAAATGGCCTCATCAAGAACAGGAATATCACCCCTGGCCAGCAGACCCAGGCTGCCATCCAGGTTTTTAGTACCTGCATCATCTGAATACTGTTTTACCAAAGCAGAAAATTTCGCAGGGTCTGCCTTGGCCTGTGCGGCCACATCCTGAGCTTTTTTCAGGACTTCTTCCTGAGCAACTGCATCGGCACCGGCAGGCACCATGATTTGAATATGATTAACAACACGGCGTTCTTGTTTAGTGTACTTGCCAATGTTGGATTTGTAATAGGATTCGATATCAGCGTCTGAAACTTCAGGCACTGATTTTAATGCCGCATCCTGGTTAAGAATAATGTACTGGGCATCGACATAACGGGGAACTTCAAGTGTTTTGCTGTTTTTATCGTACCACTGCTTGATGTCGTCATCGGAAACCGTGACATCTTGCAAGTACGTGGAAACCTCAAATTCCTTCAGGCGAACGGCACGCTCCTGAACCATGGCCGATTGCAATAATTCAAGCGTTTTTGCAGGCAGCGAAACAGATTGCGCAATAGGCTCAAGTACATGTGCATACGCCAGATTCTGACGGACATAAGCTTCATAATCGATATCCCTGATGCCATTGTTGCCAAGGAACTCGCTGTATTTCTGGGGAGAATACACCCCGTTTTCATGAAACTGGGGGTTGGAGCCAATGGCATTGCGAACCATGTTGTCGGTGGCATTGAAGTGGCCATCAATCACTTCCTGCTGCAGCACCTGAGTATTGATAAGCTGATTCAGCCAGGCTTGCCGGTTGGCCGGGGTGTCTACTTTGGAAACATCAAAATTCGCGCCGGCGTCCATTCTCATTTGGTCCAAACGGGCGCGCCAGGACTGGTTAAACTGCTCTTGGGTAATATTGGTTTCTTTAACAGCTGCCAATTTTACATCGTTGGAAACGAAGCTTTGGTAATCGGCCACGCCAAAAAAAACAAATGACGGAACCACCAAGATAATTAACGCTGCCAATACAATACGTTGGTGTGTACGGATAAATTCAAACATTAAGCTCTCAACTCAGACTGCGAAAATCAGAATATACATTATAAATGTCGCGGTTGGAAAAAGGGGTTTCCCATTTTAGTCTTTTTCACTTTTAAAATAGACAATTCAGCCCCATTTTATAAAAAGTCACTTTCAAAGCGGCTTATATCTTCCTACAATACAACAATAAACTTACTCTTGAAACCCACCTATACATTCCAATGTCAGCAAAAAACACTTTCGAATGGCGCTATCCGCGCCTGATTGCCCATCGCGGCGGTGGCTACCTGGCCCCTGAAAACACCCTTGCCGCCATGCGTTGCGGTCATGAATACGGCTTTTCCATGGTTGAGTTCGATGTCAAGCTGAGCCAGGACAACATGCTTGTCTTAATGCATGATGATACGGTAGATCGCACCTCAAACGGCATCGGACTTGCAGCCAGTAAAACATTCAGGGAACTGTCTGAACTGGATTTCGGCGGATGGCATTCAGCCTTTTATACCGGCGAGCCAATCCCTACATTTGTTTCAGTTGCACGTTTTACCCAGGAAAACAATATTTTCTGCAATATAGAAATCAAACCCTGTCCAAACCGTGAAACCGAAACCGGGACTCTGGTGGCCAAAGCAGCAAAACAATGGTGGCTTCATTCCCATCTGCCTCCCCTGCTCTCTTCTTTCTCGCTTGAGGCGCTGGCCGCTGCCAAACAAGCCGCCCCCGAATTGCCGCGTGCCTTTTTAACCGAAGACCTGCCTGATAATTTCACCGTGATTCTGGAAGAGCTGGATTGTGTCGCCATTAACTTGAAACAAAGCCTGCTGGACCAGGAAAAAATAGAACGCATTCACCAGGCCGGCTACAAGGTTTGTGCCTGGACCGTGAATGACTATCAACGTGCCAAACAACTATTGCATTGGGGTTGCGATGCCCTGTTTACCGACGAACTGCTTCGGGTAACCCCCGATTTGGCTTAATAGCCAGCACTAATTACAAGGATATATTTTGTTCAGTTACCGCCACGCCTTTCATGCAGGCAATCATGCTGATGTTTTAAAGCATTCCGTTTTATTGCATATTTTGCATTACTTTAACAAAAAGGAAACGCCTTACTGGATCATCGACACCCACGCCGGTGCCGGTATTTACGATCTGGAAGATGCCTGGGCAGAGAAAACCGCGGAATTCAAAGAAGGCATTGCCCGGCTGTGGGACAACACCGACTTGCCCCAAGACCTGCAGATATATATTGACCATATCCGTAACCTGAACGATGGCCAGGATCTGGTTTACTACCCCGGATCCCCCTGGATCTCGCTGGAATTAATGAGGCCTAAAGATCGCCTGCATTTGTTTGAGTTGCATCCCACCGAGATTGAAGTGCTTAGCGACAACATCGAACAGCAAGGCAGGGAAATTGCACGCCAGGTAACCATTTTTGAAAAGGACGGTTTTTCTGGCCTGAAATCACAACTGCCTCCCGTACCCAGACGGGGCGTTATCCTGATTGACCCTTCCTATGAAGACAAAGCCGATTACCGTCACACCTTAATGGCAATTAAAGATGGTCTTAAACGTTTTGCAACCGGCTGTTATGCAGTTTGGTACCCGTTGGTCAATCGCAAAGAAGTGCATGACATGATCAAGCAACTTGAGAAACTGCCCGACACCCAATGGCTAAACGCGTCACTGGCCGTTAAAAAACCGGCCGCAGATGGTTATGGGCTGCACGGAAGTGGCATGTTTATTATCAACCCACCGTATACCTTGCATGCAGCCCTGGAAAAAAGCCTGCCCTATCTAGCCAAACATCTGGCCCAGGACAGCTCGGCAACCTTCAGCCTTACTCGTCAGGGTAATTAACTTCAAGAATTTCCAGCTCGTCCATACCCGAAGGCGTACGCAAGCTAACCGTGTCGCCTTCCCTGGCCTTGATCAGGGCCCTTGCAACAGGGGAAATCCAGCTAATTTTCCCCTGCAATGGCTCTGCCTCATCAACTCCAACAATGGTTACCGTGTGTTCTTCACCCGCCTTGTCGGCATACACAACCGTAGCACCTAAAAACACCTGGTCTTTGTTGGGCTGGGTGGAAGGATCCACGACCTCGGCAATTTCCAGCCTTTTAGTCAGAAAACGAATGCGGCGGTCTATCTCGCGCAGTCTTTTTTTACCGTACAGGTAATCACCGTTTTCAGAACGGTCACCATTAGCCGCCGCCCACGAAACGATTTGTACAACATCTGGCCTTTCGGTATTAACCAAGTGAGCCAATTCTTCACGCAAAGCGGCATAACCATATTTGGTTATATAATTTTTGGTACCAGCCGGCAAGGCAACTGCCTGGCCATCAACGCCATCCTCATCATCTTCCTGATCGGATTCTTTAACAAAAGCCTTGTTCATGATTTAAATTAATTCCTCCCAGACAGGTGTAAGACCACTTGGCAAAGGGGGAAGTTTACCAAGATCCATACTGCTTTCCGAGGGACTGTGAAAGTCGGAACCACAAGAGGCCAGAAAACCGTACTGACGGGCAATATGGGCGTACTGGTGAAACTGGTCAACGGTATGGGAACCAGTAACCACCTCAATCCCCCTGCCCCCCATTAACTTGAAGGTTTTATATAGGGTGGCAAATTCGCTGCGGGAGTATTTATACCGCCCGGGATGGGCAATCACGGCTATGCCGCCTGCATGATTGATCCAGTTAATGGCCTCTTCAAGACCTGCCCAATCCCCCGCTATGTAAGCAGGTTTGCCATCGGCCAGGTATTTGTCGAAAACCTCTTGCATGCTCTTGCAATGCCCGGTCTCTACGATATAACGGGCAAAGTGTGTCCGACTCAGCAAGTTGGGGTTATCGGCATATTTCAAGGCTCCCTCGTAGGCATTCATAATACCAAATTCCGCCAACTTGTCTGACATAACATGTGCCCGCTGCTCGCGGTCGTCACGGATACGTCTCAACCCTGCATTCATTGCTTCGTTTTCAGGATCTATGCCCAGGCCAACAATATGCAAGGTTCGCTCTGCCCAGGTCACGGATATTTCAATACCCGGAATATAAGTCATGCCCAGTTCACGGGCGACTCGCGCAGCCTCTTGTTGCCCTCCCACCTCATCGTGATCGGTAAGGCTCCAGACTTGCACGCCATTGCCGGCCGCACGTGTGGCCACCTCGGTGGGGCTTAACACACCATCCGAGACGGTTGAGTGACAATGCAGGTCTACGTTCAATCTGACCAAGCTATCCATGGTACTTTCCTACTGGCAAAAAATGTTTCAAGAGAGCAAAAACTTGCGCACTGCCTGGATTTGTTCGTTGGGCATGAGGGTAGGCGCATGACCCACCTCGGGTATTTCCACCATCTGGCTGTTTTTATTCTGTTCCAGCATTTGGGCAACCGATTCACGACTTAACAAATCGGAGTTTTCACCCCGCAATATTAAAATGGGGCAATCAATGGCTTTGTATGAGCGCCACAGATAAGCTTCTGCCGCAGCAAGTGCTTCTTCACTTTCCTGCTCTTTAAATGTTTGGGCTATACGTACATCGTAATGACTTTTCCAGGCATTGTCCTTAAATTTAATCACACTTTTTGTAAACTCAAGCCATTGCCTGTCATTAAGCGGACCAAAAGAGGCCGCGTTTATCTTCATATACGCCACCGCGCTTTCAAGACTTTCAAATACCAATCCATTACCCACATAGGCACCAATGCGGCGAATAGCCGCGAGCTCTATTTTTGGCCCTACATCATTTAGCACCAGCCTATTCAGGGCCAGCCCGGTTTTACCCGGCATATTTTCATCACGGGGCTCCTGATTGGCGATATACAGATCCGCCTTGCGCACCAGCCCGGCAAACACCATACCAATTAGCCCGCCCATTGAAGTCCCGATCCAATCCAGGGTTTTGGCATTGACGCGTGCCAACAGAGTGAAAATATCTGAAACATACTGCGGTACGGCATAAAGGGATGGGTTAAGCAAAAAATCAGAGGCTCCCCTGCCCACAATATCAGGACAAATCACACGATATTCACCCGACATGGCAAGTGCCATCTCATCAAAGTCACGTCCGGTCCGGGTTAGGCCATGCACACACACCAACACCCTGTCATTGTCAGGGTCACCCCATTCCCAATAAGCCATGCGATGCACGCCTGCCGTACTGACGCAATTGACATAATTCAAACGTGGTGATTGCATGACTTTCCTCCAGGAGACACAGATAATGATTATCACTAGTATATGCCGAGGCTAGCGGGCATGCCAATAGCGTTTTGTTGTGCTGCGCGCGGCAAGCAGGCTAAGGCCCTGTATTGAAGAACGTACGGTTATGGCACCATCCCTGTCGGTACGCCAGAAAACACTGCCTGCGTCTTCCCAGTGCTGCTGCACCTGCCTGTGTGGATGACCGTAACGATTCAGATAACCGTTCTGGACAATGGCATGATCGGCTTTCAGGGATTGAACAAACGATATCGAAGAAGAAGTGTTGGCCCCATGATGCGGCACCACCACGACATTGACCTTTTTCAGTCCCTGTTGAAGCAGCCCGATTTCCTGTTCAACATGAATATCACCGGTTAACAATGCGCTATGCTGACTGCCCTGCACCTGCAACACACAACTTTGCGCATTGCCGCTGTCATTTGGCAAGGGCATTTGCCCGATATTCAGGAAAGTAAAACGGACCCCGTCAAAGCTAAAGGCCTGCCCATGCCCGCAAGGCAGATAGGCCAGATCCTGATTCAGCAAAATATAGTCGTGTTCAAGTCGTTTTTCTTCTTCGGCCAGAAACCGGTCAAGCCCGAAGGACGCATACGCCATGCCCGTATGGATGCCGGCAATTACTGTGGCAAAACCACCTGCATGATCCACATCGGAATGAGACACCACCATGGCATCAAGCCGCTTTACGCCCGCCGATCTTAAGTACGGCAAGATTGTCCGGCTACCCGCTTCATTGGCATGGCTGGTTCTGGGCCCGGCATCAAACAGTACGGCATGCTTATGCGTTAACACCACCACCGCTGTTCCCTGCCCCACATCTAAAGCAATAAGGTTCCAGTAACCGGGTAAAGGACGATCTGTTTTTCCCAAAAAAACCGGCACCATGAAACACCAGGCTAGGTTTTTATAAGGCAAGCCCCTTGCCTGACACACAATAAAAACACCAGCCATGGCAAGTAACAACCCCCATAAAGCGGGAGTTGCAATATAGATGCTGGCCCACGGCAACTGGGCAAACCACTGGGTTAGATCAAGCACCCCTTGCAAAATATCATGAGCAAGATTGCCCAGCCACTGAGTGGCAGGCGTGTGCAGGTTTAACAAGGCCAGCAAGGCAAACAACAATGAAAGCGGCGTAATAACCCAGCCAATCAAGGGAATGGCATAGGCATTTACCAATGGCGAGACCAGCGAAAACTGGCTGAAAAGCAAAATTAAAAACGGCGCCAACGCCAGTGTAATCATTAATTGAAACCTGGCCGCCAGCACAAAGGCAGACAGCATTTTTTTGCCCCTGTCTTGCCTATTTACACCGCCCTGCTGCGCATGATGCCGTCCCAGCCAGATTAAAACGGCCACTGCAGAGAAAGACAGCCAAAACCCGCTAGACAGCATGGCCCACGGATCCAGCAACAAAACACCCAGACAACTTAGCAATAGAATAAAGAAAATGGGTATACGCAAACGGAATAAGATCAGGCCATAACCAATGGCCAGCATCAGCAATGTTCTTTGCGCTGGCACTCCCCAGCCGGCCAGCAAACAATAAGTCCACGCAACCAGTAAACCAAAAAAAGCGGCAAGCACATGAGTGGAGCGATGGTCAGACAACAACTTCCCTTTAAACTTGATTCTTTTACAGCACCACAAAACCAGAAAATGACCTAACACCGCCAGCATCGTGATATGAGACCCGCTGATGGAAACCAGATGCGTCACCCCCGACAGGTTGAACAGCTTCCAGTCATCCTGGGCAATACCATTCTGGTCCCCCATAACCAGCGCTACCATTACGGAACCATAACGTTTATCTTTAAGGTAAGGCAGCATGGCCGAACGCACCTGATCACGCAATCGCTCAACCGCTACGGCAAAGCTGCCGAACGGCTCATCGGCCAACAGTTTGGGCTGGCCTTTTACCGCTCCCAAAGCCCTGATGTTATTGGCAAAGGCATGGGTTTCATAATCAAACCCATTGGGGTTCATGGCGCCATGCACACGTTTAAGTTTCAAGGACATTTCCCAAACCTGGCCTGGCCTGATAAGCGGCAGTTTATCTTTGATATCTTTGGGCTTACCGTAAATACCCGGCCAGGCACCTGCCTGCCAGCGAACCTGTATATGCACTGGAATTCCCTGAATGGAAAAGCTGTCCAGCACCTTGGCCTTGAACTGTACATAGTCTGGCCCATACAGGGCAATTTCAACAACACGCAAGACAACCCGGCTTGTTTTGTTTTCATGAATGGAAGCAAGGCTGTCAGCCAGCCGTAGCTGGGCCTTATGGGTGGCATAAGCCATGCCCAGCAAGAAGCACAACACGCCAAGAAGAATGGCTTTAAGTACCGGAAATGGCCTTGGCCACACATACAGCCAGGCGAGCAGGCTTAAGCCTGCCAGCAAGCTGATGATGGTTAGAGAAGGCAAGCCTGGCAATAATTGAACACCAGCTATGCCCAGGCAAGCTCCCGCCAGGCAAATCCAGTAAACCCACATGGACATTCTTTGTGCGCTGAAAAGCAGATTCTACTCAAGGGGCGCAACAAAAAGCCGCTATCAGGACAATATCATCCGTGGTAAAACCCGCCGGGCATTACTGGCCGTGGTTTGGCTGATGTGCGCAAGGCTTTCCTGCCTTAAAGCGGCCAACTCTTGGGCAATACGGGCAATTTGACCGGGCGTGTTGCGCCGGTTGGGTTCATGCAGCCAGGCCGGAGGGATATCCGGCGAGTCGGTTTCAAGTACCAGATTGGAAAGATCAAGCTCACTGGCCAATCGGCGTATTTGCAAAGAGCGGGTATAGGTCATGGCACCGCCCACACCCAAGGCAAAGCCCAAATCAATAAATGCCTGGGCCTGCTGGAAACTGCCATTAAAGGCATGGGCAATACCGCCTGATAAAGAAAACCGGCGTAAATACTTCAGCAGTGTGTCCTGTGATTTGCGCACATGCAAAATAACCGGCAAATTGAATTGTTTGGCCAGACTTAACTGGGCCGAGTAAAAATACTCCTGCCGCTCACGGTGCATGCCACTGGCAATTTCAGTAACAAAAAAATCCAGCCCGATTTCACCCACGCCGACAAAGCACGGGTCATCCATGGAACGGGCAATTTCCAGTTCCAGCAAGTCAAGGTCTTTATCTTGTGCTTTATGCACATACATGGGATGAATACCCAAGGCATAAAAGCCCCCATCAATGCGGTGCGCCAGGTTTCTTACCGTAGCAAAATTGCTTTGCTCAACGGCTGGAATCACCATTATCCCGATCCCTTGCGCCTGGGCATCAGCAATCACTTCATCGCGGTCATGATCAAATTCGGCCGCATCCAAGTGGCAATGTGTATCAATGAGCATGGCTACACCTGTTTACACCCTGGTTGAACAATAAACCCCTGTATGCACGCCCCGCATTAGGCGTTAGACACATGAATGTTTAAACGGGCACATCGGTTTTGCTATCCAGCAGGCCTTTTTCCATGACCAGTTGGCGGTCTGCGAGCTCAGCCAGTTTAGGATCATGAGTCACAATCACAAAAGCCGTATTGAATTCCTTATTAACCGATTTTAACAGGGCAAACATATTCTGGGCTGTTTCCCTGTCAAGGTTGCCGGTGGGCTCATCAGCCAGCACACAGACCGGGTTGGCCACCAAGGCACGGGCCAGGGCCACCCGCTGGCGCTCACCCCCGGAAAGCTGGCTGGGTTTATGAGTTACCCGCTCAGCCAGACCCACTTTAGCCAACACCTGTTCTGCCATTTTGCGCGCCATGCGACGATCCATCCTTCTGACAATCAAGGGCATGGCAACATTATCAAGCGCGCTGAATTCTGGCAGCAAATGGTGAAACTGGTACACAAAACCCAGGCTCTGGTTGCGAATCTGGCTACGTTGTTTCTCAGACAACCCGGCTGTGCGGGCTCCGTTCACCAACACTTCACCGGAAGTGGGTTCATCGAGCAGGCCCAGGGTATGCAACAAGGTGCTTTTACCAGAACCCGAAGCCCCAATAATGGCCACCATTTCACCCTGTTCCACATCCAGGTCTATACCTTTGAGGATATCCAGCCGGGTATTGCCATCTTCGTAATATTTAACAATAGACTTTGCCTGCAAGGCATATTTTTTTTCATTAGTCATGGCGCAATACCTCGGCAGGCTGCAAACGGGAAGCTCTCCAGCTCGGATACAGGGTAGCCAGTATGGAAAGCACCAGGGATGTCAGGCCCACTGCGGTAATATCGCTGACTTCAGGATGAGACGGCAACTGGCTGACAAAATAAATGCTGGGATCAAGAAAATGAATGCCGAACAGGTTTTCAATAAACGGAATGATGACATCAATATTGTAGGCCACTAGACAACCCAGAAAAACGCCCATAAAAGTGCCCACAATACCAATCAAAGAACCCTGAACCAGAAATATCCGGGCCACTTCTGCCGGACTGGCTCCCAGTGTTCTTAAGATCGCGATATCCGATTGCTTGTCCTTGACCGCCATCACCAGCGAAGACAGCAGGTTAAAGGCAGCCACTGCAATAATCAGTGCCAGAATCAGGAACATCATTCTTTTTTCTGTCTTGACGGCGGCAAACCAGGTCCGGTTATCTTGCGTCCAGTCACGGGCCACAATACCTTGGGGCAGGCTGAACATTAATTGATTGGCCACTTCCGGGGCTTCCAGCATGTCCTTGACTTTAAGCCTTACCCCTGCCAGCCCCATGTTGCGAAACAGCACGGCACCATCGCGGGCTGCAATAAAAGCCAGGCTGGAATCGTATTCATAATGGCCTGAAGAAAAAATGCCGGAAATGGTGAATTGCCGCATGCGCGGCGTAAAGCCTGCCGGGTTGATGGAACCCTGGGGAGACATCACCAGCAGGGTATCACCAACATTAACCCCCATCTGATTGGCCAGTGTTTGACCAATCACCATATTAAACGTGCCTGGCTGCAGCGAATCCAGGGAACCACGAATGATTTGATCCGGCAATTCAGATACCTTGCCTTCATTGGCCGGATCCAATCCGCGAATCTCAACCCCTTTCAGGACATTGCCACGTGCCAGCATGCCTGAAGAGGCGACAAAAGCGGAAGCGCCCACGACTTCAGGGTTTTTTTCGGCCTCGCTGGCCAGGTTTTGCCAGTCTTCCAGGGCACTTACCGCATCAACTTGCGGGTTAAACAGTTGAATGTGTGGCAGCACCGACAACATGCGATCGCGCACATCAACCTGGAATCCGTTCATCACTGACATGACAATAATAAGTGCGGCCACACCCAGCGCAATGCCTGCCATTGAGCTGCCAGCAATGAAAGAAACAAAGCGGTCGCGCTTTTTTCCGCGCCCTTTTGCCCTTGTCAATCCCGCATATCGGGAACCAATCCATAATTCGTAAGGTATTTTCACAAGCGTAAATGATTCACAAAGATTACAATTCCAACATGGATATTGTTATTTCAGGGATACTTCCCCACTCATCGATTGCTTCTGAACTGGCCAGGCAGGCGGCCAAAGCCGCACCGACCCTATTTCAAAAACTGGAAAACAGCAAGGGAACCGTGCATTTGCTCGACCCCAACGAAACCGGCTGTACGCCTTTTGAATACTGGCAACTGGAGCACCGCCAATTCACGCCTGTTGGGCAGCAAAATCATGCTGCCGGACTTGGACCGCTTTATTCCCCCCATTCGCACAACCGGGATCAACCCGTTTGGCTGCTGGAACTGGCGCATATTGCGCTGGGCGCGTCCAATGCCACTTTACTCACTGCCGATGATCTGGTCATATCGGAATCAGAAAGCTTAGCATTATTTGAAAGTGCGCAGGTTGTTTTTTCCGAGAGCCCTTTCAAATTACTGCAACATGATACGTGCCGCTGGCACATTGAAGTACCACCGGACATGGTTTTACCCTCTTTAAGCCCTAATCTTATTGCCAGCGGGTATCTTAATAACTGGTGGCCACAAGATGCACAAAGCCGCCTGTTACGCAAACTGCTCAATGCGCTCCAGGTAGAATGGCATGAACACCCCGTAAACCAGGAACGACAACAAAATAACCGGCCTCTTATTAATGGTGCCTGGGTCTTTGGCGGTGCCACGCCTTCACAACTGCAGGCGGCACCCGCCGCAAAGCCGCTACGCCTCCTGCAGCAACTTGAAACGTCACACCGCAAGCAGGATTGGGGCCAATGGCTGGCCATCCTGGCTAAACTGGAGCAAGATGTTTTCAGCCCTTTGCTTGCCAATAAGGACGACAGGCTCGTTCTGACCGGCTATGATCGACTGGTTGTCATCACTCCAGGCCACATGCCTGCCTGGTTGGGTAAACTCTTTAATCGCAATCAAAAATGGAAGGACTGGTGGTGTCAGTAAAAATAAGTGACCGGGCGCAAAATCCCGGCTATCAGCAACAATTGGAAAACGCGGGCATTCATACCCTACTGGCCCGGCTTTGGGCCGCACGTGGCGTTAATGATCCTGCCCAAACGCAACCGCATTGGCAAAACATGCTGGCGCCTTCCCTGCTTTCCGAAGTAAACCAGGCGGCCAGCCTGCTGGCCGATGCGATAGAACAAAGAAAAAAACTCCTGATTATTGCCGACTATGACTGTGACGGCGCGACAGCCTGCGCAACAGGCGTACGTGCCCTGCGTCAGATGGGCGCCGATATTGATTTTTTGGTACCCAACCGCTTTGAAACCGGCTATGGTTTATCGCCGGCAGTGGTTAGCCTGGCCTGCCAGCACCCCAATGGCAAACCTGACATCCTGATTACGGTTGATAACGGCATTGCCAGTGTTGAAGGCGTGCAGGCGGCGCGCGAAGAAGGCATGGACGTCATTGTCACCGACCATCACTTGCCCGGTGACACCCTGCCCGATGCCCTGTGTATCGTCAATCCCAACAAGCCCGGCTGCACGTTTCCGTCCAAGAGCCTGGCGGGCGTGGGGGTCATTTTCTATGTCATGCTGGCCCTGCGAGCGGAAATGCGCAAACGCGGGCACTTTGAACCCAAGGGGGGACCCAGGCTGGATAACCTTGCCGACCTGTTGGCCTTGGGCACCGTGGCTGATGTTGTCCGGTTAGACAGCAATAACCGCTTGCTGGTTACCCAAGGGCTTAACAAAATCCGTAAGGGCTACCTGCAGCCAGGCATCAAAGCCCTGTTCATGGTTGCCGGCAGCAATTTCCAAGAGGCCAGTGCAACCGACCTGGGCTTTAAAATTGGTCCTCGCATCAATGCCGCTGGCCGTCTGGCCGACATGAGCCTGGGCATTCGCTGCTTAATTACCGATGACGAAACAGAAGCCCTGCATTTGGCCCGGCAACTGGATGAAATCAATCATCAACGCCGCTCTATTGAACATGAAATGAGCGAACAAGCCCTGGCCACGCTGGCTTCCCCTGAAAGCGCTCAATCGGCCAGCATTTGCGTTTTTAATGAAAGCTGGCACCAAGGGGTGGTTGGTATTGTGGCGTCCCGCCTGAAAGAAAAATTCTGGAAACCCACCCTGGCCTTTGCCCCAGCCGACAATGATGAATTACGCGGATCAGGACGCTCGATACCCGAACTGCACCTGCGTGATGCCCTTGATTTGGTGTCCAAACGTCATCCTGGCATGATCCTGAAATTTGGCGGACACGCCATGGCGGCTGGACTTTCGCTTAAAACCGCGTACTTTGAAGCGTTTGCAAACGCTTTTAACGAAGCGGTACAGGAAATGACCGGCACCAGCAGCTTTGAACCCCTGCTTGAAACAGACGGCTCACTGGATCCCGTTTATGCCAATGCTGAAACCGCCTTGCTGCTGCAAAACCAGGTTTGGGGAGCCGGCTTTCCCGCCCCGCTTTTCAGGGATGTATACCGCATCCGCAACCAAAGACTGCTCAAAGACAAACACCTTAAATTAAAAGTTGAACGTAACCAGGTTCTGTATGATGCCATCTGGTTCAACCAGCAGGAATCTTTACCTGAATATGCCGAACTGGTTTATGAACTGGTGCCTAATCAATGGAATGGCGTGGTATCGGCACAACTGCTTGTAAAACATGCCCGGGGTGCCTGAAATGATGAAAAAACTTTCCTGGCTGACAAGCTTGCTCGCATTTGCCTTTTTGATGGCAGGTTGCACAAACATGCAAAGCCCCAGCGCCCCCATTGACAATGTTATCAATACCGTTGGTGATGCCTTTGGCAATGTATCTGGTCATAAATCAACCAGACCATAAAATCTTTTCAATACCCAAAGCCCTTTTCAGGGCTTTTTTGTTGTCATGCGTTAAAATGTAAGGTTAGCAAAAATAAAATTTGATCTTAGGAAATATAATGGAAGCCGAGCGCCAGAATCAAATCTTAGCAAACCTTGAGGATTACGCCGAACGCGAATCCGACCTTCGGGGGTATCTTTGACTACGAGGCAAAATCAGAACGCCTGCAAGTCGTCAATCTGGAACTAGAAAATCCAGACATCTGGAACAATCCCGAACACGCCCAGGAATTGGGCAAAGAAAAGAAAAGTCTTGAAAAAATCGTACTGGTGTTAAGCGAGTTACAGCAAAACATCAAGGATTCCATGGATCTGTACGAACTTGCGGCCATGGACGATGATGATGCCACCCTGATGGCCATTGAAGAAGACGCCAAAAAATACGCCGAAGTGCTGCAAGGCCTGGAGTTCCGCCGCATGTTCTCCAACCCGGCCGACCCCATGAACTGCTTCCTGGACATTCAGGCTGGCGCGGGTGGTACCGAAGCCCAAGATTGGGCATCCATGCTGCTGCGCCAATACCTGCGTTACTGTGAAAACAAAGACTTCAAAACCGAAGTACTTGAAATCTCCGATGGCGATGTCGCAGGCATCAAGTCCGCCACCATCAAAATCGAAGGCGATTACGCTTTTGGCTTTTTGCGCACCGAAAGCGGTGTCCACCGTCTGGTCCGCAAAAGCCCGTTCGACTCTTCCAATGGCCGTCACACGTCTTTTGCCAGTGTCTACGTTTACCCTGAAATCGACGATTCCATTGAAATTGAGATCAACCCGGCTGATTTGCGCATAGATACTTACCGTGCCAGCGGTGCCGGTGGCCAGCACATCAACAAAACCGACTCGGCCGTGCGTATTACCCACGCCCCCACCGGTATTGTCGTACAGTGCCAGAATGACCGCTCACAGCACCGTAACCGTGCCGAGGCCATGTCCATGCTGCGCTCAAAGCTGTATGAACTTGAAATGCGTAATCGCATGGCAGAACAGCAAAAACTGGAAGACTCCAAAACCGAAGTGGGCTGGGGCCATCAAATCCGCTCTTACGTACTAGACCAAAGCCGCATTAAAGACTTACGCACTAATGTCGAGATTTCCAATACCCAAAAAGTACTGGATGGCGATCTGGACATGTTTATTGAAGCAAGTCTGAAACAGGGTATTTAAATGAGCAAAACCATTGCCATCGTTACCGGTTCTTCAAGAGGTCTGGGGGCAGCGCTGGCCAGCCAGCTTGCCACCCAGGTCGAGCAGCTAATCACTGTGGCACGAACCGATAACCGGCAATTGCATGAACTTGCCCGGCAACATGGTTGCCATCATATCCACTATGAAGCCGATCTTGCCGATCCGGCACAAATTGACCTGACCTCCCGGGATATTTTTTCGCAGCTTGATCTTTCGGCCACCCAATATATCCTGATCAACAACGCTGGCACTCTTGGGCCTGTTGGTCAATACAACAGTCTTGGCCACAGCAAGGCCCAGGACATAGCCCGTGCCTTCAATTTAAACGTCAATAGTGTTATTGTGCTAACTTCGGCTTTTTTAACGGCCACCCGCCCTACCGGTGCCGATATCCGGATCCTTAATATTTCCTCTGGTGCCGGCCGCTCTCCTACCGCGGGCTGGGGTGTTTATTGCGCTACCAAGTCAGCCCTTGACATGTACACACGCGTGGCAAAACAGGAAGCCCCCCATGCCAAATTAGTCTCATTGGCGCCCGGTGTCATAGACACCACCATGCAAAAACAAATTCGCGAACTGGATCTTAACGATTTTCCCAATCGCGCCCGTTTTACCCAGTTACATGACAAAGGCGAACTGTCAAATCCCGAACAGCTCGCCCATAAAATCCTGAATTATTTACATCGTGATGATTTCGGCCAGACCGAAATTGATGATATTCGTCACTATTCATAAACCACAACCATGACAGAACAACATAACCCTATCGCTCCCGAACAAGATGAAAACCGCCTGATTGCCGAACGTCGTGTCAAGCTGGATAAAATCCGTGAAGAAGGGATTGCCTTTCCTAACGATTTTGAACCCGAACACAAGGCCTTGAAACTGCACGAACAGTTCGATGCCCTGGACAAAGAAACCCTGGATCCGCAAAAAATACCCGCCAAGGTAGCCGGCCGCATGATGCTTAAGCGTGTCATGGGCAAGGCCAGCTTTGCCACCATTCAGGACAGCAGCGGCCGTATTCAGATTTATCTGGACAAAAACTCGGTAGGCGAAGACACCTACAACCAGTTCAAGCAATGGGATATTGGTGACATTATTGCCGTAGAAGGCCGTGTATTCAAAACCAACAAGGGTGAGCTGTCCATTCATGCAGAAAGCATTCGCCTGCTTGCCAAATCACTGCGTCCTTTACCCGATAAATTCCACGGCATTGCCGATCAGGAACTGCGTTACCGCCAACGCTATGTAGACCTGATCATGACCGAAGAAACGCGCAACACGTTCAAAACGCGTAGCAAGGCCATTAACGCCATTCGCTCATACATGCTAAACGCCGACTTCCTTGAAGTTGAAACCCCCATGCTGCACCCCATTCCAGGCGGCGCCGCGGCCAAACCCTTTGTGACGCATCACAATGCCCTGGACATGGAAATGTACTTGCGTATTGCCCCCGAACTGTACCTGAAACGCTTGGTCGTGGGTGGCTTTGAACGCGTTTTTGAAATTAATCGCAACTTCCGCAACGAAGGGGTCAGTCCTCGCCACAATCCAGAATTCACCATGATGGAGTTCTATGCCGCTTACACCAATTACCAGTGGCTCATGAACTTTACCGAAAAACTGCTACGTGATGTAGCCATCCAGGCAGCTGGCAGTGCCGTACTGACCCATCAGGGCCGCGAGCTTGATTTAAGCAAACCCTTTGACCGCCTTACGATTGTTGAAGCCATTACCAAATATGCGCCCGAATACACAGAAGCACAATTGGCCGATGAAGCGTTTTTGCGTAACGAACTGAAGAAATTCGGTGTAGATGCGTATGATGCGGTCATGTCCCGGGCGGGCATTGGTGCCCTGCAACTGGCCCTGTTTGAAGAAACCGCCGAAGCCAAACTGTGGAACCCAACCTTCATCATTGACTATCCGGTTGAAGTTTCACCTTTGGCACGCGCGTCCGACACTGTTCCTGGCATTACCGAACGCTTTGAACTGTTCATTACCGGCCGTGAAATTGCCAATGGCTTCTCTGAGTTAAATGACCCTGAAGACCAGGCAGCCCGCTTCCTGGCCCAGGTAGAGGCCAAAGACGCCGGTGATGAAGAAGCCATGTTCTATGATGCCGACTATATACGCGCACTGGAATACGGCATGCCACCGGCAGGTGGTTGCGGTATTGGCATAGACCGCCTGGTTATGCTGCTCACAGACAGCCCCAGCATTCGCGACGTATTGCTCTTCCCGCATTTGCGTAAAGAAGGCTGATTAGCATTAAAAAAAACACCGCTTAAGCGGTATTGATATTTAAAAAACCGGCATCGGCAACTATACGATGTCGGTTTTTTTATGCCACCCATTCATTTTCTTTGCGCCACATAACGGGCCAGCAGTTTATCCAGCTGATTGGCAAATGCTTTCTGGTCGGCGTGGTTAAAGGCTTTAGGACCACCGGTTTCAATGCCGCTGCTACGCAACTCTTCCATCATGTCGCGAATAGCCAGCCTTTCCCGAATATTTTCTGGTGAATACAGTTCACCGCGCGGATTCAAGGCGATCGCTTTTTTATCAATAACTTCGGCGGCCAGCGGGATATCGGCCGTAACCACCAAGTCGCCGGCCTGTGCCTGTTCAACAATATAGGCATCTGCTACATCAAACCCTCTGGGCACTTGAAGGGACTGAATAAAAACAGAAGGCGGTACCATTAACATTTGGTTGGCCACCAGGGTTGTATGAATTTCCCAGCGCTTGGCTGCCCGAAACAGAATTTGTTTGATAACAACGGGACAGGCATCGGCATCCACCCAGATTTTCATCATTTATTACATTTTTCCACTATTATTGAATTTAAAAAAGCGATTGGCGCGGTTTTCTTCATCTGGGTTGCGGCACACTTATACGTAATGCATAACCAGCTTATGATTCTGAACCGGTACAATTTCGGCATCCACACCAAACAAACGCTGCAGGTTTTGAGGTGTTATAACATCATTCGGCTTTCCGTGCAGCACCAATTCGCCCTGCTTCATTCCCATGATGTTATCCGCATAGGCCGACGCATAGTTGATGTCGTGCAATACGATAATAATCGTCCGCTTGTACTCATCCGCAATCTGGCGCAACAAACCCATCAAATTACGGGCATGGAACATATCCAGGTTGTTTAAAGGTTCATCCAGTAGCAGATAGTCGGTAGACTGGCAAAAAACCATAGCTACCAATGCTCGTTGCCGTTGCCCACCCGATAAATCAATCACAAAACGTGAAGCCAGCTCCATCAGGCTAAACTGTTCCAGGGTTTTTTCCACTATCTCATGATCTTCCTGAGCGGGAGCCCCCTTATGATAGGGAAAACGCCCAAACATTAACAATTCCCGCACGGTAATCCGACTGGTGACACTATTATCCTGTCGCATAATAGCCATTTTTTTGGCAATCTCACTAGTTGGCGTTTTGGATAAATCAATACCATCAAAACTGACATGCCCCTGTTTCAGGGGTATTAGCCGCGCCATGAGTGACAGCAAAGTGGATTTGCCAGCGCCATTAGGGCCAACCAAAGCGGTAATTCCACCCTTTTCAATGGTGGCGCTTATATTTTTAAGAATGGGTAAACTGCCCACCTGATAACTGACTTGGTCCAATACGATCATAATGCTTTTCTTTTCAAGAGGAAGACCAGGAATACAATCCCGCCCAGGAATTCAACCACCACACTAAGCACGGCTTTCATTCCCAACACATGTTCAAACAACATTTGCCCTGATACCAGGCAAAGCCCCCCCATCAGGAACGCCGCTGGTATCAACACCGCATGCCGATGCGTTTTCATTAACACATAAGTCATGCCCGATACCAGTAATCCAAAAAAACTGACTGGGCCAACCAGGGCGGTGGAAACCGACACCAGAATGGCAATCAGGAACAAAATGAGCACATTGCAGCGACGGTAAGGAATACCCAGATTGATGGCATGCTCACGGCCCAATGCCATGACATCCAGAACGTGCCGCAAGCGCCAGATCACGATACTGACCCCCACAACAAGCACCAGGCTGATCTGAAGCAAGGTCGTATTCACCACATTGAATTGGGCAAAGCTGGCATTTTGCACCACGGCAAAATCATCGGGATCAATAATCCGCTGGATAAAGCTGGCCAGACTACGAAACAGCACGCCAAGAATGACACCAACCAGAATCATGCGATACAAATCCGTAGCATTGCTAAGCAGCAATGAAGAAAAGATCAGCAGGGAGGCAATCAGCATGATGCCGATTTCAATGGAAAATTTAAACGAAGGGTCGAGCATGGCGTAGCCAAATCCGCCCAGCAGCAACACCAACGCACTTTGAATTAATAAATACAGGGAATCAAATCCCATTATGTAGGGCGTCAATATCCGGTTGGCAGTGAGTGTCTGGAACAACACCGTGGAAATGGAAATGGCATAGGCAACCAGCAACAAGGCAAGCAGCTTGCCACCGCGAAAAGGCAGCACAAAACCCCAGTTGCCTGAACTGTTTACCGTCATGAACAAGACCATTGACACAAGCAGGCCACAAGACATTAATAGTAGTTTTTTAGCGTGCATGGGCAGGTTTTACAAAGAGCAGGTAAAGGAAAACAAGGGTCCCCAAAATACCAATAATGGTACCCACCGGAATTTCATACGGATAATTGGCCAGCCGTCCAATTAAATCACAAGCCAGAACAAGACCTGCCCCCATCACGGCAATCCAAGGCAAGGTCACCCGCAGATTATCACCCATGAGGCGACTGATGATATTGGGAACCACCAGACCAATAAAAGGAATAGCCCCCACCGTCACCACCACAATCGCTGTAATAATGGCCACGATACCCAGGCCAATCGTAACTATAGTGCCGTAGTTCAGGCCCAGATTGGTGCTCATTTCCTTGCCCAGGCCGGCAATCGTAAACTGGTTGGCAAAAAGATAAGCCGTAACTCCCAGTATGCCGGTTAGCCACAGCAGTTCATAACGACCAGCCAGCACACTGGAAAAATCACCATTGATCCATGCAGCCAGAAACTGCATCATATCCATTTCGAAGGCAATAAATGTAGCGGCCGCCCCAATCACACCACCATAAATAATGCCTACCAGCGGCAGCATTAAGTACGCGCTGGGTGGCAGGCGTCGGGCTATAAGCATGAACACATACAAACCGATCAGGGCCGTTATACAGGACACCAGCATTTTGAGCATAAGCGAGGCTCCCGGGTAGAGCAAAGTAACGGCAATCAGCCCAAGTGTTGCGCTTTGCGTGGTACCCACCATAGACGGCTCAACAAACCGGTTTTTCATGATCATTTGCATGATCAGACCCGCAATAGACATGGATGCCCCGGTAAGAATAAGAGCCAGGGTACGGGGAAAACGACTGGTAAAAAAAACGTTTAACGCCAACGGATCACTAAATAATGAGCCCAGGCTAACGTCACTGACGCCAACAAACAAACTGGCCACCATCAGAAAAAAAATAGTGGCAAGCACAAGAATTTTTGATTTCATGCTGAAGATTCAGGAATTTATTCGCTACCCTTGAAAGCCTTTGTCAGCAATTCAAGTTCAGCCATAAGCTGATGATAACCACCTGAGGAAAGGTATGAAGAAGCATCCAGATAAATGACCTGTTTCTTGTCAAAAGCGGTTGTGTTCTTCAACAACGCGTTGTCCAACACCACTTTGGCATTTTCACCTTTGGCATTAATGGCAGAGGTTCGATCCATGACAATAATCCAGTCAGGGTTCATTTTTTGAATGAACTCAAAAGAAACAGGCTGACCATGGGTCGCATCATTCTTGTTTAAATCAGCCGGTTCAATCCCGATCTCGTTAAACAAATAACCAAACCGGGACTCGGCACCAAATGAGGCGATTTTTGGACCATTAACCATAATCATCAAGGCCTTTCCCTTGCCTTTTACCGCTTCCTGTGTCTGCTTTAGGGCATTTTCAAGATTGGCAATTAACGTCGCGGCCTGTGCTTCTTTGTTGAAGATTTTTCCATAGGTAACGATACGATCAAAACCTTGCTTAAAAGCTTCCTTGCCATTCAGGGTCATATCCACCGTTGGGCCTACTTTGGAAAGCACCTCATAATTGGGTGCCATACGACCACCAATCACAATCAGATCAGGCTTCATGCCATTAAGGGCTTCAAGATCAGGGTCTTTAATAGTACCAATATGTACTTTAGCCTTTTCAGACATATCCGCCAGGTAATCAACATACACATCCCTGATGACGCCTTTAGGCTGTATACCCAAAGCCTTCAAGCTATCCAGCGCGGCAATATCATATACGGCCAGCGATTCAACCTGATCAGGAACCTTAACAACACCACGGGCGGTTTCCACTTCAGCGGCATGCGCCAATGAAAAAGAGGTACTTGCCAACAAGACAAAAGATTTAAGAAAAAACGATTTCATGTATTCACCGGTGATAAAAATCTTAATCACAACACATAAGATTTCTTTATCAGACCAAGGTGCAACAAGAAGATCGGCAACATGCTTACAGTAAATCCATGTGCTGTGAGATATTATTAAACTTATTCATAAATACGAATTATTCTCATTATTATCTTATTTTTTATCATGAATGACAAGCAAAAAATGAGTAATGCTTCCTGATTAATGAATGTAAATCAAACTTTCAGAAAGAAAAAGGTGTCATGCATTTCAAGTTATGCCGAAATGACACCTATGGCTGGAAAGCACCAATAAAAATAGCCGGGTCCACCCGGGTATCGTTGAGACTCACGTTCCAGTGCAAATGTGGACCGGTAGAGC
Source organism: Advenella sp. (assembly GCA_041656315.1). GTDB lineage: Bacteria > Pseudomonadota > Gammaproteobacteria > Burkholderiales > Burkholderiaceae_B > Advenella. The sequence goes on from JBBADT010000007.1 coordinate 55,788, forward strand.
GGCCTGTCGTGCCCACCCTTCCAAGCAGCTCGCCTCTTTTAATAGTTTGCCCTTTTTTAACATCAATGGCGGATAAATGACAGTACATGGTGACCATGCCCTGCCCGTGGTCAATAAAAACCGTTTTACCATTGAAATAATAATCATCAACAATAGTCACCACCCCATCGGCCGGGGCTTTGACCGGCGTACCGGTTGGGACGGCAATGTCCAGCCCCGAATGTGGATTGCGCTCTTGTCCGTTAAAAAAACGGCGCAACCCAAACGGACTGGAATAACGACCACCTTCTACCGGACGATCAAGAATGACATTACTGGGATTGGTCGGCCTGAAATGGGCGTAAGCATTGGTTTGAGCGGCCAATTCACGCTTGATGCGGGCCAGATGTTCTTCGGAGGGAGTGACATATTTATTGGACTTCAGCTTGATATGCTGCTCTTTATATTTTTTTGGCTGAACCTGAAACGGCACCTGTTGTGAACGGGTTGATGTTTTAAGCTGAAGCTGGTGCTGGCCCGATTTACTTTTAAGCGGAATACCGACAATCGCCAGATACTCGGCCGTATTGCCATTGGCCACCACCATTACTGGCTTGTTACGATAGTGAACGCTGGGAGGCTGCTTATGCTCGCCAAGACTGACGACGGCAATTCCTCCAGGAACCGGCTGGTGCAGTTTATCCTTAATATAACTATTGGCCAAAGAAAGGCCAGACATGAAAAAAAGCATGACCCCTCCAATTATTCCAATCGTTGATTTCATGCTTTTCACACTGCTTCCTTGCTGGTATCTAGTGATTCTCTTTGGCGTGATTGATTGTATACTTTGGAATCTCGATAACAAGATCTTTATCGGCAATTTTAGCCTGACAAGACAAACGAGAGGTGGATTTCAAGCCCCATGCCCGGTCCAGCAAATCCTCTTCATCATCGGTGGCATCTTCAAGAGAAGAAAAACCTTCCTTGACCACAACGTGACAAGTCGTACAGGCACATGACAATTCACAGGCATGTTCAATTTCAACATGGTTGTCCAACAAGACACGGCAAATGGACTCTCCGACGGGAGCATTTTCAATCACTGCGCCTTCCGGACACAGTGTTTCATGTGGCAATATGGTTATCTTTGGCATTTATATTCCAATTATGCTATTTGATCTAGGGTTTTACCTGACAGTGCCTGGCGGATGCTACGATCCATGCGACGGGCCGCAAAATCATCAGTGGCCTGGGACAAAGTCTGCACGGCATCACGAATATCATCGGTTGAACCGTTTTCTGAGTGCTTTACCGTTTCGGCCAACAAACGCTGGATGTGCGCAAGCTCATCGGCCTGCAGCAAATCTCCATCTTTCTTGATTGCTGCCTCAATGGATTCCACCAATTGGCGGGCTTCAACCTGCTGTTCACGATGCATGCGCATTTTGGCATCTTCATCAGATTTATCGACACTGTCCTGCAACATTGAGGAAATCTCATCGTCAGACAGGCCATAAGAAGGCTTAACGGTTACTGCCGCCTCTATGCCTGTACTTTGTTCACGGGCAGTCACGCTAAGCAGGCCATCGGCATCAACCTGGAAGGTTACCCGAATGCGTGCGGCACCGGCTACCATGGATGGAATGTCACGCAATTCAAAACGTGCCAATGAACGGCAATGATCAACCAGCTCGCGCTCACCCTGAACTACATGCACACTCATGGCGGTTTGACCGTCTTTGAATGTAGTGAACTCCTGGGCGCGGGCAACAGGAATGGTACTGTTTCGTGGAATCACTTTTTCTACCAGACCACCCATGGTTTCAAGCCCCAATGACAAGGGTGTGACATCAAGCAGCAGCCAGTCATCATCGGCCCCACGATTGCCTGCCAGTAAATTGGCCTGCAAAGCGGCACCCAGGGCCACCACTTCATCAGGGTTCAGGTTAATCAAAGGTTCCTGTTTAAAGAAATCGGCGACCATAGTGCGAATCACTGGCATGCGGGTAGCACCGCCAACCATGACAACTCCCTTGATGTCCTTCACATCCAGTGAGGCATCTTTCAGGGTTTGCTTGATCCGCTCAAGTGAACGGTTTACCAGGTCTTTGGCAATATTTTCAAAATGATTACGGGGAAAATTCTGGTCGATGTGCAAGCCATCAGACAGGGCAATCTGAAATACGGCACGTGAGTGATCAGTTAGTTTTTCACGTACCTGCTTGGCAAGCGTACGCAAGGCCCGCTTATCACCCGGACTTAACTTGCTTTTGTCATGGTGCTTCATGACATCGTTGATGATCAGCTCATCAAAGTCATCTCCACCGAGTTGCGTATCGCCACTGGTGGCGATAACCTCGAACACGCCCTTGCTAAGCTTGAGGATGGAAATATCAAAGGTGCCGCCACCCAGATCATACACTGCGTAAATACCCTCAGCGGCATTATCCAGGCCATAGGCAATGGCAGCAGCTGTGGGCTCATTAATAAGCCTCAGCACGTTTAGGCCGGCCAGGCGCGCGGCATCACGAGTAGCCTGACGCTGGGCGTCATCAAAATAAGCGGGAACGGTAATAACCGCACCCACCAATTCGTCGCCCAACACATCTTCTGCCTGTTGACGCAATTTGGCCAGAATTTGCGCTGAAACCTCGACAGGACTTAGCGGCCCCTGAACGGTACCAAGACGAACCATCCCCGGCTCATCAATAAGCTCATAAGGCAGAGCATAGGCCGAGGCCTCATTAAATGAACGGCCCATCAGACGCTTGACAGAAACAATGGTATTCAGGGGATCTGAATCCTGCTTTCTAACCGCCGGGTATCCAATTTCAACATCACCGTTTTGCAGATAACGCACCACAGAAGGCAATAGTTTTTTGCCGTTTTTATCGGTTAGGATCTCGGCGATACTGTTACGTACCGAGGCGACAAGAGAATGAGTCGTACCCAAGTCTATACCAACTGCCAGACGACGTTGATGGGGGGCTGGAGATGCGCCAGGTTCTGAAATTTGTAAGAGGGCCATATTGTACTTCGTAAATAATAAGTTAAAGTTTACAGTGCCTTAACTTCCTGATGCATTTTATTGACAAACATCCACTCGCGAACCCTTTTGGTTGCGCTGGCATAATCTTGTCGTGCATCAATTAAATTTTTCATTTCATCAAACAGTTCGAGCTGTTTTGCCTGAATCTCCTGCAAGAGCTCAGTCAGCCCATTATGCTGCGGATCAGTACGGACGTCATCCAGCTGCTCGCGCCACCGCATCTGGGTCATCAGAAATTCTGCCCCCATTGCGGTATTGCTTTCTGCCTGAATAGGAAAATCTTCAAGCTCGCACATATAGGCTGCACGACTTAAAGGATTTTTCAAGGTTTGGTAGGCATCGTTGACACGGGAAGCCCACTGCACCGCAACCCGTTTTTCAGCCGCCGAAGCCGTGGCAAAACGATCTGGGTGAACCCTGGAGGAAGCCTGTTTCCAGGCCTGCTCCAAAGCTTCTGGAGAAAGTTCAAACTGCTTGGGCAAATTCAATAAACTGAAATGATTATCCAAAGAAGTTCTACCTATACCGAGAATGATTCACCGCAACCGCAACTGGCTTTCTCGTTGGGGTTTGAAAACTTGAAGCCTTCATTCAACCCCTCACGCGCGTAGTCCAGTTCAGTGCCGTCAATATAAGCCAGGCTTTTCGGATCGACAAAAATTTTCACACCAAAACTCTCGAACAGAACATCTGCATCATCAGGAGTATCAACATATTCAAGCTTGTATGCCATGCCTGAACAACCTGTTGTTCTTACACCCAGGCGCAGGCCAACGCCCTTGCCTCTTCTATTCAGGTAGTCCTGAATGTGATTTGCCGCTTTTTGAGTTAATGTAATTGCCATAATCAGCTCGAATGTTTTTCCTTGTAATCCTGAACTGCTGCCTTAATAGCATCTTCAGCCAGAATTGAACAGTGAATTTTCACAGGTGGCAAGGCAAGCTCTTCTGCAATTTGCGTATTGCGGATGTCCAATGCCTGGTCTAGCGTTTTACCTTTAACCCATTCGGTCACCAGGGAACTGGAAGCAATGGCAGAGCCACAACCATAGGTTTTAAATTTGGCATCTTCAATAACACCTTCTTTATTAACCCTGATTTGCAGTTTCATTACGTCACCACAGGCAGGCGCACCTACCATACCGGTACCCACCGCTTCATCGTCTTTATCAAAAGAACCGACATTACGCGGGTTTTCATAGTGGTCTAAAACTTTATTACTGTAAGCCATGATAATACTCCTGCTTTAAATTAGTGAGCGGCCCATTGAACCGAATCAAGATCAATCCCTTCTTTGGCCATTTCCCACAAAGGAGACATGTCACGTAGTTTGCCAACACGTGATTTGATCAATTCAACAGCGTAATCAATTTCTTCTTCGGTGGTAAAACGGCCAATGGTGAAACGGATTGAACTGTGTGCCAGCTCATCGTTTCTGCCCAGAGCGCGTAATACGTAAGAAGGCTCCAGACTGGCAGAGGTACAGGCAGACCCACTGGAAACTGCCAATTCTTTAATGGCCATAATCAGGGACTCACCTTCCACATAGTTGAAGCTGACATTCAGGTTGTGGGGAACCCGCTGATCCATATCACCATTCAGATAAACCTCTTCGATCTGGGACAGGCCATTCCATAAACGGTCACGCAATGCACGGATACGTTCATTTTCTGCCTGCATATGTAATTTTGCCAAACGGAAAGCCTCGCCCATGCCAACAATCTGGTGGGTCGCCAGGGTACCAGAACGGAAACCGCGTTCATGACCGCCACCATGCATTTGTGCCTCAATACGGATACGTGGTTTCCGGCGGATATACAAGGCGCCAATACCTTTGGGGCCATAGGTTTTGTGCGCCGAAAAGGACATCAGGTCAACCTTGAGGGTTTGCAGGTCGATATCCACCTTACCGGTTGCCTGTGCGGCATCAACGTGAAAAACAATTCCTTTTTCACGACACAACTCACCAATTGAAGCGATATCCTGTACAACACCGATTTCATTATTCACAAACATAACAGAAACCAGGATGGTATCGGGACGAATAGCCGCCTTCAGTACTTCAAGATCAATCAGGCCATTTTCTTGTACGTCCAGATAGGTCACTTCAAAACCCTGACGCTCCAGTTCACGAGTGGTATCCAGTACTGCCTTGTGTTCTGTTTTGATGGTGATGATGTGCTTGCCACGCTCTGCATAGAAATGGGCGGCACCTTTAATCGCCAGGTTGTTTGATTCAGTAGCACCCGATGTCCAGACGATTTCCCTTGAGTCGGCATTAACCAATTCCGCCACCTGTTTACGGGCGTTCTCAACGGCCTCTTCCGCTTCCCAGCCAAAAGCATGACTGCGTGAAGCCGGATTGCCAAAATGCTCATACAACCAGGGCACCATTTTTTCCACAACTTCCGGATCTACCGGGGTCGTGGCGGAATAATCTAAATATATCGGGCGCTTTGCCATAACATCAAACTCCAAAATTTATACAATGACGGAAGACAGGGAATCGGTTTTTTTTTGCATCATGACACTGCTTGTTTGCGGCACCTGATTCAACTGACGCATGCGTTGCTGATCAACTAAATCCTGAAGCGTTACTGAATCCAGGTAATCCACCATTTTTCGGTTCAGGTTGGTCCAGAGATCGTGTGTCATGCATTTCCCTGATAAATTTCCATCTTTACCAGAGGAACACTCGGATTTGCTCCCACAACTGGTGGCATCCAAGGGTTCATCCACAGCAAAAATAATATCGGCGATTGTAATTTCTCTTGCGAAGCGGGCCAGTATATAGCCACCGCCCGGTCCACGAATACTTTCCACCAACTCGTGACGACGCAACTTCCCGAACAGCTGTTCAAGATAAGAAAGAGAAATATTTTGTCTTTCGCTGACTGTTGATAAAGTTATGGGGCCGCTGTTCTGGCGTAAGGCCAGATCAATCATTGCCGTGACGGCAAATCGACCTTTCGTAGTTAATCGCATAATAAATTCCTTGCCGCAATAGCCGAGTAATTTACTCAAGTATAACAAATAGTCGACTAATTTACTAGGATTTATTATTGATATAATGAAATTTGCACAAATATTGTCATATTTGTGCAATAGTCAGATTTTAAGGGAATTATGCAGCTTGATATTGCTTAACGCGCTTGCTCACTATCTCAAATACACCCTGACAGGCATCCTCGAGATAATCCAGCATTTTGAAAAAGCCATCCAAACCGCCGTAATAAGGGTCAGGCACGGTTGCTTCTTCGTAATCATTGGCAAAACGCATTAACAGCATGAGTTTATGCCGCAAGGGCTTAGGGCAGATTTGCTGCATGTAAGAAAGGTTATCCCAATCCATTGCCAGAATAAGATCATATTCCGTGAAATCTTCCGCCGTTACCTGACGGGCACGGTGTTGGGATATATCATAGCCACGCTTGCGAGCTGCCAGTTGAGCTCGACCATCGGGCGCATCACCAATATGGTAGTTTTGAGTACCTGCCGAATCAACCTGAATTGAGTTTTGCAGGCCTGCCTCCTGGACGAGACGACGCAATACCCCCTCGGCACTCGGCGAGCGACAGATATTGCCCATACAGACGAAAAGTACTTTAGTAACCATAGCCCTATAGTTTGAGGGAAAACCCCAGTTATGGCAAGCTCTTTTTAATTATGCTTCGCATACGAGCATTTTTAAAAAAATTTTTTGCCTTAAAAAACAACAAGTTAAAAGAACACTAAATTCTACAACCAATTCACTTAGATCATACACACTTTAAAATCAAGTGAAAACAGATATTTGACAAAATTAAACAACATTTAACGATAGCAAAAACAATACCGGATCAAAAGGCGGAACTGATCAATTCCACCGACTTGAGTCTTGCTGCCACATCGTAAACACGCGCTGTTATCATCAGCTCATCCACACCCGTCATTTCCACAAACCTTGAGATCCCATGGGCTACCGTTTTGGGGCTGCCCACCATTGAATAAGCAAGCTTATGCTCAATGCTGGCACGCTCGGCAGGTGAAACATGATCATCAAGATTATCTACCGGAGGCTGAAGTTTTCCGGGCGTATTCCTGAGAAGCTGTACCGATGCCATTTGGTGAGAGGTAAAATGATACTTGGCGAGCTCATCGGTGGGGGCCGCCAAAACATTCACACAGGCACTTGCGTAAGGCTTGTCCAGATAGGCAGAAGGCCTGAAAGAAGAACGGTAAACCGATAAGGCATTCATTAAGTCGGCAGGCGCAAAGTGTGACGCAAAAGAAAAAGGCAGGCCAAGATAAGCCGCCAATTGTGCACTGTATAAACTGGACCCCAACAACCAAACCGGAACCTGAACACCCGCAGCAGGTACCGCCACAATTTGCTGCCCCTCTTCAGGCTGGCGAAAATAATACTGCAACTCCTGGACATCTTGAGGGAAATTTTCCGCACTGGCACGCAAATCCCGTCGTAATGCTCTTGCCGTATTCATATCTGTGCCAGGCGCCCTGCCCAAGCCCAGATCAATCCGGTTCGGATACAAAGAGGCCAAGGTACCAAACTGCTCAGCAATAATCAGTGGCGAATGATTGGGCAACATAACCCCACCAGAGCCAACACGAATACGACTGGTTCCTGCGGCTATGTACCCAATAGCCACCGAAGTGGCAGAACTGGCAATACCCGGCATATTATGGTGCTCGGCAAGCCAAAAACGCGTAAAACCGCACTCTTCCGCTTTTTTTGCCAGCAGCAAGGAATTTCCAAGCGCATCGCCCACCGTTTCATTTTCATTGATCGGTGATAAATCCAGGATAGAAAAGGGAACCAAAGCAATACCTAATTTTCAAAATAAACAAAGCAATAACTTACACTATTTATCTGAAAGCGTCTTTAAAAACTTTTCATCAGCAGGGCTTAATAAGCCTTGACTTCTTGCCTGAAAAATAAGCTCGGGACGACGCTCATGAGTCAGCCTGAGGGACATTTGACGACGCCAGATGGATATGTTTTTATGATGCCCCGATAACAAGACCTCGGGAACCGGCTCATCTTCAAACACCTCGGGACGAGTATAGTGCGGACTGTCAAGCAAGCCAGACAAAGATTCATGAAAAGAATCCTGCAAGGCCGATGCCGCATCATTGAGCACCGATGGCAATAATCGAACCGCCGCATCAATCATGGCCAGTGCTGCAATTTCCCCACCCGACAAAACAAAATCACCCAGCGAAACCTCCTCATCGACATAGTGATCGATAAAGCGCTGGTCTATCCCCTCGTAACGCCCGCAAACAAAAGTAACACCCCCTGAATTCGCCAGCTCTTGCGCCTTTTGCTGATTAAAGGGTTTACCTGTGGGACTTAGCAGAACAACTTTTGCCGGTAATGCGTTTTCACGCTGACGATCCTGACGGATATCCTGCACCGCCCTTCTCAAGGGTTCGGCCAGCATGACCATGCCAGGCCCGCCACCGTAGGGACGATCATCAACCGTTTGATGAATATCCGAGGTATAAGCGCGGGGATTCCATGTTTTGAGTTGCCAGATAGACTGGCGATGCGCCCTTCCTGTTACCCCCAGGTCCCGGACCACGGAGAAAATTTCGGGAAACAGGGTAATAACATCAACTCGCATCAGAGGTCTGCCGGCCAGTCTGTTTCAATTCGCTTTTGCTTGATATCAACAAACGGTACATGCGCCTGAACAAACGGGACCAGAACTTCTTTGACGCTGCCTTTGTCATCTTTCAGGAAAACAAGATTGCCCTGTTCATCGACGCCTTGCCTGCCGATATGAAGCACGGCATGCGCTCCGTTATCGGAAACTTCCTGCACCAGGCCCAACAAAACCGGCTCAGACGAATCAGCCGTACTGTAAACAGAGCAACCGATCAAATCAACCCAATAAAATTCATCATCTGGCGCACTTGGAAAACGGTCACGTGACACAAAGATGGAAGTTCCCTTAAGGGCTTCCGCCTGATCCCTGTCATCACACCCCTCTAGAAGTGCCACAATAGAACCGGCGTGATCACGGGCCCGCAAGACCCTGACCAGACGATGCGGCTCTTGCTGCACACCAGCGCGTGAAAGGCGGGCAAGCCACCACTCTTTTACATTAAGCAAAATGCTTTCCTGGGCGGAATGCGGTTGAATCTTAATCATGCCACGCACACCATAGGCCGATACAATACGGCCCAGCTCTACAAGATCATCTGGAATTGCCATTAACCCACCACACCCATTTATGCAAAAACAAAAGCCAGCTCACAAAAAATAAAACGACCGCCAGCCATTGCAAACGGTCGAATCATTTTATCTGACAGAAAAACTATCAGGCAGCTGCTTTGGCAGAAAACTCTTTAACCAAACGCTGTACAACAGGTGACAGTTGCGCACCATTACCAACCCAGTGGTTCAAACGATCAAGTTCGATACGCAGGGC
>JBBADT010000008.1:0-63730 GCA_041656315.1 Advenella sp.
CATCCGCCGCGACTACCTGCACAAGACCACGACCACGATTAGCCAAAACCACGCGATGGTGTGTATAGAGGATTTGCAGGTACGCAATATGAGCAAGTCAGCGGCAGGAAGTACCGACATGCCAGGGAGTAACGTCAACGCCAAGTCGGGCCTGAACAAAGCGATTCTCGATCAAGGCTGGTTCGAGTTCCGCCGACAACTAGAGTATAAGCAAGCGTGGCGAGGCGGTGACGTGGTGGCGGTTAACCCACGTAACACCAGCCGAACGTGCCCGAGTTGCGGGCACGTGTCGGCAGAGAACCGCCAGACCCAATCCCGCTTTGCCTGTATGAATTGTGGGTTCGAGGAAAATGCCGATCTGGTTGGCGCAATCAATATCTTAGCGGCAGGGCATGCCGTGTTGGCCTGTGGAGGAACGGTGCGGTCAGACCGTCCAGCGAAGCAGGAACCCACCGAAGCGGCTAAGCAGGCGTTCTCTTTTGCTTAGTGCCGTAGGAATCGCCTTCCTTCAGGTGGGCGAGGACGTCAAATGAATGAATCGGGGCCTCTTGCAACGCGCCTGGATATTAGCGCCAGTCGCTTCAATTCACTGGTTTCCAGTCTGGGCTTTAATGTTGGCGTAGACCTGTTTATGAAAAATGAAGCTGATTTGCGGGCAGACCTGCAGGTCAGCTGGGATCATGAATGGCAGGATAAGGATGCGATACTTGATGTGAATTTTTCTGGCTATCCTCAGGTAGGATTTAGTAGCAGGAATAAGGTAAGAGGGCGTGATTCATTGGGTTTGCAAGCGGGTTTGGCTTACCAGGTAAATGAGAACCTCTCGCTTGGTGCCAATATTTCCAGCCAGTTTTTCCGTGCCGGACAAAATTCGCTGGCCGGTAATGTGTCGCTGAATTGGCAGTTCTGAACAGTGCGAATTATTGCATTGCAAATGCCTAAGCAATAAGCTCACGCCAGCAAGCAAAGTTGTGCCAGGCGTTGCCGCTTGTCTGAAAACAGGTACGTTAAAAACGTTAAGCTGTTTGACATTGGCGGAAGTCCCGGCACTGGCCTGTCAAGAGCCTATTTGGTGTGGGCGCTGAAGTCGCCCGTGATCGGGTCGCGTACAAATAATAAGCCTGTGGCAATACCAAAGTACGCGCCATGCAGGGTTAGCTCGCCGGATTGCACCCGTTCGCGTACGGACGGAAAGGTCATGAGGTTGTCCAGGCTGTATTCGACCACCGCCCATTCAAGCTGGCGTATCCAGTTTTGACGGTCTCCTTGTGGTGGCCCCAGTTTATCAGCCACCGGGGCAATCTGAGACATCCACTTTCCAATGAAATCACGCTGTGACAGCGGTGCTGCCTTGTTGGCATAGGCTGCAATGCCCCCACAACTTGCATGGCCCAGTACAACAATATGCTTAACCTTCAGGGCATTAACTGCGAATTCAACTGCGGCACTGGTGCCATGAAAAGATGTTTCAACATCTGACTCACAGGGGGGGATCAGGTTGGCAATATTTCGAATAACAAATATTTCACCTGGACCGGCATCAAAGATGGTTTCTGGCGCAACTCTTGAATCGCCACAACCAATAATCATGATCTCAGGATGTTGCCCGTCTTCTTCAAGTTTTTTATAACGGGCATGTTCTCGTTCAAGTCGGCCATTCAGGAAGGAAGCATAGCCTTCAGAAAGTTTTTTGGGAAACATAATGATATTTTGCTTTTGTGCTTTTGGATAAGGGAATTAATTTTATCATTGATCAGATTAATCTCTTTTTTGTCGCAGGGACGAATAAATAAATTCTCAGGTATTGATTTTTTCTGGCTGCATGGCAATAAGTAAACAGCTTATCGACATGGCGTTAGCTCAATCCTGTTGTTGGCTTGTACACAATCGTTATTTCAGGTAGAATTTTTCGCGGGTGTTAGCACTGCAGTGTCGCAGTGAAACAGGTTAATGCGTTGGTCGGGCCGCCACGCGGAGTAGACATACTTATGAACCAACACCCGTCACGGCAGCCCTTGCCGCGTGCGCAAGTTTTGGCTGAGCGCGCTTTTTCAACACTAGACCGTTTTCTTCATATTGAAGCGGTGAGCGGTATTGTTTTGCTGGTGGCAGCCGCCATTGCATTGATCTGGGCCAATACCTCTTTTTCGGCAAGTTATCACGATCTTTGGCACACGCCATTTTCCATTGGCATTGGCACCTATGTGTTTTCGCAATCGTTGCATTTTTGGATTAACGATGCGCTAATGACCGTTTTTTTTCTGGTGGTTGGAATGGAGATCCGCCGGGAAATTCATGAAGGGGCCTTATCCAATTTCAGGCTTGCCGCATTGCCACTTGCTGCAGCCATGGGAGGTGTCGTTGCACCGGCCCTGATATATCTTGTCTTTAATAGCGCTCCCCCCAATAGTGCCGGATGGGCGGTGCCTACCGCCACGGATATTGCCTTTGCTGTGGGCGTACTGGCTTTGCTGGGGCGATCCATTCCCGGCAATGTCCGGGTGTTTTTGCTGGCCTTGGCTATTATTGATGATATTGTGGCTGTGCTGATTATTGCAGTGTTTTATTCTGGCGGCCTGGATTACAGTGGCTTGCTGATTGCGGCACTGGGAATAATGATGGTACTTGGGTTGCAGATGATTGGCACAACTTCGGCTTATGCTTATGTGTTGCCTGGTGCTGTCTTGTGGATAGGTTTGCTGCAAACGGGGGCGCATCCAACCCTGGCGGGTGTTGTGCTGGGTTTGATGACGCCAGTATTGCCCGGTCGCATGAAAGAGCCGCCTTTAATGCTGGCGTCAGAGGCTATTAATACGTTTTCTCATCTCAATAAGCAAGACGCTTCACCCAATCACCTTGCTGAGCCCGTGAAGCAGCTTAAACGTGCCCAGCGTGAACTGATAGCACCGGTAACTCGCGTTCAAATGGCCCTGCATCCGTGGGTGGCTTATGGAGTTATGCCATTGTTTGCGCTGGCCAATGCAGGGGTTACCCTGGATGGGGTAGATTTGGCAATGGGGGGTTCACAATCGGTTTTACTGGGCATCTTGCTGGCATTGGTACTTGGCAAGCCGTTTGGCGTAATTGCCGCCAGTTGGCTGGTCGTCCGTTTGGGATGGTGTGTGCTCCCCCCCGGATTGAGCTGGGGTGGTATCGGTCTGGTTGGGTTGTTGGCAGGAATTGGTTTTACCATGTCGATTTTTATTGCCACGCTTGGATTGGCAGATCCCAATCTGCTTGGGGCCGCAAAGCTGGGCGTATTATTGGCTTCACTGACTGCCGCCATCGTTGGCTTAAGTTGGGGGTGCTTCTACAAAAAAAGGCATAAGTAAAAATCGCCGATTTGTGCAAGCCTGGCCTCAGACCTGTGTGGGCAGGGCTTGCATCACTTGAGCAAGTTTTTCTATATCATTTTGCGTAAAGTAAGAATTTGTTCGCTGCGGCCAAAAGGACCATGGATATCGTGCAGTACCGAGCTGGTTAAGCCTATGCCATCTTCGCCATATTGTTGCACTGTTTCAAGGCCCAGCCATTGTCCGGTGGGGTATCGGTGCATATGAATTTGCAGGTCCAGATTGGGAAAAGCCCAGGCAAACTCACCATCTTGTCTGGGTACAATGCCGTTGGCGGTATCTACCATGCCAATTAAATGCGCAAAGGGGGTGGTTGTTTGGCCTTCAACCATGTCCAGATCATTGTTTAACCACACAATACCCTTGCCAGTACGATTGTTTTCATCAGCTCTGGTTTCAAGGCTGTGAATATAGCCGCCTGGCCAGCGACGCAGACCGGTCCAAAGCGGGTAGGTTTCCGGGTGTAGAATTGCCGGGTCTTCAAGTCCGCCGATGTGTTTGCTGTCTTGCGTTGCCATGCGCCAGGCTCGGGCAACAATGCAGGTTTTGCCATTGGCCAGCATTTCGGATTCGAGCAGTTCGATAGTTTTGCCGGCACGGATAATACGGGTAGTAATACTAAATTCGCCAAAATGGATCAAGCCGAAAATGTCAAAACTGATGCGACCTATCCGCATGTCTGCACGTGGTGCAAACTGTTCAAGTTCCACGGCCATGACACCGCTGGCCGGTGCCATATGCTGTTCATGCGGGTTCCAGGCTCCCTGGGCGTGTATGGTTGAGCAATATTGGGTGGTTACCGATCCGTCCGGGTTAACGGCTCTTTCCAGAAATTGATAATAAGCAGGCATTGGTTCCTCTTGATGCGTGTCTCCTGGCCAAAGCAGCAATGCCTGGCAAGGTGTTTTTGTTTTGTACCGTTTTTTTAATCCGGTTTAGGTGTAATGTTGTGCAAGTATGGTACTAAAAAAGCGTGCTGAATATCAATTAAGTGACAACGGCCGTTTTTTAGCTTGAATCATATTGATTTCAACCTGGCACTTATCAAGCGCAAAGGCGCAGCAATGTTTGCAATTGCTCTTGTTAACTTTGTTTGCCGCCAGTATTCACAATGATAAGTCCACTCAGGGCCAGCGCCGAGCCCGCCAGGAAGGTGGGTTCCAGAGGTTCATCCAGCAGCAGTATGCCCAGCAGGACGCCAAATAGGGGCGTCATGAATGACAGCACACCCAGGCGTCCAGTCAGGTATTTGCGCATCAGCCATATCCAGGTGAAATAAGTGGCGCAGGAAATGACCAGTGTCTGGAAGCCCAGGCTGGCCCAAACCAGTGGCGTGCTGTTGAACGTTATTTGATTGGTAAAAAATGCCACCGGCATCAGGAAGATGAATCCTCCGAATAACTGGTAGAACAGGGTTTGGGTAGGTGGCGCTTCGCTTAGGCGGCTAACCCGTACCGCCACGGTTGTCATGCCCCAGGCAAAACCACCACATAAACCCAGCAGATCGCCCAGTAATTGGTTGGGGATGGCTTCGTTCCTGGCTTGCGGGGTAAGCAGAAAGGTAATCAGCAGGCCCGCGAAAGCCAGTGCCATGCCAAACCATTGGCGCGGATTCAGGCGTTCTTCGGGTAAGCGCAAATGTAGTCCGATAGCCGCAAACAAGGGGGCCGTATACATGAAAACAACCATGTGTGACGCTGATGTCCAGCGTAATCCTTCGGCAACCAGCATGAATTCGGTCGCGAACAGAAAACCAACCAACAGCCCAGAGCGAAATGCCACACCTTCAACCCATTGGTCGCGCGAGAACATTCGGGTAAAGAGCAAAACCAGTACAGCAGCGACGCCGGAGCGAACGGAAACTTGCAATACGGGAGGGATATCTGCGGCTACGGCTTTGATGGCGACTTGCTGAAGCCCCCATATCAGGCAAAGTAACACCATAATTGCGCTGGCTTTGCCATCTACTGCTTTCCTCATTTTATTGCATGCTCCGTGTAAGATCTTTTAATATTTGCGTGTATTTTCGTTAACAGCGTATCTTACAGGAAAACATGATGCTGAATAATCTGTTCGAACAATTACCCATTGCTACCGGGCAGGAGTCCTTTGACGACCTGCTGGCCGTTCCCGGGTTGCGTATTGAGCGTATTGTGTCACACGGGCAGGTCAGTCCATCCGGATTCTGGTATGAACAGGATGGGGATGAGTGGGTGATGGTTTTGCAGGGCAGGGCTGCGTTACAGATAGAAGGAAAGGAAGAACCGGTTATTTTGCAAAAGGGTGACCATTATTGGTTGCCTGCCGGATGCCGGCATCGGGTGGTATTTACGGCAAAGGATGAGGCCACGATTTGGTTGGCAGTGCATAGGAATTAAGCAGCCCTATTTATGGTAAGCCCTAAGTAATTTTTTTGCTCCAGATTGTTACACTGAAGTCGGGTTATTAATTCGTGTATTTGCTATAAACAGTTCTCGGTGCACGGAAAATATTTAATTTTAATAATACGGAGATTGTTTCCATGAAAATTACTGCTATGCGTATTCTGAGTGCAGTGGGTATGAGCTGTGCACTGGCTTTTTCTGGCAGTGCTCTGGCGTCCGATAAGCCTATTGTTGTCAAGTTCAGTCACGTGGTTGCCGCCAACACGCCCAAGGGGCAGGGGGCCCTCAAATTCAAAGAGGTGGCTGAAAAGCTGTTGCCTGGCAAGGTTGAAGTTCAGGTTTTCCCAAGCTCACAGTTGTTTGGGGATGGCAAAGAAATGGAGGCCCTGTTGCTGGGTGACGTGCAGATAATTGCACCGTCACTGTCCAAGTTTGACCGTTACACCAAAAAAGTGCAGCTGTTTGATCTGCCTTTCCTGTTCGACAATATGGAAGCCGTCGACCGCTTTCAGCAAAGCGAAAAGGGTAAAGAGCTGCTAAGCTCCATGCGCAATCGGGGGCTGATGGGCCTGGGTTATTGGCATAACGGTATGAAACAATTATCCACCAATAAAGACACGCTGAAGCGTCCCGAGGATGTCAAGGGCTTGAAATTCCGTATCCAGGCGTCTGACGTGCTTGAATCCCAGTTTCGGGCTTTGGGTGCCAATCCGCAAAAACTGTCTTTCGGCGAGGTATATCAGGCGTTGCAAACCGGTGTGGTTGATGGCCAGGAAAACACCTGGTCCAATATTTACTCACAAAAATTTCATGAGGTTCAGAAAAACATTGCAGAAACCAACCACGGTGTGATTGACTACATGGTAGTTACCAACGCCCAGTGGTGGGATGGGTTGCCTGCTGATGTTCGTGAGGGCCTGCAAAAAGCCATGGATGAAGCCACTCAGTTTGCTAACGAAGAGGCCGCCAAGCTGAATGAAAAGGACAAGCAAAATATTATCGCTGACAACAAAGCCCAGATTGTTCAGTTATCCAAGGAAGACGTAGAGGCCTGGCGTAAAACGATGGAGCCGGTCTGGAAAAAGTTTGAAGGTGAGATTGGTGCAGACCTGATCAAGGCGGCTCAGGAAGCCAACCAATAAAAAATGTTGGCTGGTTACGGGCGGGCTGTTGTGTTTTATTGATAAGTCTGTAATCAGCCATTTATTTTGCATTGAAGGGATTCCGATGCAAGACCCTTTTCTTATTTCTAAAAACATGGAGTACAACCATGAATGTCCGCTGGTTTCATCGACTTGAAGAAGGGTTGATTGCTTTTTTGCTGGCAGCAATGACACTGGTGACTTTTGCCCAGGTCATTGCTCGGTACATATTTAATTACAGTTTCGTCTGGGCGCTTGAACTGTCCATTTTTCTTTTTGCCGGGTTAATCTTTTTGGGCCTGGCTTATGGGGTGCGGGTGAATGCCCATATCGGGGTGGATGCCCTGATCAAAATCCTGCCCAAAAAAATTGCGCACGTGGTGGGGATTATTGCCTGCCTGCTTTGTCTTGCTTATACCGTTATTGTTTTTTACGGGGCCTGGATCTATGTGGATAAAATGTACATGATCGGCATTCTTGCACAGGATATCCCCATTCCTCAATGGGTACCACGGCTTGTGCTTCCCATCGGGTTTGCCATGCTCTTCATCCGCTTTGCCGAAGTGCTGTTTCATATGCTGCGTGGACACCGTAGCCAGTTGCTTGGTGATGAGGCTGAGGACGCGCTTAAACATCTGCATGATGATGATAATTCCGATAACCAGCAGGAGCGCAAATGACCACTATCGCACTTTTTGTCATGCTGTTCGTGTTCATGTTCATAGGCACGCCTGTCGCGGTGGCTCTTGGGCTTTCTTCCATCCTTACCATCCTGTTTTTCGGTACAGACTCGATGGCTTCGCTGTCTCTTAAAATGTATGAGACATCCGAACACTTCACACTGATGGCCATCCCGTTTTTCGTGTTGGCTGGCGCCTTCATGACAACCGGGGGCGTGGCTCGTCGAATGATCCGCTTTGCGAATGCTTCGGTGGGGCACTTGCATGGTGGTCTGGCCATTGCCTCGGTCATGGCCTGCTGCCTGTTTGCTGCAGTTTCCGGCTCTTCTCCGGCAACGGTGGTTGCCGTGGGTTCTATTGTTATTGCGGGCATGGTACGTGCCGGGTATTCGCAGCCGTTTGCCGCTGGTGTGGTTTGTAATGCGGGTACACTGGGTATCCTGATTCCACCGTCCATTGTGATGGTGGTTTATGGTGCGGCCACTGAAACCTCGGTGGGGGCATTGTTTATGGCAGGCGTCATACCGGGCATCACCCTTGGTTTGTTGCTGATGATCGCCATTTATATCATTGCCCGTATCAAGAAATTTCCCCTGCAACCTAAGGCATCATCCAAAGAACTACTAACGGCTGGCCGTGATTCCATTTGGGGGCTGGCTTTGGTATTCATTATCCTGGGCGGTATCTACGGCGGTGTCTTCACGCCAACCGAAGCGGCTGCAGTGTCAGCAGTGTATGCTTTCGTTGTGGCCGTTTTCATTTATCGTGATATTGGCTTAAAGCAAGTACCGGGGGTTTTGTTGGATGCCTCTAAGGTAACGATCATGCTGATGTTCATTATTGTTAACGCACTGCTGTTTGCGCACGTGTTAACGACTGAACGCATTCCGCAAATCATTGCCGAGCAGATCATTGCCTGGGACATGGCCGCCTGGCAGTTTCTGATCGTCGTCAATATTCTGTTGTTGATTGCTGGCATGTTCATGGAACCAACCGGTATTATTTTGATCCTTGCACCTATCCTGTTTCCGATCGCCATGGAGTTGGGGATAGATCCGGTTCATTTGGGTATCATTATGGTGGTTAACCTGGAGATTGGTCTGGTAACACCCCCTATTGGCTTGAATTTGTTTGTGACGGCTGGCATTACAAAAATGACCATTGGCCAAGTGATAAAAGCCGCTTCACCGTGGCTGATTTTACTGCTTGGCTTCCTGGTGTTTGTGACGTATGTACCCGCCATCTCGCTGTGGCTGCCAAAACTGCTTGGGTAATGTTAGGGCAGGCAGATGCCCGAAAGGGCACAAAGGCTAAATTTCGTCACACATAAGCATAAGCAGTCATGAATGATCCCCAGCCTGCTGGACTTGATACCAGCAGGCTGGGGATCTTTTTTTACTTTTTTTGTTTTAACGTGTCATGCGTTTAAGCGTATCGTCACGTAAAATAAAATGATGGTAAAACGCGGCACAAATGTGACCAATCACCAGCAAAAGAAACAGCACGGCCACGGGGGCGTGTAGGCTGCCCACAGAGGCCATCCAGGCGATGCCGGTTTCGCTTCTTGCGATTAATTGCATGCCAAAAACCTTAAGCCCGTAACCTTTGCCAATCATATAAAAAATACCCAGAACCGGTAGTAGCAGCATGACAAGATACAGCAGGAAATGACCGACTCTGGCCAGTGGTGCCAGTGGGCCGCTTAATTTCGGGCGATGTGCAGACTGTTTGATTGCCCAGTACACACGCACAATCCCTAAAATAAGGATCAGAAAACCGATGGAAACATGCCATGGCACCAGGGTTTGGCCTACCCAGTGTTCGCCCTCATCAATAAGGTCGCCTATTTTCAGGAATTGCCAGACAATCAAGATGGCCATTCCCCAGTGAAACCATCGGGACAAACTGCCGTAACGTTCGGGTGTATCGCTCATTGTTCACTCCTTGGGTAGTGGAATGGGTTGGAAACACGGTATTAACAAGTTGCGGAGGATTCAAGCATAAATGGCGTGTCACTGCTTAGCATAAATTGATTGCCCGGAATTGGCAATTCTTTCATGAGATACCCAGGCATGTTACCTTAGAGGGCCTGTGCTGAAAAAGACAACCGCCCTGTCTTGTTGTCGCTGAGCAAAGATGGCCAAGAGCTGGCGGTAGTTTGCAATTATTTGCGTCTGATCGCGCAAGCTTACCTGGTTGCCCATTTCGAAAAAAGAATTGCTGAAAAATATGCAATTCCTTGAAAAAATCAATAAGCTTCTGGATGAACTTGAAAACCAGAGTCTTTACTAGTTTAAGAAAACCGAACCGGATGAGGCTTGATACTTTTTAAGGTATCCTCGTAAGGTTGGTCTGGATTAAAAAACTCATTCAACTGGTCTTGAATATCATTAGTACGATCGTACTACTGACAGTATTAAATTCCTATTTTCGTTTTATTGACGCTCCTTGCCTTGGATCTGATAATAAATCCAATAATAAACATATTAAATCTAAATAAATTAAAAGGAGATATATATGTGGAGAGTAGGCGTAGACGTCGGAGGAACTTTTACGGATTTGTTTGCTTGGCATGAAAAAACAGGCAAGCAGGTAACCGCTAAGGTCTTGACAACCAAGAATGATCGCTCAATTGCCGTTTTGCAGGCCATTGAAAAGGCTGAAATTGATATCGCGGATATTTCGTATTTGATGCATGGCACGACAACTGCCACCAATGCGTTGATTGAAAGAAGTTATCCGGATGCGGCTTTTATCACTACGGAAGGTTTTCGTGACACGCTGGAAATTGGCCGGCAACATCGTGAACACCTGTACGACCCTTACCAAACCAAACCCAAACCCATCATCAAGCGCCGTTTCCGTTTTACGGTGCCCGAGCGTACCAATGTCAACGGTGAAACCGAGCGTCCCCTGGATGTGGAAGCCGCTCATGAGGTGGCAAAAAAAGTCAAGGAGTCGGGTGTACAGGCCGTAGGTATCGGTTTCATCAATTCCTATGTCAGTGGCCGGCATGAAGAACAAATGCGTGACATTTTGCTGACGCACTGCCCTGACATTCACGTGGTGCTGTCTGCTGAAACCCGTCCTGTTTTCCGTGAACATGGCCGCTTCATGACAACGGCGGTACGTGCCGCCTGCATGCCGGTCATGGCCAAGTATATGGATGACCTGGAGGCCCGTCTTGACAAGCATAGTTTCCGTGGAAAACTGCTTATTCTCAAAAGCAGTGGCGGTGTGATGTCAACCAGTGTGGCCCGCCAGCATCCGGAAGATATGCTGGAGTCCGGACCGGCGGGTGGCGTGGCCTATGCGGGTTACCTGACCCAGCAAAGCGGTTTTGAAAGTATTGTGCATACGGATGTGGGCGGCACCAGTTTTGATGTCTCGATTGTTGAGGATGGCCGGGGCCTGATTACCCGTGATCACGAGCTTGAGTGGGAAGTGCCCATTGTTGTACCCATGCTGGATATCCATAGCGTTGGTGCAGGAGGTGGCTCAATTGGTTGGGTAAACCAAGGCAAAAGCGGCGCTTAAAGCCCAGGGTTTTGATAATGTAGACGATATTGAGCTGATCCGTACGGCGCAAATGCGTTATGTAGGGCAGTCTTATGAAGTTGAAACCCCCATTCCGGGTGGTGTACTGACAGCAGACCAGTTGCCGCTTATTGAAAAAGAGTTCCATGCCTGTCACCTGAAAGAGTTTGGTGTCAGCTCTGATGACTTTGATCCGGCATTCGTCTCATTTGGTGTTGCGGCGATTGGACCCATGGAGGATCCACCACCGGTAGCCCTAACGATTGGTACCGATGGCAGCGCTATCAAGGGTGAGCGAGAGGTATATTTTGAAGGTAACTGGGTAAAGTGTCCGGTATATGCAGGTGAAGACTTGAGTACCCATCATCGTATTGCAGGACCAGCCATGGTTGAATACGAGCATGCGTGCACTGTATTGCCGCCTGATACGAGTGCCTATGTGAATGCCATGGGTGCCCTGGTCATAGACATAAAATACTGAACAAGGAGACAAAAAATGAATAATCTGGCCATTAATGTAGATGTAGAGGCTGTGGACGATATTGATCCCATTACATTTGAGGTGATGCGAAGCATTTTCGAATTTGCCAGTGACCGTATGGCAACCGTGCTGCAGCGTTCTTCTTTTTCCCCCATTCTGGCGGACATGCTGGACTTTTCAAATGCCATTTATGATGCCGACCTGCAACTGCTGAGCCAGGCGGCGAACTGCCCGGTGCATTTGGCCGCCATGAAATTCAGTGCGGAAGAAGCGGTCAAGAGCATTGGCAAGGAAAACGTTCACGAAGGTGACGTGCTGGTGGTGAATGATCCCTATCGTGGCGGTACGCATATCAACGATATTTCGTTCATCAAGCCGATTTTCTACAAGAAAGAATTGATTGGATATGGAGTCAGTCGCGGACACTGGATGGATTTGGGCGGTGGCGGTGCCGGTGGCCAGGCTTTCAGTACCCATATTGCGGCAGAAGGCTTGCGCCTGCCACCACTGAAGATTTATTCCGGTGGCAGGCTGAACGAAGACCTGCTTGCCATTATCATGAACAACAGCCGCACGCCTCACTTTATCAAGGGTGACTTGCAGGCACATTTGGGGGCACTGTCGGGTGCCGAGCAGGAATTGCAACGAGCGTGTGAGCGTTATGGTGCCGGCATGGTGCAAAAGGCCATGAAAAAAATCCAGGCCTATACCGAAAGAATGGTCCGGGAAAGCATCAGGCGAATTCCTGATGGCGTGTATGAGGCTGAAGACTACGCCGATACCGATGGCATCAGCCAGGAGAAGGTCAAGCTGAAGGTCAGGCTGGAAATCAAGGACTCGTCGATCACGGTGGATTTCACGGGTACGGACCCTATCTGCCAGGGTGCGATCAACTCGCCAAGAGCCAATACGATTTCCGCTGCCCTGTATTCACTGCAGTTTTTCCTGGCACCTGATGCACCACAGAACCAGGGCATGTTCAACCCGATAGAGGTCATTTTGCCGGAAGGTTGCTGGCTTAATGCCCAGTGGCCTGCACCCACCATTGGTTGTACCACCTTAACGTCTTCCAAGATTACCAGCGCCATCTGGCAGGCGCTTGCCAAAGCCGTGCCGGAAAAAATTACCGGTTCAACAGGGGCTGATGCCAACTGGTTTGTGGCCAGTTGTACCTCACCCGATGGCAAGACCGATGTGTTTTCAGATTTGCCTGCCAGTGGCTGGGGCGGCACGCCTTACGCAGATGGCATGAGCGTGACAATGGATCCATTGGGCAACTGCATGAACATGCCGGCGGAAACGGCGGAGCTGTTCTTTCCGATCGCTTATGAAGCGTTTGAACTGAGACAGGACTCGGCCGGTCCGGGCAAGCATCGCGGTGGCCTGGGTGCAATCTTCAAGGTCCGTTTCCTGGGGGGTGGCGAGCTGGGCATGGAAACCGCACGTACCCTGGAAGGCAGTCCGGGGGCTGCCGGTGGCCTGCCCAGTACGGTGCAGCGCTCAAGCCATATCCATGCTGACGGCAGCGTGAAAGTCATTGGCGGTATTGATGCAAATGGCGTCTGGCACAATCCTTTGCTGTCTTCGCACAAATTCAACGCCAATGACACATTCATGTTTGAAAGCACGGGTGGCGGCGGCTGGGGCGAACCCACCAGTCGCAGCATTGAAGAGGTGCTTGATGACGTGCTGGATGAATACATCAGCATCGAGGCGGCGGAAAAATATTATGGTGTTGTGATTGATCCCAAGACCATGCAGGTTGATGTTGCCGCAACCCGTGTCTTAAGGGATTAAGACGTATTGATGGTTTTCATTCTGGCGTAAAATAACCGGGGAGGCGTGTACATCATGCCTCCCCGTTTTGTTTAAGTGCTCACTCAAGGAGTTTCTCTGTGTCATTGCGAATTGCGGACATCATCAATTTACCCGAATTGCGCACCCGTTTTTTTGCCGGGAGCCAGGGGAGTGATAATACGGTCAGTTGGGCGCATGTCTGTGAACTGCCAGACCCGACAGAATGGCTGGGAGAGGGGCATTTGCTGATGACAACCGGAATCGGCATTCCAAAAGATCCCGCCGTTCAGGCGGCTTATATCGAAAAACTTGCCCGGGCAGGTTTGGCCGGAATGATGATTGGCGAAAACATGCAGGCACCGGAAGATCTGTCCGTATTGCAAGAAACGGCGGAAAAACTGGGCTTTCCAATCCTGATGACGCAATATGGCGTACCCTTTTCCAGCGTTATCCGGGCCGTTTTTGATGCAGAACGCAAACAGGAGTTTGAACGGCGCAATGCCATTAACAGGATTTTTGTGAGTGCCCGCATGGCTATTGAAGGTCTTAGTCTTGAGCAACTGGTGGTACGTCTTGAAAAAGATATTCATGCCGAGCTCATGTTGCTGGATCTGCAAGACAAAACCCGTTTCTGGTACCCCAGGAACAAGACATTGCCAGCCAGCCTGCAAGAGGCAATACAGCAGCAACCGCTGGAGTTTTCTGAAATCTCCCCTGTCATTCGACGCTACGCCCAGGACGATGGTGAAACTGTGGCCATTTCCGTGCCTTCGCGCCGGGAAGGTGTTCTTTTTATTCGTGGTGCTGAAGACTATTTACTGGATTACAGTTTTCTGCATCAATTGGTAGCGGTCTTGGGTATCGCTATTGAACGCCGTTTTGTAGAGGTGGAGCGTTCTTTGCGAATCGGTTCACAATTGCTGGATGACATGCTGGGCCAGCGGTTGTCCCACTATGATATGGGAGAGAAGCTGGAACAGTTCAATTTAAGGATCGAGTCTGCCTGTCTTGCCGTTGCACGTCCTGATGAACACCGGCTGGTGGAATGGAACCTGCAGCTTTTAAGGCATGGTTTGCCGGCCATATTGCGTCCGCAGGGAGATGACTTGATTGTCTTGCTGCAAACCAAAGATCTGCCCGCAGTTCAGGCTATCCTGAAAACAGGTCTGGGGGTGAGTAGTGAAATTGGCAATTACGGAAGATTGACCGAGGCTTTGCGAGAGGCAAACCTTGCCCGGTATCATACAAACCAGCATGCGATGATTGTTTCCTATGCGCAAATTGTCAACCGGGTACCCTGGATACCATCCAGCCTGGATGAGGCTGCACAGGCATTCCAGCGCGTTCTGGGCGAATTGATCGAATATGACGTCCGGCAGGGAACAAACCTGCTTCATACTTTGACGGTGTTTCTGGAAAAAAACCGTTCATGGCTGACAGCGGCCAAAAGCCTGCATATACATAAAACAACCTTGATTTACCGGATTCAAAAAGTTGAATCTTTAACGGGACTCTCAATGGACAGTACCGAAGATGTGGCTGTCTTGTGGTTTGCCCTTAAAGCCGGTGAAATTACGGGGTTTATCAACAATAATAAAAATGCATAATGGATTTGTCTTAGTACGATCGTACTAAGAGGGCACTCATTTTCCTATTTGTGTCGAATTGCGGTAATGAATTGGGCGGTGTTAGCATGAAAAGATGTCCAATCAGCAAGCAAAATAATTATGAAATTACATGTGACAAAACCGCTCAAGCACAGTTATTGGGAATCATCCATTGAAGTCATTAAGCCTTACCCGGCGCTAACCGGCACCATACAGGCAGATATTACCATCATAGGAGGTGGGTTTGTAGGGCTTTGGACAGCCCTGACCATTAAGGAAAAAAAACCGGACTGCCATGTTGTTATTCTTGAACAGAACACTTGTGGCAGTGGTGCATCTGGTCGCAATGGCGGGTTCGTGATGTCCTGGTGGCCCAAGGTCGGTACGATCAGGTCCTTGTGCAATACCGAGCAAACCCTTTTCCTGTGTAACAGCGCTGAAAAGGCTATTACTGAGCTGGGTGAGTTTTGCCAGAAGCATAAGATTGATGCGCACTTTGTGCAGAAAGGATGGTTGTGGACGGCCACAACGCCTGCCCATATTGACTCCTGGAACAGTACCCTGAAAGCCTGTGAACGTTTGGGTGTGAAGCCTTTTGAGCGTCTTTCTGCTGAAGAGGTCATGCGCCGTACCGGTTCGGATGTACATTTGGCAGGCGTTTTGGAAGCTTCCAATGCCACTGTGCAGCCTGCTGCCCTGGTGCGTGGCATGCGTCGTGTAGCCAAAGAGGCAGGCGTGGAAATTTATGAAAACTCCGGCGTAACAGATATTGAGCCAGGTGATACCGTAAAGTTGCGCACCGCTGGTGGCATGCTTCTTTCCAAGGCGGTAGTGTTGGCAAGCAATGCCTGGTCTTGCGCCATTCCTGAGCTGGCACGTCTGATTACACCTGTAAACAGTTCGATTGTGACGACCCATCCGCTGGGTGAGCGTCTGGAAAAAATGGGCTGGACGGGCGGGGAATCCATTACCGATTCGCAATTGCTGGTGGGCTATTACCGTACCACCCGGGAAGGACGTATTGCATTTGGCAAGGGTACCGGTGCCATTTCTTATGGAGGTGCCATCAATCAGGTATTCAGTGAACATGCGGACAGTATTTCCCTGACAGAAAATGATTTGTTGGCTACTTATCCAAACCTTGATAAGCAGGATATTGATTATGCATGGTCTGGTCCGATAGACAGGACCTACGACAGCTTGCCGGTGTTTGGTAACTTGAACAGTCAACAGAATATTTTTTATGGCATTGGCTGGAGTGGCAATGGCGTTGGGCCCAGCCGTATTGGCGGAAGAATCCTGGCCAGTCTTGCTTTGGGTTTAAAAGATGAATGGAGCCAGTGTGGACTTGTCAACCGGACTGCTAAAACGTTTCCGCCAGAACCATTTCGTTTCGTAGGCGGCAATATGGTAAGAAATGCCGTGATCCGTAAAGAGCGGGCTGAGATGAAAGGTAAGCCGGTTGCTTTTTTTGATCGACAGTTTGCAAAATTGGCCCCGGCCGGACTTGAAGATAAAGCATAAGGAGTGATGGAAATGAATCCAGTTTTAATTCGATTGAATAGTGATGAGGATTTTGGGGAATCAAAGGTGGCCAGTACAGATGTCGCCGTACCCGTTCCCATGTTCAGAATAGCGGGACATCAAGAAGTGGATGGCTCTGGAGCAGGTATTTGGGAATGTACGCCTGGTAAATTTCGTCGGCAGGTGCCACAGGCTGAATTCAGCTACATCATTGAAGGCGAAGGTACTTTTACGCCCGATGAAGGTGATGTGATTGAGTTTCGTGCGGGTGATTCACTGTATTTTGCCCCAAACACACAAGGTGAATGGCATATCAAGCAGACCGTTCGCAAGGCTTATTTTATTGTGAAGTAATAAGTGTGGCGTTACTAATAAAACTAAACGCCACACAATGAAGTTGTTATATCGAGGAGATATTTAAATGGCCAGTAGTAGCATTACTATGGATAATTCAGTAATGGAGTCAGAGGAAGAGTCGGGGCTGATAGCACGGCCGCTTCGGTCCACCGAGACAATCGGTATTATTATCGGTACCAATATTGGTGCCGGTGTGCTGGGCATGGCTTACGCCGCCCGCAAGGCAGGTTATGTTCCTTTGTTGATTTGTCTTGTACTTACCTGCATTTTTTGTGTCATTACCATGCTGTATGTGGCCGAGGCCTGCTTGCGGACCAAAGGTAATAATCAGCTAAGCGGATTGACCCGCCGTTATTTGGGTTCTGCCGGGGGATGGCTGATATTTTTTGCCGTTGCCGCAAACAGTTATGGTGCCCTGGTTGCCTATATGTCGGGTAGCGGTAATATTATGATGAGTTTTTTCAGTGAATATGGCATGACACCGCAGCTTGGCAGTTTCCTGTTTTTTATTCCCTCTGTGCTGGTCTTGTATCTAGGGCTTAAAGCGCTGGGCGTAGCTGAAAAATTCATTAGTATGGGTATGGTGCTGATTGTACTGACCCTGATTGCAGCAACCATTGTCCATCAAAATACCAATCTTGCGTATTTGTGGGAAAGCCAATGGAAGTATATTGTTCCTGTCTTCAATCTGGCGGTATTTGTATTTGGTGCCCAGTTCCTGGTGCCAGAGCTGGTGCGCGGTAACCTGACTTCCGCCAAGCGCATTCCGCGACTTATTATCATTGGCATGATCCTTACTCTTTTGTTGGTCGCTGCCATTCCTGCATCAGTCATTGCTTTGGTGGGCCTGGATAACTTATCTGAAGTAGCTACGCTTAGTTGGGGTAGTTCTTTAGGTAGCTGGGCTTATTTCACCGCCAATTCTTTTGCACTGCTTGCCATGCTGACATCCTATTGGGGGCTGGGTGGCTGTTTGTTTACTAACATTTTTGATCATTTCCGTTTGGGTAGTGAAGAAAATAAAATAAAGCGTCTGGTTGTGTTGGCCGTTGTTAGTTTGCCGCCTTTTATTCTTGCTTATTCCGGTTTGGGCAGTTTCGTTAACGCTTTGTACTTTGCAGGAACGTTTGGTGGTGTATTAATGGGTGTTATTCCTATTCTGCTATTGCGTGCATCACGCAAGAACGGTGACAGAACCCCCGAGTTTGTTTGTGGCTGGTATGCTCATCCGGCCATCCAGATTCTCATTATCACTATCTTTGCGTCAAGCGGTGTCTATGCCATCGCCTCTGTATTTGGTATATTGCCAAGCAGTTGGTAAGCAATCACGGGTTTAAATAATATTTGGAAATCGATTATGCAAAATACAGGTTTATTTCATCAGCAGGCTTACATTAATGGTCAATGGCTGGATGCCGATTCAGGCCAGGTACAAACCATCCTGAACCCGGCTACTGGTGAGGTAATGGGTACGGTTCCACTTATGGGTACGGCTGAAACCAGGTTGGCTATTGAAGCGGCCAATAATGCCTTGCCTGCCTGGCGTGCAAAAACCGCCAAGGAACGCTCGCAACTATTGCGTAAATGGTTTGAGCTGATGCTTGAGCATCAGGACGAACTGGCCCGTTTGATGACGCTGGAGCAAGGCAAGCCATTGGCCGAAGCCAAAGGGGAAATCCTGTATGCAGCCTCATTTGTGGAATGGTTTGCAGAAGAAGCCAAACGGGTTTATGGTGATGTGATTCCCGGGCCACAGGCCAACAAGCGTGTGATTGTGGTTAAACAGCCGGTGGGCGTCACGGCAGCCATTACCCCCTGGAACTTTCCTTCTTCAATGATTACCCGCAAAGCGGCACCTGCCTTGGCGGCCGGTTGCACCATGGTCTTGAAACCCGCGCCACAAACGCCGTATTCCGCCCTGGCCCTGGCCGAGCTGGCGGCCCAAGCCGGTATTCCCAAGGGGGTGTTCAACGTGGTAACGGGTGATGCCATTGCCATTGGCACCGAATTAACCGGCAACCCGCTGGTACGTAAACTGTCTTTTACCGGTTCCACCCAGGTGGGGCGCCTCTTAATGGCCCAGTGTGCGCACGATGTCAAGAAGGTGTCCCTGGAGCTGGGCGGTAACGCCCCGTTTATCGTTTTTGAAGACGCTGATCTTGACGCCGCCGTTCAGGGGGCGATGATTTCAAAGTTTCGCAACAACGGGCAAACTTGCGTCTGTGCCAACCGCCTGTATGTCCATGACAAGGTTTACGACGCCTTTGTCCAGAAACTGTCAGCAGCGGTAGAAAACTTCAGGGTTGGCAATGGGATGGAGCCGGAAACCACAATGGGCCCATTGATTGACCAACATGCAATGGCCAAGGTCAAGTTACACATTGAGGACGCCCTTGAAAAAGGAGCCCGCATTGTGACCGGCGGCAAACCCCATGCGCTGGGTGGCACTTTCTTTGAACCTACCGTTATGGTTGATGTGCCAGTTAATGCAGTAGTGGCCAAGGAAGAAACGTTTGGTCCCCTGGCGCCCGTCTTCCGCTTTCATCATGAAGAAGAGGTCATTGCCTATGCCAATGACACCGAATTTGGTTTGGCGGCCTATTTTTATACACGGGATATCAGTCGTGTTTTCAGGGTGGCCGAAGCACTGGAGTATGGCATGGTAGGTATTAACTCGGGCGCCATCTCAACTGAAGTGGCCCCCTTCGGTGGCATGAAAGCATCAGGCCTGGGACGCGAAGGATCCAAATACGGTATCGAGGAATACATCGAGATCAAATACCTGAGTCTGGATATTTAAGCCAAAATTATCGCTTGCTCAACAGGTCATCATCCCGTAATGTATGGGTTCGGTAAGGCATAAACCAATCTTCGCCTGGAGCCCTGGATGATAGACCTGTCTTCCCCATTGAAAGCCGATACGTTTACCCATGTCCGTGTTATTGTTGGAATAATTACCGGCTTATGCATGACCCGTTTGCTAAACGGGTTAAGCCGTTTTGTTCAGCAACCCAATAAAAACCATGTGTTTTTTGTTCATATTGGCTGGACTTTTTTTCTTTTGCTGGACATGGTCAATTTCTGGTGGTTTCAAATCAGATTGGCCAACACGGTGGCATGGAGTTATGACTTATATCTGTTCATCCTTTTCTATGCCTCGCTTTATTTTTTTACCTGCACCATTCTTTATCCGGACAAAATAGACCATATCAACCGGATGGATGACTACTTCCTTTCCAGACGGGCCTGGTTTTTTGGGTTGTTGATTGCACTGAATGTGACGGATTTACTGGACACCACGCTCAAAGGTAAAGACTATCTGTTCCATCTAGGGCTTCCCTATGTAATGCATATAAGTGTTTTTGTGGTGCTGTGCGGATTTGCCATTCGTACCCGGCAACTGCGGTTTCATAAAGGTTTTGCCGCTTTTGCCATTGTTGAGGAATCTATCTGGGCGGCATTTGCATACAGTTCTATTGTTTAGACCTGTTTTCCTGCAAGGAATCAAGCACGTGGCAACGAAAAATGACAATCAGCTTCATGGACTCACCACTGACATGGCGGCTGAGCGGCTACGTGTAGAAGGTCCTAACGAGTTGCCTCGTGCAGGCAAACGTTCAGTTTTTCACATTGCCCTTGAAGTCTTGCGAGAGCCTATGCTCTTGCTGCTGTTGGTGGGTGGTTTTGTTTACCTGTTACTGGGAGACCGTACCGAAGCCATTATCCTGCTTGCTTTCGCCAGCTTCTCTATTGCCATTACGGTAATCCAGGAGTCCCGTACAGAGCGTGTACTCGAAGCGTTGCGCGATCTGTCTTCTCCACGTGCGCTTGTTATCCGTGACGGGGAACGCATTCGTATCGCTGGTCGTGAAGTAGTTCGTGACGATTTGCTTCTCCTGGAACAAGGCGACCGGATTGCCGCCGATGCAATACTGCTTGACGCCATTGATCTGCAGACTGACGAATCGCTGCTGACTGGAGAGTCTTTGCCCGTTGGCAAGATGGTTTTAATGGCCAGCAGTAATTCTGGGGACAACAAGGCACAGCGTCCAAGTGGTGACAACTATTCCTATGTTTATGCTGGTTCACTTGTCGTGCGTGGCAGCGGGGTTGCCCGCGTTTTTGCAACCGGTCCGCATACCGAAATTGGCAAAATCGGCCAGTCGCTTGCGGCATTAGATGTTGAAGCGCCTCGCCTGAAACGTGAAACTGGCCGAATTGTTACCTGGTGTGCAATTGGAGGCAGCCTGGTTGCCTTGCTGGTGGTTTTGCTTTATGGCCTGTCGCGCGGCCAGTGGCTAGAGGCAATGCTGGCAGGTATTGCGGTTGGGATGTCCATGCTTCCCGAAGAGTTTCCTGTGGTGCTAACGGTGTTTTTGGCAATGGGTGCCTGGCGGATCGGCAAGGTAGGTGTACTTACCCGACGGGCCGCTGCCATTGAGACACTGGGCTCGGCAACGGTGCTTTGTACCGACAAAACAGGTACCCTTACTGAAAACCGCATGGCGCTTGCACAACTTTGGCTGCCATTGGGAGAAACATTGGCTTTGGATAAGGGAGACCTTATTTCTGATGGTCATCGCAATTTGATTGAAACAGCCATGTTGGCCAGTGCAGTCGAGCCGGTTGATCCAATGGAAGTTGCGCTGCATCGTGCATACGATATGAGCAAGGGAACTGCTGCACGGACCGCTACTTTGGCCCATACCTATGGGTTGCGCCCTGAGCTGTTGGCAATGTCCAATATATGGGACGATAACGGAACACTTAAAATCTGCACGAAAGGTGCGCCTGAGGCGATTGCTGGATTGTGCCAGCTTTCTTCTGAAGAAATCGTGCAAATGAAAGCTGCTGTTGAAGAAATGGCCATGCGTGGCATACGCGTGTTGGCGGTTGCAACAGCAACGGCGCCTGATATTAACTGGGCAGTATCTCAACGGGGCTATGCATATAGATTGACAGGTCTGGTTGGGTTTGTTGATCCAATACGTGCCAGCGTGCCGGACGCCATCGACGTATGCCGGCGTGCTGGCATACGGGTTGTGATGATTACCGGAGACTATGAGGTCACTGCACGTTCTATTGCCACGCAGGCGGGTATCCCCGATGGCGATGTATTAACCGGTAGCGATCTTGAAACAATCACCGATGAACAGCTTGCGCAACGCCTGAAGACCGTCACGGTATTCGCACGGATCATGCCAGAGCAAAAATTGCGTATTGTCCAGGCGTTCAAAAAACAGGGTGAGGTTGTTGCCATGACCGGAGACGGCGTTAATGATGCGCCATCTCTTAAAGCTGCACATATTGGTGTTGCCATGGGTAAAAGAGGAACCGATGTGGCGCGCGAAGCTTCCGCTATGGTTTTGCTAGATGATGACTTCGGGTCTATTGTCCAGTCGGTCCGGTTGGGCAGGAGAATCTACGATAATATGCGTAAGGCGATGGCATTCATTTTTGCTGTCCATGTGCCTATTGCGGGGCTGGCGCTTTTACCCTTGTTCTTTGGCTATCCCATCCTGCTGGGGCCGATTCATATCGCATTGCTTGAAATGGTTATAGACCCTGTCTGTGCACTGGTCTTCGAAGCAGAACGTGAAGAGGAGGATGTAATGAAACGTCCGCCGCGTGATCCGGCTGAGCATATGTTCTCTATCCCTATGGTTGTCTGGAGCGTTTTTCAGGGTGGCGTTGCCTTTGCGATGCTGGCCACTGTTTTTCTTTATAAAACCGCCTCGGGCATGCCCGAGGTTGAAGTGCGTGCGTTGATTTTCTTCTCACTGATCGCCCAGGTCATGGCGCTTATTCTGGTCAATCGCTCATTCACGGCATCGCTGGTGACTGCATTTTCCCGCAAAAATAGGGCACTTGTGTACGTTGCCTTGATCGTGGCGGGCGTTACCGCGTTAATTCTGTTCTTGCCTGCTGCCCAGGAATTGTTGAAGTTTGGATCGATTACGTGGGAAGATATGTTGATATCTTTGGGCTTGGGTATTGGGCTGTTACTGGTGCTGGAAGGTTGCAAGCCCTTGGTTCAGAGAATATCGCGTTTTCAGTTAATTAATTAATCCGGGAGTTTGGTTAAATGCGCTATTTTTTAATTTGTTTGTTTTTGTTTTTAACCGGTTGTACCGGCATCCCTAAAGGGATAGAACCCGTCCAGAACTTTGACAGTCAACGTTATTTGGGCAAATGGTATGAAATTGCACGGTTGGACCATTCCTTTGAACGCGGGTTGCAACGCGTAAGCGCCGAATACACGCTTCGTGATGATGGTGGCATTAAGGTTATTAACCGCGGCTTTAATACGGCCAAAAATAAATGGGAAGAAGCCGAAGGCAAGGCCTATTTTGTGGAAGACAGCAAGCAGGGCTACTTGAAGGTTTCTTTCTTTGGTCCTTTTTACGGATCTTACGTGATTTTTGATTTAGGCAAGAATTACGAATATTCATTGATAACCAGTCATAAAAAATCCTTTTTGTGGCTGTTGTCCAGAACCCCAACCATTGATGAGGCCCTTAAAAAAGAATTGCTGGCGAAAATGGACAGTCTGGGATTCAAAACACAAGATCTTATTTTTGTCGACCAGTCTGCGGAACAATAGTGGGGTAAACCTCATGGTTCTTCTTGTGTGGTAAGAGTGGGAATCACAGTAACAGCCGTTTTAAAAGTCCACATTATGAAACTTGAAAGATTTGAACGCCTGCGTAAGGCACAAAAGGCTTATCACCGCCGCTGTAAATGGGTGATGAAAAATGGCATATATGTGATTCATTCATATGATGAAAAAAAGCCGGGTGACTTGTCATGGTGGGATGATGCCGGGTTTATTCTGGGAGATCGGCGCGTGATGGTCTGGTGGCAGCATCCGCGCTTGATCTATGCCGATGCGCTTGATGAACAGGCCAGCAAGGAAGCCGGTAATTCTCCGGTAAATGGACGGTTTTTTGATGATGGTATCCCAAACTATAAGCCGGTTGGCCGATCACGCAAAAAAATCATCAGCTACACTGTGCCGGCGGGTACGGATGAAACCCGGCAATACTATGACAGGCTG
Organism: Advenella sp.; assembly: GCA_041656315.1. GTDB lineage: Bacteria > Pseudomonadota > Gammaproteobacteria > Burkholderiales > Burkholderiaceae_B > Advenella. The sequence goes on from JBBADT010000008.1 coordinate 23,920, forward strand.
GATACCATCAAACAGCGACTGCAAAAAGAAGGGATGGATTTTGCCGTAAAACCCCGTTGGCAACGTGAATGCCTTTCATGGGCCACCGGGGTAGAGTTGGTGGCACCGCTGGAAGTGCGTAATGAAACAGAACTTAAAAACGTCATCGATCTGGCAAACCGCCTGCTTCGGGGAAAAACCACGCTTGAACACGAGTTTCCGGGGTATGTCTATGGCAGGGAACAGTGGCTGCAAGAGCAGGATAGACGCTAAACCACTGAGTCACCAGACTAGTTTCCATGCTCTGAAGTGACCCCGAAAAGTTGGACACCAAAGTGGTTGTGATGTTTTAAAAACTGTCAGGCAGGCAGATGTTTTATGTGGGAGAGTTTTTGGAAAGTACCTGAATATATAATCCGAAAACAGTCGTGTTATGACACTATCAAGGAGTATTGCAATGGATGTAAAAGCTTATGGTGCCCGGGCAGATCAGATTACTGATGCCTATGAGCGTATGCTCAAGGGTGATGTCAAATACCGTTTTGTGATTGATAATGCGACATTGGCAGCCTGATAGGCATTCCCACACAGTTGGAAGCAGGTCTAATTTTCCCGATATAAAAGGAGAGCAGTTGGTGGCGGTTGAAATTTTAGAAATCCAGGCTGCGCACGACCACGATATTTGCAACATAATAAAAAAGGTTGGCGAAGAGTTCGGCGCTATTGGTGAGGGCTTCGGACCTTCCGATGCGGAAGTTGGTGAAATGAGTGCGCACTATGGCGACCAAAATGGCAGCCTGTATCTGGTGGTACGTCTGGATGGACGCATTGTGGGTGGTTGCGGCATCGCCCCTTTCAATGGCAGTCATCAGACATGCGAACTGCGAAAATTATTTCTTTTAAAAGAGGCACGGAGTCTGGGGATTGGGAAGGATTTGCTGGTCCGATGTTTGGCTTATGCAAGCCAGAAGGGATATAAGGAATGCTACCTTGATACCTTGTCTGGCATGAAGTCTGCAATATCCCTATACGAAAAATTCGGATTTCAGCACCTTGATCGCCCATTGGAAGGCGTTGTTCACAGCGGTTGCGATGTTTGGATGCTGAAAAAACTGTAGATTGGAGTGACGGCTCCTTTTCAAATATCACTGCCATTTGATTGGGCAGTACCAGGCGCTGCGTTGATAGGAAGCGATATTTCAAATGAGGTCATTTCTTCGTTTGAGCTAACCGCAATACTGCCTCCGTGCGCTTCAATAATGGATTTGGTAATAGCCAACCCTAAACCGGCACCTTCTCCAGCGCGTTGGCGCGAGGAATCAGTACGATAAAACCGTTCAAAAAGGTATGGCAAATGTTTTTCCGGAATGACCGCACCAGGGTTTTGCACGTAAATTTTTAACGAATCTGTTGCGGTATTTTTTATCAGCCTGACTGTAATGGTCTTTCCGTGAGGCGTGTAACGGATGGCATTGGATAGCAGGTTACTTAACGCGCGACGAAGCATCAGCCGGTCTCCCGTGACACTGGCATGTTCCCCGGTCAGTTCAAGGTTTACCCCGCGCTCTTCGGCCAAGACTTCAAAATAGTCGAACAAGGTCTGTACTTCAGCTTGAAAATCAATACTAACAAGTTCCGGCTTCAGTAGTTTGTTATCGGCCTGGGCCAAAAACAGCATGTCGCTTATCATCTTTGCCATCCGGTTATATTCTTCAAGGTTGGAATACAGGATTTCCTGGTATTGCCCGCTGCTTCTTGCCTGGGAAAGGGCTACTTCTGTCTGCGTTCTGAGGTTTGTAATGGGGGTGCGAAGCTCATGCGCAATGTCTCCGGAAAAATCCGACAGCCGTTTAAATACGCCTTCAAGCCGATCAAGCATTTTATTGAATGACTTTGCCAGTTCGGTCAGTTCTGCAGGAACGGCTTCTGCCTTCAAGCGGATATGCAGCTGTTCCGAGTTGATTTTTTCTATCTCATGGCTAATACGCCGTATGGGGGCATGGCCTTGATACACCACCAGCCAGGTTGCCAAAATCGCGACCAGGCAGGCAATTACCGTGATCATTCTCAGATAATGCTGGAAACTCTCAAGATAGTGCAGGTGGAAATTTATTTCGGTTGCGATAGCAAGGGTAAAGTTGTTTGTGATGGCAGGATTGTTAGTGGTGATTTGTAGCACCACGCCCCTGAAGGTTCTGCCATTATCTTTCCATATTGAAACGGTATCACTGTTGATCTGCATGACGGGTGGCGTGGCTTTTGCAAATTTTTCCAGATCTGATCCGGAGGTTGCATAGAGGACAGTGCCGGTTGAAGTGGAGATGCGGTATTGCGCGTTGTAGTGGCCCACAATGACGTTGGCAAATGTTGTCCGTATTGCTTCCGGATGATTATCGTTGGGCAATAGCGCCAATGTGTGTTCAAGCGCTTGCCGCACCGCGTTCAGTTCATCTATATCCTGCTGGATGAAATGGTGGTTGATTGAGCGTTCCACCATCCAGCCGAATGAGAGCAGGACAAGTATTATTACCGCACCAATAGAAACGGTAAGGCGGACTGCCAGAGAGGTGGGAGGTCGCTTCATTGCTCAGGTACGGGCTCAGCCTCGTCCACATCCAGCATGTAACCCATGCCTCGTACGGTGTGAATCAGCTTGGGCTCGTAGTTGTCGTCGATTTTTGCACGCAGACGCCGGATGGCGACATCAATAACATTAGTGTCACTATCAAAATTCATATCCCAAACCTGAGAGGCGATGAGCGACCGAGGTAGTACTTCTCCCTGGCGCCTTACCAGCAGCTCCAGCAGGGCAAACTCTTTATTGGTCAGGTTAATGCGTTGGTTATCGCGCTGGGCACGCCTGCGGGGAAGGTCAAGCGTCAGGTTGGCCACTTGCAATTGATCATTCTGTGCGGGAGCGGAACCACGGCGCAATAATGTACGTACGCGCGCCAGAAACTCGGCAAAGGCAAAGGGTTTGACAAGGTAATCATCAGCGCCAAGTTCCAGGCCTTTAACCCTGTCTTCAATGCTGTCGCGGGCGGTCAGAAACAGGACCGGTGTTGATGGCTTTGCATCCCGCAGAGCACGGATAATACGCCACCCGTTAACATCGGGTAGCATGACGTCAAGAATAATCAGGTCATAGGAGCCGGTTAATGCCAAATGGTGTCCGTCCAGGCCAGTGCGCGCCAGATCTACTATAAAACCGGCTTCGGCAAGACCCTGGCGCAGGTAGTCGCCTGTTTTAACCTCGTCTTCCACAACAAGCAGTTTCATGAGTTTGCTCCTGTAATACGCATGCAGGCTGCCTCAATCGTCTGCAATGCGGGCGGATTTATGTCTGAAGTAAGTTTACCCACACGACACTGACTGGAAAATGACCTAAGCATTACAGTATTGTAATCTGTATGATGACAGGAATGTAATGGGGCTGTCACCCGTGCGACAGCTATGCATGACTAAAATTCTTATATCAAATGGTATTAAATGCCTCTTTGTTTGAATGAATTTAAAGCGAATATTTATCATGAAAAAAAACCTTGCCGTTTTAATTTTAAGTACATTGCCTGTCCTTGCTCTGGCTTCAGGTCACCATGCCGGCGGTCATCATGGTGCATCAGGCCATGGTCATGACATGTCTGGCCATGCGCATGTATCGGCTCCCGTTGGTCAGCCGGGAGACCCAGCCCAGGTTACCCGTACCATCGAAATTGAAATGCAGGACACCATGCGCTTCACGCCCGGTGAAATGAGTGTTAATGCAGGGGAAACGGTTCGTTTTATTGTTAAAAATGCGGGAAAACTGCCGCATGAAATGGTGATTGGTTCGTTGGAAGACTTGAAAGCACATGCTATGGAGATGAGACATAATCCATCTATGATGCACGATGAACCTAATGCCATTACGCTTGAAGCTGGCCAAAGTGGAAGCTTGGTCTGGAAATTTGACCAGTCTGGTACGGTTGATTTTGCCTGTACCATTCCAGGTCATATGGAAGGCGGAATGGTGGGTAAGGTGCAGGTTAACTAAAGCAGGGAAAACATGACAAAAACAAAATTGCTTTTTATGGTTGCCGGTTTTGCCGCGGTCGCGGTTGGGACGTTTCTATATGTTCAAGGGCGTACCCCAGGCCCTGCATTCATTGATCCCGCTAATCAGACGTTGGTCATGCAAGGTAAGCCGATTTACGAAAACCTGTGCGCATCGTGCCATGGCGTTTCGTTGCAGGGGCAGCCGAACTGGCGCGAACGCATGTCTAATGGGCGCCTGCCCGCACCTCCGCATGACCAGAGCGGGCATACATGGCATCACCCCGATGCTTTGCTGTTTGATATGGTTAAAAATGGCCTGGTGCCAGGAAAAACGGCACCACCGGGCTATCAAAGTGACATGCCCGCCTACCGTGACATGTTGACCGATGAAGAAATTGTGGCGGTGCTGGCATACATTAAAAGCAGCTGGCCGGCAAAAGTGCTGAAGGTGCAAAAAGAAATAACCTTGCAGCAACAACAATAGCTTGCAAGGGGTTGTAGGGCAATAGTCCCTCATTTTCTTTGAACGTAAATGAGTTGCGAGAGTATTACCAGGGCTGGGAATTGCTGACATACCAGGAAGAGCTTGGTGCCATGCATCCCCGTGATGCCCAAGGTAATCCGATCCAATTGAAATTTTTTACTATGCTGGCTAAAAAAACCTGCTTGATACAAGCTTAGCTATTTGCCTGACAGGCCAGCAAATCCTTGTCGGTAATAACCCAGCGATCGGAGCTGTCTATGGTCACGTCCGTAATTTCACACTTGTCTCCGTCTTCATCCACCACCAAAACATCCCAGTCGCCTTCGCTAACATCAGACAAGGTCAGGGAGTCGCCTTTTTCCAGTACTTCATCACTCAGATAGTCTTCACCCCAGTCTTTTTGGCTTGCTGGAGAGAAATAGATCTCGTGGATTTCCCAAGAGGATTTGTTGACGAATTCCACCTTTGCTGCCAAAGCGGTTGTTGGGACATACGCTACTGCAGCTGCTACCAATAAATGCCATGCTTTCAATTTTGTTTCCTTTTGGGTTGTTTTGAAAATAAAAGTAACGCCATTCGGATTGTAGGGGATTGCTAAATTTCCGACAAATATTATTTGATTTAACGCAAGGAAAGTTAAGTTATACTATTGACGCGCACTGAGTTTTGCGCTTCTGGAGATGCTATTCAAAAAAAAATAATAGGTTCAAGGAGGAGAGATCATGGCCTATGTACATATTTTGCCTGAGGTAAAAAAAACTGGATTCAATTTCAAAGAGTATTTGGAGTCAGTGAAGTCAAGACTTGAGGAGCTTATTAATAAGGTGCATTTTGAGCATTTGCCTGAGTTGATGGCCTTGGTTCGCGAAGTCTTGGGTATTAATCATGTCAATCATTTGGGCAGATTGCAGAAAATAGACAGGGAAATTACATCCCGCCCCTGGCGTTATCGCTAATAACGGTTCGTGCCGGCAGCAATGCGTAACGTAGAGGTCTGTAAGTCATCATATAAAAACGCGTCTGAAGTTTGGTGCAATCGGTGAAGGGTTTGGCCCTTCAGATGCGGAAGTTGAGGCTATGAGCGCGCACTATAGCAACCAAAACGCCAGCCTGTACCTTGTTAGCATGGGAATTGGTGACTCGGACAATATCACCGTTCGCGCACTAAAAACCGTGGCAAAAGCAGATGTGATTTTTGCCATGCCACGGGTACGGGAAAACTTCCCAGAGCTGCTTAAAGGCAAGGAAATTCATGATTCCGGCCATGGCCTGTTCACCCCCATGGCCCGGCGCAAGCAAGCTGCTGACGAAGTAGATGCCATGGAAGCGAAAGCGCGCAGTATTATTCGCGAAGCTGTTAATGCAGGCAAAACTGTTGCCGTGCTTGATTACGGTGACCCGCTGGTATATGGACCGCAGGTAGGTTATTTAAAAGAATTCCGTGACTTGAATCCTGTGGTGATTCCTGGCGTTTCCAGTTTCAATGCCGCCAACGCAGCCCTTGGGCTTGGCGTAACCAACGGGCCACGTAATGAATCGGTGATACTGACAGCGGCAAAAACCACACGTGAAGGTTACCAAGGTACAGACCCTTTGGTGAAACTGGCTGAGTCACAATCAACCCTGGTTTTTTTCTCCATGAATCTGGAATTGCCCGAGGTGGTAAGGCAGTTAATGCAGTACTATCCGGCAGATACCCCTGTTGCCGTGGTTTTACATGCCGGGGTGGCTGAAAAGCAGTCGGTGTTGCAGGCTACGTTGGATACGGTTGTTGAGAAAACGGAAGGGGGGAGACTGCCGTTTGAACATATGATTTATGTGGGGGCGTTTTTGGGGGTGGCGGATTAGATAAGGATTTTTTTAACTTGATTTTTCCCAGTATGCTGTACTTATGATTATGTTGTGTGGTAAAGCCCCATAATCTACGTATTTCCCACAATAGCTAAAAAAGTCCGTAAAATCAACATAACCTTTTTCTATCAATTTCAACCGCTGTGTGAAGTTGAACAATGATCGGATATTGTTGATCTATTATGGACTTTCATGCTTGCAGATATTTCGATTCCCACGCCACAGGAACAATTAAAATTCCTGAAGCAAATTCAGCAAATACTTCAGTCAGGAAGCTTCACTTCTACCTATAAATTTGCCTTGCTCATTAGCCTGGCAAGGCTTGCCATTGAGCAGGGAAAAGATACCGGAGAGCCCTTGGCACTGGATTATCTTGATATTGCAGAAAAATTCATAGACTTGTATTGGTGGCAGGTCAGGCCATATGATTTTAACCAGCAAGAATCTTTTGTTCTGCAACAAAGTAATGGCCCACAGGCCAGCATTGTGAATTTGGTTTTATCTGCGCAACAACACTTCAAAACCTTGGCTGCAGCAAGACAAGATTCCGTTTATTGGTTAAAGCTTAAAAAACAAGTCGCCGTAGTCATCAGGAAAATGCCAGTGGTTTATTTACAGAACCTGAATGGCCAAAGCATAGAATTTTTATACCATTTGGAAGAATCAAGAAATCACTTGAATTTACTACCTAAAGTGATGTATTGCTTAAGGCAGTTTGGCGAGATTATTGAGGAGCTTTGCCAAAAGCGCTGGGTGGATTTTGTTCGAGAAAACAAAAAGAACCTGCCTGTGTTGGATGGCTTGCCAGATCTGAACGCTTTCCTGTTTGCTCCCAACCGGAACCAGTTACGCAAAGTGGCTGATTTCTTAATTGATCTGCAGCAGTGCCGCTGTTTCTATTGCAATAAACCGCTTAAAAATGAGAAATTCGCGGTAGATCATTTCATTCCCTGGTCTTTATATTCGGCAGATACCGGTCATAATTTTGTCTTGGCAGATAATACATGCAATTCGCAAAAAAGCAATTTTCTGGCTTCAGAAAACTATTTACAGCAATGGCTGGAACGTAATTACAAGCATGATTCATTGATCACCACAGAATTGGCAAAGCAGGGGTTCCTGACGGATATCAAGCGATCTCACCACGTAGCATCTTGGGCTTATCAACAGGCTATAGACAATAATTACCTGCTGTGGGAGGGTGGGAAAAATACCCGTTTTGCGTCAGGTCTTGAATTGGGGCACATTACCGGGAGTGATCACCACCCAGCCGCCCTGTTTACAACAGGCAATCTCAACTCATAATTAGTGCTGCGTCCACCCGATATTGATTTTTGCAGCACCTCATGCTGCAACAGTTCAGTTATATCCCGCAGCGCCGTATCTTGCGAGCACTTCGCGATGGCGGCCCATTTGCGTGTGGTCAGTTTTCCTTCAAACCCGTCCAGCAGCCGGTTCAAGACTTTTATTTGCCGTTCATTCATTGGAATGTTTGCAAACTGTTGCCAGAATCTTGCCTTAATCAATATCTGGTTCATGGTCTTATGGGCCTGTTCTACCGCTTTCAGCAAGGTAGCCAAAAACCATTGCAGCCAGGCGGTAACGTCCATGTCTTCTTTTTGGGTGTGTTCAAGTATGTCGTAATAGGCTTTGCATTCCCGCTGAATTTGGGCAGACACGCTGTAAAAACGTTGCGGGCTGCCGTCGGCACGGGTAAGCAGCAGGTCGCCAATGGCGCGGGCGATTCGGCCATTGCCGTCATCAAAGGGGTGCAGGGTTACAAACCATAAGTGTCCCAGGCCGGCGCGAAGCAGGGCAGGTTCTTGGGGCTTGCTGTCATTCAGCCAGTTCAGGAAACGGCTCATTTCATTTTGCAGGCAGTTAGCAGGTGGTGCCTGGAAATGAATTTTTTCCCGGCCGATAGAACCGGAAATAACTTGCATCGGGCCATTGGCATCGCTGCGCCAGGCGCCAATGTTGATACGGGTAATGCCAGAATAACCGGTAAGGAAGAGGGCGGCATGCCAGCCGAACAGGCGTTCAGCCGTTAACGGGGCCATTGCTTTGCCAGTGGCGTCAAGTACCATATCCACCACGCCATCCACATGGCGATCGGCAGGTGCCAATGCCCCGATATCCACCCCCAGGCGGCGAGCAACCGAGGACCTGACTGAAGCAACATTCAACATTTCTCCTTCAATGGCACTGGTTTGCACGACATCTTCGGTTAGGGCCAACAGGCTGGCTTCATCTCGCAAAGCCATGCCTACATCAGCCAACCGGCCCAGCAGCAACCCTTGGGCACGGCTAACGGCCGCCATGCGTTCAGCCAAAGCGGCAATGTCATACTGCCAGTTAGGCCAGTGCGGAGATTGCCAGATGTATTCGCCGTAATTCATGCGGTGATTATGGTGACTTATCGGGCTAGTGTCAAAGTTTTCTTTTGTATCATTTGAAATTGCAACCGAACCAACCAGTTGGTCGTTTCAAAACCTATTTAATATAATGATATTCTTGTTGTTAGCGCAAGCTGATTCTGTACTTTTGCCAGACTTATGGCAAACTGTTTGATTACCACCTTAAGAATTAATAAATGGCCCGCCAGAAAGACACTAAAGATCATATCGAACAGCCCCTCGCCATACGTTGGCACATATTGGCAGTATTAATCGCCAGTATTTTCATGACGCTAATAAGCGTCAGCATCGTCAACGTGGCACTGCCATCTATACAAACCTCACTGGGTGCCAGTCAATCTGACATTCAATGGGTATTATCGGGATACGCCTTGACTTTTGGTGTGGTTCTGGTGGCTGCAGGGCGTGCTGGTGACATTATGGGGCGTGGTGGTCTGTTTTTATTGGGTGTGGCAGTTTTTACCTTGGCATCTATTGCCGCAGGTTTGGCAACTGATGCACACTCACTAAATATGGCGCGTTTTATCCAAGGCTTGGGGTCGGGTCTGTCCAATCCTCAAGGCATAGGCATGATTCAACAGTATTTTCGGGGTGCCGAACGTGGTCGGGCATTTGGTTATTTTGGCACGGCAGTTGGCTTATCAGTCGCCATAGGTCCTGTTCTTGGTGGCTTTTTAATTGAACTCGGTGGCCTGGATATAGGCTGGCGTTTAACTTTTTTGGTCAATGTTCCTTTTGGGGTTTTATCTCTGTACCTGGGTTATAAATGGTTTCCCAAACCACTCATTCAAAGTCCTGCCAAAGCCGCTGCCAGTCAAGCAGAGAATCCCAAGGCACAACATGGCTTTTTATCCCTGGATCCATTGGGATCTGTCCTGTTGGGCTTGGCTGTACTGGCCATATTGTTCCCGTTTATGGAGTCACGCACGAGTCCTGTCACCTGGATTTTATTACCCGTTGGCATATTACTAATCTGGCTCTGGGTTAGATGGGAACGCTTTTACGAACGCCGTGGTTACAGTCCCATGGTAAATCTGGATATATTCAAAATATCCAGCTTTAGCAATGGCGTCATGATCATGAGCCTGTATTTTCTGGGAATAACGAGCGTTTGGGTGCTGGTTGCCTTATACGTACAGCAAGGCTTGGGCATGTCGGCACTGCAGTCTGGCCTGTTTGGTGTACCGGCAGCCTTATGGTCATCATTTGCAGCTAATTGGGCGGGCAGCCGAGTCATGCTTTACGGCCGGTCAATTGTAATTGGTGGCCTGTGGCTGGCCATTCTTGGTTTGGTTACGACCATACTGGTTATTTATCTGGAAAATATGGGCTTAATTAGCATTTGGTGGTTAATGCTTACTTTGTCGTTTATTGGCATTGCCCAAGGCTCGGTAATTAGCCCCAACCAAACATTAACATTGGTGGATGTGCCTATTAATTATGCAGGCAGTTCTGGCGCCATTATGCAAACAGGGCAACGTATGGGCACGTCTATAGGTATCGCCGTAATAACCGCAGCCGTGTTTGGTTCATTAAGTTTTACGTCATGGCCAATTGCAGCCATGGTGGGTTTTAGCCTGATTATTTTGATTGTATTTATTGCTATCGGGTTTGCTTATAAGGATAAGCGCGATCGCCGGCAGTAACCGCCAATGGGGTAGGTAATGAGCAAAACCCATTCAGTTGTCGTGGATGCCGGAGAGGCTCCTTGTAGTAATGGCTGCTTTTGACATACAACGTACGGATATGTCTATATAGTGAGTTTTCTTTCAAGATAATAATGAACAGGACATTTTCAGCCAACAGAACATCACGCTTATTGTTAAGTGTTCTATGCGCTATCCTGAAAAAGCATTATAATTAGCGTAATGACAACGACATTACGTTTTTTTTGAAAATGGATATTGGATATGACTACCACTACGCTTGCGTCACCTAAACGTGAAACGCTTAATTTACGAATCAAGACTAAAGAAAGGCTGTTAATAGATCGTGCGGCAAAAGTACAGGGTAAAAACCGCACTGAATTTGTGTTGGATACGCTTCGTGCCGCTGCTGAAAATGTGTTGATGGATCAAACCTATATTTCAGTCAGTCATGAAGCGTACGATGCATTTTTGGAGCGCTTGGATAGTCCTGCACAAACCAATGAAAATCTTAAGAAAACCATGCAAACAGCCGCTCCTTGGGATAAGGAATGAACATTTCAAAACCGGAAAAACTGTCCCAAGCTCATAATGCAGGTCAGTTCTGCTCTGGTGAAAAAAGCCTTGATGACTGGATCAGGCAAAAAGCATATAAAAATCAAATCAATGGTGGTTCACGTACATTTGTTGCTTGTGACGAGAATAAAAATATCCTGGCCTATTATGCATTGGCAACGGGGGTGCTAGATTGTGAACTCTCTACGGGCAAATTCAGGCGCAACATGCCTAATCCAATTCCTGTGGTTATTCTTGCTCGTTTGGCAGTAGATGGCAGCATGCAGGGAAAGGGAATCGGCAGGGCATTGGTAAGAGATGCGGGGTTACGGGTTATACAAGCGGCAGATCTGATTGGTATCCGGGGAATTGTAGTTCAGGCCCTTACAGATGAAGCCAAAAATTTTTATGAAAAAGTTGGCTTCACGCCTTCACCGATTGAACCAATGACGTTATTAATCACTTTGGCTGACTTGAAAGCCCATATTTGAATAAAAACCTATTCAATATAATGGCATTCTTGTCGTGATCACGCCCTAAGCCTATGATAGTGAAAGACTAACCTAGGTAAAAATTTTACAAAAAAGGAACGCGATGAGCGATCAGGCAGATTATTTTCATGAAAAATACGGCATGACCAAAACCCACTCGGCTGTAGTAGAGGCCATGCAAACGGTGGCACCATGCAAGGCGCTGGATTTGGGCTGTGGCCAGGGCCGTAATGCGCTTTACCTAAGCTTGAAAGGCTTTGACGTTACGGCTAGTGATTACAATCCTGGTGGTATGGGTACGGTTGATTCAATTGCCCAGGCAGAGGGCCTGAAAGTACGTACCCTGGTTTATGACATGAATCAGGCGCAGATTGATGAGCGCTATGATTTCATGGTGGCAACCGTGGTCTTCATGTTTTTGCAAGGCAATCGTGTGCCCGATATTATTGCCAATATGCAAGCGCAAACCAATCCTGGTGGTTATCACTTGATTGTGTCAGCCATGGATACGGCAGATCACCCGTGTCATATGCCATTCTCATTTACGTTCAAAGAAAATGAGTTGCGTGAATATTATAAAGACTGGGAGTTAATTACGTACCAGGAAGAGGTGGGTTCCATGCATGCCCGTGATGCGCAGGGTAATCCGGTTCAATTGAAGTTTGTGACTATGTTAGCGAAGAAGATGGCTTGATTTCTATTCGTTCCCATGCAAGAGAGGCTGCCGCACCGCTGTTAAATAGAACAATATCGCTCAACGTTCCCAGGCAGGAGCATGGGAACGGGCTAAATCGCCTTCCTTCAGGTGGGCGAGGAAGCAGATCACGATGATTAGGTGAGGGCATGGTTTTTTTGTTTCAGTATTCTGTAAAAATAGTTTTTTCTACTCATTTATAACTACTTATTCCTTGTGTTTATCCCACTTTTGGTGAACGGACGATAGGTCTCTTGTTCTTTATAATAAAGACACCAGAATTAACAGATGGGGCAGATATGTTACAGGATGACTTTGGCAGAAAAATAAGTTATTTACGGATTTCACTTACTGATCGTTGTGATCTGCGTTGTACATACTGCATTCCCAAGGGGTATAGCGAGTTTGAGAAGCCAGAGCATTGGCTGAGTTTCGAGCAACTGGAGCGTATAGTTACCCAGTTTGCCAATCTGGGAACACGGCGTTTTCGTCTTACCGGCGGAGAGCCGCTGTTAAGAAAAAACATTGCTGATTTGGTCAGGCGCTTAAAAGCCGTTAATGGCGTTGAAGATTTATCGTTAAGTACGAATGCGACTCAACTTCAACATTACGCAGATGATTTGCGTCGTGCCGGGTTGAGTCGTTTAAATGTGAGTTTAGATGCGCTTGACCCCGGTATTTTTCAAAAAATTACAGGCTCCGATTCCCTGCATAAGGTGATTGCCGGTTTAATGGCGGCCAAGGAAGCAGGGTTTGAAAATACTAAAATCAATATGGTGGTCATGAAAGACATCAATGTGAATGAAATTGATGCGATGGTGTCTTTTTGTATTGAGCATAAGTTTACGTTGCGCTTGATTGAACTAATGCCCATGGGGGTTTCTGCCCAGCAACATGAATCCATGAGTTTGCAGCCCATTATTGAGCGATTAAGCCGTGCTCATGATTTATTGCCAACACTTAAAAATTTGGGGGGTGGGCCAGCCCGTTATTGGGAAAACGCGCAGGGAGATTTTTCTTTAGGTTATATCACGCCCCTGTCCCAGCATTTTTGCGATACCTGTAACCGCGTGCGTTTATCTGTCGATGGAAGCCTGTATATGTGCCTGGGAGATGAGTATCGCTATGACTTGGCTTCTTTATTGCGTGCAAATGTGAGTGATCAGGGCCTGGCGCAAGCCATTCAAGAGGCTGTCAGGCTTAAACCGCAAAAGCATGAGTTTATAGAGAAGCCCATGAAAATCGTGCGTCTCATGTCCAAGACCGGAGGCTGAATGCTTCGCTTTAACCGCTTAACCAGTAAGTTATTATTTGCCATTGTCCTGTGGTTGACAGGGGCTTTATTCTTTGTTTCCTTAACGTTAAACCTTACCTGGGGGGTAGAAGACAGGGGGGTGGCCATTAATGAAGCGGGTAGCTTGCGCAAGCAAACTTATTTAATAGTGATTTATGCCCAATCAGGTCAGCAGGAGGCATTACAGAAAGAGCTTAATTTATTTGAGCGAAAATTGGCTAATTTGGATAATTTAAGCAATCGTTTGTTTTTCTGGGAGTTGGCAGATTCACATTCAGCGCAATTGGATGTGGTGAAACAGGAGTTTACAGTTTTTAAATCCATGTTTGGCTCTGGTGGAAAAGCAAAAAGTAACATAAACTATACGCTAGATTACACTCAGCAATTTATTCAACAAATAGATACTTTGGTTAAGAGTATAGAGCTGGAAAATACACGCAGTATCAAGTTTGTGCAATTGGCGCAGTTATTATTGCTGGTAATGGTTGTGGTCTCAGCCTTTATTTCCATTATCTTGCTGAATCGTTTGGTTATTCGTCCGCTTCTTCGTTTAAAAGAGGGAATCCAGGAAATTTCAGCAGGCAATTTATCCTTGCGCCTGCATTTTAAGACACATGATGAATTCGCCCAAATTTCAGAAGGTTTTAATCAAATGGCCAGTAGTTTGCAGGACTTCTACCAGCACTTAGAGGAAAAAGTCGAGCAAAAAACCCTGGATTTAGCCCGTACCAATGAAGAGCTTTCGGTGCTTTATCAGGTAACCTCAATTTTTCATCAGGGTAACGCCAATTCTGAAGCCTTAACCCAGTTTTTGGAAAAGGTAGTGGGGTTGATGCAGGCCCAGGCCGGTAGTGTGCGCCTGTTAGATGAGCAAGCCAAGCGAATGGATCTTGTGGCCAATGTTAATTTGCCAGAAGCGTTAATCAATAATGAGGCCTGCACCAATATCCACGATTGTTTATGCGGGCCAAGTTTTCAATATGCTGATAATACATGTGCAGGTAACAAAATTATATTCCCGCTAAAACTGGAAAGAAACAAGGAACAAGCGATTGCCTGTAAACAACAAGGCTTTAATCATATTCAAATTTACCCTATTCAGTTGCGTGACCAGGAATTTGGCCTTTTAACCTTTTATTTTGAAAAAGAGGAAGCGCAACAGCAATCAGAATCACAACTTATTCGTTTATTGTGTACGCAGTTGGCCGTAGCCATAGAGAATGAGCGGCTGGCCTTAAAAGAAAAACAATTTGCCGTGCTTGAAGAGCGTAATATTATGGCGCAGGGTTTGCACGATAGTATTGCGCAATCCTTGTCGTTCTTGAATATTCAATTGCAATTATTGAAACAAGCCTTGGACAAGGCCGAGAAAGATAAGGTTGACAGTCACCTGGCGTTTTTAGATTTGGGCGTGCAGCAGTGTTACGATGATGTACGTGAATTGTTAAATAATTTCCGCTTTAAACTTAGCAAAGGCACTTTTGAGGATGCCCTGCAAACCGTTGCGGATCGTTTTAAAGCACAAAATGTTGCGCAAGTTGATTTTAGCTATTTGTCTAACGGACCAGATCTAAGTCCGCTTCAACAGTTGCAACTGATTTTTATTGTCCAAGAGGCTTTGTCGAATATTCGCAAGCATGCAAAAGCCAGTCAAGTCAGGATTGATTTTAAAAATACAGACGCCATTTACCTTTGTATTCAAGATAATGGGGTGGGGTTTGATGTTAACGATGACAAAGAGCATCAAGGTCATCATATTGGTTTATCTATTATGCGCGAACGGGTTGCGCGCATTAATGGCAAGCTGAATATATGTTCAGACTTTGATCAGGGAACAACCATTGAAGTTATTATTGAACCGAATCAACGTTAAGGGATTGCCTGCATGACGATTAATATTTTATTGGTTGAAGATCACACTTTGTTCAGGCATGGGTTGCGTGTTTTATTAGAGCAAGAAGAGGGTTTCAATGTGGTTGCAGAAGCAACCGACGGGTTAACCGGTATCAAGATGGCTGAACAGTATCACCCTGATGTGGTGCTCCTTGATCTTGATATGCCCATCATGAGCGGTCGTGAGGCGTTGCCCCAGCTCTTGAACAGTAATCCTGATTTGGCCGTTATTATCCTGACCGTCTCTGAAGACGCCGAGGATTTGCTTGAGTGCATGCGGATGGGGGCACGAGGCTATTTGTTAAAAAATATTGATACCAAGTTTTTATTGGATGGCATACGTAAAGCGGTAGAGGGTGATAATGTTTTGTCGATGGAAATGACCAGCAAGCTTATTACCCAGTTGCGCAATCCGAAAGAGTCGGATAGTTCGCAAAAGTTGGGATCTTTGACGCAAAGAGAGTTGGAAACGCTTCAATACCTGGCCAAGGGGGCAAGCAATAAAGTGATTGCCCGGGAGTTGGGCGTTTCCGAGTCTACGGTTAAAGTCCACGTGCAGAATATTTTACGCAAGCTTGATTTGCACAGTCGCGTTCAGGCGGCCGTTTTTGCCATTGAACAGGGGTTAAGCTAGTATAAGTAAAAATTGAAGTATTAATTATTTATTATTAAAAATATACTTCCTTATTGGCCAAAGTAACTAGCCCGTAACTGGCCATACAATCTAGGCAAAATCACCTTTTTAAGAATTTTCATTCACCACCCGTCGCGCTATTCTGAACCTATACAGTTACTTATGGTTCAGGAGAAGCGCGATGCAGTCTACACGTTTTAAAGCCAATAGTATTTTAGTTTCAAGTACCGTTGCTTTTACCGTTTGTTTCATGATCTGGATGGTCTTTGCGGTACTGGGACTGCCTATCAAAGAGCAACTGGAATTAAATCAAACTCAATTCGGCATTTTAACGGCCATGCCTGTCTTGTCGGGCTCCATTATTCGTGTACCGCTTGGTATCTGGACTGATAGATTCGGTGGCCGCCGGGTTTTTGCTGTCTTGATGCTTGTTTGTATTCCTGCCGTTTTTTTATTGCAGTATGCCAATAGTTATTGGCAGTTTCTTTTGCTTGGCCTATGGCTGGGCCTGATTGGTGGTTCATTTTCAGTGGGTACGCCCTATGTGGCCAAATGGTTTGAGCGGGAACGCCAAGGCTTGGCAATGGGGATTTTTGGGGCGGGTAACGCAGGTTCTGCAGTGAACAAGTTTATTGCGCCCTCGCTTATTTTGGCCTTCGGCTGGACCATGGTGCCCAATGTCTACACCGTCATTTTAATCGTTACTGTCCTCTTGTTCTGGTTTTTTACCTATGACGACCCTTCTCATCAGCTTGCTTCATCTGTCAAGTTCTCGGAACAATTACGCTTAATCAAAAACCCGGCCGTTTTGCGGTATAGCCAGTACTACTCGGTCGTTTTCGGTGGCTACGTGGGGCTAACGCTGTGGATGGTCCAGTACTACGTTGAAGAATACGGTTTTGATATTGTTCATGCCGCTTTCCTGGCAGCGGTCTTTTCTTTGCCTGGTGGTGTTTTACGCGCTTTGGGCGGCTGGCTGTCAGACAAATACGGCGCCTATAAAGTGACTTGGGCGGTGATGTGGGTCTGCTGGGTTGCTTTCTTTATCTTGTCTTATCCCCAAACCCAAATGCAAATTCAAACCGTAGGTGGCCCGGTTAATTTATCTATCGGCATTAATGCGACGTTCTTTACGGTTGTGCTGTTTGTTGTGGGTATAGCGATGGCCATTGGCAAGGCCTCGGTTTTTAAATTTATTGCGGATGACTTCCCTAAAGACATAGGTACCGTGTCGGGCATTGTAGGTCTGGCGGGCGGGCTGGGTGGATTCTTGCTGCCGGTCTTGTTTGGGATTTTGGTTGATATGACGGGTATTCGTTCAAGTTCTTTCATGCTTTTGTATGGCTGTGTATGTGTCAGTTTGGTGTGGATGCACTATTCATTCAAGCCAATGCAAAAAGCTGAAATTTTACAAAAAGGATAGGATTCATCATGAGCAGAAGCTTAACAGAATGGTATCCCGAGGATATCGGGTTTTGGCAGCAGAGTGGGGCCCGTATTGCGAAGGCAAACTTGTGGATTTCGGTGTTTGCTTTGTTTTTGGCATTTGCTATTTGGCAAGTCTGGAGCGTAGTCGTTGTTAAGTTGCCAGCAGTGGGTTTTACATATAGCGAAAACCAGCTGTTCTGGCTGGCAGCTTTACCCGCCTTGTCTGGCGCGACGCTAAGGGTTTTTTATTCATTTGTGGTGCCCATTTTTGGCGGGCGGCGCTGGACGGTGATTTCAACCGCCAGTTTGTTGGTTCCTGCCCTGGGACTGGGGTTTGCCGTACAAAATCCGGATACCAGTTACGTGACGATGGTCATCCTGGCCTTGCTTTGCGGTTTTGGCGGGGGCAACTTCAGTTCATCAATGGCCAATATCAGCTTCTTTTTTCCCAAACGTGAAAAAGGCAGTGCAATGGGCTTGAATGCCGGCCTGGGGAATTTGGGGGTATCGGCAGTACAGTTTGTCGTGCCAATCGTGATTACCTTTGCCCTGTTTGGTGCCTTGGGGGGTGAGGCACAAACCCTGGTGTTTACCGATGGAACGATCGAGTCAATTTGGTTGCAGAATGCCGGTTTTGTCTGGGTACCTTTTATTTTGCTTTCCACCGCGCTGGCCTGGTTTGGCATGCATGATATTGAATCAGCCAAGTCTTCGTTTAAAGAGCAGATGGTGATCTTTAAATATAAACATAATTGGCTGATGTGTTGGTTATACGTAGGTACCTTTGGGTCATTTATTGGATTTTCAGCGGGGTTTGCTTTGCTTACCAAGCAGGTCTTTCCTGAAATAGACCCAATGAAGTATGCCTTTCTGGGGCCCCTGGTTGGTGCCATGGCGCGTGTTGTAGGGGGCTGGTTATCAGACAAGGTCCGGGCCTCGCAAGTGACGCACTGGAGCTTTTGGGTCATGGCGTTTGCCACTATTGGTGTCTTGTACAGTTTGCCTGCCGGGGGCAGCCAGGGCTCGTTCACGCCATTTTTTATTAGCTTCATGCTCTTGTTTGCCGCTACCGGAGTGGGTAATGGTTCCACCTTTGCCCAGGCCCCCAGGATTTTTTCTACTAAACATAGGCAGCGTGCGCGGGCGTTGGGCCATTGTGAAAATGAGGCTGATGCAGTAGCCACTAAAGAGTCCGCTGCCGTGGTGGGCTTCATGGGGGCCATTGGCGCTTACGGCGGTTTCTTTATTCCCAAAAGCTTTGGTTCTTCTATTGCCATAACGGGAAGTGCCGAGGCAGCGTTAATTGCTTTCACTATTTTTTATCTGAGTTGTATTGCCTTGAATTGGTGGTACTACGGTCGCAAAGGAGCAGAAGTACCCTGCTAGTTAACTAGCTCTTCTAAGCAATAGTGATTAGTTGGCATGGGGGTTGGATGGTACTTCATGCCAATGGCTTGGGAGAGCCGGGTTTTGTAGAATTTTTATATGAAAACAGAACTTATGCAGGGTTCTTACGAGGAATATTATGAGTCATTTTTTAGATCGTTTAAATTTTTTAAGTCGTACTAAAGAGACCTTTTCCCAAGGTCATGGCAGTGTGACTGATGAAAGCCGTCAATGGGAAAAAGCCTATCATGATCGCTGGAGCCACGATAAAATTGTGCGTTCCACACACGGGGTGAACTGCACAGGTTCGTGCAGCTGGAAAGTGTTTGTTAAAAATGGCTTGATTACTTGGGAGCTGCAACAAACAGACTACCCGCGCACGCGTCCTGATTTGCCCAACCATGAGCCACGTGGTTGCCCTCGTGGTGCATCCTACAGCTGGTATGTCTATTCGGCCCAACGGGTGAAATACCCAATGATTCGCAGCCAGCTGGCCAAATTGTGGCGCGATGCGCGTAAAACACGTGACCCCATTCAGGCCTGGCACTATATTAGCAGCAACCCCGAATTGGCTAAGACCTATAAATCCAGGCGAGGCCTTGGCGGGTTTGTGCGTGCGCATTGGGACGAAGCCAATGAAATTATTACCGCTGCCAATGCGTATACCGTTAAAACCTATGGCCCCGACCGCGTGGTAGGCTTCTCACCTATTCCGGCCATGTCCATGATTAGTTATGCGGCTGGCACCCGTTACCTTAGTCTGTTGGGCGGTACCTGTTTGTCATTCTATGACTGGTATTGTGATTTGCCACCTTCCAGCCCGCAAGTGTGGGGTGAACAAACCGATGTGGCCGAGTCTGCTGATTGGTATAACTCTACCTTCTTGATGGTGTGGGGTTCTAACGTGCCAATGACGCGTACCCCTGACGCCCATTTCTACACGGAAGTTCGTTATAAGGGCACCAAAACCGTAGCGGTATCTGCCGACTACGGCGAGATGGTCAAGTTCAGTGATATGTGGCTGGCTCCCAAACAAGGTACCGATGCCGCCCTGGCAATGAGCATGGGGCATGTAATCTTAAAAGAGTTCCACTTGGACAACCCTTCAGATTACTTTACCGATTACTGCCGTCGCCTTACCGATATGCCCATGCTGCTGGTATTGAATAAATCAGGCGACAGCTATACGCCGGGTTATTACTTGCGCGCCAGCCAATTGGATGCCTCGCTTAACGAGGAAAACAACCCCGACTGGAAAGTGTTGGTGATTGACGAAAACACGGGTGATATTGTTGCGCCCAAGGGTTCAATTGGTTTCCGTTGGGGTGAAAAAGGCAAGTGGAATTTAAAATCAGAAAACAGCCAAGGCAAAGAAATCAAGGCTCAGCTCTCTCTTATTGATGGTCATGATGAGGTAGTGGATGTTGCTTTTGATTATTACGGCGGCCTGGATGCCGCAGACGTAATGGTGCGAAAAGTACCCGCCAAAAAAATTACCCTGGCCAATGGCGAGACCTGCTACGTCACTACGGTGTTTGATATTTCAGTGGCCAACTATGGCATAGATCGTGGCTTGGGCGGTGGTAATGTGGCTTCTTCGTATGAAGATGACGTGCCGTACACACCCGCCTGGCAAGTAAAGCACACCGGTGTGCCTGCAGCGAATGTGATTCAGGTTGCGCGAGAATTTGCACAAAACGCCCATGACAGCCATGGTAAATCCATGGTGATTGTTGGCGCGGGTCTGAACCACTGGTTCCATATGGATATGGCCTATCGCGGCATTATTAATATGCTGATGATGTGTGGTTGCGTGGGTCAATCAGGTGGTGGCTGGGCGCATTATGTAGGACAAGAAAAACTGCGGCCGCAAATTGGCTGGGCACCACTGGCCTTTGCGCTAGACTGGCAGCGTCCGCCACGCCAGATGAACGGTACATCGTTCTTTTATGCGCATACCAGTCAATGGCGTCATGAAAAGCTATCAAACGATGAGTTGCTTTCACCTACTCAGGGACATGAGCTGGATGGCACGCTTTCAGCGATTGACTACAACGCGAAAGCAGAGCGTATGGGCTGGTTGCCGTCTTCTCCACAACTTTCTCGTAATCCTTTGGGCTTGGGCGAAGAAGCCAGGGCGAAGGGGCAAGACGTGGTTGACTATACCGTTGCCAGCCTGAAAGACGGCAGCCTGGATATGGCCTGTAATGACCCCGATAATCCGGCGAACTTCCCGCGCAACCTGTTTGTGTGGCGTTCAAACTTGTTGGGGGCTTCAGCTAAAGGACATGAGTATTTCCTGAAATATTTATTGGGTACCCAGAACGCGGTCATTAGCGAGGAGCAGGATTGCATTACGCCTAAAGAAATTACGGTGCGCCCGGCAGCGGAAGGCAAGCTGGATTTGTTAACGGTAATTGATTTCCGCATGTCTACTTCTTGCCTGTATGCGGATATTGTGTTGCCTACGGCCACCTGGTATGAAAAGAATGACCTGAATACCTCGGATATGCACCCCTTTATTCACCCGCTAAGTGAAGCGGTGCAACCTTTGTGGGAAAGCAAAACAGACTGGGATATTTATAAGGGATTTGCCAGGAAATTCTCTGAATTGGCCAAAGATTATCTGGGTGTCCAGAAAGACGTAGTGCTGACCCCATTAATGCACGATAGTCCGCAAGAGCTAGGCCAGGCCTTTAATGCAAAAGACTGGAAAAAAGGCGAGTGTGAGCCTGTTCCGGGCAAGACCATGCCTGATATTACGGTGGTTGAAAGAGACTACGGTGCCATTTATGAGAAATTTACCTCTATTGGCCCCTTGCTTGAAAAACTGGGTAATGGGGGCAAGGGCATTGGCTGGAAGACCGAGCCCGAGGTTGAAATATTAAGAGGACTGAATAAAACGCAAGATCAAGGTGAAGGGGCCGGTCAACCACGCCTGGAAACAGCGATTGATGCAGCTGAAATGATCCTGACCCTTGCGCCAGAAACCAATGGCCATGTGGCTGTTAAAGCATGGGATGCCTTGTCCAAGGTAACGGGTATTGACCATACCCACTTGGCCAAGCCACGTGAGCACGACATGATTCGTTTTCGTGATATCCAGGCCCAGCCACGCAAGATTATTTCTTCTCCTACCTGGTCTGGCCTGGAAAGCGAAGAGGTGAGCTATAACGCCGGCTATACCAACGTACATGAATTGATCCCATGGCGCACCGTAACAGGACGTCAACAGTTCTATCAGGATCACCAGTGGATGCGCGCCTTTGGCGAGGGGCTGTGCGTATATCGTCCTCCTATTGACATGAAAACGACCAAGAAGGTGTTGGGACGTTACCCGAACGGTGAAAAAGAAATCGCCCTGAACTTTGTGACGCCACACCAGAAGTGGGGTATTCATAGTACGTATAGCGACAATATCCGCATGCTGAGCCTTTCACGCGGTGGCCCTCACGTGTGGATTTCCGAGATTGATGCCAAGAAAGTCGGCATTGTTGATAACGACTGGGTGGAAGTGTTTAACGTGAATGGTGCCTTGACCGCACGGGCAGTGGTAAGCCAGCGCGTTCCTGAAACCATGATCATGATGTATCACGCCCAGGAAAAAATCATTAACGTGCCGGGGTCAGAGGTGTCAGGCAAACGTGGCGGTATTCATAACTCGGTAACCAAGGCTGTTCTGAAACCAACGCACATGATTGGTGGTTATGCCCAATTGGCCTGGGGCTTTAACTACTACGGAACCGTGGGCTCTAACCGCGATGAATATGTCGTGGTTCGCAAGATGAAGAATGTGGATTGGATGGACACCCCGGTGGGCGAACAGACCAAACAAGAAGCGTAAAGTAAGGATCAAAGATGAAAATCAGAGCACAAATCGGCATGGTGTTGAATTTAGACAAATGTATTGGATGTCATACTTGTTCAATTACTTGCAAAAACGTTTGGACAAGCCGTGATGGGGTTGAATACGCCTGGTTTAACAACGTGGAAACCAAACCGGGCGTGGGCTATCCCAAACAGTGGGAAGACCAGGAAATCCACAAAGGCGGTTGGGTTAGAAAAAAGAATGGCAAACTGGAGCTTAAGCAAGGTGGTAAGCTTAAAGTATTGGCCAATATTTTTGGCAATCCGAATATGCCGGAAATTGATGACTACTACGAGCCCTTTACCTATGACTATGAGCATCTGCAAAACGCACCCGAGATGCCTACTCCGCCAACCGCGCGTCCGGTGTCTGTATTAACCGGCAAAAAGATGGACAAGATCACGTGGGGTCCGAACTGGGAAGACGACCTTGGGGGCGAGTTTGAAAAACGTTCCCGTGATGCCTTGTTTGAAGGTATTCAAAAGGACATGTACGCCACTTTTGAAAACACCTTCATGATGTACTTGCCACGCTTGTGCGAGCATTGCCTGAACCCGGCCTGTGTGGCATCTTGCCCTTCAGGCTCTATTTACAAGCGTGAAGAAGACGGGATTGTTTTGATTGACCAGGACAAATGTCGGGGTTGGCGCATGTGTGTGTCTGGTTGTCCTTACAAAAAAATCTACTATAACTGGTCCAGTGGCAAGGCAGAAAAATGTACGTTCTGCTATCCCCGTATTGAGTCTGGCCAGCCCACCCTTTGCTCAGAAAGCTGCGTAGGCCGTATCCGGTATTTGGGTGTTTTACTGTATGACGCAGACAGGATTGAAGAGGTGGCTTCAACCGAGAATGAACAGGATCTTTACCACAAGCAGCTGGAAGTGTTCCTGGACCCGCATGATCCCGAAGTACGTGCAGAAGCGCTTAAGCAAGGCATCCCAGAGGCATGGCTGGATGCGGCAAAAAATTCACCGGTATACCGGATGGCGGTAGAGTGGAAGGTTGCCTTCCCCTTGCACCCAGAGTACCGCACTTTGCCGATGGTTTGGTATGTGCCGCCGCTGTCCCCCATTCAGTCTGCCATTGAAAGTGGGGTGATTGGCAAGCACGGCCTGATCCCCGAGGTTAAGGATTTGCGTATTCCTATTGGTTACTTGGCTAATTTGTTAACCGCCGGTGAAGAAAAACCGATTGTGGATGCACTGGAAACCATGTTGACCATGCGCCGGTATATGCGCCAGAAGAATGTGCCCCAAGACAACGTGACCTTTGAGGAGATTTTGGAAAAAACCCATCTTACCGGCGCGCAGATCGAGCAGATGTACCAAATCATGGCGATTGCCAATTATGAAGACCGTTTTGTAGTGCCCACGAACCATAAAGAATATGCTGAAAATGCGTTTGGTGAAAAAGGCGCTTGCGGGTTTACGTTTGGCAATGGCTGCTCTGACGGAACATCAAAAGAGTCCCTGTTTGGCCAGACCAAGGCCTCGCCGGTGATCTTCCATGGCTTGAGTAAAGGAGTTAAGTTATGAATCCATACCGATTATTATCGGCTTTATTAGCCTACCCAAGTGACGATTTGCAGCAAGCTATCTCACAGGAAATTATTCCGGCCCTGCCTGCTGAAGACCCGTTTGGTGCCAGCTTAATGCCCTTGCTGGACTATTTAACCCAAACTGACCTGATTCAGGCGCAAGAAAATTATGTGGTCACGTTTGACCGCACGCCAAGCCATTCCCTGCACCTGTTTGAGCACCTGCATGGCGAGAACCGGGACAGGGGGCAGGCCATGGTGAACCTGTTGCAAGAGTATCAGGCGCAGGGTTTTGAGCCGATAGGCTACGAACTGCCCGATTATCTGCCTTTGTTTCTTGAGTTTCTGTCATTGCAGGAAAATGAAAAGGCCGCGGAGTTATTGGGTGAAGCAATACACGTGGTAGCCTATATCGGTGGCAATTTACGTAAAAGTGAATCGGCGTATGCGCCCATATTTGATTTGTTAATTGCCTTGTCACCGGTAGAACCGCAGGAATTGAAAGTGGTGCCGGTGCGTGATATGGATGAAGCTTTAGAAATGTTCGGGCCGGGTGCCGATGGTGTAGAACCACTCTTGAAGCCCGGTTTAGGCAATGGTCTGCATGTGTTGAATTTTTATTCCAAGGCGGCATCCACAAATTCTGCTGGAGAAAAAAGATGAGTTACTTGCATCAATTGATCTTTGGTATTTATCCTTATATAGCCCTTTCTATCTTTTTATTTGGCAGCCTGGTTCGTTTTGAGCGAGAACAATATAGCTGGAAAAGTGAATCAAGCCAATTGTTGCATACTGGCAATTTACGCCTGGCCAATATCCTGTTTCACGTGGGTATTTTGGGCTTGTTTTTTGGCCATTTTGTAGGCTTGCTGACACCCATGTCTGTTTGGGAATTTTTAGGCGTAAGCCATAGCGCCAAGCAGTTGGTGGCCGTGGTGGCTGGTGGTATTATGGGCGTTACGGCGTTAATTGGCCTGATTATGCTTATAAAACGCCGCTTTGGCTCAGACCGGCTGGCCATTAACAGTACCTGGCGCGATAAGTTGGTGTTGATCTGGATCTTGATTACGTTAAGCCTGGGCCTGCTAACCATTTTTGTTTCCCTTGGCCATATGGATGGCGAAGCAATGGTGTCATTAATGAACTGGGCGCAAGCAATTGTGACCTTTAATGGTGCCGCCGCTTCTTACATTGTGAATGCCAACTGGTTATTCAAGCTGCATCTGTTTATGGGCATGAGTTTGTTTGTTATCTTCCCGTTCACTCGCCTGGTACACGTTTGGAGTGGTTTTGGAGCAGTGGTTTACCTTAAGCGCAGCCCGCAATTGGTGCGGCGTCGTTAAATGTAGTTGAAACCATCCCGTGTGGCGCCCGTCCTGTTATACGGGCGCCACATTGCAACTGCACACTCCCAGGGCTAGCAACTCGGCTTCGCGTCCCAAACCTAAAGAGGCAGGCAAGGAAACATAATGCCAGCGTCTGCCGGTGGTATCACGGTGCCGTAACTGCAAAGATGTTCTTGCCAGAGAATGCACGCCCTCCGAAAAGGCGGATGTAATTGCCTATCTGATGAGTCTGAATCCTTGAACTCTTGAAGTCTCCACTTTTAATATAGAGGAAATGATGAAACGTGTTATACCGATCCGTGCTTGAAATCAAAAAGGCCTGGCCCGGTTATGTGACCGGTCCAGGCCTTTTGTCTTTTACCGCCCATAAATTGGGGTTTGGTAAAACTTAAGCAGCTTTCTTTAGCGATTTTTTCAGTGCTTTGATCTTGCTCTCGTGTTTATCAATTTTGGATTGACGAGCTTTGATTTTCTGCTTGATGGATTTAACGTTCTTGGACATATTGCTTTCCTTACTTTAAAGGCTTACTCAGTGGATTTATGCTTCTTGATAAATGCACGAATAAATTGCCTGATTTCACGAGCTGCTGTGGTGTCCAGTTCTTCGCATAGCTGTAAGAACTGTTCGCGCTCGGCGGTGCTGATACGTATCAGCAGTTGGCTATCTTTTTTATTGAGCTTCACTTTAGTGGGTTTATCGTACATCTTGGTTACTCAAAAAATTGAAGCTCATATTTAAAAAGATATATGCATTGTATATACAATTTTTCTTTAAGTCAAGGCCTGCCTTGGCGATATCCAAGTGAGAGATGAGGTGAGGCCGTTGGCCATGAACGGCGGGTGTGTTTTTCCTGAGAGTCAGGAACAAATAGGATTGAAGAAAACGCTCAGTAGTGTCCAGTCATGTTTCGTAAAAATGGAAATTTGGCGAGCCAGACGTGATTGTTCAGTGTGATAATTAGCGCGCGAAAGGCTGTTTTAGTCACTACGCCGCATAAAAATTGATGGGCAATGACAGCAAATAAAAAAGCCGTTTCTGTATTTTTACAGAAACGGCTTTCTCGAAACTGGTGCCGGGGCCGGAATCGAACCGGCACGCCTTGCGGCGGGGGATTTTGAGTAACCCGACATCTAAGTAGACCGTAACAAATATCATAAGCTTAAAATCATTTAAAATCCTTTATTTATAAGGTTGTCTTGTCAAACTAGATTAAACCATATTAATATCTAATCAAATTTAAACCGTATAATAATACGTAAATTTTTAATCGTTTACGGTCGTGGATATGAAACCAAAAGAATTAGATATTTTGAAGTTGGCAGAACCAGGGAAATTTACTCGTGTCAGGAAAATCATTCCTGCTGGATCTTTGGAAATACGTAAAACTAATGAGGGCAAAATCACTTTTTACTGGCGAGGTTATTTCCAAGAAAAAAATATGCGTGTTTCCATCGGTTTGTACGATCCGAAACTTCCGCCAAAAGCCATGAAGCCATCCAAGCTCGGATTCACCATTAATGGGGCGGCAGAAAAAGCCAAAGAGATCGCAATTAAACATCATGACAACCTTGCCAATGGTGGTTATGCGAACATTCTGCAAACACAGAAAGAGCAACAAAGAGCGCAGACAAAGGAAGTTGAGGCTTTAAAGGAGGCTACTTTCAAAGGATTGCTCATGGATTATGTTCTATATTTGAAACATATGGAGCGTTCATCATATCGACAAGTAAACTCTTTGTTTGAGCTGAATGTATTCCAGGCCTTTCCTGAAATTGCCAATATGATGGCACGTGAGATAAGGCCGGAACATGTGGTTGAAGTGATGCGAAAACTATCTGATGCGGGTAAAGGAAGGTCTGCAAACAAATTATATGCATATATACATGCTGCATTTAAAGTTGCGCTGATTGCAAAACACTCAGCTTCAGTGCCAGCCAGATTTAAGGCGTATCGAATTGAGTTAAATCCTGCTTCTGTGGTGACACCGGATTCACGGCATAATCGTTCTGATAAAAACCCTCTATCAAAAAATGAATTGAAAACTTATTGGGCAATTATAGGGCAGATGACTGGATTGGCAGGTGCTGTTTTGCAATTACATTTACTGTTGGGAAGCCCGCGTATTGCACAATTGTCGCGATTAAAAAATAAAGATATAAAAGAAGAGTTTATTGTTTTATGGGACTTAAAAGGTAAGCCAGGTAACGAACCACGCAAACATGTTTTGCCATTGATTGAGCCAGCCAAAAATATATTGTCCACGCTTAAGCGAGAAGGAGAATATGCATTTTCAACAACAGGTCTCAGTCCTGTTTCACCTGATTCTATCTCGCGTTGGGCGCGGGAGGCTGTTGATTCTAAGATCAAGAATTTTCAACTTAAAAGGATTCGTTCTGCCGTAGAAACCTATTTGGCAAGCTGTAAAGTTGACAAAGAAACACGGGGAAGGTTGCAAAGCCATGGTATTGGTGGAGTGCAGGACGCAAGTTACAACGACTATGATTACCTAGATGAAAAACGGCAGGCTCAGGCACTGCTTTTTAAGTTTTTGAGCTAAGAAAGTTTATTTTTGTTTCATTATTACAACAAAATACGATATGAAAGTAATTTTCTTAAAAAAATCATAGATTATTTTAAGTGTCAATAATAGTCAATGAGTGTCAATGTGTGATTTTTAAAAATTATTATTTTATGCTTATATTATAAATTATATATAATAATCAATGGCTTGTGTCTATATTTCTTTGCTTCTTTTTTTTATGTGACGTTGCTAGAATGATTTTATTTTTTGTGAAAGAATGAAGCTTAGTCAATCTTAATTATTGATGATCTTTGATTGACATTGAGAGCGCCAAGGATTGGGCTGCAACCCAAGCCTTGGCGATTTTTAACACCTGACGAATCAGATCTACCTGTTGGATAAGGCAAGAGTTCAAAATGGATTAGAACTCGAGATTAATGGTACATCATTTTTATGAGTAAAAAATTTTTTTACATATTTTAATGTGCATCTGGTTCGTCATTTTTGAGTAAGCATAAAAAATGACGATGAAAAATGGCAACTTCGATGGCGGCAAAATTACACCAATTTTGATAAAAGTAAACGAAGTAAAAAAAATGACTGGCTGCAAAAGCGTGAATACGCTGTCAAAAAGAATCGAGACGGCTGGATTTCCACGACCTTTAAAAATTGACGGGGTTAATTATTGGGTATTTTCGGAGGTCTGCGGCTGGGTTCACGATCGAATTGAGCAGGCTAGAAAAACTAATGAGGCTGAAAGGGCATATTTGGCAAACGAACATGCATTCTCTAGATAAAAAGGAGAATATTATGTCTATTGAGGTTCTTTTGTCCAAATTGGATAAGGTTAAATCCACTGGAAAAGGTCGTTGGATCGCTTGTTGCCCTGCGCATAACGATTTAGTACCATCCCTAGCGATCACTATAAAGGAAGGAAAAACACTGGTTCATTGTTTTTCTGGATGCTCAGTGTATGACGTCTTGTTATCAGTCAATATGCAAATTAATGATTTGTTTCCTGACTCTAGCCCGCGAAGTCATTTGAAGTCGAGCAGGATGCCGTTTTCCTATTATGATGTTTTACGGTGCATCAATTTTGAGGCACAACTCGTTTCTTTGGCAGCTTGCAATCTTGCTAATGGCAAGGCTTTATCCGTGGCTGATAAAAAGCGATTGCAACTGGCTTCATGTCGAATTCGTCACGCGATGGAGGTGGCAGGATGCAATCACTAGAGCAGCTTACGCAGGC
This sequence comes from Advenella sp., assembly GCA_041656315.1. Lineage (GTDB taxonomy): Bacteria > Pseudomonadota > Gammaproteobacteria > Burkholderiales > Burkholderiaceae_B > Advenella. Next base: position 53,229 of record JBBADT010000008.1, read on the forward strand.
ACAGTTACGGATTGACTCAAGTTTTAGTCAGTTGTCTGCAATTGTGAAAAATGCTGCTGATTTGCAGCCTCGTGGCATAGAGTGGCTCTGGAAACAATGGCTGCCTACCGGGAAATTGACGATACTGGCCGGTGATGGAGGTACAGGTAAAACAACATTATTGTTAGGAGTCATTGCAATCCTGACCACAAGGGGCAGGTGGCCTGACGGAACCTTGTGTGAGGAATCAGGAAATGTTTTGATTTGGTCGGGTGAGGATGACGTGGAAGATACTTTGCTTCCTCGATTGATTGCGATGGGCGCAGATCTGGAGAGGGTTCATTTTATTCATGGTCGAACGAACGAAAATGGGGAAAAAGAACCGTTTGACCCGGCTGAAGATGTTTTTTTACTTAAAAAAACGGTGGCAGCAGTGGGTGGCGTCAAGTTGATGATGGTGGATCCAATTATGTCGGCAGTAAAAGGAGATTCTAACAAGGCTAATGACGTGAGAAGAGGTTTGCAGGCAATCGTAGATTTTGCTGTTGAAACCAAAGCAGCTGTCATTGGTATTACACATTTCAGCAAAGGAACAAAAGGTGCGTCACCGGCGGAACGCGTAATCGGCTCGCAGGCATTCACTGCGCTGGCTCGGATGGTCTGGGTGGCAGCTAGGCAAGAAGAAGGGGAGGATCGCGTTTTAGCGCGAGCCAAGTCTAATATTTCAATCGATGAGGGCGGTGTAGCATATCAAATTACTGAGTCAGTAATTTGTGATGAGTCGGACAATCCAATCACGACTACTCGAATCGATTGGAAAGGGCTGGTAGTTGGGAGCGCTCGCGAAATTTTGAACCAAGTGGAAATGAATGAAGATAATCAAGTTTCGGGTAAGTCTGCTTTCGATGAAGTCTGTGAACTCATTGTCGATCTTCTTTCAGGTGGCCCAAAATCAGTGCAGGCAGTAAAAGCTGAAATTAAGGCAGCAGGCCAAGCGTGGCGTACAGCAGAGCGTGTGAGGTCAAAGCTTAACATTAAATCGAGACGAGGTGATGAGTATCGAAATGAGGATGTAAAAATTTGGTATTGGGAGTTGTTAAATAAGAGTACTGCTAAAACGGATGCAGCATCATGTCATCCAAGTATCGTTGTTGGCGGAGTTGGCGGAGATGCTGGTAAGCCTTTAAATACGTCATTTGAGTCAAGTCCGCCAACTCCGCCAAATGAAGTTGTTGGCATTGTTGGTGAATTTGAAATCTCTGAAATGGAGGGTGATTTATGAAAATCCTGGGAAATATGGTTAAACCGGAAGTGGTAACATTGATTTATGATTGCTATAAATCCGGACTTAGGCTTGAAAATATAAATGGTAAATTATTTTTCAAGGGCAGTAGGGAAGCGGTAATAAATAAGATTACTTTGTTGACTGATCAAAAAGATCAGATCCTTGAGTTGTTAACTGATAGGTCGACCGAGGATAAATTGTATCGGTTAGTTCAATTTGAGGTTATCGATGTGGCTGAACTAGCTGATATTTATTTAGTATGGGCATGCTCACCTTTTGAGGCTCAAAAATTGGTCGAAAACAGTCTTGAAGCCTTGAGTATAATGTAGCAATATGTAGTCATTCATTCCTTTACTGTGGTAAAGGAATGATGAATCACAATTAATTTAACCTTATCGGCACACTTTGTTTAATCGATCTTGTGCCCAGTTGAGTACCTTTTCATACTCCCAATACTGAACTCGATTTATTTTAATCGGTTCAGGAAAATTGTTTTCAGAAATTAGTTTTTTGACCGTGTTTCGAGAGGCTACGCCAATCATTTTTTTGATGATTGGAAGTTTGATTAAAACGGGTTCAACCTGTTCTTGTTTGTTCATATTTAATTAATAAATCCTTTTAAAAATACATTTGAAAATTAAGTGACGCGTCAAGACCATTCTCGGTTACTCGAACAAAAGCTATTGCACGGGGTTTTGCCAAAAAATGGCAATAAGGAAATTTACCAATAAAATCAACGACTTATTTTTGTTGTTTTTTTGCGTTTTTCGTTGTTTTTATGCTGCTTATTGATTTTTACTGTTTGTATAAAAATTTCTTATGTATTCGTTTTGGATGAATGTAATAATTATTTTCAAAACAATGAAATACAATTCAAATATAAAAAAGTGGAAATTTTGATTTTTCACCTTTTTCATTAATATTAAAATTATGAATTTAAAGGATTTTTTTAATGAAATTAGCTATCCTGGCAGCAATCATGGCACCTGTTTTTCTGGCCGGTTGTGCTTCCACTCCTTCATCGTACACATACAATAATCAAAAAAGTATGGCCCTTAACCTGGCCAATGCCGGTGGTATTAGGACGGGCATATCTGATACAGATATGCCAAAGGATTCAACCGGCACCCTGGCTACTTCTATCCCTTATGGTGTTGCGTTTACAGCTTCCGGGTTTGCCTCTCCTGCTTTGGGCTTCACAAGCTTTGGAGGCGGTGCAATGAGTTTGCTTTCATTCTTAACCACGCCTAAAGCGCAAAGCGCTAGAAATTCCATTATGGCGTTTATGCCGGATGATTTTGCGGTATCAGATGAAGATGCAAGGAAAAAGTTATTTGATATGTATTATCAAAATGCAGGAATAGTTATTAAATCATTAGGGGGTGAACCGCATATCTTTCCAGATGAAGAAATGATTAAGCATACAAAAAATCTCACATTTAGAAGGGCTTTAATCCAAAATCCTGACTGGAATTGCCCAATTTATTCAGCAAATATCCCTAAAGAATCCAAATGTTGGTTGCTAATAGATATTAAAAAACCAATCCTTTTAAACTATCCTAATTTTGTTACCTCAAACCCAAAATATTACCGTTTTGGTGCAGAATCAAGTGACTATAACCAAATCAAATTTGAGAAACCCACTAACGCAAAAATCCCGGAATATGAAATCTTGTCTGCATTGAGTAAATCCCTGCCAGACTGGACTTATATGTACATTGCGCCAAAACAAGTTTCCAATCAATCAGGGGATAAGATGAACTTCCCCTTTATTCTTAGAACAGGCAATACGGAACTTTTTTTATCACCGGAATAACTAAATCATGAGTGAATTGATCTTATATACCTCAGATGATGGCCAAACCAAGCTTCACCTTCGGGTGGAGACTGAAACCGTCTGGCTGAGTCAGTTGGAAATCGCAGAGCTTTTCCAGACCACCAAGCAGAATGTCTCCTTGCACGCAAAAAATATCTTTGATGACAATGAGTTAACTCCAGAGGCAACTGTCAAGGAATCCTTGACAGTTCAATCTGAGGGTGGTCGCCAGGTTAAACGAAAGATTAGTTACTATAACCTCGATCTGATCCTGGCCATCGGTTACCGCGTTCGCTCGCCTCGTGGTGTGCAATTCCGCCAATGGGCCAGTACCCACCTCAAGGAGTTTTTGCGCAAGGGCTTCGTGATGGATGACGAGCGCCTGAAAAACCCTGGTGGCTGGGATTACTTCGATGAGTTGCTGGAACGCATTCGCGACATACGGGCGTCGGAGAAGCGCTTTTACCAAAAGGTACGGGATCTGTTTGCGCTGAGTTCTGACTATCAAGTTCGCGAGAGGGAAACCACGTTGTTCTTTGCCGAGGTACAGAACAAACTGCTCTATGCCACCACTGGTTACACTGCCGCAGAACTGATTCTGAAACGCTCCAACCCTGACCAGCCCAATATGGCACTAACCAGTTGGAGTGGTTCGCGGGTGCGAAAGCAGGATGTAATCATCGCCAAGAATTACCTGACGTTTGATGAGATAGATACGCTTAATCGGTTGGTGGTGATCTTCCTTGAACAGGCCGAGTTGCGAGTCAAACAGCAGAAGGAACTGACCCTGGATTTCTGGCGTAAAAACGTTGATAGAATGCTGGCCTTCAACGACCAAGCCGTCCTTGAGGGTGCTGGTTCGGTCAGTCGTGAGAGCATGGAAAAAATTGCTCTTGAGCGTTATGATGCCTTTGATCAGCAGCGGCGTATTGCAGAGGCCAGCGCAGCGGATGCTGCTGATTTGAAAGAAATCGAGCTGCTGGAACAAGACCTCAAACACAAGGGCAAGAAGCCCTGATAGGTATCGAATTCTGACAAAGATAGTACCGTTACACTCCAGTAACGTCATGACAGTAAAAGCGCAGTACTGTTGGCTCAACGAAAAGCAGTGTTAGAGCAGGGCAAGCAGCGAAATTCGTCACGCTGGGGTACACCCCCAGTCAGGAACTGTGAACCGACTGACTCTGTAACACTGATCCCTTCTTATAAAATGAACTAGCTTCGATCTGATCTGGCAGGCACTGTATAAAAAACGGGTAACTGCCAGATCACGTTTGAGCTAGTACAATTGTACCGATATTTCGATACAGTACAGTAAGAGCATTGAGGAGGTTGTGGGCAACCTATCGTTTTAGCTTCTTTTTCTCTGCTTCAATATCCTCTTGCCTAGCCCTTTTTTCCCACTCCGTAGCTATCCTACCTAACATTGCTGAGGTGCGAGTCGCCGTGGCTTGCTGTGCCCATTGGCTATAGCGGTCGGCGAGCTCTCGCTCCTGTGTTCCTCCATCCAGTGCTCCTTTGGAATAAACGCCTCGCATATTAAAACGCTCAATCTCGATCCCGAGCTCTACTCTATCGGACGCGATTTGCTCTAGGGTGGTTGCAACTGCTGATGAAGGCCAAGTTCCGGTGCCAATTTCGGGCTGTGAATGCGCGAGGAGTTGACCGATAAATTCGTCCGTAATGCCTTCGTGTCCAGTTTCGGCCGCCTGTTTGCGAACTTCTGAAATCCAAGCTCTAAGCGTTGGTTCGTCAATGACTCCTTCTTTGTCACCTGGGATGGTATGAAAAGACTTGAGCAGGCGATACGACATCCTTGCTCTCGTTCGTACTTCCTCCGAAGAATTTGGATCTTGGTTCTTGTCTTTGCTAACGAAGACATTCCTAATCACTCCCATATACTCAGCCGGATCTTGTGCAAGTAGGGCGTGAATGGCTAGGCCTTCCACACTATCTTCAATTAGAGGTAAGTAGACGTATTCTCGTTGCGCAACTTCTACGAGATCTAAATCACCTCTCTTCGCTAATTCCTTAAATATCTCACTAATTGAATGCGAAAGCATGGAAGAGGCACCATTGCCGTTCGAAAGCTCGACAACAGAATCATCAAGTAAGGACAATAGAGTTTTTGAACTGATTTTCGTTACGTTGTTGTAAAGTGAATTCAGTACGACCACACTGCGATGTGCTCGCCGCAGTTCTTCGACTGCTTCCAGCATTTCTTCTATAGTCGCGTTTAGAGGCAGAGACCCAAAGTCCCTCCAGTACGAATTTTGAACGTCTGAATCTAGTGATTTAACAAACTGCCAAGTGGTCGAGTCGTTCGGCCAGTTTGCGAGAAGCCAAGCGACATCTTTTGCAGACCTGCAGCGTGGAACGATGACTGTTGTGAAGTGGTGTAGCCAATCTTCACCATGACGGTGCTTCAAACTAGCGGAAAGAGCTGAGGCGAGGCTATAACACTCTCCACCAGTATCTAGAAAAGAAAATATGAGGTCAGTTGCGTCGTCGTTCGAAAGCTCTAAAGCATAAAATGCCTGTCGCATTTGATTCGGCATCTTAACGGTCTTCGCGAGACGTAGAACCCCCGGAAGGCCTAGTTCTGAATAAATGTGAAGGAGGCTTGCTGCACGCTCCGATTCGACTTGTTCAAGAGAGCCCCTGACGTCTGCTCCCACATACGGAACCCAATCGTCGAATAGATGGCGTGTCTGTGCAACTAGATCAGATGGGTAGTGCCGAGACAGTAATTCCTTAATCTGAGCCAATTCTTCGCCCTTAATCGACCAGTCAGTATCTGGAAAGGCTTCTTGACGTGCAACATAATCTCTGAGCTTATGCCAGAGAGCGCTGCCTTCTGCATTAGAGTAATTAGCTAAAGTGTCGGCGATTAGGCTGGTAAGGCGCACCCTGTTAGCGGGTTGTAGATTTCCAATATGCGTGACGAGCGAAATAACGCGGTGCTCTTCTCCTTGGGCAAGAGCTATCACTCGATCCATAATTCGCGATTCTGTCTCCCATACCAGACCAAACGTGATTTCCTCAGGCTTGATTGGCGTCGTGTCTCGTAGTTTTGGGCGAGCGGTTGGCGAACTTGTTTCGTGTCCTTGAGGTAGGAGCAGCGTAAGTAAATTCCAAGCCACGTTCGGTAGCTCGCGAACCAAACCATCGATTGCGATAAAGCGCTGTTTTAGATCGGAGTCAGTATTGGGCAGCCATGGTAAGAAAATTTCTCTAAGACTATTTAAAGGGCGATTTCCGTTTCTCGAATCTTTGGCCGGATCGATAGCGGCAAGCTTCCCAAGAATTATTGTGGTGCGAAACAAATACTCTGGATTCCACGCTAAGACTTCTAATGCCCAAAGAACGTAGACATGGGGGCTAGCCGCTGAGAATAGATACTCGCTCTCTTTTGGCTCTTGGAATAGCTCCAAAGCATCGTCAGCTTGGCCCTCGAGGCTCTTTTCGAGGGCCTCCAGAAAAGGGACGGGAGCGGCCTCCGCGACGATCGAGAGTTGAGATAGTAATGGAAGTATCCATCTATGGCTCTGCGCGAAACTTGGCAGAGAGCGAATCACATCATCGACATATCTTTGGGGAGTAGTACCATTCAGTTGCAGACCACCTACCTCAGGCATAACCGCAAATAGCATTAAAGTGTATGCAAGGCCGTCACGCAGCCAGTCACTGTAATCGTCTGGTGCCCGATACCGAAAGGAAAACTTCTCATCTTCAGTTGGTTCAACTGTTTGATGACTAAACACCCGAACGACAGCCGCCTTAAGACGCTCAAGATCATTGTCATCGACGAGGTGCCCGTAGTATGGAAATGCATCTACAGCAGCTCGTATCTGCCAAACTTGTTCAACTTTGTCGAACGGCGGGTCAGACATAGTTAATGTCGGTCGAATTAAACTCTCTACGGCGCTATAGTCCGCTGCGCCTAATAGTCCAGAGATGACATCTTTGTCAAGAGCCGAGTCAGTAGTCCACGCTCCAGCTAGTAGTACGGGCTTCAGTGACGCTGCCAAATGCTCCCATTCAGCAGGAGAAGCAATGCCTGCAGCGGGATTCAGCCTACGGAAAATGGTAAGGCTTCGCCCGCATCGAAAGGCCAGTTCGTAGCCGTCTTGTCGGTCAATACCCATTGATTCCATAGCTTCAGCCATCGCGCTGGCTGAGGGCCGTTTGAGGGTAGAAAGACCTTGCCGTTTTCGTTGCACGCCGGTCGCAGCTGTCAGCGTTGGACCTTTTTGTCCAAGTGCGCCTGCAAGCTCATCGGCACCCTTCCATACTAGGAAGTTCATGCCTTTTTTCCCTAATAGGAACTGAGCTGCGTCGAAACTCTCGACAATCATAGTCCGGTTTTCAAGAAGCCTCCGGGTTTCGTCCGGTGCAGTTCGAATGACTGCAACAGCGAACGCGATAACTTCTTCAGCCGTATCTGCGCCCAGAGTGAAATTCTGAGGGTTCCCTAGGAGCACTTGTAAAAGTTGTTCTGCCTCCTCGTTTCGTTCACACAACAGCATTTGCTCTGTTAATGCAGGCTTGAAACTGCTGCTGTATCGCTGCCAGAACTCATCTGTACTAAGCGCGCCGTTCTTTGGGGCTTTTTCAAGAACGTTTCTCGCATATTTGGCTGCGACTGCCGGTTTTTCTTCAAGCCAGCTGACGAGCGCAGTGCCGTCGATAAAGTGAACCTCTCGCCAATTTCCTTCTGCATTTCGCTCACCTAGCCAATTCACTAGTGGCTCTCTGGGTGTATCCCACGAATGAAGGTTGACTATGACAAGAGCGTTTCTTGCCATCACGTCCGGTGGAGTGGCCCCTGTCCGCTTGTCGTAGTCTTCCTGCGCCTTTGTCCTACCTGCAGATGTTGTGCCAAATTCCCATTTGGACTCCTTGGCTGGTACTCTCGATATTGCCTCGGTTGTTTCTAGATCGCCATCAAAGCCACGAAGTGTTCCAGCGCTTTGACCTGGAAATCTAAATTTCTTGGGATCCCCCACGGTTGCGCGAATCAGGTCGCCAACGAGATCTATGAAAATCTCACGCGCATCCGTGCGTCGACTCCAGGTCTTCAAGTCTTCGTCCGAAATCCACTGCATTCTTCATCCTCAATTGTATTTGTGTTGATCGTACGCTTTCTGAGCAACGGCTTTGCCGAACTTTCTTAATCTCGCCACTAATTGCTTTCCGTCATTTTTGAGAAAAATCACTGAACGCGAACTTCATGCATGACAAAAACCGGCGACAGCCTATCCTGAATTAGCTTCAATCACCTAAAACTTCTTCGTCATGACTAAGCTTTTGAGTGCTCCAAGAAACTATGCGGCTGCACAAAATCGGTGAGGTCGATTTCCCCGTTGATGAACCGTTGGGCATGTTCTTCGTTCTTCATCTGCAGCGCTGAGCGAGAACTCCTCTAGGCCCACTGATACGTGCGCGTAATTGACGGCCGCTACATGTCGGTCGCGCTCGGCACCGGATATCGTTTTACTTAGTTCCGTTTAGTGCGAACCCATCTCAGCCATGGTTGTGCCCTGTGCTTTAGGTAACGTTATTTTACAAGGTGTGGGATTTTTTTTGGTTGTTTGTCTAGAAAACGGGCAAAAAGGTTTCACGCAGAAATTGTCTTGTTTTTGTGCCTATCAATTGTTTTCTCAATTGACAGCGATATTGCCTATCCGCAAGAAGCTGCTACTGCGTATGTTTCAGGAATGCAAAACCATTGGTGGTGGGATGGACCAGGCCCAGAAAGTGGTGGAGATGGTGATGCAGATCACCCGTGTGGGTTTGAGCGGTATTCAGTAGCAATGAACATACCGATCAGAACTAAAGGTCAGCTTTTGAGCTTTCGCTATGGTGATAAAGATATTGCTTTCGAGCGTATAAAGCGGTCGCAGGCAACAGGCAAAGTCCTAATCAAGGTGCTCCTTGATTGCCATATTGTCGTATCCGCCCTGGAAGATGCTGATAACGACGTGGAACTAGGTTCGGTGAAAAAACGAGGATGCTGGATTTACCAGCAACTACGCGAGCTCTGGAACCCATGAAACCGTCACACAGTACCGGCTGAGAGCAATACTAATTTCCATATACAATTGAAAAACTCAAAAAAAAATAACAGGATTTCCACATTACTATCTATCTGGAATGCTGGTTGAAATTTCCATATATAGGTAATTTTTATATATGGAAATTATGCAAGTTTTCCATATACAACCATCCAAAATGATAAAACGGAAAAGGAGGCTGTTTTTGGCCGTATTTATTGAATAGATGAAAACTGACAGGTTTTATCTTAAATTTTCATCAAAAATTATTCCCTGTATTTTTTTGAGACGTTTTCTGTCAGGTTTCCTATAAATTTTGCTCAAAACACAGGAGACCAGAAGCGATCAAAATGATTGTTACCTCATCGCTTTGAATTGCTCATTAACATGCTATAAAGTACAGTAACATTCATTTTTTACCCTTCGTTGTTTTCAGAGAAATCCATGTCAGCATTATCAAAGATCTTAAATTCGTTCAGAAATCAAGCTATTTCAGAGCGAGATAAAGGAACCGATTTTGAACAGCTTGTGCGTGTTTATTTACGTCATGAGCCGTTTTACAAAGATATCTACGAAAATGTATGGATGTATGCAGACTGGGCGGAGCTGCAAGGATACTTACGCAAGGACACGGGCATTGATTTAGTGGCAAAAACCACGACAGGTGAGTTTCATGCCATTCAATGCAAAAACTATGCACCGGAATACAAAATTGCCAAAGCTGATATAGACAGCTTTTTTACTGCTTCTGGTCGTCGCGACTTTAGTCATCGCGTTATTGTGACAACAACCAATGAATGGACAAATAACGCCTTAAGTGCGCTGGATAACCAAAATCCACCTGTTTCCGTAATTAACCTGGCCGATCTGGAGCGAAGCCAAATTGATTGGGAAGCTTATGTGGTTGATGAACCGGTTTATTCTGTAGCTGATGAACCAATCCGCTTGAAGCAACAAAAAACCTTACGGGAACACCAGCGTTCTGCTCTGGAATCAGTCACTAACGGTTTTAAAACCAAAGAACGTGGCAAGCTTATTATGGCTTGCGGTACCGGTAAAACATTTACTTCTTTACGAATGGCCGAAGAACTTTGTGGTCCAGGTAAAAAAGTCTTGTTTTTAGTACCCAGCTTGGCATTGCTCAGTCAAACCCTTACTGAATGGACACAAGAAAGCCATACCCTGCTTCATAATTTTGCAGTTTGCTCTGATAGTGAGGTGGGTAAAAAACGCAATCAGGATGATGACCGTATTCAAACGACATTAAGTGATTTGCAGTATCCGGCCACAACCAACAGTGAACGACTGGCTCAACAAGTGGCATTGCGCCATGATGCAACGCATATGACGGTGATCTATGCCACCT
>JBBADT010000009.1:0-61399 GCA_041656315.1 Advenella sp.
AGCCTCGTCAACAGAGAATGCGGGAATACCGCGAGGTACGGTAACGCCAAACTTCCTTAGAAGTTCTTTACCTTGATACTCATGGATCTTCATGTATTACCTATATAGATGTAGGAAAAAATAAAATGCCCCGCTTGCGCAGGGGGCCACTATCAATTGATCTTGCCCGTTTCCAAAGCTTCATTGACATACCAGTCGGGGTAAAACTCTTTTACCACGGGTGAGGTTAAAGCCAGGGCATGACAACCTTCGAGCTGGAAAGGCTTTTTACCCGACTGTGCTTCTTTCCGGTTACGGGATGCCGACAAACTTTGAACAAAAACCGTTGGTAATAGTACAACAAGTTCGGACATATGAGTGCAACCAGACGTTCGGGAAAAACGTTCTTTGACTGCATTACGAAAATTTCTTAGCAAATGCAAGCCAATCAGGCCCTTGTATGCCGCCTCGATTGCCGAACAGGTTTGATCATAAGGAGCATCATCGTAGTGTGCCCGAGCATCACGCACTTCTCCGTCTTCCGACACCAGAAGACAAATTGTCATATTGTGCACTGGAGAACCCGCCACTTTGATACTGCCATTACGTTTGGAAAAATCGTAAGCCTTGACATCAAGCAGGGATGCTTCAAGTTCCCACAGACCATCCTCCCTTAAAAAGGAATTCATTTCTATTTTTCGAGTATGAATAGGTTTGCGGCTTACTGAGGAATCAAACGACATTATGGACGAATTCAAGAACAATTGATGAATGATTGCGGAAAGTATAACGTACCCGTAAATTATCATGCATGAATTCTTAAATTCATCGTTTATTTCTAGGGTTTACCCTTATAAAAATAAATTGACGGTTTATTGCAACCTTCAAGACCTTGTGACGTCAGACATTAGAACCTCATAGATTGAGTTTGAAATTTCGTGGTCACAATGTTAAGTTATACCTACCAAGTCACAGAAGGATAATCTTTCAACACAAAAGATATCCATTTCCTGTATTTCGCAATGCCCCTCATTTTTTCGAGCATTGCTTTCTTCGATGCGTTGTTTTCTTTATCTACCACAAAGGAAAGCCCATGAAAAACCAGGAGTTAGCGGGAGCAGATAATCTAAAAACAGTCCGTAACAAGTCGTACGAATATCTGAAGCAGCTCTTGGCCAGCTCAGGCATCATCATAAACGGACACAACCCTTGGGACATCCAGATTCATGATCCCAAAGCGGCCGACCTGATTCTGGCGCAAGGCAGCAAAGGCTTGGGCGAGAGCTATATGGCAGGCATGTGGGATTGCCAACAAATTGATGAACTGATCAACATAATCCTGCGTAGCAAACTGGATGCCAAAATCAAAAACCTAAGCACCCTGTGGTATAGCTTGCGCGCACAAATCCTTAATCATCAAACCCGTACACGTGCCTGGGAAGTTGGCGAAACACACTATGACATTGGTAATGACTTTTTTGCCAAAATGCTAGACCCCTACATGACTTACACCTGCGGTTACTGGGACAAGGCCAGCAATCTGAACGATGCCCAATTGGCAAAACTGGATCTGGTTTGCCAGAAGCTGAATTTAAAACCCGGCATGCGTATCCTGGACATTGGTTGTGGTTGGGGCAGCTTCATGCGCTATGCCGCAGAAAATTATGGCGTTACCTGCACAGGGGTAACCATTTCAAAAGAACAAACTGAATATGGCGAGCAATTATGCCAAGGCCTGCCCATTTCATTTCGCCTGGAAGACTACCGCGACTTGCATGAACAATATGATGCCATTGTCAGCCTGGGCATGTTTGAGCATGTTGGACGCAAAAACTACCGTACCTATTTTGAAGTAGCCCGTCGCAACCTGAAAGAAGACGGCCTTTTTCTGCTGCATACCATTGGCGGCCAAATCCGTGACCATCATCCCGACCCCTGGATTGACAAATATATTTTCCCCAATGGAGAGGTGCCCGTACTGGGACAGATTTCCGATTCACTGGAATCCCTGTTCGTGATAGAAGATGTTCACAACTTTGGAGCGGATTACGATAAAACACTCATGGCCTGGCATGCCAACTTCGAAAAGCACTGGAATGAATTCAAGGGGCAGTATTCCCAGCGCTTTTATCGCATGTGGCGTTATTATTTATTGGTTTGCGCAGGCTCATTCCGGGCACGCTCAAATCAATTATGGCAGATTGTGCTGTCACCGGATGGCGTTAAAGGGGGTTACCGACGGCCCAGGCTATAAATCACCCAAAGCCGGCGACAACCCTTTAACGTCTGTTGTTCAAGATTCAAATACCGCAATGGATTCCACATGGGCGGTATGCGGGAACATATTGATAACACCCGCTGATACCAGCCTGTAAGCGCCACCTTCAACCAGTACGCCAGCATCCCTGGCCAAGGTGGCCGGGTTACAGGAAACATAAACAATACGTTTAGGTTTTTCGTCTGGTGCAAGCTGCGCCAGGGCCTTTGCAACCTCCAGCGCTCCCTCGCGGGGTGGATCAATAAGCATGCGGTCAAAATAGCCCAAATCTCGCAACCATTGAACATCCACCTCAAACAGGTTAAGGGTTGAGAAACTTGTTTTACTATCCAGACCATGCTCTTTTGCGGCCTCAAGCGCCCTGTCTGTCAGGGTTTTGCTGCCCTCTATACCCACCACTTCTTTGGCTTTGGTAGCCAAAGGCAAGGTAAAATTACCCAATCCGCAAAACAAATCAGCCACCCTGTGCTGGGGTTGCACATTTAACAGATTAAGTGCCCTGGCAATAAGGGCCCTGTTAATCTGATGATTAACCTGGGTAAAGTCAGTAGGCTTATAAGCCATACGCAGACCAAATTGCGGAAGACTGTAAGCCAGCTTGCCTGCATCTTTTTCATGCAAGGGCTTGACCGTTTCCGGCCCTTTTGATTGAACCCACCAGATAATATTATGTTTATCTGCAAAATCATCCAGCAAGGCCAGATCATTGTGTGTGAACGGATCCATGTGACGCATGGTTAATACCGTTGTACCATCACCAATCGCCACCTCAATCTGAGGTACTCGCTCACGCACGCTTAAACTGCCAATAAGCCCGCGTAATGGCACCAGCAAATCAGAAACATGTTTAGGCAGAATATGGCATTCGGTCATATCGGCCACATAGCCACTTTTACGCTCATGAAACCCAACCAGAACCGACCCTTTTTTTCTGACATAGCGCACCGATAACCGGGCACGGTAACGATAACCCCAATCGGGTCCGTGCATGGGCGCCAGCACCTGAGGTATTTTAAGTTTTGAAATATGCTGGAAACAATCTTCCAAGGCACGCTGCTTGACCGCCACCTGAGTGGAGGTGTCAAGGTGCTGCATGGCACAGCCACCGCACATGCCAAAATTTGGGCAACGGGGCTTGACCCTCAGGCTGGACTCCTTCAAGACCCGCTGCGTGCGTGCAATTTCATAAGAGGGCTTCTTTCTTAGAATAGTGGCTTCAACCACCTCTGTGGGAAGCGCACCCTGAACAAAAATGGTTTTTCCTTCACGACGTGCTATGCCACGTGCCTCAAGATCCAATGATTCTATAGACAATACTTCAGACATGACTGTTCCAATCCAAACGAAGCACCTATTGTAAATTCAAGCGTGGACTCAAGTGAACGAAGCCATGCAAAACATAAAAAAATCCCGGTTAAAAACCGGGATAAAAGAGAGGATAGATACTAAGTGGTACAACTATTCAATAAATCAGGACTTTGCTTCAGCCTGTTCAGCTGGAGCCTGTTTACCTCTGTTTTCCATACGTTGCTCACGTCTTTCCTGACGCTCTTGCCGACGCTCTTGCATTTTCTGGGCACGCTCCTGATAGTATTTACCCACCATTGCCTGCTGTTCAGGTGTAAAACTGTCCCACAAAGTAAGCCATTGAGCCTGGTGTGCATCACGTTTTTCCTGCATCGTGGCACGCAATTCTTTCTCGGCTTCGAGCAAAGCTTTTGGATCAAGCTTGCCAGACTCTATTTGCTGCTTGCGAAGTTCAAACACTTTCTTGAATATGTCACGGTGTTCGCCACGCGCCTGGTTTTTAACCTCAAGGGCAGCTTGCAGCTTGGCTTTTTGCTCATCGTTCAGTTTCAGGTCATCAACCAGCTTCTGATCTGCAGGGCCAAAACCGGGAATGACAATTGCAGCTTTAGCATTCATTTTTTGGCTATGATATTTATGATAGCCACTCTCACCTTTGAATTGACCATACCCGTCGCCCATTCTTTGGCTCATGCCAGGACGAGCATCCGCATCCTGGGGCTGGGCAGTAGCAACAGAAAATGCTGAACCAATCGCCAAGGCTGCGGTGGCCACAGCAAGAGATTTGACAACGAATGAAGAAATTGACTTAGCCATAATGTAGCTCCTTTGTGTTAACTGATAACGTGAAGCCATTTTGAGGCATAACCCATTTCAAACCAATTGCACTTCTGTCAGAATATTTTCAATTGATTACTGGAGAAACGAAAGTTTATTATATCTGTACCCATTTTTGCCTGTTTTTTTTCTTTATTTACTCCAGGCAGCCAGATATTCCTGCCAATGTGGGGCATTGATTTCCTCAAGGGTCTGCCGAACCAGCTCCACCTCACGATCATAGGCAATTTGGTCTATTTCTCCGCGAATAAAACGGAAACGGCAATAAACCAGCCAGGTATTCACAACATCAGTCTCGCAATAGGCACGCACCTCATCGGCTTTACCCGCTTGCCAGGCTGGCCAAACCTGCCCGCCATCCATACCCAGCTTGCCAGGAAAACCGCAAAGTTTAGCCAGTTGGTCTAATGGCGCATTAGCCCTGCCGTTATACTTGGCCAGTAAATCCATTAAATCTATATGACGGGTGTGATAGCGACTAATGTAATTATTATATTTAAAATCGCGATCTTCTTCACCCATATCCCAATACCGGTGCGCCTGAATACCGTGAATCAGGCTTCGGTAATGCAAGACGGGCAAGTCAAAACCATTGCCATTCCAGCTAACCAGCCGTGGCGTGTAGCGTTCGATGGTTTTAAAAAAACCGTTAATAAGCGCAGCTTCATCATCATCTGGCTTGCCCAATGTTTTAACCCTAAACCCGTTATCATCACGAAAAACACAGCCAATCACGGCAATTTTTTGCAAATGCAGGGGGAAAAAATCAGAACCGGTTTGCGCTATCCTGATGTCTGTGGCACGCTCAATAACTTCGGTATCGGGCATATCAGGCTCCCAGCCATTCAGGCTACGGAGTCCCTGTGCATCGGGAATGGTTTCAAGGTCAAAAACAAGGGTAGGAAGCATAAACAAACTTTATTTTGGCAAATAGGACAAGGGGTTGACCGGCTGGCCATTACGGCGAATTTCAAAATGCAACCGCGGTGAAGTGGTGTCAGACTGCCCGACTTCAGCAATTTTTTCACCTTTACCAACCCTTTGCTTGTCTTTAACCAGCAACTTGCTGTTATGTGCATAAGCGGTAATAAAACCATTGCCATGTGAAATCAGGATAAGATTACCCAAACCACGCAAACCGTTACCTACATAAGAAACAGTTCCAGAGGCTGCCGCATAAACCGGATCACCCACATTACCCGCAATATCTATGCCACGGGTCGAACTGGAATAGCCGGTGATAATATTACCCTTGAGTGGCCACATCCAGGAAACCAGGCCCGCATCACTGGCCTTGGGTGCCGATGTTGATACACTGCCGGCAGAAGGCGCATTGACGGTACTGCCAGAACTGCTTGCCACACTTGAAGATGAAATACGCAAACGCTGCCCCACTTCGAGTTGAGAGGGATCTGAAATATTATTCAGTGATTTCAATTGGGCAACACTCACGTTATACCTGCGCGAAATACTGTAAAGCGTATCCCCTCTTTGCACGACATATTGCCCTGCAGAGGCACCACCACCGCCAAGGCTGGACACCGGCGCCTTCCCTGTACCGCCACAGCCAGCAAGTACTGCTGCCATGAACACGGTACCCAATAACAATGACTTTCTTCTGAACGAATACATATTCATAATATCCAGTTTGCCAATTAAATATTAAGGCAAAAATTCTCCAACTAAGATTGTATACCTGACCGTAACGGAACGAAGCGCACTGCCTCAAGTTCAGTTCGATCCCAAGTGTCTTGTCCGGTTCTTTCTATAAGAACCAGTCTTTGATTGCTGGTGCCCTCAGGGGCGATCAACCTGCCCCCCAAACTAAGCTGAGATAACAATATGCCCGGGATTTCCATACCTGCAGCCGCGATGACAATGGCATCGAAGGGCGCATAAGCAGGCAACCCAAGCATACCGTCTCCGAATGTAAGGCTGACTTTGGAGACTAGTCGCAAGTAACGCAAATGCTCGCGCGCCATGTCATAAAGGCCTTTTATTCGCTCTATGCTGTAAACAACAGGAAACAGGTGAGCCATTACCGCGGCCTGATAACCACAGCCCGTACCAATTTCCATCACTTTTTTCGGATTTCTGCCCTCGCACACAATAGACAGCATTCTGGAAATAATCCAGGGCTGGGAAATGGTTTGGGAAAACCCAATGGGCAACGCAGCATCTTCATATGCCCTGCTGGCCAACCCCTGATCAACAAAAATATGCCGGGGTACCGCCTGCATAGCCGCCAATACCCGCGTGTCCGTGATGCCTTTTTGCTTCAGGCGTGCAACCATTTGGTGCCGCAGTCTATCAGAATTCAATCCGAGATTCATGGGACCTCCTGTTGTATCACCCGTCACGCCCGGCTTGAGCTGACTGGTAATACTACTTTGCCCATAAGAAAAGGACTGGGCGCCCGACAAAATCCGTGTATTGCTATTGGTTGGGGTAATTTTAATTTTATTTACCGCTGGAGGACTGAATGCTGAGGTTTTTTTAACCTCCCTTACATTTTTATTACCATAAACCACAAGATCGTCTATGGGTTTACGCATAAACCCTCCAGCCAATCATGAGTAATGCCTAACTCGTCATAGTGCGTCAAATCAAGCCGCAAAGGAGTTACTGATATTTTCCCCTGGTTGATAATACCAAAATCGGTATCACTACCTGCATCGGCCACTTCACCGGTAGGGCCAATCCAGTAAATAGTTTCGCCACTGGGATTGGTTGCTTCAATAACCGGTTGGGAGGGATGACGGCGTCCCAGACGGGCAACCCGGATATTTTCAGGCTCGTGCTTTGGCAAAGGCGGAATGTTCACGCTAAGCAGGCAGGGAGCCTGGCGAGGCTGCTCCAGCTGATGCCTGACGATATAAGCCGCTATTTCAACAGCAGCTTCAAGATGGGGCCAGTTGCGCTCGGTCAGGGAAAAAGCGATTGAAGGAATCCCGAACAGATACCCTTCGGTGGCAGCCGCAACCGTGCCTGAATACAACGTATCTTCACCAAGATTGGCGCCATTGTTAATTCCTGAAACCACCAGATCAGGTTTATGCTTGAGGATGCCCGTTAAGGCAATATGCACACAATCGGAGGGCGTACCATTAACGTAGTAATAACCATTGGACGCCTGCCGCACGGTTAACGGGCGAGTTAGTGTTAGTGAATTGGAAGCACCGCTATGATTGGTTTCTGGCGCAATGACAATGACTTCCGCGAACGATCGTAACGCCTCTGCCAGTAACTCAACGCCTTTTGCGTTATATCCATCATCATTAGAGACTAAAATTCGCTTCATATGTTCCAAACCAGAAAAATAACCCAATAAATGATGGGTTGGAAAACCTCAACCCCAGAATAAAAGTTGACTTACTCATTATTTTTATAATCAGCTTATTGCATTTTAAAACAATATACCCCGAATGAACTTGTTTGAATTACATCTTGCAGATATTATCCAAAAAAATCACTTAACGACTTAAAAACAAAAACTTTCCTGTTTATAATCTGCACTTGATAAAAAGAAGGAATACCGATGAACACCGTATTGGCTAGCATTCTCGCCATTATTTTAGCCTACCTGGCAGGGTCAGTGCCTTTCGCCATTATTACCAGTAAATTATTTGGCCTGAAAGACCCCAGAACATTTGGTTCGGGCAACCCGGGTGCCACCAATGTACTCAGAACTGGCAACAAACTGGCCGCCGCACTTACTCTTGCCGGTGATGCCTTCAAAGGATGGCTGGCGGTATACCTTGCCATTAAGTTTGCACCGGAACTTAACCTTACCGTAACCGGTATTGCGCTGGTTACACTGGCTGTTTTCCTTGGGCATTTGTATTCTGTCTTCCTTAAATTCAAGGGTGGAAAAGGCGTGGCAACCGCCATCGGCATCCTGCTTGCCATCCAGCCCTGGCTGGCCATGGCCACCCTGGCAACCTGGATTATCATTGCAGCATTTTTCAGGTACTCTTCGCTGGCAGCCATTATTGCCGCCATTTTCGCACCTTTTTACTACTATGCTGGCGACCAGATTGCCTGGCATAAGCTTTCTGAAATATTTTGGGTTATTTGCCTTATTTCAATCATGCTTATTTACAAGCACAAGAAAAACATTGCCAACTTGCTGGCGGGAACAGAAACCAAGCTGGGCCAAAAAAACAAGCACCGACACTAAACCTCGGAAAGGTCCCAACGGGGCTTTACGCTAAAGGCATAGGCACTGCTGCCTATATCAACCAACCCCGCCCTTACCCGTTCTGCGGCAGCATGAGCAATCATGGCGCCATTATCGGTACAAAGAGCCAGTGGTGGAAAGAACACCTGCCCACCCTGTTTGGCCATTTCGCTACGCAAATAACTGCGCAACTGGTTGTTTGCCCCTACACCCCCTGCCACTACCAGCCTTTTAAGCCTGGTTTTCTTCATGGCCTTAATGACCTTATAACCCAGTACATCTACAATAGCCTGTTGCGCCGAGGCAGCCAGGTTTGCCCTATCCTGTTCACCTAAAGGACCCGCTTGCTCTATCTTGCGCAGTGTCGTTAACACCGCTGTTTTCAGACCACTAAAACTGAAATCAAGATCTGGGCTATGCATCATGGGACGTGGCAAGGCATAAGCAGCAGGATCACCCTTTTCGGCAAGCCTGGAAAGCGCCGGACCACCGGGATAAGGCAAGCCCATAAGCTTGGCCGATTTGTCAAAGGCCTCTCCGGCGGCATCATCAAGAGTTTCACCTAACAGTTCATACTGCCCAACCCCATTTACCCGCATAATTTGTGTATGCCCACCAGAAACCAGCAAGGCCACGAAAGGAAATTCGGGAACCTCATCGGCCAGCATGGGCGAAAGCAAATGCCCCTCAAGGTGATGGATAGGAATGGCGGGCAAATTATGTGTCCAGGCAAAAGCCTGTGCCACCGATGCGCCAACCAGCAAAGCACCGGCAAGACCGGGACCAGCCGTATAGGCAACCGCATTGATATCCTTGATGGTTAAACCTGATTTTTCAAGGACCTCACGGGTTAAAGGCAAGACGCGCCGGATATGGTCACGTGAGGCCAGTTCGGGCACTACTCCACCGTAAGCCTGGTGCATGGCAATCTGGCTATGCAAGGCATGCGCCAGCAAACCCTTTTCAGTGTTGACAATTGCCACGCCTGTTTCATCACAGGAACTTTCAAAACCGATAATATTCATTATTTCAAATTAAAAACAGCCGTTTTATGCCAAATGGAACGCTGACAGCAACTTTCTTGCCACACCATCCTTGGTGCCCGACAAAATCATTGTGTTGCTTATTAAAGACGCACTTGTATAAATACCCAAACAGACGCCTTTTTATTTATGAAGGAGACGCCGTGTACGTTAAAGTACGTATTTTACACGTTGTTCTACATTAAATAGGAGTAATGCCCATGCTTGAGTCACTGTTTAAGCTACGGGAACATTCAACTGATGCCCGAACCGAGGTTCTGGCAGGTGTTACCACTTTCCTGACCATGGCCTATATTATCTTTGTCAACCCAGAGATACTGGCAACCACCGGCATGGACAAAGGTGCCGTATTTGTGGCCACATGCCTGGCGGCTGCCCTAGGTTGCTTCATCATGGCGTTTTTGGCTAACTGGCCCATCGGCATGGCACCAGGCATGGGACTGAATGCTTTTTTTGCATTCGGAGTGGTGGGTGCCTTGGGCTACACATGGCAGCAGGCCCTTGGTGCCGTCTTCGTATCGGGCGTGATTTTCCTTATTCTTTCAGCTTCCGGCTTGCGAAAATGGCTTATTGAAGGCATTCCCAAGTCGCTTAGGGCTGCGATTGTGGCGGGTATTGGCCTGTTTCTGGCCCTGATTGCCCTTAAATCAGCCGGTATCGTAGTCGCCAATGATGCCACACTGGTGTCGCAAGGGGATTTAAGCTCACCCACGGTATTACTGGCCATCCTGGGTTTCTTTATTATTGCTGTTCTGGATGCAATGAAAATCAAGGGTGCTATTTTGATCGGCATTCTGGCCATTACTGTCTTATCGGCCATCATGGGTTATAGCCCACCCATTTCAGATATTATTTCCATGCCACCCAGCGTTGCACCCACTTTACTTCAGCTTGATATTGCCGGCGTACTGAACCATGGCTTCCTGAACGTTATTCTGGTATTTGTACTGGTAGAGGTTTTTGACGCTACCGGCACCCTGATTGGCGTGGCAAAACGGGCCAATCTGTTACCTGAAGGCAAACCCAACAAACTGGGCCGTGCCCTGTTTGCCGATAGCAGTGCCATTTTGGCTGGCTCACTAATTGGTACCAGCAGCACCACCGCCTTTGTGGAAAGCGCCGCAGGTGTGCAGGCAGGTGGCCGTACCGGAATGACTGCCCTGGTCATTGGCATTTTGTTCCTGCTATGTCTGTTCTTTGCGCCGCTGGCCAGCGTAGTGCCCGCTTATGCAACCGCACCTGCCCTGCTTTATGTCGCCGGCCTAATGGTCAGGGACCTGACCGAAGTGGAATGGACCGATGTTACCGAAGCCATTCCCGCTTCTTTAACCGCGATTATCATGCCCTTTACGTACTCCATCGCCGAAGGCATTGCTTTTGGCTTTATCAGCTATGTCGTCATGAAAATAGGTACGGGCAGGATGAAAGAACTGCATATTGCCAGCGTTATTGTTGCCGCGTTGTTCATTATCCGGTTTGTTCTGGAATAAACAGGCGTTAACGCTTTATTCTGACCAATGGCATATCGGTCTATTTGCAAAACAAAGCCGGCATTGCAAGCCAGCAGTGCCGGCTTAAACGTTTAGCTATGGAAGCGATAAAAAAATTCAACTTTAATTAAATGCCCTTGGCCCACATTTACAGTTACTATACAGATTTAATCTCAGGATCACTCATCATGGCCATTAAAGAATTAACCCAAGCAACCTTTGAGGCTGCTATCAAAGACGATAACACCCTTATTATTGATTTCTGGGCACCCTGGTGCGGCCCTTGCCGTCAATTTGCACCGGTTTTTGAAAAAGCCTCTGAAAAATTCACAAACATTGAATTTGCCAAAATCAATACCGAAGAAGAACAGGAATTGGCTGGCGCACTAAGAATCCGTTCTATCCCGACCCTGATGGTTTTTCGTGAAAAAGTCCTGATGTTTTCACAGGCAGGCGCACTGTCACCCAGTCAACTGGATGAACTGCTAACCAAGATCCAGGAAATCGACATGGAAAAAGTGCACCAGGAAATAGCTACCGCACAAGCCCAATCCGACGAACAGAACCAGGCCTGATCTTGCATGACCTTTGCCAGCTGGCGTGGCAAAGAAGACGCACGGTACCCGCAGTAACAGACCTTATTAGTTTAAGACTGCCCTACTTCATCAGGAAAATACCACTGCCCTTTGCCCTTGGTCAGGTTAACGAAAACCTGTTCAAGGGGTTCAATTTGCTCCAAGGGTATTTCAAGGGTCATGGTAATACCCGTATCAGTATATATTTCATCAACAATATTGGCTTCAGTCTGGGCAATGCGTGACTTGACCAGGGCCATTTCCGAAAACAGACAAGAACAAATCACGGTTTTCGTTTCTATAATCTCAACCTGAGGGGCCTGGCGCAGGCATTTTGCCGCACACCCCCCATAGGCTCGTACCAAACCACCCGTACCCAGTTTGATACCGCCAAAATATCGAATAACCAAGACCGCGACATTGGTCAGGTCCTGCCCTTCTATGGCTTGCAAAATAGGCCGCCCGGCTGTCCCGCCAGGTTCACCATCGTCATTAAAACGATAGTTTTGGCCTACTTTGAACGCCCAGCAATTATGCGTTGCTTCGGGCTCATGCAGCCGGGAGAAAAAACCAAGCGCCTCTTCTGAAGAAGAAACAGGCATTGCATGTGCAATAAAACGGCTTTTTTTTATATCCTCTTCAAACGAGAATGGCCCAGACAGTGTCTTCATTAACCCTCAATGCCGCGTGAGGCCAGGTAATCCTCGTAACCACCCTGATAATCAATAATCTCGCCATCAGGCATGATTTCAATAATACGATTAGCCAGGCCTGACACGAATTCACGGTCATGCGAAACAAAGATTAGCGTGCCCGCGTATTTTTCAAGTGCAAACTGCAGCGATTCAATGGATTCCATGTCCAGGTGATTGGTGGGTTCGTCTAACAGCAACACATTATGCCGTCCAAGCATAAGGCGACCGAATGTCATACGGTTTTTCTCACCCCCTGACAAAACCTTGACCTGTTTGACAATATCATCGGCGGAAAACAGTAAACGCCCCAAGACCGAGCGGATTGCCTGATCCTCATCGCCAGGCTTGCGGTACTGTCCCATCCAGTCAAACACATTAATATCTGTCTGGAAATAGTCGGAAACGTCTTGGGCCATGTAGCCAATATCGGCATTTTCAGACCATTTAACGGTACCGCTATCAGGTTGCAGATCTGCGGCAAACATTCTTAACAGTGTTGTTTTACCCACGCCATTGGCACCAATAATGGCAATTTTCTGGCCTGCTTCTATCATGGCCGAAAAACTGTTAATAACCGGCTCATCAAAAGCCTTGCTGACTTTATCGACCGTTACTGCCAGGCGATGCAGGACTTTCTCCTGCTCAAACCTGATGTAGGGGTTCTGGCGTGATGAAGGTTTGACTTCAACGGTTTCCGACTTGATGCGGTCAATTTGCTTCAGGCGCGAAGTAGCCTGGCGGGACTTGGATTTATTGGCGGCAAAACGGCGCACAAAGTCTTGCAACTCGGTAACGCGCTCTTTGGCCTTCGCATTGTCACTAACCAGCCTTTCACGGGCCTGGGTAGAAGCCAGCATGTAATCGTCATAATTGCCCGGATAAATACGAATTTCACCGTAATCCAAGTCGGCCATATGAGTACAGACCTGGTTCAGGAAGTGGCGGTCATGACTGATGATGATCATGGTGCTTTGGTAACCGTTAAGCACACCCTCTAGCCAACGAATGGTATTGATATCCAGGTTGTTGGTAGGTTCGTCAAGTAACAAGACATCGGGGTTGGAAAACAGGGCTTGCGCCAGCAACACCCGCAGCTTCCAACCCGGCGCAATTTCTTTCATGGGCAGATTATGTTGCTCAACGGGAATTTCCAGCCCCAGCAACAATTCACCCGCACGGGCCTCTGCCGTATAGCCATCGTATTCGGCAAACTTGGCTTCCAGCTCGGCAGCACGCATGTAATCATCGTCAGTGGCTTCAAGATTGGCGTAAATGGCATCACGCTGGCTCATGGCTTCCCACATTTCAAGGTGACCCATCATGACCACATCCAGCACACGAATTTCTTCGTAGGCAAATTGATCCTGACGCAATTTACCCAAGCGCACCCCAGGATCCAGCGAAACATTACCAGAGCTCGCCTCAAGGTCACCCCCAATGATTTTCATGAACGTGGATTTACCGGAGCCATTGGCACCGATCAGGCCATAACGGTTGCCTCCACCGAATTTAACACTGACATTTTCAAACAGGGGTTTGGGTCCGAACTGGATGGTAAGATTTGCTGTAGAGATCACGATAAATTTTAATGAAAAAGTTGCTTGCAAAGAAAAATGCCTTTTCCAGGAGGAAAAGACATTTCAAAGTTGGATATGACACTAATTTTAACAAAATATGGCCTTAATTATTGAAAACAAGGCCTTTTTTCAATAATTGATGATTATTTTTTCTTCTTTTTTCCGGTTTTTTCCTTACTGGCAGGCTTAGGCTCATCATGTATATGCAAGTGCACACCTTCGTGAAAATGCCCCTGTTCGCCACTAATATCATGAGCGTGCTCTGGCTCATCAACGTGGTCGTGCTCATCAAGCACTAAATAAGCCATACCGTCTTCCGTGGCAATCCCCACCTTTTTACCAATCGGCAACGTGACCCTGACATCACCATGGCCATAAGGCAGACCATACACAACCGGCACATTCACCTGCTCTTTCAGCCACTGGATCACATGGGGCATATCGTAGCCGTTATCGTTTTCGGTTAACTTGTAATCGGTAATATGGCCCAGTACAATGGCTTTTTGCTTTTGTAAAATACCGGCATGCAACAAATGAGTCAGCATCCGCTCAACCCGGTAGGGATGCTCGCCCACATCTTCAAAAAACAGGATGCCGTTTTTAATCTTGGGCAAATAAGGCGTACCTACCAGCGATGCAAGCATGGCAAGGTTACCACCCCAAAGCGTTCCCCTTGCATCGACCGCATCTGAGCCTGGCGATTCAAAACTTAAGATTTCCAGCTCGCCACGCATGCTTTCCACAAAAATCTCAGCAGTCAGGTCATCTATTTTTTTATTGCCAAAATCGGATACGGCGGCAGGCCCGGTATAACTGCTTAAACCGGTTTTGGCCAAGAGCGCCATGTTGAAAGCGGTAAAGTCACTGTAACCGATATATTTCTTGGGGTTGTTTTCAAGCAATTTCCAATCGATCTGGTGCAAGATCCGGCTAATACCATATCCTCCGCGGGTAGCCATCACTACCGTGCTGCTGTCTTTAGCCGCACGGGAAAACGCATGAGCCCTTTGTTTATCGGTACCAGCAAAACGCAAGTCCCTGGCATCTGCCGCTTTGTCTACTTTGACCTTGAAGCCCATTTTAGTCAACCGTTTTTCAGCCAGCGCCAGCTTGCCCGGATCTTGCAAGGCACCTGATGGAGAAAGCAGGTACAAACCAATTGGGTCTTCGTAGACAGAAATAGGCACGGGTACATCATCGGCCTCATCCAGCAAAATCTGCACATCGTTTAAACGTTCAATTTCTTCCTGGGTTTTGTCTTTCTTGCTGTGATGTTCTGCACTTGCGTTCATAATTTTGATCCTTTCCTGCGTTCCCTGAAAAAATGGCGCAGTTTTTCTGCGCACGCCTGCTCCAAAACACCCGACGTAATTCTTGTATGATGGTTGATTTTTTTATTGGCCTGAATGCACAATACACTGCCACAGGCCCCTGTTTTGGGATCGGAAGCACCGTAAACCACATGGGCGATCCTTGCATGCGTTAATGCCCCAATGCACATGACGCAAGGCTCAAGTGTTACATAAACAGTCAGGTCAGGCAAACGATAATTCTGCTCATGAACCGCAGCCTGACGCAAAGCAACAATTTCCGCATGGGCGGTGGGATCAGCGTCGGTAATGGTGCGGTTATAGCCTTTGCCAATAACCTCACCTGCACTATTAACCACAACTGCCCCCACCGGCACTTCTGCACAATCGTACGCCAGCTGCGCCTGTTGTAAAGCCATTTGCATGAAAAACTCATGCCTGTCTGCCAGTGACACCTGATATTACTCCCGCCCGTTTGCAAATATCAACATGAAATTATGTAAAGCAGCATTATACGCGCAAGGCAGGTGTTTATTTTGACTTTATTATTCATTAAGTAGACTCGGATCTGCCAGACATGTTCTTTAGTCCATAAAAAAACAGCCCCAGAGGGTAGCTATAACATAGCACCTTCCAAGGCCGCAGAAAATCAGCTCTGTGACTTCTTATAACTTATACTAGACCGAAAGCTCTTTTCGGACGATTTCCGCGCCTGCACTTAACGCCTGCAATTTGCCTCTTGCCACATGACGAGGCAAGGGGGCCATGCCGCAGTTGGTGCACGGATAAAGCTTGTCGGCATCAACAAACTGGAGTGCTTTGCGCAAGGTATTGGCAACCTCTTCCGGTGTTTCAATGGTATTGCTTGCCACGTCAATGGCCCCTACCATCACTTTTTTACCACGGATAAGCTCAATAAGATCTATAGGAACATGCGAGTTTTGGCATTCCAGCGAGATGATATCTATCTTTGATTTTTGCAGCTTTGGAAAAGATTCTTCATATTGGCGCCACTCTGAGCCCAGCGTTTTTTTCCAGTCCGTATTGGCCTTGATGCCGTAACCGTAGCAAATATGAACGGCCGTTTCACATTTAAGCCCTTCAATAGCCCTTTCCAGGGTGGCAATACCCCAATCATTCACATCATCAAAGAAAACATTGAATGCGGGCTCGTCAAACTGGATGATGTCAACACCGGCCGCTTCCAGTTCTTTGGCTTCCTGGTTAAGAATTTTGGCGAATTCCCACGCCAGTTTCTCGCGGCTTTTATAATGGGCATCATACAGCGTATCAATCATTGTCATGGGGCCAGGCAAGGCCCATTTAATGGGTTGTTTGGTTTGCTGACGCAAAAATTTGGCATCTTCAACAAAAACAGGCTTGGTACGGGCCACAGCGCCAACAACCGTCGGTACACTAGCATCATAACGATCACGAATCCTGACCGTTTCACGTTTCTCAAAATCAACGCCGCTAAGGTGTTCAATAAACGTAGTCACAAAATGCTGGCGGGTTTGCTCGCCATCACTGACAATATCAATACCTGCATGCTGCTGTTCCTGCAATGCCAAACGCAAAGCATCCTGTTTGCCTTCAACTAACGCTTCATCTTGCAATTTCCAGGGAGACCAAAGTTTCTCAGGCTCTGCCAACCAGGAAGGTTTCGGCAAACTGCCAGCAGTTGAAGTCGGTAATAATAGTTGTTTCATTGTTAATTATCTTCTCTGTTTTGATTGATCAAGCGGCGAAATTTTTTGCCCATTGTTCAAGCGTGTTTTGGTGTGGCTTAATGAAATGTTCTTCGGTAAACTTGCCCTGTTTTACTGCCAGCTGGTTACGCTCTTCCCGGTCATACACAATTTGAGTGAGCGAAAAATCCTGGTACTTCAAGCTTGGCTGGTAAACTTTACCTGCTGCGGAATTGGCATTATATATTTCGGGGCGGTAAATTTTCTGGAAAGACTCCATCGTACTAATGGTACTGATCAACTCAAGATCCGTGTAATCAGCCAGCAAATCACCGCTAAAATAGAATGCTAAAGGCGCAACGCTGTTTTCCGGCATAAAATAACGCACCTTTAATCCCATTTTTTTGAAATATTCATCGGTCAATGAATATTCATTCTGTTGGTATTCAACCCCCAATACAGGATGCTGGTTTCCTGTCCGGTGATAGGTCTTGCTGCTTGCCACGCTCAGGCAGATCACCGGCTGCTTCTTGAAATTCTCTTTGTAAACACTTGAATTCAGGAAATATTTAAACAGTTTTCCGTGCAAATCACCAAACTCATCCGGCACCGTAAATTCATTTTTATTCCTGTTGTGTTCCAGCAGCAAGACACTAAAATCATAATCCCGCACATAAGAAGAAAAATTGTTCCCCACCATACCTTCAATGCGTTTGTTGGTTTTGTTATCAACAATATTCGTTTTCAATATTTCAATTAAAGGAAACTCCACCCCGTTTCCTTCAATATCAACATCTACAGAAATAATTTCAAGCTCGATGGAATAACGGTCTCCTTTAGGGTTATCCCAATTAGCCAGATTGTTAAAACGGTTGTTAATCATCTTTAGCGTGTTGCGCAAGTTCTCTTGACGACTCTCACCCCGGGCCAAATTGGCAAAGTTGGTAGTGATACGCGTATTGTCGGAAGGGTGATAGTTTTCATCAAAACAAATGCTCTTGATGTTAAACGCAAATTTTTTACTCATTGTAATTTTATTTCCTGATGCTTTAGATAATAGCTGAATTTTTTATACTTAATGGAAAAGGCCCCGGCACTTGCCGGGACTTGCTTTCGAAATAGACACTGGCCTGGTCAGGCTTCTGCACGCAAGGTTTTGGCTGCGGCAACCATATTAGTCAGGGCCGGAATCACTTCAGCCCATTGACGCGTTTTCAGGCCGCAATCGGGATTCACCCAAAGACGTTCTGCCGGCACACGTTCGGCGGCCTTTTTCATCAGCTCAACAATGTGCTGCTCGGTTGGAATGTTGGGTGAGTGAATGTCATACACGCCAGGGCCGATTTCATTGGGATACTGGAAGTTTTCGAAGGCATCCAGCAACTCCATGTCTGAACGGCTGGTTTCAATCGTAATCACGTCGGCATCCATGTCGGCGATTGACGAAATAATGTCGTTGAATTCCGAATAGCACATATGGGTGTGAATTTGGGTCTCGTCGCTCACCCCGTTGGCCGTGATGCGGAAGCTTTCTATCGCCCAGTCCAGATAATTCTGCCATTGCGCCTTGCGCAGCGGCAGCCCTTCACGCAGCGCAGCTTCGTCAATCTGGATCACATGCACGCCGGCTTTTTCCAGATCCAGCACTTCTTCACGAATGGCCAGCGCCAGTTGCAGGCAAGAAGCCGAACGGGGCTGGTCATCACGCACGAAAGACCAGTTCAGGATAGTGACAGGCCCCGTTAACATGCCTTTCATGGGCTTTTGCGTTAATGACTGGGCGTAGGTGATCCACTCTACAGTCATGGCCTTGGGACGGCTAATATCACCAAACAAAATGGGAGGCTTCACGCATCGCGAACCATAAGACTGAACCCAACCGAACTGGCTGAATGCGTAACCGTCCAGTTGTTCGCCAAAGTACTCGACCATGTCGTTGCGTTCGGCTTCACCGTGTACCAGAACATCCAGCCCCAGCTTTTCCTGTTCACGCACGCTGCGTTCAATCTCGGCACGCATGGCAAGCTGATAACCGGCTTCATCCAGGCGACCGGCCTTGAACTCGCTGCGGGCATGACGAATTTCCGCAGTCTGGGGGAATGAGCCAATAGTTGTGGTTGGATAAGCCGGCAGCTTCAATAAAGCATCTTGCTTGATGGCACGTTCTGCATACGCGCTCTTGCGCTTGCCCAGCTCGGCAGTGACACGGGCAACCGCAGCTTTCACGGCAGGATTGTTCACACGGGGCGAATTGCGACGGGCAGTAAGTGCCGCCAGGTTGCTTGCCAGTTCAGCCTTTACCGCATCGCGGCCGTCACGCAACGCTTTGCCAAGAACACGTAGCTCATCAAGTTTTTGCAAGGCAAAAGCAAGCCAGGATTTGACTTCGGCATCCAGTTTTTGCTCTGTTTCCAGATCTACCGGCACATGCAGCAAGGAACATGAAGGTGCAATCCACAGCCTGTTACCCAGGCTACGGGCAATCGGTTCCACCCAGTCCAGCACAGCGGTCAAATCGGTTTTCCAGATATTGCGGCCGTTAATTACCCCCAGCGACAGTACTTTGTCATTCGCCAGCAAGTTGATCAGGGATTGCACGCCATCACGGTCATTGATGGCGTCTACATGCAGGCCTGCCACAGGCAAATTGGCGACCAGACTGGCGTTTTCCTGCAATTGGCCAAAGTAAGTTGCCACCAGCAACTTGACCCCGGTGTTCTTGAGGTGCTGATAGGCCGTATTGAAAGCCTGCTGCCAATCGGTATCCAGCTCGGTCACCAGGATTGGTTCATCTATCTGTATCCACTCCACGCCCGCCTTGGACAATGTCTCCAGCAATTCGGCATACACGGGCAGCAAGCGCGCCAACAAATCCAGCTTGTTGGAATTATCCTTGGCCTTGCCAATCGCCAGATAGGTCACGGGACCAATAATGACCGGCTTGGCTTTCACGCCCTGGGCATTGGCCTCGACCAATTGCGCCAGCAAACGTGTAGCATCCAGCTTGAATTGGGTTTCAGCAGTGAACTCGGGAACGATGTAATGGTAGTTGGTGTCAAACCACTTCGTCATTTCACCCGCAGCCACACCGCCACAGCAAGCGCTGTGGTCTTCCGTACCCTTGGCTGAGCGGCCACGGGCGACGCGAAAGTAGTTATCAAGCGGGTCACCATGAAAACCCTGTACCCGCTCGGGCAGGTTGCCCAGCATGAAACTGGTATCCAGCACCTGATCGTAGAAAGAAAAATCACCCACCGGCACCAGATCCAGTCCCGCCTGATTGCTCCAGTGGCGCTGACGCAACCGGGCACCCAGCGCCTTCAGATCATCACGCGAAGATTCGCCCTTCCAGTAGGACTCTAAAGCGAACTTCAGTTCGCGTTTGGCGCCAATGCGCGGAAAGCCAAGGTTGTGGATCGTCGTCATGTGCTTGTTCTCAAAAAATCGAATGAATAAGGAATGACTGGTATTGTAGGAAAGTGCTCAAATGAAGTAAAATGGTCTTATTTCACCAATCCATGAATATTGTTCATAATATATGTTGGAACGCATCCATTTATCCATAGTGCAGCAAGTTGAAAAGCAAGGGTCCCTGACCGCAGCGGCAGATGTGCTGCATGTTACCCAGTCCGCGCTTAGCCATAGCATGAAAAAACTGGAGCAGCAGTTGGGCACCGAAGTCTGGCGACGTGAAGGTCGCAGCCTGCAACTTACTCAGGCAGGGCAATACCTGCTGGCCGTGGCCAATCGTGTGCTGCCGCAACTGGATCTGGCGGAAGAACGCTTGCGCCAGTTCGCCCAGGGTGAGCGGGGTTCCCTGCGCATTGGCATGGAATGCCACCCCTGCTATCAATGGCTGCTGAAGATTGTTTCGCCTTACTTAAGTGCCTGGCCCGATGTGGATGTGGATGTGAAGCAGAAATTCCAGTTTGGCGGTCTCGGTGCGCTTTTTGGTTATGAAATTGATTTGCTTGTTACACCTGATCCAGTATTCAAACCCAGTCTGAAGTTTGAACCCGTATTCGATTACGAACAGGTACTGGTGGTTGCCAAAAGCCATTCACTGGCAAGCGCTGACTATGTCAAACCGCATCACCTTAACAAAGAGGTGCTGATCAGCTATCCAGTAGATGTGGAACGCCTGGACATTTACAACCAGTTTCTGCTGCCTGCAGGTATTACGCCCCTGCGTCACAAAACCATTGAAACAACAGACATCATGTTGCAGATGGTGGCCAGTAACCGGGGGGTGGCGGCTTTGCCACGCTGGCTGGTTGAAGAATACGCGGAAAAGCTGCCCATCGTACCAGTCCGGTTGGGGGCCGATGGCCTTGCCAAGCAGATTTTTCTGGGCACGCGCGAAACCGATATTGCGATTGATTATGTACAGGCTTTTTTTGAGCTGGCCCGGAATCCTTCCAAGGCTTTTTGATGGGGCGTGGGCTAAGTTCTTTATTTAAAAGAGAATTTATAAAATCAGGTACAATAACCCTAAAGAAAATAAAATATATGGAGGTCACCATGAGACCATCTGAAATTCTTAAAATAAAGCGTCAAGACATATTGACCGTACTTTCACGATATCCTGTTGCCAATCCAAGGGTTTTTGGTTCAATAGCTGATGGAACCGATACGGAAAACAGTGATATAGATCTGTTGGTAGATGATTTGCCAGGTACTACCTTATTTGAATTGGGCGGTCTTTATGAAGAGTTAAATGATCTTTTAGGAGTTAACGTTGATGTTTTAACTCCTGGTGATCTGCCTGTTAAGTTTCGTCAATCTGTCATAAAGAATGCTGTACCACTATGAAAAATTTTCGTTTGGCAGACTATCTGGAACACATTCAAAAAGCCACACAGGAAGCAATGGAATTTGTTGAAACCGTTAATTATGAAGATTTTCATAAAGACAGAATGGTGCAGCAAGCCGTTACCATGAGCTTAATAATTATTGGTGAGGTTTCAGTAAAAATCAGCAATGAATATCCTGATTTTGTTCAGGAACATCCAGAAGTACCATGGGCACAAATGCGAGGTGCCAGAAACAGAATGCTGCATGGTTACTTTGATATTAATTTAGATACCGTATGGAATACCGCCCAAAGCAGTTTACCTGTCTTGAATGAAAAAATATCTACTTTGTTAAACAAAGCTCTTGAGAAAAAATACCAAAAAAAACAACCAAAATAAAGGCCACGGGGGTGGCGGCTTTTGAACTGGCCCGGAACCCCCTTATAAGCTCCCAGGCCAGCCACATTACACAACCCTAGCCAATCAGCTTTTCATACACAGTCCCGTGCTCCAGCACTTTGCCTTCTTTATCCATGACACGCATGGCATCGGCCGAGATCTCGTCTATAACCACCACTTCACCATCCACCAGACCGGTTTCGATCTTCATGTCGATCAGGGTAAGGCCTTTTTCGTTCAGGTCAGCCTCTACGATGCGACACACGCGGCGGGTGATGTCCTTGGCCCGCTCAAGCTGAGCCGGGCTGACAAGGCCAAGGGCAACGATGGTGTCGTCGTTGATGAGGGGGTCGCCGCGCTCATCATCTTTGACGGTGATTTCAACAAGGTAATCAAGCTTGCATTCGGCATTTCGGATGTACTGTTTGTAACGGCGCACGAAGCTGCCCCAGGGACGGGTGCGGCAAACGAACTCAAGCCCGCCTTTACCGCTGATATCCTTGCCCAACGGTTCGGCGCGACGCACTTCCATGGTGCCTTTTTCAAGGTCAAGCTGCACAAGATGGGTGGGGATGTTGGCAGCGTGAAGACGCTTGAAGAAGTAGTCAGTCATGGCGAGGGATTTACGGCCCTTGCCTTCAACCTGGCCGATAACGGTATTGGCACCCGGGTCAATGACGCCGTTCTCGCCGGTGACGTCATCTTTGAAAACAAGAAGGACATTGCCGCCCGGCAGGGCGTACAAGTCTTTGGTTTTGCCGGAATAAATTTTTTCGCTGGTATTCATTGTTAACTCGTTGATGTTTCAATATCTCGTTTCTAAAGCGGGGCAGCGCGCTGTATGAGTACCCTGCCCCCGCAATTTATTCCCACTCGATTATAAATAATAGATTTTTATTCTGTAAAAACAACATATTAATTAACATGCAAAGTATAGTTCCATGAAAAATACCATGCTCAAGTCAGGACAGAAAAAAGCTTCTTCAAATAGCCACTAGCACCATCCTCCATGAACAACACGTTGCGGCTTTCCAATTCAGCCTTCTTTGTAGGGTCGCCAACATTAAGCAAGTCAGAAAACTTGGTCGGTGAAAGGACGAAAGCATTCAAGACCAGCGGCGCTTCGCCCGCCTTGGCCTGCGCCGCCAGCGTTGCTTCCAGTGTCTTCACTTCCTTGTACAGACCCAGCTTGGGGTGCGACAAATCAAGATTGCGCAAACCTTTCGGATCGACAAACGTCAGCCACTGCTTGCCTGTGGCATCGTCTACCAACCACAGCAGGAAGTCCGGATAGAAGTTACCCGCCAACGCGAAGCCCAGGCCTTTCTCTTCCCGATCCGCATTGCGCAACAGGTACAGACTGCGTGGGCCAATCGCTTCCTTGCCTTCTCCGGAGTTGTAGAACGCCTCCAGATCGCGGACAAACTCCCATTCGCTCGGAGCGTCAAATGCCAGCGGACGCAGCTTCAGCGGCACGGCATCCTTGTCCTCCAACGCCAGCAGCGGGTAGTACAAGTGCCGGTCGAAGCTGATGGCCACCATGTGCGGCGCGTTCCATTTGCTGGCCTCGCCGATCTTTCCGTCCACTACCAGTTGCTTCAGTACTTCCAGCTTTTTCTGGTACTCCAGGCCGTCATCATCGTTGTCGATCTCAAACTGGTAGAGCTTGAGCATCGATCCGTGGTCTTCATTAATGTGGGTGATATCGTAGAACTGGCCTTCGTAGCCTTTCTTTAAAGCGTTATAAAAACGGTCAGTATAGTCCGTCAGCAACCTCAGCAGAATATCCTCCTGCTTACGAATGTCGGCGAAGGTCGAAACATTCAATTCTGTGGCTGGGATGAGCAGCGTATACCAATCCTGCGCTCCAGCGCAGAAGTCAATCAGCTTCTGCTGTTCTAACCGTAAGTTGCTCCAGCTGCGTTGTATTTTGTACTCCTGCAAAGCCAAGTAGATGCGGTCCCAGTCAAAGAGCGCAAACAGAGCCTGGTTCAGCTTGGTCTTATTGCGGGCTTCCGTTGTGGATGCCCTACTCTCACTGCCAGTGGCTAAGGCCTCTACGCGCGGGTAGAGATCAAGCACCACATGCGGTGGTTTGATCTTGCCTTGAAACTCACTGGGTATTTCATACAACCATGGAAAGTGTGTGCGCTTAAAACCGAGTTTTTGGTTGTCCTTGTAACCGTCCTTCAATGCCAAGGTTTTGAGCTTGCCCGCTGGCAGGTTGGCGCGGGCGGGGAAGTCCAACTCAAGTATCTCATCGCTGGGGGTAATGCCTTCCTCCCGCAGATAATCTTTGAACGTGGCCATGTAACTGGCGCGAACACCGAAGATATTCAGGGCCTCCAGCTTGTCCAGATGCACACCTTTGGGCCGGTCCTGTGGCAGGGTACGCTTGAGCGAGAAACCTTTACCCTTAAGCCGTACGCCACGCCCGAACAACTGAATAATTTGCGAGCCTTCCCCCTTGCCCATATTCAGCAAGCCCATGGTGGATACTCGCCAGCTGCTCCAGCCTTCCGTGAATTTACGTGAGCCGATCAGCACATTGAGCTGACTATCTTTATCATTCAGGGTGCTGAAGAGCTCTCCCCCAAAGTCGTCTCGTTCATTGTCGAAGGCTTCCGCTTTCTCCGCCATGGTGAAGAAGCCAGAGTCATCACCGATGTTGATCAGCCCAAAAGGTTCAGCGTCACCTACGCGCAACGCCAGCTCGCCCTTGCTGCTCTTGATGTTTACCAGCTTCAGGCGCTGGCGGGAATTGGCGTTAAATAAGCGCCGGAGGATATCGGCATATAGCTCATCCACTCGGCCATCAAAGCTCATTAATGGTGTGAAACGCCCTCTGAAAATATTATTGCCTGCGGTATCTAGAATCTGCGCCTTGTCTGAAATTAGATCGGTCAACCAGATTTTTACTTGAGTTTCATTGTTTAGGAACCAGGCAAGAAACTGAATAACAGCCAATACGTCGGAGAGACTTGCTAAATCATCAGCGGAAAGCTGCTGCTTCTTCTTATCGTCAGAACCAGTGACTGAGTGGCCTACGAACACCCAAAGCGGCTTCTCGATATTAAAGTCGACAAGTTTCTCGCGGTGCGTGCTCCACAACCAAAGCTGCTGATAATAGGCCAGCAGGCAAGCAGTGAAATACTTTCGTGCATTATCCGCTTGCTCATAAGCCTCGCCATTCATGTTGAGGATCAGCGACTCTTTGCCATAGCCATCTTCATAGAAAAATTTATACGAGTAGTCGAACAAAATGCACTTGGCGTAAATCTCGCGGGTGGCGACAGTTCGAGCGCGCCGTTTCTCCTCTGCACTCAGGGCAAGGGCTGAGTCTGCTTTCGCAGACGTAAGGTTGAAGCGCTGCCCAGGGTAGGTCAACTTCCACTTGGATTTGAGCTCTTCCTCTTCCGCCTTTTCAACAATCAACCCTTTAGCCACGGCTTGGCCAAAGGTCGCGGAGTATTCAAAAGCAAACCCATTGCTAACCAAGGCCTCTCGGCGTTTCATCCAAGCGCCCGCTGCGGTGGCGGTGCCACGATGGCCTTCGTCCACCAGCACTAGGTTATTGCCTTCAAAAGCATCCACAGCGACCGTTTTGTCACCCATCTCATCGCCCAGCTTGTTGATGTCGATAATTTCAATGGTGCCACGCGGCGGCGTCTGCGCCTTGTTGAAGAACTGTGAAAACCCGAAGCCGGATAACTCCAGCTCTTCCAGATGCTGTCGGCTCAAGCCTTCGTTGGGCGTAAGTAAAATGATCTTGTCAGGGTAATGGCCCGAAGCACCCGCTTGAAAGTAGTGCAGGTACTGCTTGATATTGACGTGCAGCAGCAAGGTTTTGCCACTACCGGTTGCATTCCAGAAGGCGATTTTGTTCAGGTCGTCCGCCTCAAAATCGCGGAACGGTTCCGCCCCCATTTCGGCGCGGTAGCGAGCCATTTCCTCGTTCAGGCCATCAAGCAAGTCCTGGCGGCGGTTGAAATACCAATCCAGGTATAGCTCGGTGAAGAGCAGCGAGAGGTACTGGAAGTACTTCATCTGCAGCTCATAGCCTTCCAACTTATTGCGCTGCGCAGTAATAGCCTGCCAATGGGCAACGATGTTCAGATCGTAGCGCCGCAGGTCGGCCTCGGGGACCCTGTTCGGATCAAACAGGCCCCGCACCAATTCATGGAAGAACTTCGTCTGGCCATCTTCATCAATGCCCTCGAAACGGTCATCACCCAGACGCATTTTGAGTGCTGCAAGCGTGCCGCCCTCAAAGAAACTCAGTACCCAGCGATTCAGCACCAGATCCTGGTGAAAACTGCGTTTCTTGACGCTCGCTCTCGTGGTTGTTTTTGCAGCTCGAGCCATCAGACGTCCTCCACCGAGAACATGCGTTCCAGAAACTCCGGCTCGATCTGACGCAGCTTGAGTACACGGGTGGCACCGCCTTCCTCGGCCGTCTGCGTCAGCACGGTGGGAATGTTGTGGTCGCCGTTGATGTAGACCACGTCAAACTCGTTGTCCGCCGGGTTGATGGCCAGCTTGTCGCAGAGCTTGCTGATGCCTTCGTAGTCCAGCACATCGCAATCGCGCCACAGCACGAGGCAGGTCTCATTGCTGGGCAGCGTGCCGGTGACGGTGACAAAGCCACGCTGCGGCTGTGCATCGATGTGCTTGACGCGCAGGCCGATCAGGTAATTGAAGGTCTCGACCAGATCGATCTTGCGCGGCTCGAACGCGCCCGCCGAATCCACCGCCACGTTGAGGGTGTAGTCGAAGGGCTTCTTGAAATCCTCCACCGACAGCAGCGAGCCCCGGCTTTCCACGTCCAGCATGTAGTGCAGCAGGTAGTCGTCCTTGGCCTGCTGCGGCAGCGTGCTCAGCAGCTCGCCCTGCGCGGGCGTGCGGCGCAGTTGTAGGTTGTTCAAGGTGTCCTCGTAGCTTTCGAGTTTGAGGATTTTGAGGCAGTGAGAAACCCCGGTTTCGGGTGCTGTGGGTTTGCCGTCTTTCCAGTCCGATGAGTAGACAACTTTCTGTAAACGGGGAAGAAGAATGGACCCAAAATGATCGCCGATATCGATAAGTATATAGCTAATATCCGTACCCAAAGAGCGATTCACTTTTAGTACAGAGTGACCTGTACTTCCACTCCCAGCAAAATAGTCCAGAACGGTTTCACCAGAATTGACTGATATCTCAATTATCCGGTGCGCAACTGGTGTTGGTTTAGGGTTCGGAAAGTTACCGCGAGAACCAAAAAGATTAGAAACCTCTTTTTCGCCATCGGTGAAATCGGTAATGACCGATTTCACAACATCGGTATCAACGTTGTGAAGAAAACGTTTGAATTGCGGAACCTTGTTCTCATCTTCACCAAAATGAATCATATGCTGCTGTGCCAAATGATCAAATGATAAGGTGTCGGGGCGATCAGTGTTCGGTGTTTTACGCCATAGCCATCCACGGGCTGGAGCGGGGCAAGGTTTCCCTGTTACTGGGTGTTTTGGCTGATAGAAGCGATATTCTGGATTTTCTGAGTTTCGATGAGCTAAGGTCAGCGTGTTTGCATTAGGCCAGGAAGGGTTATCTTCACGATAAACGTAAAGAGTTGCTTGTTTCTGGGCGGCTTCAGATGGGTCAACCCAGAAAAAATTGCTATCTCGGTAATCAACAAATTTATATTGTTTGATTCCTTTCCACGGATCAAGGCGCTTGGTATCTTCGTTCCACGGCAAACCGAGAACTCTACATTCTTCTTTGAATGTTTGCATTTGCTCTCGGTATAGGTCACGAATAGCTTGCTGCGCTTCCTCTGGTGTGGGGTATGACTTGTTCAACTTTGATACCAGTGCCTGTACCTCCTCAAAACCCGGTTTTGCCATTCTGAACATTTTGTGAGAGGAGGCGGCTACCTCTCTGTTCTTAGCAAAGGCCAGAATATATTCATGGTTGTGAGAAAAGGATTTAGCATCGTTATGGGTTGTGTTTTTCACCCAAATTAGGTTGTCCAAATAATTCTTGATGCCAAATTTATCCTCCAGCATATTCATCAGACGATGGCTGGTTCGATTATCCTCATCCTTGTCATCGATATGCACATAGAATACGCCACCCTCAGATACGAGATCTCGTGATACTTGGATTCGATTTTCCAGCATGGAAAGCCATGATGAATTCCTGAATGCATCCTTATAAAGAAAGTCACTTCCCGTGTTATAGGGCGGGTCTATATAGACGCACTTAATCTGTTCGCGATATTTTTCTTTAATTAGAGTCAGGGCCTGGAAATTGTCGCCATGTATTGCCACACCATTTACGGATGCATCCAGATCAAAAATTTCCTTAAGCAGGCTAGCTTGAAAGGCATCACTGAACAGCGACGTATCCACCATCAAATACGGCTGGCTTTTCAGCTCTTCCAGAGTACCTGCTGCAGGCGTTGTGCGCATGCCCAGCTCACACCATTGCACCCACTGCTTTTCATTGGCAATAATCTCAGGATATAAATCTTCTGGTATGCGATCCAGAGTCATGCAGTAGTGGCTGGAGACGACAAATTTCTTTTTCAGCCACAGCTTCTTCTGGAAGTCTTCCAACTGGGCCAAGAAAGTGATGAGCTCCAGCGCGATGCTGCGCAGGCACTGGATCATGCGAAGGTTCTTCTCGATGTCGGCAAACGCGCCCGCGTTCTGCACATCGTCGAGATGCATGACTTCATTCTTGATGTAGAAGTCCAGCTCGCGGCGCAGGAAACCACCCAAGTCCTTGTGGATGAAGTAATCCGCCGTGTTCTTGGTGGTGTAGTCGGTGAGGTGCTTTTCCAGCAGGGTGCGCTGCGGGTTCTTTTCCGTGGGCGCGCGATTGCCCAGGGCCAGCCAGCGGGCCTTGACGGCGGCATCCGCCAGCACGGCCTCTACGGCCTTGGTGACCAGTGCCTCCTGCTTGGTGCCTTTGGGCTGGGCGGCATACTCGAAGCGGATGATCAGCTCCTTGTTGCCGTCACTGCCCGATGCTTCCTCCACGGGCACCAGTTCCTCTTCGTATTCGTCGCCGTTTTCATCCAGGCGGGTCACGGTCTTGGCCGCTACCAGGGCAAAGCGACGCTCCTTGTCGTTGTCTTTCCGGTTGTCCTTTGCGGTGTCGGCGGCGGCGAGGCGGAAATGCACCGTGCGGCCGTCTTCGAGCTTGAAGCTGTAGTTGCTGAAGTTCTCGCCGCTCTTGGTGTAGTACTGATCCTTGTTGGCCCAGTGCAGCATCACCTCTTCACCCGCGTAGGGAATGGCGTAGGTGTCGCCCTTGTAGCGGCGCTGGCTGATGAAGTCGCCATCCTTGTAGTAGCGGGAGAAGAAGGACAGCAGGTGCGAGAACACGGCGTTCTCGTGTTCGCTGCTGCCTGCGGTGGCCTCCTTCAGCTTGGCGCGTAGTTCCTTGACCTTGGGTGCGTCATCGGGATTGATGCCCACGTCTTGTGCCTGCTGAATGGCTTTTTCCAGATCAGCCTGAAGTTGCTGCGCACTGGCGGCGCTGCCTGCCGAAAGCGCAGCCTGCACCTTTTCGGGAAGCCGATTTTCGAGATAGTTATTGATCTCATCTGCTCGGGCATTGAGGATGCGGTAGATACCGAAGTCAAGCTCTGGGCGGTCGATCTGGAAGATCTCGCGCAGCTTGGCGACGAGCTCCTGAAATTTGGGATTCTGTTTGTTGGTCATTTGTCCAGTTCTCTGAATGCTTGAATGGGGTCAGAGCACCTGCCAGCGCACGCTAAACAGGGTCTCGCTGTTTGTCTTTTCCTGCAGGCGCTGCTGGAGCGAGGCAATCAGTTCGTCGCGCTTGGCGATGATCTCGTCCTCGACGGCGAAAATTTCCTGCCGCAGACGGCGCTGCTTGCGCTCCAGCTCAGACAGTTCGCGCTGGATGCCCTCCTGCTCCTGCAAGGTGGCGGCCTTGCGGGCGTCGCGCTTCAACTGGGCGATGCGCGCCTTGGTGTTCTTCAGGGCTTCCTCTGCGGCCAGCAGCTTGTCGTCGGCCCAGCGTTCCAGCTTGTCGCGCTCTTCATTGAACAGGCGCTGGTTGGCTTCCAGTACCTGGGCAATGGTGGCGGCGACCGCGCGCCGGCTGTTTGCCAGCAGGGCCTCGGGCACAGCGGTGCTCAGAGGCGTGGGCTTGCCTGCTGCTGGAATGGCCATCAGCTTTTCGCAGGTTTCCTGATCCAGCACCTGACCATCGTCAGTGAGGCCGGAGAACAGCAGCGCCTCGGTAGTCTCGAAGGCGGTGACTTCCAGTCGGGCCAGCGTCAACCAGCCGGACATGCCGCGCAGTCTCTCGATGACGGAGACGCGTGCGCCGTGTTTGCCGTAGTCGAGTTTCAATGTGGCGACGGGCGTGGCCGCGTTCAGGCTGGCATCAATGCTCCATTCCCCCAGCGGGTGGCTGAGGCGGTAGGCGTGCGCCAGCATGTCCGGCTGCGCCGCACCACGAATGAGCTGATAGCGGCCTGAGGCAATTCCAGTTGGCGGCGTGCTCAGAGAGAAGGCGTAAGACTGTTCATCGAAACGTGCCCGCTCGCTCAATGCATAGCGGGTAACACCCCAAAACCAACGACCCAGCTTGTCGAGTCGGGCTTCGGCCTCATCCAATCGCAGCTTGAGACGGTCGTGAACGTCTTCGTCGAAGTGCTCCAGTAGCTCGGACTGTGTGTCTTTAATACGGTCAGCGATGACTTCTTCCAGCTCCTCTTGCAGCGCATTGAAGGCAGCTTCGATCTGATCGGGCTGGCGGCAGGTGTCGTAGATCTGGAGGATGCGCTTCTCGAAGTCGAGGCCGCCTTCAATGCGGCCTAGCACCTCATCGCTTGCACCAAACACGCCAGAAAACAAGTTGAACTTTTCGGTGAGCAATTCCAGCACGCGCTGGTCAGCCTGATTACGGGTGTTGAGGAAGTTGATGACCACCACGTCAAAACGCTGTCCGTAGCGGTGGCAACGGCCAATGCGCTGCTCGACGCGCTGCGGGTTCCACGGCAGGTCATAGTTGATGATCAGCGCGCAGAACTGCAAGTTGACGCCTTCGGCTGCCGCCTCGGTGGCGATCATGATTTCCGCGCCGGTGCCATCGTCTTTGCGGAAGTGGTCGATCAGCGCGGTGCGGCGATCCACTTGCGGTGAGCCGGTAACACTATCTGTGCCTTTGTGCTCTTCCAGCCAGCGCTGGTAAATAGCCGTGGAGTCTTCATGATTATTGGTACCGCTGAACAACACCAGCTTGCCTGCATGACCGTTGGCGGAAAGAAAGCGGTGCAGGTACTCCTGCGTACGCTTGGATTCCGTGAAGATGATGGCTTTGCGTGGCGCACTCAGCTCGGCCATCTTGCCGAAGCCCAGGTTGAGCGCCTTCAATAGCGCCTGTGCCTTGGTGTCGGTTCTCAGGGATTGGGCGGCGTCGATGAACTCGGTCAGCTCTGCAATTTCGGCGGTGATCGCGGCGTGGACGGCCTGGACATTTTTTGACGCGTTCGGTTTACCGCTCTCGACTGGCGCAGGGGCTTCAGCATTTTCTTCAGCCTCGCTGGACTCTTCTTCCTGGTAATCCTGCTCCAGATCGTCTTCAATGATAAGTTGTTCGAGCAACTGGCGACCATCGTCTTGTGCCTCGTCTGCGTTGAGCAAGCCTTGTAGGCGTTCGCGGATAGTGACCAGAGTGGCCGCCACAGCGTGCGAGCTGGATGCCAGCAACTTGCGCAGGATCAGCGCCGTGAGATGGCGTTGCTGCTTGGGCAGGGCATAAGAATCTTCCTTTTGCAGAAAGGCCGAAATGCGCTCGTATAGCGCCTGCTCGTCGTCTGTGGGGTTAAACGGTTGGGTGAGCGCCTTGCGTTCGGTGTACTTGATATATTCCAGCACGTCACGGCGCAGTGTGCGCTTGGCGAAGCTGGCGATGCGCTCGCGCAGTTCGTCCAGGCCTGCACTGCTGTTCATGAACTGCTTGCGGAAGGCGATTTCGTCACCGAACAGGTGCTCGTCGACCAGCGTGGATAGGCCGTACAGTTCTATCAATGAATTCTGCAGCGGCGTGGCGGTCAGCAGCAGCTTCTTGCGGCCTTGCAGCGCGCGCTTGAGTGCCTGCCCGGTGCGGTTGCTGGCGCGGTGCGCATTGCGCAGCTTGTGCGCTTCATCTATGACCACCACATCCCAAGGAACGGCACGCAGTTCAGTTTCCAACTTAGCAGCAAACTGGTAGGACATGATCACGACCGCCTTGCCAACCAGCCGTTGCAGGGTGGCGAGCATGCTGCCAGAGGACTGCTTACGCAGCGAAACGGCATCTACCACGGTGGTGGGCACAGCGAACTTATCGTGCAACTCCTGCGCCCACTGCTTGCGCAGGCTTGCTGGGCAGATGACCAGGAGCCGACGGCGGCGCTCAGCCCAGTGCTGGCAAACCACCAGTGCTGCTTCGATGGTCTTTCCCAGCCCTACTTCATCAGCTAGTAATACGCCTTCTTGCAGCGGGTTGCGCAGGGCAAACAGCGCTGCCTCAATCTGATGCGGGTTCAGGTCGACGCTGGCATCGAATAACGATTGGGAAAGGCGATCTACACCATCGGCCGTATGCCGCCGCGTCAGCTCGTGGGCGTAGTACTTAGCGTGATAGGCAGAATACATGATCAGCCGCCTCTTCATAAATCACGCTATACCCAGCCTGCTGGAGCGCGTCTCGCTGCAGCTCAAGATGCTTTCCATCAGTAGATATGCAAGCATATCCAACGCGTTGAATCATGAATAGAACCGGAGCATTAAAAAAATTACAGCAATCTTAACATATTGATGTAATTTTTACAGCGGAACAACGAAGAGCTTCGATCTATTCAGAAAGCCACTGTTTAATGAACACCGCTACCTCATGAGATACTATATTATGCGGCAACAGTTCATCAATCAGGAATAAACCACCTGTACATCAGCTTGCACTCGACCCGCCTTTACGCAGCAATGCCAACGAAAGCACCGACGTAGCTAAGAATGTAGGAGAGACGGCCCGCTCCTGCCGTCTCATACCTTCCCCCAATTGATATAGGGAAAAAGTTGGCGCTTGTGTGTGGGCTGCCAACAGCCATTAAAGGGTAAAGCGGAGCGCCGAGGTTAGTATACATCACGACTACGCTTCGCCTCCAGCTCTTTCCCGAGATCGAATTTATCACCCCAAGCGGTAAACCACTGATCGTTGGATGATTGAATCAACGCAAGCTTTATTGCATCTAGGCCAAAAATCTGTCCGATGGCATCTTTAGTGGCGGCACTAATATAAGGGCAGACAATGAGATCAAGCAGCAAAATCAGTGCTTCTGCGTCATCCGAACAATGGGCCTTCATATATTCGAGTTTTGCAATGATGTGAGCTTCTACGAAAGCCTTCAACTTTTGATAGCGAACCTTGTCTTTGATATAAGACAGCAGAACTGTTATCGAAAAGTGATTCATAAAGCCCGATGGACGTACATAGTTTTCTGTACCTTCTTCCTCCTTGATCAGGAAATGCCGAAGAAGCACAGAAATCGGTAGCCAATATTCCCGACCGATCAGAGACAAAGAAATAAGTAGATATAGACTCTCGATCTCACGATGTACGCTCATCGTGTTTTTTTCTAGCTGCAACAACACGTTGTCGTGGACGTACTTAAACAGCAAGTGTTTCTGCTCGTATGGAAAACTTTGCGCTTGCAGAAAATTTACGGAAGCTGTGATCAT
Source organism: Advenella sp. (assembly GCA_041656315.1). Classification (GTDB taxonomy): domain Bacteria; phylum Pseudomonadota; class Gammaproteobacteria; order Burkholderiales; family Burkholderiaceae_B; genus Advenella. The sequence continues at coordinate 33,894 of JBBADT010000009.1, forward strand.
CCGGCAGAGACGGATCGTGTGATTGACCTTCGGGCTCGCAGAATAGACGAAAAACACGAATTCCATAATCGCGAGTAGTGCCTTAGAAAGGCGCTTACGATCACGATCTGATTTATCGCTCGTCACATACGCTTTGGAGAGTTTCTCAATTTTACTCTCGATTATGGCGAAAGTGTAGTTGAGGAGATCACCATAGCTGACGCCAGCCTCTTTGATAGCGGCCTTATACCGAACAATCAGACGATTCGCATTTACAGAGCAAGCTAGATTCTTCTTTGGAGGGCTGGAAGGCTCACTCAGAGGCTCCTCCTCACACACTGGATCGACCTCACCATTAAGCAAAAGCGAGACACGCTCTTTAGCAATCGTAATTTCTGTGATGATTGGCTTTTGATAGTGCTTTATTTTTGCCGTATTGATGCTGAGCTTTTTAGACTTAAGAATTTGCTGAAGCATCTCGAATATCTTGAGTTGAGTAGATTCCTCATTATAAAAAACAAAGAAATCATCTACATAGCGGAAGATTTCATAATCTACCTTGTGGGTCAAATTTGCCCCTTCGGACAATTTCTTGATCAGGTCTACATCAACTGCTTGAAGAATGATTTCAGCAAAAACTCGGGAAAACTCCGGACCAATGACTATACCGTTGGTCTCTTTATGATTGAGATCTTGCATGAGGGCATCGAAACGTCCTCCAAAAGTTTTTTTCGACGCCTCCAAACTGAATTTCGTCTGATCTTTTCCCAATACCGCCCAAGGCAGTGAGTGTGTATAGATGCTGTCAAAGCACTTACTCACATCAATCTGCACCATTGCATCATACTTTTTCTCACTACGATGGTATTGATGCGATTCAAAGAAGCGGTGAATATTCCGGTATTTCCGATAAACGAAATAAGATCCCAACTGCTCATACTCTCGGTCGTTTTCCTCGACGCCTGCGACATTATCTAAGCGCTCTTCATGAAGCTTGTCTTTGAAATAAGCATAGCGCGATACCGACACAGGATAACGAATCGAGAATTCGCTAACAGAAGTGTGATATATGATCAAGGCGCTGTGCGTTGCGTAGAAACTTGCCACAGCAACCTGATTACGCGGATGAACAACGCTAAGCGTACGCCCATCAAGATTGTGAGCGACACGAAAATTAAAAGGGATGGTTGCCATCTCGCATTTACCGATAGGTACGCTACTGCGCCTTTTCTCCTTACCCCACTCGTTCACATTAGTGGTCGCAATTCCGACCTCGGGCTTAATTCCGAACAGTAACCGCATTGTTTCGTCGATCGCAGTCGTTTCGCAAACCCAGCGCAACTGGCCATTTTCGATCTCAATGCTGTTATTAACCAAGAAACGATAATAGCCCCGATTGGAGAACGTCGGCGGCACTTCGAACGGCAACATGTCAGTGAGTAAAGACCTTTGCTTCCGGTGAGTGAGCGAAACGCGTCGCTTAGTCATGCTTCCAGGCCTCCACGATCATCTGCAGCTCTCGCGTACTGAAATTATGATACCGCCGCTGCTCAAAACCTGTCGTGAATTTAAGATTTTTTAGCTTTTTTTGAAGGCGAGTTCGTTTGAGCCCGGCTATACGGCTCTTGAGTCGTTTATCCAGTAATTTAAAACTTGATAGATCGGTCACGATCGAGTTGTTAAAATATATTCCAGTGGCAGCACATGACTTACTGTTGGAAAGACGTGTATTACCTGTCAGAAATTTGATACGTGCGACCAACCTCCTGAAAGCGCCTCTTGAATTGACAGGTTTCTCACGCCAATAGTCTACAAACGCAGCATTCATCCTCGCCCGATATTTCACCACTTTTGCGGCACTCGGACTGATTTCAAACTGCTCCTGTTTGAGGTGGAAGCGATACCCCAGATACTCGAATTTCTTCGATTTAGTATCAGCCAGATTTAACTCAGAGGTTTTGGCCACATTGAGCGTAAGTCCATTATTACTGAGGATTACGTTGATCAGCCCCTTGAAAGATCCGAGGTTTTTTCCAGCAGGAGGGCGGGCAAACACAGCCACTATATCGTCGACGAACCGACAATACAGCACTAAACCAGGAATAGCCCGGATCGCCTTATCTACTGGCCTCAGATACAGTTCGGCCAGATACGCGCTGATGCCCACACCTCGGGGAACACCGGTAGGAGTACCAGAAATCAAGCCATATGAGTCCAACACTTGTTTGATGTATTTTTTTGACGCGGGGCTCAATAGCTGGTCGCGCTCTAGCTTCTCTAGCAAACGTTTACGGTTGATACTCTCATAAAATGACGAAATATCCGTACGAACCAGTTCAAAAGGAAATTTGCTGCCGAGCATATCGCGAAGCTGGCAGACGAGGTCATAACGGCTCGCTTGTTTGACACCATAAATGCGATGAATATTGCGCTGGATCTGCTTAATGACGAAGAAGGTTTCAGGTTCCTCGTCAATGCAGAAAACATCCTTTCCCTTCGGCCCCATCTTTTTGGAAAGGTCGATCTTGAAACTCGGCTTAAGTACCCTCTGGCTGATGTCATCCATCAAGGCATCGACGGCCGATGATTTATCTACCTTCAAAGCCGTTAGTTCAGCCTTCAAGGCAAGCAGCCGCGCCTCGAAATCGCTAGCCCTCAGTGTGGCTTCGATTTTCCGTAGATCACGAATCTCCTGCACTTTGTTGCGTACATTGAGCGTGAATGGTTCAAGCGTAGGGAAATAGCGGGTCGCCAAATCGGCACCCTTGCGGTTCTCGGCATCATAGATGCGACGGAAGTTCTCCGCAGTGAACATTTGATCGAGCATCGTCAGCGACTATTCCCTTTTTGTTGTCAATTATGTTGATCGAATTACTACCCTCACCACCCCAAAAGTACCAAGCAACGCCATGTGACTCTCAAACTAGCATCCTAATCCTTCCTCGTTTTCATGTACACCAAGGTCAAGTTTTTTAACATATTTCCAGCAGCAACCGGGGTTAAAAAACCGTTTGACGAATTGTTCGTTGTCAATTGTAGACCGGCTTGAGACCTTCAATACCGCGATTGATTATGTACAGGCATTTTTTGAACTGGCCCGGAATCCCCTTATAAGCTCCCAAGCCAGTCGCACCACTCCGTCTTAGCCGATCAGCTTTTCGTAGACGGTTCCGTGATCCAGCACCTTGCCCTCTTTGTCCATGACACGCATGGCATCGGCCGAGATCTCGTCTATAACCACCACTTCACCGTCAACCAGACCGGTTTCAATCTTCATGTCGATCAGGGTAAGGCCTTTTTCATTCAGGTCGGCCTCTACAATGCGGCACACGCGGCGGGTGATGTCTTTGGCCTGCTCTAGCTGAGCCGGGCTGGCAAGGCCAAGGGCAACGATGGTGTCGTCGTTGATGAGAGGGTCACCGCGTTCATCATCTTTGACGGTGATTTCGACAAGGTAATCAAGCTTGCGTTCGGCATCCCGGATGTACTGCTTATAACGGCGCACGAAGCTGCCCCAAGGACGGGTGCGGCAAACGAACTCAAGCCCGCCTTTACCATTGATATCTTTGCCCAACGGTTCGGCGCGACGCACTTCCATGGTGCCCTTTTCAAGGTCAAGCTGCACAAGATGGGTGGGGATGTTGGCGGCGTGAAGGCGCTTGAAGAAGTAGTCAGTCATGGCGAGGGATTTACGGCCCTTGCCTTCAACCTGGCCAATAACAGTGTTGGCACCCGGGTCAATGACGCCGTTCTCGCCGGTCACGTCGTCTTTGAAAACAAGAAGGACATTGCCGCCCGGCAGGGCGTACAAGTCTTTGGTTTTGCCGGAATAAATTTTTTCGCTGGTATTCATTGTTAACTCGTTGATGTTTCAATATCTCGTTTTTAAAGCGGGGCAGCGCACTGGATGAGTACCCTGCCCCCGCAATTTATTCCCACTCGATCGTAGCAGGCGGTTTGCTGGATACATCATAAACCACACGGTTAATACCGCGCACTTCGTTAATAATGCGTCCGGAGACCTTGGCCAGCAAGGGGTAAGGCAACGGTGCCCAGTCTGCTGTCATGAAATCTGAGGTTTGTACTGCACGCAAGGCTACAACGTAATCATACGTACGGCCATCACCCATCACCCCTACCGATTTGACTGGCAGGAACACGGCAAAGGCCTGTGAAGTCAGGTCATACCAGCTACGACCCGTTTCAGGGTCTATGGTATTACGCAACTCTTCAATAAAGATCGCATCGGCACGACGCAATAAATCTGCATATTCCTGTTTCACCGCACCCAGAATACGAACCCCCAGGCCAGGTCCGGGGAATGGATGACGGTAAACCATATGATGTGGCAAGCCTAAGGCGATACCCAACTCACGCACTTCATCTTTAAACAATTCGCGCAAAGGCTCAAGTAATTGCAAATTAAGGGTTTCGGGCAAGCCACCTACATTATGGTGCGATTTAATGGCAACCGCTTTACCGGTTTTAGAGGCCGCTGACTCAATCACGTCGGGGTAAATGGTACCCTGCGCCAGCCATTTGGCATCTTTGCGCTTGCCGGCTTCTTCCTGGAAGACCTCAACAAACTCACGGCCAATAATTTTACGTTTAGTCTCAGGGTCGGCAACCCCTTCCAACTCACCCATGAATTTCGCTTCAGCATTAACATGAACAATATTCACGCCCAAGTTTTCATGAAGCACTTCCATGACCTGCTTGCCTTCATTCAGGCGCAGCAAACCATGGTCTACAAACACGCAGGTTAATTTATCACCAATTGCCTTATGAATCAGCGCAGCGGCAACCGAAGAATCAACCCCGCCTGACAAACCTAGAATAACTTCATCATTGCCCACCTGTTCACGAATTCGGGCAACTGCTTCAGTCACGTAATCGGGCATGTTCCAGTCACCCTCACAACCACAGATATCCACCACAAAACGGCTGAGCAATGCCTGCCCTTTAACCGTATGCGTGACTTCAGGGTGAAACTGGACCGCATAGAAATGACGTTTTTCATCGGCCATACCAGCAATGGGGCAAGAAGGCGTAGAGGCCATTAGCTTGAACCCTTCGGGTAATTCGGTCACCTTGTCACCGTGGCTCATCCATACTTTCAGCATGCCATGGCCTTCGGGAGTTTCAAAATCCTGAATGCCTTTGAGCAAGGCGGTATGACCGTGAGCACGTACCTCGGCATAGCCGAATTCACGATGGTCTGACCAGCTTACCTTGCCCCCCAGCTGCATGGCCATGGCTTGCATGCCATAACAAATACCCAGAACAGGCACACCCAGTTCAAAAACCAGTGCTGGCACTTTCAATGAGCTTTCATCGTATGCAGAAGAGTGGCTGCCAGAAAGAATAATACCCTTAAGGCCCTTTGACTGCTGTTCTTTAAGGAATGCTTCAGATACATCACCAGGATGAATTTCACAGTAAACACCCGCTTCACGAACACGGCGCGCAATAAGCTGCGTTACCTGAGAACCATAATCAAGAATTAAAATACGTTGATGCATATAAAGACCATTAAATGTAGCAATTTGTGCCAAAAGCACAGACAGGATAAAGCGTAAATTATAATGTATTGTCCAGTGCGAAATGAATGTATTTTGTCCTGCAAACACATTTATATACGCCCTTTCCCGCTTCTTTTCCTAAAAAAACAAATAAATACCCGTAACAGGAGACAACATGACAGAACCTACCCCAACAACATTTGTATTGGTGCATGGCGCCTGGCATGGCGGCTGGGTGTGGCAAACACTGGCACAACACTTGCGCCAGCAGGGCCACCGGGTATACACACCTACTCTTACCGGACTGGGTGAACGATCCCATTTGCTGAATGAAAACATCTCGCTGGACACCTTTATTACCGACATTACCAACCTGTTTAAATGGGAAAAGCTCAATGATGTGGTATTGCTGGGGCACAGTTTTGGCGGCCTGGTCATTAGCGGGGTGGCAGACAAGATTCCCGAAAATATCCGGCAATTGATTTTCCTGGACAGTTTTCTGCTTGAAAACGGCCAATCCGCTTTTGATACCTTACCGACCAAAGCGGTTGAAAAGCTGAAACGCATTGCGGCAACCCAGTGCAATGGCATGGCCCTGCCGGCACCAAGACCGGTATTGCTGGGCTACCCCGATGACGAAAACACGACAGAAACCATTGCCGGCCTGCTTACGCCACACCCCATTGGCACCTACGCCAGCAAGCTGGAACTGCATCACCCGCTTGGCAATTATTTACCGGTTACCTATTACAAGTGCACCAACCCAGTTTATGACCCGGTTGCCCAGTCACATGCGCTGGCCAAAAAGCAGCAGGGCTGGAGCATCGTAAAATTGCCCACCTCTCACGCCGCTCCCTTTACCCATCCGCACTTGCTGGCTGATTTGCTGCTTTCATTTTAAGGCAGTCCCGCCCCCTTGGGATCCAGCATTTGGACACGGGTTGTTCGCCCGTATAAACGTGCATTTACTGGTCGCAACCAATAAAAAACCCTTCCGAAAAAATGACGGAAGGGTTTTTTGCCTTAACGGCCAAGCCGGATTTAACCAGTCTTAAACACGCTTAATCAGCACGGTAGTTAGGCGCTTCTTTGGTAATTTGCACATCATGCACGTGAGACTCGCGAACACCTGCAGAAGTAATTTCAACGAACTCGGGTTTGCTGCGCATATCATCAATGGTGGCACAACCACAATATCCCATAGAAGCACGAATGCCGCCCACCAACTGGTAAATAATAGCCAGCACGCTACCTTTGTAAGGGACGCGGCCTTCAATGCCTTCGGGAACCAGTTTATCAGTGTTGTTGGAGGCTTCCTGGAAGTAACGGTCTGCCGATCCTTTTTCCATGGCGGCTAAACTGCCCATACCACGATAAGACTTGTAAGAACGCCCCTGGAACAGAACCACCTCACCGGGGGCCTCTTCGGTACCGGCAAACATGCCCCCCATCATGCAGGCATAAGCGCCAGCAACCAGGGCTTTGGAGACGTCTCCGGAATAACGGATACCACCATCGGCAATCAAAGGAACACCGGTGCCTTCAAGTGCTTTGGCTACATCTGAAATGGCGGTAATTTGCGGAACACCCACACCGGCCACCACACGAGTGGTACAAATTGAGCCTGGTCCAATACCCACTTTCACGCCATCGGCACCCGCCTCGGCCAGGGCTTTGGCCGCTGCTGCCGTGGCAATATTACCACCAATGACATCAATCTTGGGATAGTTTTGCTTGACCCAACGAACACGATCCAGCACACCTTGAGAATGGCCATGAGCGGTATCTACAATGATAACGTCAACACCGGCGGCAGCCAGTTTAGCCACACGCTCTTCAGTACCTTCACCCACACCCACCGCAGCGCCAACGCGCAACTGACCGAAGGCATCTTTGCAGGCAAACGGATGTTCGGTGTTTTTGACAATATCCTTGACGGTAGCCAAACCACGCAACTCAAAATTGTCATTAACAATAAGCACGCGTTCCAGACGGTGTTTATGCATTAAGGTTTGGGCTTCTTCAAGTGTACTGCCTTCACGCATGGTCACCAAACGCTCTTGCGGTGTCATGACATTCTTGATGGGTTCGTCGTAGCGGTCTTCAAAACGAAGGTCACGGTTGGTAACAATGCCCACTAGCTTGCCGTTTTCAACCACAGGCAGGCCTGAAATACCGTTTTGTTTTTGCAATGCAATGGCATCACGAACGGTCATGGTAGGTGTTACCGTGATTGGATCAATAACAATACCAAATTCATGACGCTTGACTCGAGCCACTTCACGGGCCTGTTCATCGGCAGTCATGTTTTTATGAATAATACCAATACCGCCTTCCTGGGCCATGGCAATAGCCAGGCGTGATTCGGTGACGGTATCCATAGCGGCCGACACAAGCGGAATATTCAGGCTGATATTACGGGTTAACTTGGTTTTTAGAGAGGTGTCGCGTGGCAACACATTGGAATACGCAGGTACCAATAAGACATCGTCAAAGGTAAGCGCTTTTTGAACTAAACGCATGAAAGACTCCGGGCGCAAAACAAGATTATACGCTTAAGGGATAATACACTCAAGCCAATGAGCACATTGCCATAAAAAAACCCATTTGCCAATAAGCAGTTTACTTGCCAATTGAACAAATGGGTATTCTTTTTAACCCGGCATTACTGCCGGGAAAAACCAATCTAGCCCAAAGCCACCCTGGCATTCATGAACATGCGCATCCATGGCGTGTAGTCACCGCCTTCATCCTGACTACCCCAGGACTCAGGGGCCCAGGACATCATGACATTACGGGTTACCCGCTCTGGGTGTGGCATCATGATGCTAAAACGGCCATCTGCCGTTGTAACACCCGCCAGACCATAAGGACTGCCATTGGGGTTAGCAGGATAAGTCTCGGTAATCTGGCCATAGTTATTCACATAACGGACACTCGCCAGCACCTTCTCTTTGTTACCCTGCTCGGCAAAGTTGGCATAACCCTCTCCGTGCGCAACAGCGATAGGCAATTGCGTACCTTCCATACCTTTAAAGAAAATGGATGGAGAGTTGGCAATTTCCACCATAGTCAGGCGAGCTTCGTATTTGGCAGACTGGTTATACGTAAACTTGGGCCAGAACTCGGCACCCGGGATCATGGACGACAGGGTTGCCATCATTTGGCAGCCATTACATACACCCAGGGCAAAAACGTCAGGACGGGCAAAATACGCCGCAAACTGCTCAGAAAGCTGATCATTGAAACGGATTGTGCGAGCCCAGCCCTCACCGGCACCCAGAACGTCACCATAACTAAAACCACCCACAGCAACCAGACCCTGCACATCAGACAGATTGGCTTTGCCGCTAAGCAAGTCAGTCATGTGAATGTCGTAGGCATCAAATCCGACCTTGGTAAAGGCCCAGGCCATTTCCACATGACTATTGCAACCCTGCTCACGCAACACCGCCAACTTGGGACGTGCGCCAGTATTAATGAAAGGAGCGGCAATATTTTCCTGAGGATTAAAATTCACTTTTGGCGTGAAACCCGGATCTGCTTTGTCATCCCATACACTAAGCTCGGCCACGGCGCAGGCAGGATTATCACGACGCTTCATGATCTGGTAGCTGACTTCGCTCCATTCCTTACCCAGCCCAGCACGATCAAAACCAAATATACGCTTGCCGTCACGGTAAAACTCAATCTCGTCATGGGTATTCAGGCTGCCAATAACATGAGAGCACAAAGACAGGCCAGCGGCACGCAACACCTGCAACACGGCATCACGATCAGAAGCGCGCACCTGGATGACGGCACCGGCCTCTTCATTAAACAAGGCCTTGATGGTACTTTCATCACGCTGCACGGCAACCTGCTCGGGACGAATCTTGTAATCCCCCCAGTCGGCCACATTCTGGTCAAAGGTTAACATGTCCAGATTAATGGAAACGCCTGTGTGTCCGGCAAAGGCCATTTCACTAACCGTTGCCAGCAAACCGCCATCAGAACGGTCATGGTAAGCAAGAATAGTGCCATCTTGCGCCAACGCGCGAATGGTCACAAAGAACTTGCGCAGCAATTCGGGGTCGTCAAGATCGGGGACTTCATTGCCATACTGGTTAATGACGTTAGACAGAACAGAACCGCCCAAACGGTTTTTACCAAAACCAAGGTCGATAAGAATCAGGGAAGTATTGCCCTGGTCGGTAACCAGTTGCGGGGTTAGGGTTTGACGCGCATCGTCAACCGGTGCAAAAGCGGTCACCACCAAGGAAACGGGTGATACAACCTGTTTCTGCTCGTTGTTTTCTTCCCAGCTGGTACGCATGGACAGCGAGTCTTTACCGACCGGAATGGAAAGACCTACCTGCTGGCACAGCTCGCTAATTGCCTGAACCGTGTCATAAAGGGCGGCATCCTGGCCCTCTACCCCGCAAGCGGCCATCCAGTTGGCGGAAAGCTTGATATCTTCAATTTTGGCTACATCAGCAGCGGCAAGGTTGGTAAGGGCTTCAGCAATCGACATGCGGCCTGAAGCCGGCGCATTGATAATGGCCAGTGGTGAACGCTCACCCAGCGCCATGGCTTCACCACGATAGCCTTCGTAATCAGCCAGTGTAACCGCACAATCAGCCACCGGCACTTGCCACGGCCCTACCATCTGGTCGCGGGCGTTTAACCCGCCTACCGAACGGTCGCCAATAGTAATCAGGAATGTTTTATTGGCCACGGTGGGATGACGCATCACCTGGCGACAAACCGTATCAAAATCAAGACCGGTTGCATCAATGGGTTCCTCGCTTAACTGAACCCGGGTGACATCACGGAACATGCGTGGCGGCTTACCCAGAATGACATCAATGGGCACATCAACCGGACGCAATTCGGTCGCGGCATCAAGTGACGTGGTACCGGCCTCACCGGGAAGCCCTTCCCCGTTAGTGACTCGCAAGACACGATCCTCGGTAGCAACGCCAACCACCGCATACGGGCAACGTTCACGCTTGGCCAGCGCATCAAAACGCGGCAAGTCTTCGGGCAGAATGGAAAGCACATAGCGTTCCTGAGCTTCGTTACTCCAAATTTCGGCAGCAGACAAACCGGATTCTTCAAGATTGACACGTTGAAGATCAAAAATGGCACCACGACCCGCATCATTGACCAGTTCGGGGAAGGCATTGGACAAGCCACCCGCCCCCACATCATGGATGGCGATAATGGGGTTGTTATCCAGTTGCTGCCAACAGGCATCAATTACTTCCTGGGCACGACGCTCCAGCTCGGGGTTGCCACGTTGTACGGAATCAAAATCAAGCTGGGCCGAGTTGGCACCCACACCCATACTGGATGCAGCGCTGCCGCCCATGCCAATGCGCATGCCCGGGCCACCCAGCTGAACCAGCAAGGCGCCGGGAGGAATCTGGTTTTTGTGTGTTTGACTGGCGTCAATGGCCCCCATGCCCCCTGCCAGCATGATGGGCTTGTGATAGCCCCATTTTTGGCCGGCAACGGTTTGTTCATAAACACGGAAATAACCTAACAAATTCGGACGACCAAATTCATTATTGAAGGCTGCTCCCCCAATAGGCCCATCGATCATGATATCGAGTGGCGTAGCAATGCGGTCTGGGGCGCCATGGGAGTCTTTTTCCCATGCCTCAAGCGCATCGTCGAACTGAAGGTTGGAAACTGTAAAGCCGGTAAGACCCGCCTTGGGTTTAGAGCCACGACCGGTTGCGCCCTCATCGCGAATTTCACCGCCCGCCCCTGTAGCCGCACCGGGAAATGGTGCAATAGCCGTTGGGTGGTTATGGGTTTCCACTTTCATGAGCACATGAGTAAGGCGTTCATGAGATGCATATTTGCCGGGACCTGCTTCTTCAGTATCCGGATAAAAACGCTGGGCAACGCCACCTTCCATAATGGCCGAGTTGTCTGAATAAGCAACCACCGTACCCAGTGGCTGGGCCGCATGGGTCTGGCGAATCATGCCAAACAGCGTATTTTCTTTATCTTCACCATTGATTATCCACTTGGCATTGAAAATCTTGTGACGGCAATGCTCACTGTTCGCCTGGGCAAACATCATCAGCTCAACATCGGTAGGGTCACGTCCAAGGCTTGTAAACGCATCAACCAGATATTCAATTTCGTCTTCCGACAGCGCCAGGCCCAATTCTGTATTGGCCTTATTCAGTGCTTCTTTGCCCTGGGACAACACAGGCACGGTTTGCAACGGCTTGCCTTCAAGCGTATTAAACAGCGCTTGCCCGTCAAAATCGACATCGACCACGGTTTCAGTCATGCGATCATGCAGCATGGCAGCAATACTGCCAAGCTGGGCTTCGGTAAACTGCTTGCTACCCAACAGGCCTTTTTCAGGTATCAGAATGTATTCGATACCCCGTTCAATTCTTTTGATGCCTGTCAAACCACAATTATGGGCGATATCAGTGGCCTTGCTGGCCCATGGGGAAATGGTTCCCAAACGGGGCAAGACACGCAAACTGACTGATTTTTTATCCTGAATGTCTTCAGCATTGACAGGAAGGCCATAGTCGAGCAATTGTTTCAGGCGCTGCTGTTCGGCTTCTGTAAGTGCTTGCTCAATAAGCACGTGATGTTCATAGCGGGCCACCAGATTGGCAATGGGAATGCCCGCCGATTTCATTTTGGAAAGAAGGCGCTCGCGTTTAAACGCAGACAATACAGAAGAACCGGGAATAAATTGGTAAATAGACACGTTTTTGTTCACAAAAAAACAAGCTGGATGGAAAGACCCCATTTTAGCCTGCCTTGACGATTGGCTCTTGGAAAAAACCCTTATAGGCAAAAATATTGGCCAGGTCTTTTGAGGTTTCAGCTCCCTTGCCTTTTTGGTTACAATAAATTACAACTTAACAAATAAGCAGGCCCTCATGTCAATAATAAAAAAAGTCTTATAAATCAAACTAGTCCAATATTCCAAATCTCTTAACAATGAATTTAAAAAGTACCGCTAACTATTTAATATATATACTTTTTTTATATTCAATTCTATAATTGAACCAACCCTATTCTAATTATATATCCTTGACTATGCGAAAATACCTGAACAAAACCTTGTCAGCGTGCCTGGGGGCCTTTTGCGCCTTCAGCATACAGCTGGTCCCAGTAGTTCATGCCCAAACTCCCGGCAAGCCCGTTTCCGGCCCAAATGTAACCGGTTTGGCCGACGCTGGTGCCTCCCTGAAATCAGAAGTTGCCTTCGTGGTAGACCTTAATTCGAACGAAGTGCTGTTTTCCAAAAACAGCGACACCATACGACCTATCGCCTCTATCAGCAAACTCATGACCGCCCTGGTTATTGCCAAGGCACATTTGCCCATGAATGAGCAAATTCAAATTGTTGATGCCGATGTCGATCGCTTCAAATACTCCAGCTCACGACTTAGCGTTGGCACCACACTTACCCGCCGTGAATTGCTGCATCTGGCGCTCATGTCCTCTGAAAACCGGGCCGCTCATGCCTTGGGCCGCACTTATCCGGGAGGCATGGAAGCCTTTGTGCGAGAAATGAACGCACAGGCCCGTGCCCTTGGCATGACCAGAAGCCGCTTTGTAGAGCCCACTGGCCTGTCACCCATGAACGTCTCCTCCCCCCGCGATCTGGTAAGGTTAATTCAGGCTACTTCAGAGCAACCACTTATTCGCCAACTTTCCACCAGTGATGAATATGAAGTGGTCACCAGCAATGGAAAAACACAAAAATACAAGAACACCAATCGTCTTGTCAGAAATTCAAACTGGGCAATCCAGATTTCAAAAACCGGATACATTAAAGAGTCCGGCGATTGCCTGGTCATGAAAACACAAATGGATGGCCGGCCGGTTGCCGTTGTATTGCTGAATTCACAAGGACGCCTTACCCGTTTTGCCGATGCTGTCCGAGTACGGCACCTGGTACAAAGCGATTACCCTACCTTGCTGTAAGTTCAAATAAAAATCCCCGGTGCAAATGAACTGCACCCCAAAAGTTGGACACCAATCCAACCTTTGGGGGTCAGTTCAAAATCGGGGATTTTTTTATTTGGCAAACCACAATATCAATGAACCGTGTCATCAGGTTCGGGGCCCGTTTGACGCAACTCGTATTCGCCTCCTTCGGCTTCCTGCCAGAATCTTAAAGGCACACAGGTCAGCAACCGCTCTATCATTCTCTTACTGAGCACCGGGTCTAGCGAGTTTTTGGTTTTATTGGCAATATCTACCGTTGCATCACCTTGTATTTGGTCTATATGAAGATGGGTATCACGGGCAAAATGAATACTGACTTTCTCATCTTCATCAGCATGCAATAAATGAATGGTCTGTTCAATAGAGAGGGATTCCGGTAATTGTACATACCGCCCGCCAAAAACAATGACCCGACCTGCCGGAACCTGTTCGGCCTTGGTTAATTCAAGTACCACGCTGGCGGCATAACCAACTCCAATAAGGGCGGTTGCCTGTGCGGGAAGACCAAACTCTTGTCTTTTTTCATTGATATAAGCAAGATATTGTTCAGCACTTTGCGCCACCATCTGGCCCAATTCCGCTTCTGACAGTACCAAATGCTGCAGCAGTTTTCCTTCCCAAGAGTCGGGTTTATTAGCCTGAGCCGGATAATGGCAAACTGCCACCACCGCAGCATTTTCAAAATGCTTGCATATTTGCTGAACCAGCACATCAAGATTATCTTTTTGTCGTATATCATCAAAAAAGATAATAAATAATTGCCTGATATCGTGATTTCCGGGAACAAGTATTCTTTCAGTTACCAGCTCTGTCATGTTGATGCCTATAAAAAACTGCGTAATAATATAACTCTATCTTAACATTCCCCTGGAATTTTCATGTCTGATTCTTTAAAACAAACCATCTCGGAAGAAATTAAAAATGCAATGCGCGCCAAACAGTCTGAGCGCCTGGGCACCTTGCGTCTGTTGCAGGCCGCCATCAAGCAAAAAGAAGTAGATGAGCGTACAGAACTATCCAATGACGATATTCTGGCTATTATCGAAAAGCAAATCAAACAAAGAAAAGAATCCATTTCCGCCTACGAAAAAGCCGGACGCACAGAAACCGCCGAAGCGGAAAAAGCTGAAATGCAAGTGCTTAGTGAATTTCTACCCGAACAGGCTAGCCCGGAAGAAATAATTGCCGTCATTACCGCCGCCATCGAAGCAGTCGCTGCCCAAGGAGTGAGCGGTGCACCTGCAATGGGTAAGGCCATGGCTATCATCAAGCAAAAACTGGCCGGCCGCGCTGACATGTCTGAACTGTCCAAACAACTCAAAGCCCGCCTAATGTAATTTTACCCATCCGCCAGCCAGGCTTTGCTTAGCTTAACTTACCACAAGCATGCCCTGACTGGCTCACCCGCACAACACAGGCTGACGTTACGTAGCATGCCTTAACCCAGTGCCAGACGCCCCCTACAACAAGGACAACTGCAAACCACCTTGCCGGTCTTCTGGAAAATGGCTAACGCCGATGCCTGCCAGACGAAATTGGTGATTCTTAAGATCTTCATCCACCCTTTCCAGCAATGACAGACCCGCCTGAAGCAAGTGAACCTGGCTGTGCAAGGGAACAGAAAATGTTTTTGAACGGGTAATAATGCGAAACGTATTTGTTTTAAGCTTTAGTGTCACCGTACAGCCAAACTTTTTCTTTTTAAGCAACTGCCCCCATAACTTGGCGCACAATGCAGCCAGGAAGGCCTCTATCTGCTCAAACAAAATATCTTCTTCAAACGTGGTTTCTGTTGAAATTTGCTGGGCTGGCTGATTGGATTCTACCGGGCGCTCATCAACCCCACGTGCCAGTTGATACAGCCGATACCCGAATTTGCCAAAATGGTACGCCAGCTCGGTATCATTAAAGCCTAAAAGATCACTAACCGTAAACATGCCCAATTGATGAAACTTGGCCAGGGTTACTTTACCCACGCCAGGAATTTTCTGTAAAGGCAGGGGCGCCAGGAAAGCTTGTACTTTGGCAGGAGAAATGACAAAAACACCATTGGGCTTACGCCAATCCGAAGCAATTTTTGCCAGAAATTTGTTAGGTGCCACACCTGCGGATGCCGTTAATCCTGTAAGCGAAAAAATATCCGCCCGAATGGCATTGGCGACCTCGGTGGCAGAGGGCAGATTCTTGAAATTTGATGTTACGTCCAGATAGGCTTCATCTAGTGACAAAGGCTCTATCTTGTTGGTATAACATTCAAACACCGACCTTACCTGCCTTGAAACCGAGCGGTAAAGATCAAAATTGGGAGGAATGTAAATAGCCTGCGGACATAATTGCCTGGCCTTGGCCACTGACATGGCCGAACGCAAACCGTATTTCCTTGCCTCATAAGACGCGGCACAAATCACCGAGCGAGCACTATCCCAGGCAACCACTACTGGCTTGCCCTGCAACGACGGATTCTCCCTAAGCTCGACAGAGGCATAGAAGGCATCCATGTCAACATGAATAATCTTGCGCGTCATCAAAAAGCAAACCTTAAATTGGATTACAATAAACAGTTATGCATTAAGCACCAACCAAATACCTCATCTACGTTCATTATAAATCATGAAAAACAAATTAATTCTGCTGGCGGTTACCGCCCTACTTGCCGCTTGTGCCAGCAAAGGCGCTTATGATGGCGCCCCTTCGGTACCTGCCGATGTACCACCCCCAACCAATTTAATGAACCCCCAGTAACAACAACGCTACCCCATGGAACTGCAAAGCACTTTAATCCGCCCCCTTGAGCACGGCATCGAAATCCAGTGTGAAGTTGAAAACCTGTTATTGAACATTTATTTCATCCTGGGTGAAACCGATTTCGAGGAAATTACAACCCTGGTTCCCAAAGAACGTTTTGAACAAGGCAATGATATCCATGTTGCATCGCTTGACGAATCCCAGGACATTGAAGATGAAATGGAATCCGTACTGGTCAACATGCAATCTGAAGATACAGTTATTTTCTTTTGCTCAGATGAAAACAGCTTCAATACTGGACTGAATTTCCTGAATTATCACGATTCACGCGCTTTTATCAAACCCAATTAATCGAAGCAACCTCGTTTTCAGCCCCTGTTTAACCTGGATATCTGCAGGGCATTCGCCAATTGGCGAATGCCCTGAACTCGAGAAAGGTAAAACTCTACTCGCTTGCGGGTCTTTATGTTCCAGCACTTCTACCGCATAATCGTTCGTTAATAATTCAAGCACAAACGCGGATGGATGATTGGGCTCATACATCAGGTAAACATGATGTCTGGCCCGGGTTAATGCCACATAAAACAGGCGCCGTTCTTCTGCCTGCGTAAAATCTTCTGCCTCTGGCAACAGGGATTCTTGCAATAGATTGGACTCCTTGCCCGATGGAAACCCGAACTCTCCATTATTCAAGCCCAGCACAATGACATAATCGGCCTCTTGTCCTTTGGCAGCATGCACCGTTACACAACGCAAATGCAATCCATTGAATTGTTGTTGCCAGCCTTGCAAGGTAGATGCCGGTACCAGCAAATGCCTGAAACGGGCCAGGATCAGTACGGTTATTTCCGGCTTCTCGCCCTGTTTCAGGACAATATCCCGCAAGACACTTGCCAAGCCTTGTTTTTCATCCAACACGCTAACTGCCGGCCTTGTCTGCTGCACACGGGTAATCAGACTTTTACGGGTTTGCAAGGGGTTTTCCAGCACAAATCGGCTGGCCACGGCCGAAATCTGATTATTAAAACGGAAGGTGCGACACAAGGACACACACCTGGCCTTGCCAAACCAGGATTCAAACCTTGAGGTATAGCCAATATCACTACCTGCAAAGCGATAAATGGCCTGCCAGTCATCGCCCACGCAAAAAAGCCGTATCTGTGGATTTTGCTCTCTGATTGCCTTGATTAACGCATACCGTTGGGCAGACAAATCCTGAAACTCATCAATCAGGATATCGCTCCATAAGGCGGTATACTTGCCCTCCCGAACATAGCGGGTCGCCCTGTCAATCATCATGGCATAATCAATTTTTCCTGAATGTAGAATATATTGCTCATGCGACCGGGCCAGGGGCATTAACAAATCCAGTAAGACCGCCTTATAGCGACTCTTAAAATCAGTTTTATTTTTTAGCATGGCCCGCATGACTGGCAAGCTTTGCTTACCCGACCGGGCCGCCAGCAGCGCCGACTTTAACAAACCCAATAAATTGCGCAAACGGGAAGGCGAGCGGAACAGCTTGTCTGAAACTTGCAAACGTTCAGTCTTAAGACCCAAGGCCTGCTGAATCAGGCCTACAAACGGATTGCCGCCCGAAGCACCTATTTCCTGCTCATAAAACTCAAGCAGGAAAGTCCCATTGCTGCGATGAATCCCACGCACCCTGGAGCGGTATTTTTCCACCGCCGGATAATGCATCCTCTGAGATTCGGGTAAATCATAAATTTCCACATAGCAATCGTGGGCTGGCAAGTAAAAGCAGCAACAATAGGGTTCATAAGCACACAGATAAACATCCCTGAAATAATGCGCCCGGTAACTATAACGAATGCCCAGCACAGCCAGTGCATTGGCAAACAGCATTTCGCTCACGTTCCTGGTGTAATCATCGTTATACGACCTGAAAACCTTCTGGCTCAAATAGGCCTGGTAATTTTTTTCTTCCCGAAAACAGGAACGAAAACAAGGTTGGGTTTCATAGGCATCAAACCAGGACAACACAAGACACCCATAACTGTCGGAATGATTGAATAATTGAAGAAACTCTCTTTCAAGATAGGACAACAAGACAACCTCATCACTTAATTCAGAAAGGGCAATCGTGGTTTGCTCAACCTCCTGGACAATACTCAGCCCCAAGGCATGAAATGTTCTGGCTTCAACAGACTTGCCCTGCTGAGTCTGCCGGGAAGCAATACGGCTATCCATTTCATTGGCAGCCTCCCGGGCAAACGCCAGCAACAGAATCTGCTCTGGGTTGGCCTTGCCACTGGCCTGCAAATAAGCCGCCCGGCCTGCCAGCGTACTGGTTTTTCCGGTACCTGCCCCTGCCAAAACCAGGGTATTTCTGGCACTGGATACACAGGCAGCACGTTGCTCATCTGTAAGGGGTTGCTGCTCTATCCTGTCAAACAGGCTTTTATAGGCATCCAGTTCCTGTAACTCAGCTTCACTGCCAGTGTCATTCATCTTTGCTCCTGTTTTTAATGCCACCTAATTCTAATAAGAGAAAGTCGCGCAAAACGATGCAATGGCTAAATGTATCCAGGACAACAAGAGCGGAAATAGAAATGCCCGCCTTTAAGGCGGGCATATGGACTGCCTGGGGTGTCTGACTAAAAAGCCAGGCCAGGCGAGTGCCGAAGCCTTAACGTCTTACTTTGGCGTAGACAAGTCCTGCACTGGGGCCATACCTTGTGGTGCCATTTGGGTTGTGCCAGAAGCAGGTGGCGCAACAGGAACAGTACTGCCTGCAGCCTCTTGAACCTGTTCCACACGGCCATCAGGATGAACAATAGTCCTGACCGTTGAACCCTCCTGATATGAACCCGCTGGCAGTTGTTTTGTACCCATATTAAGTTGCTGGGCCTGTTCAGGGGTTATTACAATCGTTGTTTCTTTAATACGCAAGGTAGGTTCTACATACATATCCTGGGATTTTGCCCATGCAGAACGCGTATCTTTTTCCTGAGCCTGAACCATTGTTGAAGCAGTGAGCACAACCAAAGCAGGGATAATATATTTTCTCATGATTGAAATCCTTGAAGTAGGTGTTACCAGTTACTATATTGTCCATTGTAACCCTTGCAATCACAATTTCTGAAACAAAAAGAAACCATCAAATACCGGGCCCATGATATAAAGCCTTTTGCCAATCCGGACTGTTACACGGTAAGTGTAAACATTAGAAAAGCACATTACGTTAAAACAGTAAGGAGTTTTCTTCAGATACTAAAATACTATATCCTTAATGCCAATAAAAGTAAAAAAACTCCCTTATTTTCGTTACAATATTTGCTGTCCTAGGAGATAAAATTCATGAAAAAAATACTGTTTGCTATTTTTCCCCTTGTGTTGGCAGGCTGCGCCTCTAGCGGCATAGACATCGTTGACAGAAACAATTTTGGCGTGAAATGCTCTGAAAATGCCAATACGCCACCCAATTGGGAAATGTGCATGAAAACAGCACAGGCCACCTGCGGGGGGCAATCGGTCATTAACGCATCACAACATGCGCCAACCGGTTCAGGCAACCCAGATGATGCCTATTTCATGACGTTTCAGTGTCATTAACTCACTCGCGCTCATTCAGTCCTGCACAACAAGCCGCCACAAACTGGTCACTTCCGCTTTCCTGGCGGCATGTAACAGGTCTGTGGTATCTGCCGCTTTGGCATGATGCGGTTTTATATCATGCCTTTCCAACACAGTTAAGCCCGCCTGCCGTATCCACTCAAGCAAGTCTTCCCGGCTTCGTAAGCCAAGGTGCTCGGCAAGATCAGACAAAATCAGCCATCCTTGCCCGTTCCGGTTTAAATGAGCAGGAAGGTTTTTCAAAAAGCCCTTCAGCATTGCATTATCCGGATCATACACCGCCTGCTCCAGCGGTGAAGAAGGTTTCGCGGGAAGCCAGGGTGGGTTGCAAACAATCAAATCCGCCTTGCCTTCAGGAAAGAAATAACGCTGTTCTACCGTTATCACGTGTTCATGGCCCATATTGGTGATATTGAAACGGGCACATTCAACCGCCCTTTCCTGCATATCAGTTGCCACAATGCGCTGAACACCCCGTTTTGCCAGAATAATTGACAGAACACCAGTACCGGTACCAATATCAAACGCTGTTTGACAGGATTCAGGCAAAGGCGCCTGCTTAAGCAACTGCAAATACTCACCCCGTACCGGTGAAAACACCCCATAAAAAGGATGGATCTTGCCACCAGCCTGGAGCACCGGCACGCCGTTGCGGCGCCATTCATAAGCGCCAATTACCCCCAATAATTCTCGAAGTGAAACAACAAAAGCACTAGTATGTGCATACACTTGCGCACAGGCCTGTTGCACGTCGGGAGCACGTCGAAGCGCAATATTAAAGCCTGGTTCGATTCGAATTAACAGCATGCCCAACAAGCGGGCACGTTGAGCCTGCCCCAATCGGTACAAATTGAAAACATTACGGATATTTTCCTGGCTGTTTTTTTCTTTTTTCCTGGCTGTTTTTTTATCAAGACGACGTGTCATGGCCTGCAACAGCTGGCGGGCATTCTGATAATCACCCTGCCACAATAAACCAGCCCCTTCATGTGCCAGCTTAAGTGCCTCATCGGCAGTCAGGGTATCATTCACGGGAACAATACGTCTGGGTGGCCTGGCCCCACTTTCAGAGTGCCACTGGGCGACATGGAATTTTTCGTTTTCCTGCCAGGAAATGGTTTGCGGCATAATTTCAACAGTCATTTTTTAAATACGTGACAACAACAAAGCCATATAGGCGAAATAAAGTAAAACAAACAACGCGCCCTCTTTACGAGACACTGTTGACCTGCTTCTAAAAATGGGAATGCATAACAAGGCAACCGCAATCATTAATGGAAAATCAATCCAGAGAAGGTCTGAGCCTATATTGATTCCACCTGGCACGACAAACGCAGTCACGCCCAGGATAAACAAAATATTGTAAATACTGCTACCAATCAGATTACCAATCGCCACATCCCGATCATTCTTGATAGTGGATAAAATAGTAGTGACCAATTCAGGAGAAGAAGTTCCGATAGCCACAATGGTTAAACCAATAATCGCATTGGAAACACCGAAATGCTCTGCAATGCTTACTGCGCTATCTACCAACAGATCTGCCCCCAACACAGATAAAGCCATGCCTGCGCACAAAACAATGAGGTTCCAGGTTTTTGTGGTGGCAGTCCAAGTGGTAATGGTTTTTTCAGCACCAAACTCCTGGACAAACTCATGCTGAACCGCCACGGATTCTTGCCGGCTCATTCGAATCAACACGACGGTATAGGCAATGGCCATGAAGAACAAAATTCCTCCGTCAAGCCAGCTGATGACCCCATCCATAGACAAGAAAAGCAGAAATACGGAACTGAAAACAACCATGGGCAAATCAAGTTTCAGGCTTTGCTGCTGAATAGGCAATACACGAATGGCGGCACTCAAACCCAGGATAAAAAGGATATTGACAAAATTGGTACCGATAATATTCCCGATGGCCATTTCCCCTTCACCACTAAAACCTGCCGTGATCCCCACTGCCAGCTCAGGGGTACTGGTACCAACAGAAACAATGGTCAGGCCAATAATAATCGGCTTGATATGTAACATGATGGCAATTCGCGCGGCACTTCTGAGAATCATCTCGGCGCCAAGGATAATAATAACCAGTCCAGCTACAAAAATAACTGCAGGATGAAATTCCAATTACTTCTCCAGCTGTCTCAAAACAAATTTGCGGATTTCACTAAACCACAAAACGCTACTACCCATCAAAATGCACACGCCCCATTGTTCCAGACTAAGGGGAACGGTATTGAATGCCACATTAAGAAACCCGACATGCACCACGGCAAGCTGCAACAAAACAGACAAACCCACAGCCCCCAAGAGCCACCGGTTAACAAACATATGCGTGAATGCACTGCTTAATTCCGAGCGGGCATTAAAGCAGTTGAATAACTGGGCAAAAACAAGTACCGTAAAACCCGCAGTACGGCCAAGCTCAAGGCTTTCACTCCCTTCCATCATGCCTCCTGGCAAATAAAAATCTATCGTCAACAAGGTGGCAAAACTCATCACCAGGCCCACCAGGAAAACACCCAGCCACATCCTGCCGTTAATGGTGCGTTCTGTTTGCAAACGCGGTTTGCGTGCCATCACGTCTTCGGTCTGCGGGTCTAGCCCCATGGCCAGCGCAGGCCCCGAATCGGTAACCAGATTGATCCATAGAATCTGGGTAGCCATCAGGGGCACCACTACCCCTCCGTTTTCCGAATACAAACCAAGCAGGCCTGCACCAATCACCCCCAAAAACACAGTCAGCACCTCACCCATATTGGAAGACAGCAAATAACGCAGGAATTTGCGGATATTGTCAAAAATATTGCGACCTTCACGAACTGCAGACACAATGGTGGCAAAGTTATCATCGGCAAGAATCATCTTGCCGGCCTCTTTAGTGACTTCGGTACCGGTAATCCCCATGGCCACACCAATGTCAGCCGCCTTCAGGGCTGGCGCATCGTTCACGCCATCACCCGTCATGGCCACAATATGGCCCATCGTTTGCAGCGCATCCACAATACGCTGCTTGTGAACGGGTGCTACTCTGGCGAAAACGGAAACTTTTTCCACGGCCTGCCGGAAAGCCTGCTCATCAAGCCGATCAAGTTCCTCTGCGGTAAGCGCGCCTTCACCTTCAGCAATAATGCCCAAATCCTGCGCAATCCGGGCTGCCGTGCGCGGATGGTCCCCCGTAATCATAATGACCCTTATGCCTGCCCGGTGGGCTTCCTGAATGGCAGGCCCCACTTCTTCACGCGGTGGATCAATAATCCCCACCGTACCGACAAAGATCATATTTTGTTCAAGCGCTTCAAGGTGTTCAAGATCTTCGTGACTGGCTACAGGACGATAGGCAACGGAAAGAGTCCGATAAGCGGCACCGGACAATCGGTCCACATCGGCCAATGCCTTGGCCCGCAACGCATCGGTAAAATCCACCACCTCCATGCCTGAACGGCATTGCGTGCAGCGCTGCATAAGTATGTCAGGGGCTCCCTTGCTAATCAAAACCAGCATGTCGTCATGCTCATGGTCTTTTTCTAGGGTTGACATCATTTTCCGGTCGGAACTGAAAGGAATTTCCAGGACCCTTTCAAAACGCTGTTTACGACGGTCTGCCACATTCAGCTTCTGTTCGGCCACCAGAAAAGCGGCTTCAGTAGGATCTCCCTGGATTTCCCAGTCTCCGTCCTTGTTCAGGCGTAAATCCGCATTATTGGCCAGGCTGCCACCACTCAGCAGCACAATCTGCTCGGCATGCAACTGGCCCGACTCCAATGGCTTACCCTGAAATCTGACACTCCCTTCCGGTATATAGCCAATCCCGGTTAACTCGGTACAACCGGAACTGGTATACGCCTGCCCAATGGTCATTTCCGAACGGGTTAGCGTTCCGGTTTTATCGGTACAAATTACCGAGGCAGAGCCCAGCGTTTCAACGGAAGACAGTTTTTTAACGATGGCATTGCGATTGGCCATCTTCTGGACACCCAGCGCCAACACCACCGACAAGATGGCGGGCAAGCCTTCGGGTACTGCCGCTACCGCCAGCGAAACCCCCAGCAACAGGACATTGATGACATCTGAAATGCTTTTTATTTCTGCCAGCAACAATACCGTGATTATCACAACAAGGGCAATTGCAATCACGGCCTTGCCAAGCATACGGCCGATATGCCCGATTTCCTTTTGCAACGGGGTTGGCCCTTCAGTAGTTTGATCCAGCATTTGCGCAATGGATCCCATTTCCGTATCCATGCCGGTTGCCGTCACCACCGCTTTGCCGGTACCCTGCACAACCGCTGTTCCTTTGAAAACCATATTCAAGCGATCGCCCAACGGTAAAACCCGCGCCAGGCGGGCCTCGTTTTTCATGACCGCTTCACTTTCTCCGGTCAGGGAGGCTTCCTGGATTTTCAGGGAAGAGGCGCGAAGAAGCCGGGCATCGGCGCCTACGGCATCCCCCTCTTCCAGTATAAGGATGTCTCCCACCACCAAACTAGTACTGGGTACCCGGCTAACTACTCCGTCACGCAATACACCGGAAGTGACCTCGGTCATCTTGGCCAGTGCCGCCACCGCGTTTTGCGCCTTGTGTTCTTGCACATAACCCAAAATGGCATTGCCCACCACAATCAATAAAATAACCAGGGCATCGATGGGCCAGCCTACCCAGCCCTCTACTGCCCAGGCAATCACGGAAATCACAATGGCAAACAGTAACAAATAAACCAACGGATCCTGGAACTGCATTAAAAACCGTTTCCAGCCAGAAACCGGCATGGCAGCCCGCAACTCATTGGGACCATCCTTTTGCAATCGCTTGCTTGCCTGTGAACTGTTCAAGCCAGTTTCAGGATGAGTATCGACCTCCAGTACAATCGCCTCGGGGCTTTGTACTGAAGGGTCCAGCCCGCCACGTTGCTTTGCCATTTCCTTGCTTCCCTTTGAAGATTATTTTTCCTGCAATTTCCAATACATGAAATTATGCGATTTTGAAAACAAACGCCTGAAAACAAACAGCACGGCTAACACACAACCAATTGCAGAAGCTGCACTAAGAAAAAACATGACAATAATCTGGTAGCGGATTGCCTGTTCGGGATCCTGGCCTGCCAGAATCTGCCCCGTCATCATGCCAGGAAGACTCACCAGCCCAATGACCATCATACTGTTAATTGTTGGCATCATGCCTGCCATGACGGCATTTTGCGCTGGCTCTTTATACGCTTCCCAGCGGCTCGCTCCAAGGGAAAGCAGCATTTCAACCTGTTCACGTTTTTGGGTTAATTCATGAGTAATGCGATCCAGACCCAAGGACACACCGGTAAGCGTATTGCCCAGAATCATACCCATAATGGGAATGACGTACTGGGGCTTATACCAAGGCTGTACCTGCAACACAACAACCAGCCCCAGCAAGGCAATCAACCAGGAAGACACCCAGACCGAAACCAACGCATCTATCCTCATACCGCCATATTGAATACGATTGCGATTATGCGCGGCCATACCAGCTATAAAAGTCATGATGCCGATAATCAGCAATACCACATACCATTGATCTACATTAAACACCCACTTCAGGATATAACCAATCAGCAACAGCTGAACAACCATCCTGACGGCAGCCACCAACAGGCTCTTTTCAAGCTTGAGCTTCAACAAGAGGGAAATCAAGCCATTGGCCAGCACCAGCAAAGAGGCCAAGGCGATATCCAGGTAGGAAATTTCTATGTAGGAAGGCATTACGCGTCACCTGTTATTAACACACCGCCATTCATATGCCAGACTTGCTGCCCAACACGCTTTTTTTGCTGTTCATCATGACTGATCCACACATAAGCCCTGGTTTCATCATGCTGTTGCATCCATTTATTGATTAATAATTCCACCTGCATAGCCATGTCCATATCCAGGGCAGAAGTGGGCTCATCAAGCAGCAAAATAACCGGATCCAATTGCAAAACCCGTAACAGACAAACCAGCTGCCTTTCCCCACCCGATAAATCAGCCGCATTTTTTTGCAAAAAAGTGTCCGGTTTATCTATCACGGCTAAAAACCGCGCTATTTTTTCAGGATTGAAGCGACGCTCCCGGTGGATATGCAACGCAAATGGAAACATCAAATTTTCCTGCACCGTCCCCCTTAACAATACGGGTCGTTGCCGAATATAAGCCACCGCTGAACGATAATGCGGAATATCTGCCTGCCTTACAAGTTGTCCGTTAAAAATAATACTGCCCTGATCGGGTTGGTCAAGCAAGGCCAGCATACGACAAAACACACTCTTGCCCGAACCCGAGCTCCCGGAGAGGACAATACGATTACCCTGATGAATCATACAAGAAGCGGATTTCACCAGCATGACCTTATTGACCGGATCTATCCGGCAAAGATTTTCGGCTTTTAGCAAGATCTTTTTATTGGCCATCACGACTATCCAGGAGTATGGTGACAGGGCCATCGTTAGTGAGGGCCACTTTCATATCGGCACCAAAAACACCGGTTGGCACCGTTTTACCCAAGACCTTTTCAAGCCTCTGCACAAAACAATCAAAAAACGGCAAAGCCATTTCCGGACGGGCTGCCTTAATGTAAGAAGGACGATTGCCTTTGCGGGTATCGGCCAACAGCGTGAACTGACTAACCGCCAGAATATCAAAACCCTTGTCAAGGAGCGAAAGATTCATGACGCCCTGCGGATCATCAAAAATGCGCAATTGCGTAATTTTACGCACCAGATAATCAAGGTCTTTTTGTGTATCCTCTGGGCTTATACCCACCAGCAACAGCATTCCACGGCCAATACTTGCTACCAATTCACCATCAACCGTGACACTGGCCTCTTGTACCCGCTGGACAACCACTTTCATTTTCCGGCCACCCGGTACACCCATTGAATAATGTCATGATTGATTCGGCCTGCTGCCCGCCCGAAAGCCTGAACGACTTCAGGCACCTGGCGCCCATCAACCGGTTCGGCAACGCTGAAATGCCGGCTGGCAATCACCCGGCCACTTTGCCCATTAACAAGACTGGCTTCAAAGGCAATGAGCGCTGTAGGTTGCTCATTTCGATATTCAACCTGAAAATCAACCAGATCTCCTCGCAATTGATAGTCAGCAAGCAGATTCTCCCGTTCGTTGCCGACCGCTTTCAGATCAGTGGCTTTTCGCAGATCCCGAACAAGCCTGTTACGGAACACAACCGGTGCAGGATCACTCCATCGACTTCCTTCATAGACGCTGAGACGATTGCCGGATGGAACAACGGCAATACGGTCTGTATCAAGAAAACTGCCGGCATAAGGGGTGAAAACACTTAAAGAGCGGCCAGACAAACCAGAAAAAGCCGGTGTTGTTACCTCTTGGGTAGCTGGCAGCTGATAAACGGTGAGCGGGTCGGACTTGGGAAGAATTGAGCATGCGCCGAGTAATGAAACCAGCGATGCTATTATGATGCATCTGGATTGCCTTCTCATGGCTTGAACTCCTTGATTTGATTGCCGTGCAACAGATACGCGGAAGGATTTTCTTTAAGTTGACGGATAATGCCCTGTAAATCGAGCCTGTAAATAAAACTGTGTAAACCGTCTATCATTACCCCATACAGGGAAAAGGATAGATTACATGGATAAAAAGAAACTGGAAGCATTCGCCCGGGAAGCAGCCAAAGGCTTGAAGACCGAA
>JBBADT010000010.1:0-61194 GCA_041656315.1 Advenella sp.
TTCGGTCTTCAAGCCTTTGGCTGCTTCCCGGGCGAATGCTTCCAGTTTCTTTTTATCCATGTAATCTATCCTTTTCCCTGTATGGGGTAATGATAGACGGTTTACACAGTTTTATTTACAGGCTCGACTTTTTTTTCTGTCTGTAGGTTCTCAAATCAGTTTTCGCTCGGCACTGCCCTCTGTGGAAAAGGGAATCGTTTTACTTGTGGCAAAATTTGGCATAGCAGTCATTTTCGGGCTTAGCGTTGCTTTTTTTGCTCCGGATGGTGTGCTGTTTGGACTGCTTCCACTGGCTATTATTGCCGGGATGTCCAATTCAAACGGTTCGCTGTATGTTGAACTGCCCCCAAAAAATTGGACACCCATTCAACTTTTGAAAGTTAGTTCAGAGCATGGAAACGAATTTAAATCGGTAATGGATATACTACACTTTTTCAGACATCCAGATAAGTTACGTCTTTATTTAACAACCGTTGTTTATTCTGTTTTGATGACATTCCTAATGATGTATGAGTCCGCTCTTCTGGGTAGTATCTATCCAAAAAATGGTCTTGTTCTTTGATTGTACATTGATGCCACAGGCAGGATCGTTATTGGTCATCTCGATGTGCTACAGGCATTAGCGGAACTGGATGTTTTTGCACTTCAAAGCCGGATTTCCATCAGGCGCTGGTTGACTTCTTCAAGATCAAAGGCCTCTGGATTATATGGTCTGCCATACCATTCCATCATTTGCTGGTGTTCCGGGTGTTTGGAATCAGCCATGACGTCAATAAAATCAAGATAGCCAGGAATGCCGCCCACATCTTCGGGCGGGCAGGCCCGCTTGCCATCAAGGCACCAGGGTGAATCAAGTGGCCCGCGGAAATCGGCAAACTCAATAACCTCTACATTGTGCCACCAGACATCACCATAATCGTAAATATAATCAAATGAATGGGTTACCCCAAGCGCTTTGTCCAGACGCACCCGTGACTGGCTTTTCATATCAGGGAAGGGGAACTCTGGATCAATTTCTCCATAATGGGTATCGTTGATGATGAACTCATGTAAATGCCCACCATCCCACCCCATTGCCCTTAGTATGGTGACATGCAGCTTAGGCAAGGTAATGCGTGAAGGCACGAGAATTACCCGATAGACCGCGGGATTGGTTTCGCGTAATTCGATGCGCAGCACCATTGCTTTACCTTCCAGGGGAGTGGTCTTGGAAGCAGCTTTATTACGTGTTCCGGAGCGTTGTATAGTCGTTTTCAAGGCAGTGGCTTTGTTGAATTGGTTGGTGATTTTTGCATTTTAAACCTTGATGCACATTATGTAGCGTAATTGATATGTTCGTTAAAACGTTTTGTATTTTCCAGCACCTTGTTACCACGCGGGAGCGTGGTAACAAGTCTGTCTAACATTTGAGGGGCAGTTCACGTTACGCACATCAGTATCAGCACGAGTATCACTTGGGTAAATCGTTCTTCCCAAATATCAACGGTCATATTGTAAGTCTCCTTGGTTTTGTTAATTTTTTGATGAAAAATGACCATATTACTTTCCCAGTGTTGTCAATCGCCGTACCAGTACGTGTATATTGGTGAAAGGTTCTGGAGAAGTATAAGCAGTAAATTTATCAGCCAACATTTGTGCGCGTGAAATTGCCAATTCCAAATGTTGTTTTGTGTTGGCAAAGGCGTTACTGGTACCTTTTTCATAGGTAGGGAGATGTTTTTTTAGGCGCTGAATAACTTCTTTTCGATGAAGGGGGCTTTTGATATCTTCATAATGAAGCAATAACCAGAGTTCAAAACATGGGATTGAGGAAATAGCGGTAAAGGTGATTAATTGATTGTTATCATTTTTGAGTCTTCCATTCAATGAGTTGGCTAGACTTAGCGCCTGGCTATAACTATCGTGATCATCTCTATCGAATATGGTAAAAACATGCTCGAAAGCTCTTTTTTGTATGCGCTTGTGTGAGTCTCCATTTTCAAATAAAGCTTTGGCATACTCTACAACTTGAAACGGTGCAGTGCCAAGTTCGCTTGCACGAACCTCTATATTGGCCGTTTGCAAGCGATAGGCAGAACGGATTTCTTTGAAATAGTTCGGTTCGGTTTTACTGCCTTCCGAGACAATCAATATCCTGTCATAAGAAGCACGACTAGTGCGTTTCCTTTCAAGTTGCCGTTTATTGCGTATTTTGGGAGAGTTGTCACGAGCCATCAGGAATTTAACCCCAAGGAATGACTCAGAAATGGTATGCCACCATATCTTCCCATCAAATAACCACGCTCCAAGGCTTCATTTTTACGTGGGCTGAATTCGGACAGGCAGACAAGCGTAGAGGCTTGGTCTTGAGATTTCTCTACAAACCATATTTGATCGCGGCGGAATAAATCCGGTGCATCCAGCAATGAAGTGTCGTGCGTTGTGAAAATCAGCTGTGCTCCTCCGGTATTGATGTCGGGCTGGTGGAATAAATGCACCAGTTCACGAACCAGCAACGTATGCAAGCTGGTGTCCAGTTCATCAATAACAAGCGTTAATCCTTTTTGCAAAATCTCCAATACTGGGCCAGCCAGGAACAGCAAATTTCGCGTGCCACCAGATTCATCCATCAAGTCAAAGACTGCTTTTCCATGTGGTGTCACATGGGAAAAACGTAATTGCTGTTTTTCAACTTCTTCGTTGCGGATTTCAGTTTTACCTGCGCTCAGATCAAAGTGAACGGTTTGACCAGGCACTTTTTGGGTAACAAGTTCTATATCAGAGATGCTAATGTCGGCAGCACTTAGAAAATTGCAAATTTGCTTGCGACCGCCTAAGTCTTTGAGCATTTGAAGTGATGTTTGCGGATTGAGTTTATTATGTTCGTTGAAAATAACCAGACTGCCTGAAAACCAGTCAAAAACTGGGCGTAAGCTTTCACTGTTAAGTTGTACTGCCATTGACAGGAATAGGGAGTTGGAACGGGTAGCTCCTTCCCACAGGGCTTTGGAGCCCTTCATGCCAGGGCCAAACTCATAAACATCTTTACCTGTTTCTGCGTCGTACCACCTTTCAAACCAACGCTGGGGTTTGGCTGATTTGTATACAAGTAAATACTCGCCAACAATTCGTTGGGCCGTCATGGTAAAACCGTATTGGTAACGAACTGACCCAAGCGCAAAAGTGATTTCGAATTCGCTCGGTTGACTTGCTGATACGGTATCCAGACGGAACGGTTGTATGGAATATACCTGATCGGGCTGGATGACAGTGGCAGATTCCAGCACTACACCACGCATGTATTGCAGGGCCTTAAGCAGATTGGATTTTCCGCTTGCATTGGCGCCATAAATAACAGTGCTGCGCAAGAGCCTGGGCACAGTATTCAGGTCGGATGCAAATGTGTGGGTATCTTGCAGTGTGTTGTCTTTTGAGGCAACCAGGCTGAGTACCTGTTCATCTCGCAGACTACGAAAGTTCTTAACCCTAAACTCGATGAGCATTTTATTTTTACCAGATAATCAAAAATATATAGTAATTATGCATTTTTTATGCAAAAAATCAATTTATTTTATTGATTTTATGAGTTTTGAATGTGACTGGTAAGTACTTTCGACCATACTTATAGCTGGATTTGCTTACTGCTCTGCTTGTTCCCACATAGTGAAGTTCCTGCGCAGTTCGCAGAAGCCTTTAATCGTTGTTACGATCTTGGTAAGGTAACATATAAGCAATATAAGCAAACCCTTGCGCTTACTTTACAGGCGCCTTTCTTGATTTTATAAATAAAATCTCAAACTGAAATTTTCACTACTTCTGTTTCTCGCCTACCTTGAGGCTCCACTTCTTGCAAATAATCCGGCCTCTGCACACTCTGCCGCAATTGCCATTGCTGCTTATGCACCCAGTCCACAATGTTTTCATCGGGATTGAACCCTTCCACCAGTAAATGAAATACATCCCTTACTTTGTGGTAATCATAAGCAAGAATGGACTCATCTAGCGTCTCAAGGTGCAGCTTAAGTTCTTCCCATTCCGTGTAAAGTTCATTGGCACGCTGAATCATGGGGTGTTCCGTTTTACTTACATTGTTGCCAATCAAAAGCTCTTCATACAGCTTTTCGCCTGGGCGCAGGCCGGTGAATTCAATCTCTATTTCCCCCTCGGGGTTGTCTTTTGACTTTAACGTTAAACCAGAAAGCTGGATCATTTTTTTCGCCAGGTCAATAATTCTTATTGGCTCACCCATATCCAGCACAAACACATCGCCGCCTTTGCCCATGGAACCGGCCTGAATCACCAGCTGGGCAGCTTCGGGTATGGTCATGAAGTAACGGGTAATTTCGGGGTGGGTCACGGTAAGTGGCCCACCGTTATTGATTTGCTGGCGAAACAGCGGAATAACTGACCCTGAAGAACCCAGCACATTGCCAAAACGCACCATGGTAAAACGGGTAGAGTTGGAAAAGAGTCCATATTCCTGGGTACCAAACAGGATGGGAGAAGATTCACGGGCCAAGGCTTGCAATACCAATTCAGCCATGCGTTTGGTGCTGCCCATAATGTTGGTAGGGCGCACGGCCTTGTCGGTGGAAATCAATACAAAGTTCTTGACGTTGGCTCGAATAGCGGACTGTGCCGTAAAGAGGGTGCCAAAGATATTGTTCCGGACGCCTTCTGCAATATTGTGTTCCACCATGGGTACGTGCTTGTAAGCGGCGGCGTGATAAACCGTATCCACCTGCCATCCACTCATCACATCAAACAAGCGGTTCTGGTTCATGATAGAGCCCAGAATGGGTACGACATGCAGGCCTGGTTGTTTGTCACGGACATACAGGCTGATTTCACGGTCGATGTCGTAAAGGGAAAATTCAGAGTGTTCAAACAGTATCAGTACTTTAGGCTGTAAATGCACAATCTGGCGGCATAGTTCAGAACCAATTGATCCACCTGCACCGGTCACCATCACCACCTGCTGTTTGATACATTGTTCAAACAGGTCCATATTGGGGGCAACGGGATCGCGCCCCAGCAGGTCGGCAATATCCACTTCGCGCAGGTCTTGCACCTTAATTTTGCCACTGACTAAATCCATCATGTCGGGTACGGTGCGTACCTGTACTTTGAAGGGGGCCAGGGAGTTAATAATTTGCAGGCGACGGGCACGTGTAGCAGAGGGAATAGCCAGCAAAACCTCTTCGGTTTTGCTGGCGATAATAACGCTACCCAAATTACGTGGATCAAAAATGGGAATGCCTGCAATAACACGGCCAATCAGTTCGGGGTTGTCATCAATAAAGCCAACAACCTTCATTTCATTGCCCATACGAATGGCTGTTAACAGCTGGTTGCCAGAAAGGCCAGCACCATAAATAATGACTTTTTTGCAATTGTTCTCTTTATGATTAGGTTTGTAGTTGTAAAAGGGAATAAATACTGACAGGCCGGGTGAATCGATGCTGAAATACCGGCGCATTAACAGCCGAAGGCCGCCAATCATTACCAGCATTAGCAGCCAATAGATAAAAATAATCCCTCTTGGCACGACAGGATCGCTGGGTCCTATATAAACGACAACACCCAGCAAAATGGTCGTAAGGCTCCGGCCAAGGCCGTGTTGACAGCTTGAACGGATTTTGCCTACAGCTGCACTCGCCAAGGCAATAATTCATCCACCCGGTTAACCGGATGATCGGCTATCACCGACAGCACATGGCGCAAGTATGCTTCGGGATTGATACCGTTGAGCTTAGCCGTTCCCAGTAAACTGTAGAGGGTTGCCGCACGTTCTTCACCGGCATCTGAACCTAGGAATAAATAATTTTTGCGTCCAACTGCCACACTGCGCAGAGCCCGTTCCGCCGCATTATTATCGATCTCGATTTCCCCATCTTCCAGATAGCGCGTCAAGGCCTGCCACTGGTTAAGGGCATACTGGATCGCATCGGTGGTTACCGATTTACGCGACAGGGTTGGCAATTGCTGCATGAACCAGTCATGCAGAGCCAGCACAATGGGCAAGGCCCTTTCCTGGCGTACTGCTTGGCGAACCCGTGGTGGACTGCCCCGAATCCCCGCCTCAATTTCATACAGTTGGCCGATTTGCGTCATGACATGATGGGTGATGTCTGATGGTCGATGCTTATCAATATCATGGAATTTACGTCGGGCATGGGCCCAGCAACCGGCTTCAATGACCTTGCCAGTTCGGTAAATTTCGTTGTAGCCCGCATAGGCATCCGCTTGTAAAATACCTTCGAAGTTTTTAAGGTGGGTTTGCGGATGAATGCCCCTGCGATCCGGTGAGTAGCGGAACCAGACAGCCGCAGGCTCTGTACCGGCACTGGGCCGGTCATCACGGGCATACACCCATAACCGGGCTTGCCGGGTTTTACCGGTTCCCGGTGCCAGCACCGCAATCGGCGTATCATCGGCATGCAGTTTTCGGGCACTAAAGACATGCTGATGCAAAGCATTGATCAATGGGCGCAGCAACTGATGCACGCCACCTACCCAGTCACCCAGCGTGCTCTGGCTCAGATTAATATCCTCACGTGCCCACATCTGGCTCTGGCGATACAGGGGTAAATGATCCAGATATTTGGAAACCATGATATGGCTGAGCAAGCCTGCCCCCGCATAACTGCGGGCCAAGGGACGGCTGGGTGCCGGCGCCTGAACCATGCGATCGCACTGGCGGCAACTGAAGCGGGGACGTACATGCTTAACCACCCGCAAGCTGGCGGGCACATAGTCCAGTATCTCACTGACATCTTCACCAATACGCTGCCATGCACCACCACAATCCGGGCAGCATGAAGCCTGCGGAAGGTGTTCCTGGATATCACGGGGAAGATGTTCTGGCAACGGTTGGCGCACCGGAGCGATGCGGGCTGGAAGGACAACAGGTTCTGGTGGAGCGGGATGATCCCCCTGCTTGATATGCAGTTCTTCCAGCTCCAGTTCAAGCTGTTCTATCTGGCGAGCCAGTTTCTCGGACTTCTGGCCAAACAGCATTCGCTGTAATTTGGCCAGTAATAAAGTGAGACGTTCAATTTCCTGTTTGTCGGTCAGGCGCCCGGATTTTAGAAGATCACGCTCAAGCCGAACCGTATCCATTTCGGCTTGCATGGCAAGCACCAAATGCTTTAAATCTTCAATAGAATCGGGCAACGAGGCAGGCGTAGACATAGCGGTTATTTTACTAAATAACCGCCAGTCAATCCATCAAATAAAATGCCGAAACCCCAGTAAATACGCCATTCTGTCGTATTTCAGGGTGCTTAGACCTGACTGGGTTTATGCGTTCTGGCAGGTCGTCGCCAGTCAATGCCTTCGAGCAGCATGGACAGTTGCGCAGGCGTTAAATGAACCGATCCGGACTCAGCCTGCGGCCAGACGAAATGACCTTGCTCCAGGCGTTTGGCCAACAAGCACATGCCGTCGCCACTCCACCACAGCACCTTGATGCGGTCGCCCTTACGCCCTCGAAATACAAATACATGACCACTGAAGGGATCCTGCCGCAAGACGTCTTGCGCAATGGCCGCCAGTCCGTCGAAGCCACGGCGCATATCCGTGACGCCTGCGGCCAGCCAAACCCGGGTTCCTGCAGGTAAGCCAATCATTTAAGAGCCTCAATGGCCAAGCATAATAATTGAGCTGGACATCGATCATGAACCAGCAGGCTCCCCTTGGATAGCTTGATGGTTAGAGCCACCTGTGCTGAATTGTGCATTAACTGATTTTGTCCGCCTGCGACAACGCCCTGATTGCTGAAGGGTTCTGCGGTCAAGGTGACAGGTAACAGAGCCGTGTCTTCCCGATTATCCGCGTTCTGGATTAATTGCTGGGTTCGATACTCATTACGCCAGCGACATAATTGATTGGGGTGCAGGTCATGTTCACGAGCAACCTCGGCGACCGTCAATCCGTTGTTGAGCAAACGCTCAACAACATTGCGTTTAAATTCTTTGGTGAAATGACGACGAGATAAGTGCCGGTATGAATTCGAAGAAACGTTAGTGTTGTCCATAGGTTCCAACCTAAAAATAGATTGGAACCTATTGTCGTTTTTCTGTTGGCAAATTCAAGACGGCCTTAGTCGGAGCCTTACTTATCTTGGCATCTTTGTAAAGGTTGTCTTGACGATAGTCTGCCAGCAGTTGTTCCTGGCGCAGCTTGATTGTCTGCATCTGGGCCAGGATTTGATCTTTTGCGCTGAGCTCCTGCAACAGGTCTGCCACCATCGCGTGTAGCGCTGGTGCATCCATATTCGAATCAGGTAGGCAAACGGGTGAGGCAGACATGGGGCATATTATCCCATGATCTTTTATTGACGGCTATGGGAAGATACGCCAATTGTGCCTTACAGAATATTAATGATGCCGTTGGCACCCAGGCGTTGCCAGGGCAAGCCCAGCACCAGAGCCTGCAATTGTTCCGGTGTCAGGGTGGTTTGCGTTTGCTCACCCTGAGGCCAGACAAAGCGTCCCTGATTCAGCCGCCGGGCAGCCAGCCAGATGCCAATGCCGTCATGCACCAGTACCTTCATCCGGTTGGCCCGGCGGTTGGCAAACAGATAAGATAGGCATGATGGGGATGGGCGGCACCAAAGACCTGAACGACACGGGCCAGGGTTTTATCAGGACCGGCACGCATGTCCAGGGGCTGCACCGCCAGCCAGATTTGGTCAATGCGGATCATTTCAACAACTCACGGATAAACGTGGCGCACCCCATGGCATCATGCGCTGGCCACTGCAGATTCAGGTTGAACTGCTTGCCCTGGAGTTCCAGATGAATGGCGGATGTCGTCTCGGTACTACGGGCAGGAGGTGACGACATAGGGACAGCAATGAAAGACGATTCTGGAACTGCTACCGAATTGGGGCTAGCTGAGTTGACATTGGCTTCTTTGATCCAGCGGTGAAGCATGTTGTCGTTAATGTCGTGGGCGCGGGCAATGGCCGCTACCGATACGGCGGGGTCTTTGCACAAGGCAACCAGTTGGGCTTTAAAGGCCTGGCTGTGAATCCGCCGACGGGGTAACGGGGTTGGTTCCGGGCTGATTTCTTCTAGATAGTCCATACGTGTCCATTTAACGTTCGTGGACAAGTATGTTCATATTTTATTAGCGACTTGAAAAGATGGTTTTACCGGACGTTTACGATTCTCCACGGAATAGTGTCGATACAAAGCCTTTACTGGAGAAATTATTGCGTTTCAGCTTGAAGGGACCATAGTTGTCTTCAGTAGCGTAGATGATCCTCCAGTCCTTCAAAAGACTCTGGTTACGCTGGAAAGCGCGCATTGCTTTGAGGGGATCACTAGCCATTCCAACCTCAAAAATGGCGCGTTGGACATCAATGCTCACATTAGTATCTTTTATTGAAACTCATCAGTCTATCTGTAGGGTATTTTGGATGTTTAAGCATAGCAATAGTCATGCTCCGTCCGCAAGGCTACCAGTTGCCAAGCGACGTCCAATAGCCTGCGAGGATATCACGCGCAAACGCGGTTGACCATTGCAAGAGGGGTAAATTGCTGCTCAGGAACTAGCAGAAATTTCGTATTTAAGGCTAAAAGGAGTATGTATGCCACGCAAACCGAAGACCCCACTAGCTCAACCAAGGAGCACGACATCCCACCTGAAAATATAAGGTTGGCTGCATAAGATATCGGACAACTTGTTTGACAAACACCGATTCCTGGAACAGATGCAGCAAGAGCTTCTTACGGATGTCGACGTCGATCTTCTGCGGATTAAGGAACTTTTACCGCACAATTGGCCGTATACGCGACCAAATCAATGTGGGATGTCTGGAACAAGTGTGCACACATAATTGGGACTTTTTTTATCCAGGAACCATTTGAGTATAGATGGATAGACCGGAATTGTATAGTCATAGCATCCATAGAACTCAAGCGGTTTGAGGTGTTTGGCACGAGCCTCAAAAAGCTGCATGTTATCTTTATTTGCGTAGGCAACTGCAGCACGAACCTGAATGCAATCTTTGATCATTTCATTTAGCAGGTTGGGCAGGAGCTGATTATTGAAAGGGCCGGAGATAAAACGCATAAATTCCTTATTTTTACATACTGTTCAAGTTTGTCCTATTTGCCGCGTAAGCTAGCATCTCTTTCCTTCATCGTTGACCAGTTAAGCGTACCGTCCGAATTGCGTGTTGCTATTGGCCGATTCATAAATTTTTCATAGTAGTTTTTGTTGTTATAAAAGTGCAGGCGCGGTCTACCTCCATGATTTGAAAGTGACCGTCTTACTACAAGCTGGTACTCCCCCAGAGTAAGGAATATGATAGGAGCAATAATTAATCCGCTTGAGAGTTGATGGTTTTTTACTTCCATCAGGTAATCAGGTGTCCAAAACAGGTTAAAGAAATACATCGAATGAAAAAAGGTTTTGATATTAAATGTTGCTCCGGCAAGATAAATATCAAACCGTACTGGCTCGCAGCTTCCTACTTCAACAATATGGGCCTTTTTTGTAACGGGATTGGTGAGATTGTACTCATTGGCATAGCCTGTTTCAAAACTGAACAACGGCACGGGGTTCTGGGAATTAAGAGGTAAACACAGACTGTCTTCCATTAGTGTAGTGTAGCGGCCTGTTTTGATTTTAAGATGCACTTTGGGTGTTACATTTCCATTTGGCCCCCCGTGGTAGGTCAATTCAACCTCGTTATGCAAGGTAATTATTTTAGGATCAGTGGGGCTGTCTCTCCACAGCCAAACTCGCTTGATGCCATAGGTTATGATTTTTAGTTGTGCACACAAATTACCTTGATATTTTTGCGGTTCATTTTTTATAGCGATCTTTAGTAATTTTTGTCCATGTTGATTTGTTAAGTAGAGTGCTTTTCTACTTTCTCTTTCGGTGGCAAGCATATTGACTTTGCCGTCTGTTGTTCGACTTTGAGCGGTGAAAAAATTTGAGATATTCATTTCGTTCATCTTAAATCATCCTATGACAGGCGAGTTCGTTTACGTGGCCGGTGGTGTGTTCGTATGATAATATGGCACGGGTGGGCAACCTGCAATTTTTATGTGCACCTTGGTACGATGGAAAGGTATATAGACTAGTTCGATTGAACAGAAGCTCTGAGATCCATTCTATCCGCCCAGAAACTTTAGCTATTGGATTCTTGGTGGTGCTTGATTGAACCGGGTAGATGACTAGAAGCTAAGTAATAGATCAACCGTTACCATCTGCTTAATTCATACTCGTCCGTTGCAACTTACAAAATAGAGGTTTCAGATGACTGATATTAAAGAGCAGAAGCTCATTTATCACCTGACCAGTTTTGAAAACATGCCTACAATTCTTGAGAGAGGATTATTGCCTCGATCCCAACTCCATGATTTTAAAGATGTTGCCGACCAGGAAATTATTGAGGGAAGAAGGGACTATTGTCTTGAAAATTACGTTCCATTTCATTGGTTTGCAAGAAACCCGTTTGACGGTCGAGTACAAGAGGATCGTGTTGATGAAAAATTTGTACTCATTACTGTTCGCCGCAGTGTGGCGCAACAAGAAAATTGGAAAATCATCCCGCGGCATCCTTTGACAAAGGCGGCACCTCAATTATTGGATTATCTGTCTGGCTTTGCGGCAATTGACTGGGAGATAATGAATACTCGAGATTATCATGATCAAGAGTGTAAAAGTATATGCATGGCCGAGTGCCTTTCTCCTGAGGCTGTACCTGTGAGTAAATTTTTCAAAATTTACGCGCCTAACGAAATTGTATCTGAAGAAATTTTGAAAATTATTGATGACTTAAACTTGGCTTTGGAAGTCAAGGTAAATCCAAGGATGTTTCTCTAATGCTTTATACCAGTCTCAATCCAGAAAAAGCACTCATCTGGCGGATTGTTCATCGTGACAATTTGCCATGGATTTTGGGTAATGGCTTATATTGCGGAAACAGCTCGATGAAGTCCCCTGGCTGGGCGAGTCTTGGTAACCCGGAGCTTATAGACAAGCGTGCAAATCACCCTGTGCGACTTCCGCCAGGTGGTTTGTTGAACGACTATATACCGTTTTATTTCACGCCATTCTCGCCAATGCTACGCAACATTCACACCGGATGGGGGGGCATTCAGAAACGGTTAAACGAAGAAATCGTAATTTTGGTGTCAAGCCTACATCACATTGCCAAGCTGGGTGTACCGTTTTTGTTTACTGACAGCCATGCCTATTATCAGTGGGCAGATTACTTTTCGGACTTGGCTCATCTTGATAAGATCGACTGGCCTTTGCTTCAGCGAAGGGATTTTAAACGTGACTCGGAAGATCCAGCCAAGTTCGAACGCTATCAGGCCGAGGCGCTGATCCACCAGCATTTGCCGGTGACTGGACTTCTTGGTATCGTGTGTTATACGGAAAAACTGAAAAAATATATTGAACGGGAAATTCAGATCCGTAATCTGAACCTGCCAGTTTATGTTCGAACGGGGTGGTATTTCTGATGATTACATTTACTCAAGGCAATTTATTAGAGGCCCGCACAGAGGCGCTAGTCAATACTGTCAATACCGTCGGGGTGATGGGCAAGGGGATTGCACTGATGTTCAAGGAACGTTTCGTTGAAAACTTCCGCTGCTATGCCGCTGCTTGCAAAGCCAAAGAAGTACAGACAGGTAAAATGTTTGTAACGCAGGTGCACGAACTGGATGGACCGCGATGGATCATCAATTTCCCAACCA
Source organism: Advenella sp. (assembly GCA_041656315.1). Classification (GTDB taxonomy): domain Bacteria; phylum Pseudomonadota; class Gammaproteobacteria; order Burkholderiales; family Burkholderiaceae_B; genus Advenella. The sequence continues at coordinate 12,711 of JBBADT010000010.1, forward strand.
AGCAGCACTGGCGTGCGCCTTCGCGAATGAAGTGGATAGTAGATGGCTTGCAGGACCTGCGTCGCTTTTTGATTGAGCAACAGGTCCAGTCTATTGCTATTCCGCCCTTGGGTGCGGGTAATGGTGGTCTGGCATGGGCTGATGTGCGTGAGCAGATTGAATTAGCCTTGGGTGATCTGGATATCGACATTTTGGTGTTCGAGCCTACAAGGCTATATCAGAACGTGGCCAAGCGGGCTGGCGTTGAAAAATTGACGCCAGCCCGTGCGCTAATCGCTGAACTGGTGCGCCAGTACTGGGTGTTGGGTATGGAATGTAGCATGCTGGAAATTCAGAAGCTGGCGTGGTTTCTGGAACGCGCCATTGAACGTTACAACCCTGGAGATAACCCGCTGGACCTGCGGTTTGTGCCACATAAATACGGTCCCTACGCCAACCGGCTTGATCACTTGCTGAACAATTTGGATGGCAGCTACCTGCATTCAGAAAAGCGTATTAGCGATGCCAATCCGTTGGATGTAATCTGGTTCGATGATGAACGAAAAGTTTTTGTCCAGACCTATCTAAAGAGCGAAGCCAAAGCCTATACGCAAGCCCTGGAGTTCACGGCGGCATTGATTGATGGCTTTCAATCTCCCTTTGGGATGGAGCTGCTGGCGACCGTTGACTGGTTGTTGGCCCGTGAAGGTGTAGCCCCCAACGTCTTGGCCTTACGTGAAGGGCTTCGCCATTGGGGGAATGATCCAGGTGCTGCTGCCCGTAAGGATCGCCTATTTGATGATCGCGCTTTAGGCATTGCTCTTGAGCGTCTGACGCAGCTTGATATCCCGAGCTCGACAGTTAAAGGCACAACCCATTGATTTATAATGAATCGTTTTAAAAACGCTCCACTACAAATTCACATATTCAACATCAGCGGTCGGTTTTTTGACCTTCAGGCTGGCCAGCACCGCGGCTTGTTTCGCGTCTATAGCAGAGATGCCGGTGACGGGTGCCTGACCATCGAACGTGACTTTATGGGTCTGAATCCGACGCAGCACCGATAAAGCCCGTTCGGGCGAACATACGTCGGGCACCGGGTTCTGCTGCAGGCGTGCCCCCCTGTGTCAGACTAGTTGGAATTCTTGCCGATACTGGAATTGAATTCTCTCAATAGGGGAATGACTGGGGACATCTGTTAAAAAGCATTAAAAAACCGTTATTAGGCGAAGCACTAAAGCCGATCAAAGATCGAACCCTTGTGAGGGTGGTAGATCTTCTCGTACAGGCGTGTTGCGAAATCATCTGTCATACCAGATACATAATCACAGATTACTCGCATTTTTTTAGCCTCAGTGTCGGCTTGCTTGTGTTTTTCTTTCGTGGGATCAGGTAACAGGCGTTCCGGGTCGGATGCTAACGCCTCAAACAGTTCTATGATCAACTTCTGACCTTTGAATTCCAATTGTTGTACATTCGGGCTTTGAATAACTTTAATCTGTATTAGATCGGCAATGCTCTTCATCATTGCCCTAACTGTCCTATCCATTTTTGCGTTCCACTTAAGTAATGACGTTGTGGCATCGGGCAAACCAGAGTCTTCAACTGAAATACTGATGATTAACTTGTGAATAAGACGACCAATACATTTTTTGCGAATATGGCTTTTACCAGAAAAAAGTTCATTGCTGATATCAGAGGCAACAAGGCCGCATTCAGGAAACAATTTTTTATTCTTTTCTAAAGCAAAGTGTGCGTCCCAATCCTCACGGGTCACCATTTTCAGCGCTATGGCATCTTCCAAGTCATGCAAGCTATATGAAATATCGTCAGCCAATTCCATAATAGAGGTATCAAGCGCTTTGTATATTGGTTTTAAATGACCAGACTTATGATTCTGTAGCTTGATAAAAGAAATTTTTTCATACTCGGTTAAAGGGGAAAATATCCAAGAAACCACATCGCGCTCATCATCGAGATAGCATTTTGGTGGTTTTTGTTTATTTGCTACACACAACCAGCGTTGATTGGGTAAAGTGCCATAGGCATCTTGCTGTACAACATCTCCATATGCAGCTGGATATTTAAGCACACCAAGAAGTACTCGACGGGTTGGGTTCATACCGTTTTTCTCGGTGTATTTATCCAACTTGGAAAGAATTCTTAAGGTTTGGCCATTTCCTTCAAACCCCCCAAACTCTCGCATACAAACGTTTAATGCGACCTCTCCGCCGTGACCAAATGGGGGGTGGCCAATATCATGAGCCAGGCAAATAGTATTCATTAGTGCTGAGCAGGGCAGGGCGTTTAATATTTCCTTCTCCTCTTTGTACTTTTCTTTTAGCCAGCTAACAATACCAGTACCAATTTGTGCCACTTCCATTGAATGGGTCAGGCGAGTACGATAAAAATCACTTTCTCCAAGGCCCAATACTTGGGTTTTGGACTGTAACCTTCGGAATGCAGATGAGTGAATCAGGCGGGCGTAGTCATGTTCCCACTCTGTGCGTACATCTGTATCTTTGTGTGTATCATTAAATATTCGTTCTTGCCATACAGGATCAATCATTAAAGCCTCCATTTTTATTACGTATTTAATTTTTTGTTACTCTGGTGGTGAAAAAAAAAGGATAGATTTTTAATTTCATATTAATCATGCAGTCCGTTGTTGTAAAGCGGACTTTCCTGCTTTTGAATATTTCTTAATCGTTCACGAAAGGTGGTTTTCTTCAGCACATTTGGGTCATCTGTGGGGTAGGCTATTGTTCTATCTAGAATACTTGCTGCCACAGTTTTTAAATCATAGGAAATAATTGACACGTCAGGAAAAACAGTGGCGCATGTGAATCGTGGTGGATCAGAAATACGAAATACACAAGTCCATCCATTAAGATTGATGGATTTTATTTCTGGAAATTGAGCACCATTATGTTTAATATACTCAAAGGCATGCCCTGTTGCTGGCATAAAAATGCTATTAGTTGATATACAAAGTTCTACAGAACTGTCATGCTGGGTTAGAAATTCATTCAAATCAATACCTTTAGGTATTATGAATAAATCTATACAAACAGGTTCTTTCGTTTCAAACGGAATAACGGAATTAATATCTACTGATTGGCGAGGACCTATATCATTTAAAATTGCTGGATTTTTTATAATCACTGAGATAACTGGGTAAGCAATGATTTCTCGTTTATGAACATAGCCACGACTATCCACGCACACTCTTCTTGAGCCTTCTTTAAAATGTACCTTTGGTACACTAATAGCATTGTTTTTATATACGGCAAACGAATGCCAAGAAATAGCGGTAAAATTAGTACCTATTTCACTGAAATTATCAGATGAGTAAAAATAGCTCCCCACCTTTGATGCACCGTAAAAATCAAGCATAATATCAACCTCTCCGTAGACAACGTTTTTAGCTTTTGTCTCAGAAAGTTTATTCGCTGGTTGAACTTTCGTGCGAAAAACAGTTTTACCATTAATAGTAAGGTACGCTTTATTATTCGTCGTCAAGATATGCGCCTTTGCTTCATGATTTCATTCATAAACGAGATAATGGCAGAAACTTCTTGTTTTGAGATGTGTCTTTTTTAGGAGGTTTACGGTTTTACCAAATTCTTACTTTTTCCAGCTTAAAGCTGTTTGGAGATTGCTTCATATCATAAAAACTAATATTTCTACCTGCCATGATTTTCTTAATATTATTCTTGTTTTTATTATTCATTATACAGCCAAAATAAATTTCTTTTATTGAGTCTTTAAGAAGAGGAAAATACTTCCCTTTAGCTACTGGATCATCTAATTGTAAGATTAAGCGAACTTCCTCCTCGTATTTCCAATCTATATGTTTTTGAGTTAGTATCTTTTCCCATTCTTTGTTAATTTTTCCTTTTTTATTTGAATGTAAGAAATTCTCATGATCGACTTCCAGGAAATTTTCGCTGTAATTAACGCACGATAAAAGATCGCTATTTTCTAATTCTGGGTAATCAATCCCAATGCAAAAACCTTTATGAGAGTCTGCATAATGAGACCACATAAGAATACTATCCATTTTCTTAGAAAAACAGCTTACTGCTTTTGATTGAGTGTAATCTTTAAACAGTTTGTTATTGTCCTTGTTACAAAATTCTATTGTTAATTGAGAATCAAAAGGATCATTGAATTCTGCGGGCTTGGAAGCCCATAGCTCGTAATTTAATAAGCAAGATAGCGAATTCTCATTATAAGAGAAGTACTTATATAACAATTTACTGCCTTTCAAAAAAATAACGCCCGCTTAAGGGCGGTAACGAAATATCATCAAGCTTAGAATCCCTGTGTGTCAGCCTATACCTGAGCCAACCGATTTTGAGATAACTTATAAATCAGGGCAGTCAGGCAGAGGTTAACACACCAGGAAACTACCCAAGCCACCCTTAATCAGCCAACGAATCAAACAAAAAACGCTCTGATTCCTTTACCAGAATACCCAATCTACGCTTAACATCCGCATAATCAATAGGTGTATTCAACAACTCCTCTACAATCCCTTGATCATAATCACCCAAGAGCCTGTTGCTTAAGCCAAGCTCATCGGTTAACGAGTAAAATCTTGCGGCACCTCTGCTAGGGTTTATCAGGCTAATAAAGGGTTTGTTAAAAATAATCGAAAATACGGTGCCATGAAACGAGTCGGTAATGACAAAATCCGCGTCAGCAAAACCTTTTATCCAGCCTTCCAGGCTTGGCATTTTGTAATCGTTCATATTACTTGTAGTAAGCGTCGATAAAACAGCTTTTGGCTGGTTGTTGTACTGAGGCTTGTTAAGTACTTGTTTGGCTGTTTCTACTACCTGATTCTTCCAATCAGCCTGGTCAAGAATATAGGTGTAAATTCCCTGTCGTTCAGGTATTTCTTTATTGTTGTAAAGCGTTTCGTAGGCATCTCTTCCCAGCAGTAGTGTTGGGTCCAGGACATGAGTAGCTTCCACCCCCAGGTGGTTTTTACACAAATACACCCCTGATTTTTCACGTACGCTGATAGCATCAAACTGCTTTGCAAAAGGGGCGCAGCGCCGGGTTTGCTCTTCGGTGAACTCCCATTCGTCTACACCGAAGGACGACGCATAGGCAATACGCTTGATTTCACTACCTTGCAGAAAATCCAGAAAAAAGTTATCTATATTGGCTGAATACCTGGGCCGCCAGGTCTGGTCACTGCCAACGATCACGGCATCATACTGTCCGTTATCAAAATGCGCCTTGAGCTTTGCCGTGCTGTTCAGCGGCTCAGACATGCTAATGTGCTGGTTAATAAAAGCATGGGTATGTTGCAAAATATCCGGCAAATGGCGTTCAAAACTAATCGGCCTTTTTCGTTTTCCCAGTGCTTTTTGCAGCGTGTGATAGCAAAAGCGGGCGGCATAATAAGCAGGACTCTTGGCATCTGTTTGCCTGTCCATGGTTACTGGTTCGTGCTCCGCATTTTTAAGCACTTGTTGCAGCGCCCAGGCTTGAATCATACCGCCGTAGTTTCTGCCTAAAGGCTGGGTCATTATTGCGATTTTCATGATTTTATTCCACTTAGTTTTTTCACTTTCCGCATAACGTGTGATAACTTGGTCACTAGTCTCAATTTCAACAATTCCGGCTTCATGTGTTTATCAAACTCTATTGAGTCCTTATGCTCAGCCCAAATTTCCAGACTTCTTAAGCGTGTTTGTCTTCGCGTACGCTGAACCAACCTCAAATAAAGCGGCAGCTTGATATTTGCTACACGTTTAGGAGGCACAACAGCACCAGCACGCTTTGCAAAATTAATTCTAGTGCTCATGCCATCATGCCTGTGGTTGAAGCTTCCCTGTTGTGATGCGAGAAATTGCTCCAGAGGCAGGCTCTCAAGTTCTAACTCACCGTTTTCTACCCCCTCACGCAAAATTTGATCTGCTATGGCACTGCGGCTAACGATAACGTTATGCCCATTTCCGTCCTGGTTATAGGGCTTCAGCCATGCATCTCCCAAAGAGATATCAGCCAGCTCGGTCGTGACATCATCACAAAAATCGCAAGCGTTGGCCTTGAATAGTCCAGTACCCCACATATCACCTACTTCCAGCATTTTTATTAGTTTGGTGGTGTTACTACGATTATCAGTGCAGCTGAATCCATAGTCCATGGCAGTGCTGGTAGGGTCTTTAACACGGTATTCTGGGTTGGAAAAGGCATTCTGTTTGGCACCGGCTTTGCTGGCGAGATAATCAGTAAAAAATATACTTTTGACTCCACCGCAAATAATACCAACAAGAAAAGCTATTTTTTCTTTGAGGATAGGATCTTTATCCTGTGCCAGTCTAATAGCTTTTATGAAACAACCAACTCCGCTGATTGCTACCTTCCCTTCTAACTGCTTAATTTTCTCTAACACGTTCGCCAGCGTGACTGGATGATAGCGGGTTTTCGAAATGCGAAAAAGATCTTCTTTACCGCTGATGATATTGTACTGGTAGTGGGTGTTATCCAACTCCGAATCGCCAATGGTAACGACGTGGTTTATTAGCCCTTTATCTAAGAGCTTTTCATAAACAAAGGTAGCTATACCGCCTGATGAAGAGGTTTCTCTGAATTTTTTGGAGTAGCCAGCGTAGATATTGTGGTAACGGCCTATCTTGTGGTGCTGCTGAGGGGCATCGGTCAAAAATATCTGCGCTAATCCATCTTCATTCTTATAATCAGGGCCGGGGTCTGGGTTGAATGGGCAAACCTTGATACAAGTACCACCTGCATCACAACGATTGTTATTACTTGTTGCTACTAGAAATCCATGGTTATTCCAGTTCATTGTTAAAGCCTGGCTTGGGCAGGCTTGTACACATGTACCACAGCCGATGCACAGGTCGTTTTCTACAACCTTGGACAGGACAAGGGGGGTCATCAAATTCATATTAACTAATCCGTGCTCTCAACAATTTTAAAATTTTTGCGATATTTTGTTTTTCAGACTTATCAAGACCAAAAAACCACACCGTTACAAGGGAGGCTGAAATGGGAATCACCAAGTTCCCCAATAACGCAAGCAACGACTCTCCTGCTGTTATCTGGAGCAAAGCAGCGATTCCACCTGCGATCATTGAAACCAAACTTATTCTGGCTATCACATTCGATAAAAAAGAGCCTATCGGTAGATTAATCAGTGGAGCAATTATATAAAGGCGTGCAATCAGAGCGATTATGGCCAGCCCAATGGTTACTATTAGGATCGTTTCAGGTGCTAACCCATATAAAAGAAACGTATAACTGACCGGCACATTAAATAACAAGATCCCACCTACTACTGTGTGATAAAGACGAATATGACCTGTTGCCTGAGCAGAGGTCATTAATGGGCCTGATATCGAATTGATTAATGATGCGATGATAGTTAACTGCAGAAATACTGCTGCATAGGGGGGTACTTGAACCAACCACAGCTTTAGCAGCGCCTCAGTATTTAACAGCACTGGCATTGCCAGCGTTAAAAGAATGTAGAAGTTGTACTTTGCTGCTCGCAGTACGAGTTTATGCATTTCGGCCTTATTACCACTCCCATAAAGTTTAATAATTTGTGGGTTAACTGCAGCCTGCACATTAGATACAAAACTATTCAATGCACCGTTGGCCTGGCTAGCAATACTACGGCCAGCGTTAACTGTAGGGCCAAAGAAAATATTAAGTAATACGTTATTACCTTGCTCCGACATAGCCGCAGCAAGATTCCCCCAAGTATTCCAGGCGGTAAAACCCAGCATGCTGCGAAAGCTATTTGCATTCCAGCCCCATTGGAGCCGTACCGCCGGAAAAACTGATCGAGTGATTAGGAGATAGCTAATGAAGGTGATTAGTGCGACAACCAAAAGTAATGCTGCATACATGCTCAGTTTGTCGTAAGCTAAGTACGGTAAGAGTAATACTGCCACTAGTTTGAGCAGGACGTCTGCCATACTCATTAGGGCAAATAGTCCCATGCGTTCGTTTGCCATAACCATGGCGGTTAGAGGTATTGTTATTACGTTTACGGCAAAGGCGACAATTGATAAGTGATAAACCATGACCGTGGAATCTAGCCTATCTGGAGGGATGGTGAGTTGCGTGCTAACAAACCAGTAACCGAAAGTTTCGGCTACTATGACAATACAAATAGCTAGCAACGCATGTACTTGTAGGCTTGTATTGAACAGATCACGCAGATTTTTGCCGTTGTTTTGCCCCAGATCGAAGGCGAAATAGCGCTGGGTGGCTGTAGTCATCGCACCCAGCATGAAACCTAACAAAGCAACGAATCCTGCTACTACATGGTAGGTACCAAAATCCTCAACTCCCAGTATATTCAGTACTATGCGAGAGGTATACAGGCTAACCACCATAGCCAGTAGCATTCGAATATAGAGCATGCCGGTGTTGCGCAGGATAAGCTTGTGATTACTGGCTAACATAATTTTTCATGTACCCTGATTGGAGTTTTATCATTTTTTTACTCTGCAAAAATTTGGCAATATTTTCTATGATTTCCATATGTAGTTTGTGATCAATTTTTTCAAAGTGGATAGTGTCAATATAGATGCATGCTATGACGTTGTATAGCATGGGCTGCAGTTTTTTTTGTTGGTTTTCCACAGACAAGAATTTGATAACTATTTATTTTGAATGTTAAATTACTTATAATTGTGAATCATCCGAAATTTATTCCTTAATGTTTAGTAAAAATTGACCGTTAAGTGAGTTGGTTTTTTATGTTTTTTTAATTTTATTGAAATTTTTAGTTATGGATTTTTAAAAAAAATCCAGTAAAATTTCGTTAAAATAAAAGCTAGTGTTTGTTTTAAATTTGATGGGTTTGAATAATTAAAAGCTTTATTAAAATGAATAAATCCAAGTTTTATTTTTTTTTCATTTAATATTAGGTTTTTAGCATAAAAAATCTCATTACTTTTATAACGTAAATTTAATTCTTTTTTTGAAAAATAATTTAGCATTGAGGCCTTGTTAAGGAAATTTAATATGTTCTTGTATATGTAAGAATAATTATTGTTTCTCGTAATTGAATTGGGTCTAAAATTTCTTATAAATATAGGTTTGAAATTTCCTTTGCATTTCATTTTAGCTAAAATTAGCCTAATAATGAGATCAAAATCCTCATTGTGAGTAAGATTTATATCAAAGCCATTTATTTTATCTAAAGCAGATTTTCTAAATAAATATGAAGGAGCTCCACCAGGAATTCCATTTGTTTTTTCTATGTTATCAATTTTTGGAATTCCATCAAAATCATCGTATTTATGAATTAAATTACTTGGGTTTTTTATATGAGAACCGTAAATTCCAAAATAATCAATAGGCAATTGACTTAATATATTTTCTTTTTCTAATAAATTGTCTGGTAGCATTTCATCATCTGAGTCAAGGAAAGATATATATTTCCCTTGACTGTTTTGAATGCCTAAATTTCTTGCGGAGGAAGGGCCACCATTTTCTTTTTTAAATAATTTTATTTGTAAATTATTAGGGATAATTAAAGATTTAATTACATTTTCTGCTGTGGGTATTGTTGAGCCATCGTCAATTACGATAATTTCTTTAGGAAGAAGAGATTGGTTAATTACTGATGTTATGGCTTTTTTTAAATCTTCAAATTTATCATTATATGTTGGAATAATTACGGTGGTTTCTGATAGAGGTATATTCACTTTAATCTCATTAATTAAGTTAAATAAATAATTTATTTTGGTGTGTTGTTTAAATGATGATATTTTTAGGTTTTTGAAGATTTTTTTAATTTAGATTAAGACATATTTTTATAGTTTGGTTCTTTTTAAATAAAGATTGATGATTGTTTTTTATATTTCATGTTGTTTATAACAAATTATTTTTTATGTATTTTTTGTATTGTTTAATAGTTTTTGTTTATAAATGTAATTTCTGGTTATAGGATTTAGGATTATTGCTTTTTTAATTGTGGTTCTGTTTTTAATTTTAATTGAAAAATTTATAAGTGAAAACTTCAAGCTGAAATTTTCGTTTTTTCTTTAAACCTAACTTCACTCTTAACTTTCACCAAATACTCGGGTAACTGCAAATTCCCCCGCAATTCCACTTGTTGCTTATGCACCCAATCCACAATATGTTCATCGGGCTTGAAGCCTTCCACCAGTAAATGAAACACATTCCGCACTTTCTGGTAGTCATAAGCACGAATGGATTTATCTAAAGTATCCAAGTGATGTTTTAGTTTTTCCCATTCCGTATGCAGCTCATTGGCCCGCTGGATCATGGGGTGATCTGTTTTGGTCACGTTATCGCCAATCAGCAGTTCTTCATACAGTTTTTCACCTGGTCGCAAGCCGCTGAATTTGATTTCTATTTCACCTTCGGGGTTCTCTTTGGATTTAACCGTCAATCCCGACAGCTGGATCATTTTCTTGGCAAGGTCAATAATCTTCACCGGCTCGCCCATGTCCAGCACGAACACGTCACCCCCTTGACCCATGGAACCGGCCTGAATCACCAGCTGGGCGGCTTCGGGTATGGTCATGAAATAGCGGGTAATTTCAGGGTGGGTTACGGTAAGCGGGCCACCCGCATTGATTTGTTTGCGGAACAGGGGAATAACGGAACCCGAAGAACCCAGCACATTACCAAAACGCACCATGGTGAAACGGGTCTGGTTGGAAAAATGCCCGTATTCTTCGGCATCAAACAGCAGGGGACTGGATTCGCGGGACAAAGCCTGCAAGACCAGTTCAGCCATACGCTTGGTACTGCCCATGATATTGGTAGGGCGCACGGCCTTGTCGGTGGAAATCAGCACAAAGTTTTTTACGTGGGCACGAATGGCAGACTGCGCCGTGTACAGGGTACCAAAAATATTGTTCCGCACACCCTCGGCAATATTGTGTTCCACCATAGGCACATGCTTGTAAGCCGCTGCGTGGTAAACCGTATCCACCTTCCAGCCGCTCATGACATCAAACAAACGGCTTTGGTTACGGATGGAACCCAGAATAGGCACTACCTGCAGCTCCAGCTGCTTGTTACGTACAAAAATACTTATTTCACGGTGAATATCGTAAAGCGCAAATTCAGAATGTTCAAATAAAATAAGTACTTTAGGCTGCAAACGCACAATCTGGCGGCACAGTTCGGAACCAATTGAACCGCCGGCACCGGTTACCATCACCACCTGCTGTTTCACGCATTGCTCGAACAGGGCCATATTGGGGGCAACCGGGTCACGGCCCAGCAAATCGGCAATGTCCACTTCGCGCAAATCCTGCACCTTGATTTTGCCGCTTACCAAGTCCATCATGCCGGGTACGGTGCGTACCAGTACCTTGTACGGGGCCAGGGCATTAATAATTTGCAGGCGGCGGGAACGGGTGGCAGATGGAATAGCCAGCAGCACTTTTTGGGCTTCGGTGGCAATAATAACCCCACCTAAATTGGTAGGGTCAAAAATGGGAACGCCCGCGATCACACGCCCAACCAGGTCGGGGTTGTCATCAATAAAACCCACCACCCGCATTTCATTACCCATGCGAATGGCACTTAACAACTGGTTGCCTGAATGGCCGGCACCGTAAATAAGCACTTTTCTACGCTTGTCGTCTTTGTCAATATGATTCCCGTTATAAAAAGGAATGAATTGCGTCAGGCGAAGTGAACCACGGTTGAAGTAGCTGCGCATAAGCATGCGCAGGCCACCCGTCATGACCAGCAACAGCAGCCAGTAAATGAAAATCACCGCACGCGGGATGGCAGGGTGGTTGGGACCAATATAAATCACAATGCCCAGCATAATGGCGGCAATGGTGACCCCTTCAAAAATGGCCACGCTGGCCTGGTAGCCCACAAAACGCATTACCGCCCGGTAAAAACCTTTGGTAATGAAAATAGGCAGGGCAACCAGCGGTGCCATAATAAACAGCCAGGCATGGCTGCTAAAGGGCTGGATAAGCGCATGTTGCCCACCCGCAGGTAAAGCGCCAGCCACAGTGCCAGCCAGATAATGGCCACATCGGCGGCAAGTTGCAGCAGGCGTTTTTGGGTGCGATTAAGGCTTAACAAGCGATCGCGCAGGTTTAATCCAGATCGCCAGGATTGAAGAGGTAAATTCATAACTTAGGTCCTGTTTGCGGTTGCCTGTTCCATGATGTTGCGTAAAACTGTGCAGGTCTTGTCTATTTCAGCCGAGGTAAGGGTAGGGTGCACCAGGAACATAAGCGAGGTTTCACCCAGTTCCATGGCCACTGGCAGGCGCTGTGCCGGGCGCAGTCCGGTATTGTCAAAAGCTTTTTCCAAATACACTTCAGAGCATGAACCTGAATAGGCGGGTACGCCCGCTGCCACCATTTCATTAATGATGCGATCACGGTTCCATTCCGGTTTCAAATGCTGGGGCTGAACAAATACATAACATTTGTAGGCGGCGTGTTCAGTGCCTTCGGGTATTTCCGGCACACGCAGGGCGGGCAGCTGTTGGGCAGTGTTCCATAGTTTGCTGGCATTTTGCTGGCGCTGCTGTGTCCACTCTTGCATGCGTTGCAGCTGGATCAGGCCAATAACGGCCTGTACTTCGGTCATGCGCCAGTTGGTGCCGAAGCTTTCATGCAACCAGCGAAAACCGGGCGGGTGCTCGCGCTCGTACACTGCTTCCCAGCTTTTGCCATGGTCTTTGTAGGCCCACATTGTACGCCACCACTGCTCATTGTTGGTGGTAACCATACCGCCTTCGCCACCGGTTGTCATGATCTTGTCCTGGCAGAATGACCAGGCACCAATATGGCCTATGCTGCCCACCGGCTTGCCTTTGTAAATGGCACCATGCGCCTGGGCGCAATCTTCTATCACATACAGATCGTGTTCCTGTGCCAGGGCCATGATAGGGTCCATATCGCAAGGCCAGCCTGCCAGGTGCACGCATACAATGGCCTTGGTATTGGGTGTTAACACCGCCTTGATGGATTCAGCCGTAATATTTTGTGAATCGCGGCATACATCGGCAAACACCGGTTTGGCACCGGTATTGATAATGCTGGACACCGAAGCCAGAAAGGTGCGGGACGTAACAATAACCTCGTCACCCGGGCCAATATCCAGCGCCTTGAAAGCCAGATCCAGCGCCAGCGTACCGTTTGACACGGCAATAGCATGGGCAGTATCTGTCCATGCGGCGAAGGCTTTTTCAAACTCGCGGCATTTGGTGCCTGTCCAGTAATTGACCTTGTTGGACAAAATGACATCACGAACGGCATCGGCCTCTTCAATAGTGAAAGAGGGCCAGGGAGAGAAGGGTGTATTAAGCATGATGGTTTATTAATTCTTAACTAAAGGTTTGGCCGGATTGCCAACAACCGTGGCGCCAGCAGGAACATTCTTGGTGACTACGGCACCCATACCTACTACTGCACCGCGACCAATTACAAGCGGTTCGCCAGGTTTACCCTGTTTGATGATGGCACCGGTGCCTATATAAGCATGGTCTTCAATCACGATGTTGCCATTACATTTAACACCGGGAGCGAAGGTAACGTAATCACCGATAATACAGTCGTGTTCAACATAGCTGTACAGGTTTGCATGAAAATATTTTCCTATGCGAATATTGGAGGTAAGCGTAACGAACGGGCTTAACAAAGCGCCTTCACTAATATGCACTTCATCCATAATAACCGTGTTGCTGGCAGTGACGGCCCAAGGTTTGATGTTGTTTTTCTGGCATTTTGAAGCCAGTTTTTCACGCACCGCACTGTTTGCAATAGCAATAGCCACAAAACGTTCACTGGCTTCTTCTGCAAGGAAATTGGTATATGTTAATACCCTGTGTCCGTTTACTTCAGCAACTGAAGGATTATCATCAATAAAAACCAGGCGTGACAAAGGAATGCCCGCATTTTTCAATTGAGCTCTTGCAAGCGGCATAATACCCCGCCCACAACCGCTGGCACCATAAATAGCATATAAAGGAATATTCATGTTTTTAATTAAAAGAGATTACTTAGGTTCTTGGTTGGGTGATGAACCAGTGAATCTAGACATGGTTGCCTCGCCTTCAGCGCTAATGCCATCACGTACCAACACTTTTTTTACGGTCAGGAATAGGATTTTAAGATCCAGCCAGAAGGACTGCTTATCTACATACCAGACATCCAGCTTAAACTTGTCTTCCCAGCTGATAGCATTGCGACCATTAATTTGTGCCCAACCTGTGACGCCGGGGCGAACCTCATGACGACGAGACTGTTCTTGATTGTAAAGTGGTAGGTACTCCATCAGTAGAGGACGGGGGCCAACCAAGCTCATGTCACCTTTAAGGACATTCCATAACTCAGGCAGTTCGTCTAGGCTAGTGGAGCGCAGGAAGTTGCCAAAAGGCGTCATACGTTCTGAATCGGGAAGAGGGTTGCCGTCATTATCAACTGCATCGCGCATGGTGCGAAACTTGACCATAGTGAAGGACTTGCCATTACGACCAGGGCGGGGCTGGCGAAATAAAACAGGTGAACCTAGTTTTTTTGATATCCCAACTACTACTATTAGTATTATCGGAGATAACAGAATTAGCACAATAATTGAGAAAAATATATCAAGAAATCGTTTAAGCATTGTAGATAACTAAAGTTTTTTTGTATTAGTTAATTTTTTTGTTTTATATATTTTTAATTTTTAGATTAAAAATAAGAATAAATTAATTAAAAGTCTTGAAGTGTTTTTTTGTAAAAATTTATTAGTAGTAGAAGATATTCACTTCGTTCAAAGCGTTCACATATAAGTTTTCTTGCTGTTATTCCCATTTTCTTTAATTCTATTTCCGGGATATTTTTTGCTTTTCCCATTGTTTCTGCTAAAGCAATAGTATCTCGAACTGGAACTAACCAGCCATTGATATTAGACTCAATAATTTCGTTGCAACCATTAATATTAGTAGTAATAACAGGTAATTCCATTGCCCCTGCTTCCAGTATGACGTTTGGAAACCCTTCTCGGTAGCTTGGGAGTACTAGTATATCTGCTAATTTCATTACTGGACGTACATCTGACATGAAACCTAATAATTTAATACGAGGATGAGTACGAATTGTTTCTTGCAATGAAAAAGAAATAGGTGCTGTAGAATCTAATTCACCAGCAATCAATAAATAGGCGCTATCAGGTAAAGTTAAAAAAGCATTAATTAACTCTTTGATTCCTTTGTCTTTATTTAATCTACCAATATAGCAAAAAATAAATGAGTTTGGGGGTAAGGAAAGTTTGATAGATAAATTAATTGCATTCTGTTCAATACCAATTGCTTTAGTTGATAAAAGTGATGTGTCTACACCAGCAATATTGCCATTACCTATAATATTTAATGGTTTGGAAGTGATTTTATAATCTAGTAAATCACGTTTTACTCCTTTTCCTTCAGGTATAATATCTGTTGCGCAAAAACAAATTAACCGATCTATACATATTAATAGTCTTTTTTTTACGCCAGTTGCCGTTGGGAAAATTAAACCAGTAAAAGTATGAATTCTTACTGGAGTACGACAAAGCCAGCTAGCTAACATCGTAATTAAGCCTGCTTTTGGAGTGTATGAGTGTATAAGGTCTGGTTTTAATCGTTGTATTAGTTTAAACATTAACCATAAAGATTTTATGTCTTTTATCAGACTTATTCCTCTTTCCATTGGTATGCCATATCCAGGAACAGATTCATTAATTATTACTTGGTTTAATTTTTCACCAGGACTAGATATTAGTGAAACATCAAAATGCTTAGCAAGTTTTTCTGGTTGGCTACGTAAAATTGTCAATAAAGTTTCTGGAGTGGTAGATACTATAATTATTTTCTTCATAATTTAAATTTATTAATCAAATTTAATTGTTTATTATATTCTTTTTTAATTTCATTTGTTACTGGTTCTGGATTTCTTTTTTTGTAAATAATTGACATTGCATTTAAGGATGATGCTACTCTAACTATTGTTTTTTTTAGTTGTAAATTAAAAATTATTTTTATGTATTCTAGAGTATTTACAATTTCTTTGTGGTTATGCTTAATGACATTTAATTGTGTATTGTAGCTTTGAAGCATTTTTTGCTTGGTTACATTGTTTTCTTCGCGATAATAGTATAAATAAGCAGGAAGAAATCCTATATTTAAATCATTGTTAGTAGCAGCTTTAAACCATAAATCATAGTCTTCTGCTAATAATGCTGTTTCATTGTATAAGTTTCTTTTGCACCAATTTTTTTTTGCAATAATTGAAGCATGTACAATACCTGTTTTTCCAAGTAAGGCATCCTTTTTTGAGATTTTTTTTGTATGATATGTTCTTAAACCATTTAAAGTATCATCATTTTTAATCGAAAGAATTGATGTTGAGACGAGATCGTATTGTGGGTTTTGAATTAAAAATTCCATTTGTTTTTCAATTCTATCGTTAGGAATTAAATCATCAGCATCCATGCGAGCAATATAGTCATATTTTGCTTCGTGGATAATTTGATTAAGTCTATAAGGTAATTTTTTGTTTTTTCCATCAGTAATAATACGAATTCTGCTGTCTTCGAATGATCTTGCGATTTTTAAAGAATTATCAGTTGATCCATCATCTATTAGTATTAGTTCCCAATATATGTATTTTTGTATTAATATGGACTTAATTGTTTTTTCTATGTATTTTTCAGCATTATAAATAGGAATTCCTATTGTTACATATATTGGATTGTTATTCATAATTAAGAAATTAATTTAAATTAAAGTTAAGGATATTTAATGTATTTGTTTATGTGATTTGATATGGTTGATATATAGAGATATCAAATACCAGAATATAATTGTTCTCGCGCCATAAGTGGAAAATCCATAAATTAACGGACCTAAAAATATTAATTTTTCATGTAGATAAAGCTGAGAGAAAATTTTGTATAGTAAAAATAAAAATAATGATGTGCCGACTATGCCATAGTAAAATAATAAACCAGCCCAAGTAGAATGAATTTCATGGTTTGTTGATGAAAATCTGAAATACTCTCCTTGACCACCTCCAAAAAATAAATATTCAGGATATTTTAATAATGCAGTATATCCACGAATTTCAGCTTGTTCACCCATTTTGGTTTCAACTAATCTATCAGCAATAAATTGTATCTCATCAGCACTAACAATAAAAATGTAAGATAGACTTATAATTAATGCCATAAATGATAGCGTTTTTAATAAAATTGCATTTATTGTAAATTTGCTGTTTAATAAATAACCTATGAATATAAATAAAATTCCTACTATAGCTGATCTAGACATGGTTAGAATAATTAGAAACAAACCTAAACATAAAACTAATATTTGGTATTTATTTGGTTTTAATAAATAAATAGATAATGAACATAGCACCCAAAACCCCATTTGATTTGGATCATTAAATAATCCATTATATCGTGGATAGAAATCGTATCTACCAAGTCCTAATGCCCATATTAAAATCATAAAAATTAATGATGTTAAGATTGTTTTTTGTATATAATTGAAATTTATATTGTTATTTGTTATGTATAAAAATAATATAAGGTTAAAAATCCAATATGCTAATGAGATAATGTATGAAGTTGATGAACTTAATAAACTCCAAATAAGGTTAACCAAAGAAATATAAAAAATAAGAATTAATAATATATTTGAATATTCATTTTTATTTTTTATATTTTTTGTTATGAAAAATAATCCAATTGAAAGGGCTAGTACTATATGTCCTGGTTGAGGTATTCCAGAAGAAAATACATAAAATTGAGAAAGAAATAAACTTAAGCTTATTAAAATATTATGATTCATCGTTTTTTTTAAATATATACATTTTTAGTTTTTCTTGAATAAAATTTATATGATTAAGAATTTTATTTTTAGTGTGATTGTTTTATGGGCTTTTTACAGTTATATTTTGTTATTTAAGGTGTTTTAAGTCATTGTTATAGGTCATTGTATTGGTTTTTTTGATATATTTCTAAAAGACGATCAGCTCCTGATTGTGCTGAAAATCCATTATTCTCTAGGGTTTTAAATCGAATTTCAGCTGAGACTTTTAACTTTTTTTTAGCTGCTTGAATTCTTTCTATCCATACATCAGGAGGAGAGTTTAAATCGAGAAAATCTATTAAATCAATACCTAAATCTACTTCGTTTGAAATTGTATCTGCAATAACAGCAGGTAGGCCTGCGGCCTGAGACTCCACCAATACAACAGGAAAACCTTCATGCAATGAAGGCATTAACATTACATCGGCAGCAGCCATTAATTCAGGAATGTCTTCTCTAAGACCTAATAAGTGAATTTTATCTTCAAGATTATATTGACTGATTAGTTCTTGAATTGCATGTTGGTCAGGACCCGTACCTACAAAGAGCATTGCAAAATCAACTTTTTCTTCCTTTAAAACTGCAGCAATTTTCACTGAGTAGAGATGGTTTTTAACAGGCATTAAACGACCAACTTGAAGAATAATCAGTTTATTTTGACTAATATTTAAATTTTTTCTTGTAAAAGTATTCTGTGCATTAATAAATTTATTTATATCAATAGCATTAGGAATAAGCTGCACATCTTTACGCGAAGGGAAAAGGTATTTTGATGCTGCATTTCCACAACTTATGTAGGTTGTTGGTATCCATGACAAGAGCCATCTCATACTGTTTTGATAAATACGTCCTAAGTAACTAGCGTTATCTGCATCGCTTGTATTATGAGAATGAGCTATTAGTATTGGTACTTTAGAAAATTTAGCAGCTAACAGGTGTAGTCCACTACTGAATAACGTATGTGAATGAACTGTGTTCCAATTACCTTTTCGTAGAATCTGAAGTAGAGAAAAAAAACGCTCAATTGAATTATTTGATTCAATTCGTATAATATGTCCACCCAACGATTCTATTTCATCATCATAATCACATTTATCATTAGTAAAATAAACAAAATCAAATTGATACTTTGTTCTATCAATTTCACGATAAAGATTCATCAACATTGTTTCGGCACCGGCACGATCCATTCTACCGATAATATGTAATATTCTTTTAAGATTCATTTATATTTCTACCTAATAACAAGACAATGTGGATAGTATTCTGTATTATGAGTAGAGGCTTGATAAAAAAAATGTATAGATCTAGGCATTATATGGATTAAGAGAAAGTTTTTTACAGGTATTCTGACAAATTTTTTAATTTGAACTGTTTTCTAAATGGAAAACATGATTGGATGAGTTTTTTACATCTAAACAGCATTTTAATATGTATTATTCGGAGGGCATCCTCATTTTAATGACCTGTGCTTTATAATTGTTGCTGTAGACTGAGATTAGAAGAGACAACTGTTTTTTAAGTTTATTAAATAAATTTAAAAAATAAAACTAATGTTGCAAAAATTGCATTGAATTATCTAACAATTTGCAAATTTTTTATAATATGATTCCAATTAATTTTAAATTCATCATACTCTTAGTTTAATATGATGAATTTAATGTTAAGCATCAGAACCATACTCATAATTGGCATAACGATAATATCCATACTTGTAACCATAACGCCGGTTTTTCGCTACCATATCATTGAAGATTACACCTTTAACTTGACCCCCGGCCTGACGTATGCGTTTGGAGGACTCGTCCAGTTCTCCCAAAGTGGTTTCATTAGCCCGTGCCAACAGGAAGGTTGTTCCAACATGAGGGGCCAGCGCCATGGCGTCAGATACCGCCAGAACCGGGGCGCTGTCAACCAGCACCAAGTCATAATATTTCGATAATTGGTGCAATTTTTCTATGGCTTGGGCGGACAACAACAATTCTGATGGATTTGGGGGCAATACACCTGTGCTCATGAAGTCAACATTGGGTAGTACGTTTTTGTGAATGGCCTGTTCCAGACCAATAGTCCCGCTAATGAATTCGCTTACGCCATTTTTTCGTGCCTTGCCAAAATATTGGTTGATATAGCCTTTGCGTAGATCGGCATCAATCAGCAATATTTTTTTGCTTGCTGCACCCAATACGGCAGCAAAGTTGACACTGGTGAAAGATTTACCTATTTTGGGGGTAGGGCCTGAAATCAGTACAATATTATTATTTGCTTCCAGCATGGCAAATTGCAGGGCGGTGCGCAGGCTGCGCAGGCTTTCAATGGCAGGGTCTTGCGGGGCTACATAAGCCAATACATGGTTGCCGGGAGCCCTGTCGTTAACCTGTTGATATTGCGCTATTTGTTGTAAAGACCTTGGTATGGTGGCAAATACGTGCAGGCCCAGACTGCTTTCAATTTCATTGGGTTCTTTAATACCGGGGTGCAGCGTGGCACGTATTACAGCCACGGCTACGCCCAGCATCAGGCCAAGGGCAAAACCAATGGCCAGTATCAGTGATTTTTGCGGTTTGATGGGGGCTCCGGTTGCTACGGCTTCATCAATAACCCTTACATTACCTACTTTGCCTTCTTTTACCAGACGCAATTGCTGGGCACTGTTAAGCAGGTTTACATACATTTCGCTGTTAACCTTCACATTGCGTGTCAGGTTAAGCAGTTGTTGCTCCAGCTCGGGCAGTTTTTTTACATTGCTGGTGAGTTTTTCTATTTCTTTGTTCAGGGCGGCTATTTGCTGGTCTATGGCCTTTATGCTGGGGTGGGCAGGGGTAAATTGCGGCAGTAATTCTCGCCTTTTTTGTTGTAGTTCCAGCAGCTTCAGTTGAAGGTTTACTGAGGTATCCAGAGATGCCTTGCCTTCTGCACCAAGGTCATAAGTACTTTTGCTGTCCCGGAATTGGGTATATTGGTTCTCTGATTCCTGCATTTGCTTGCGTAGTTCAGGCAGGAATGCATCCAGGAATGACAGGGATTTTTCAGCTTCGGCTGCTTTACGCTGTACGTTTTGGCTAACGAATACATTGCCTAGCGTATTAAGAATATTGGTAATTAAAGCACGGTCAGTGCCTTCCAGGGTAACCGCCAGCATGCCCGATTGTTTGCCTTTTTCTGAAATATTCAGCTGGCTTTGCAGGCTATTGATTATACCTTGGCGTGAAGTGCTTACTACAGTAAACATCGCACCTGGTTTGCCGTTCAGTTCGGCAATATTGATACGACCAGGTTTGTCGTTTACCAGAAAGGTGTAGGTCTGGCCAGGTACGCCTTCAGCCAGAATATCGTTGTTTTCTGTCAGGAAGCTGTAGCCTTGTTCTGTCGCTACTACTTTCAATTCCTGACCTTGCAATTCGGTTGGTACGTCCAGCTGGCTTAGGCGAATGCTTTCTGTGCCCGATACATAGCCCCCAAAACCAAAAATGCCAGGTTCAGAAAGTTCTCTGGAACGTTTGGCAAGCCAACGGCCAACAATGGGAATATAGTCCGGGCTGGCACTGTTATGCAGCTGCAGGCGGTCTACGGTTTCACCTACCACCAGTCGAGAACGTAAGATTTCCATTTCGGCTCCTATTGACGAGCCGCTGTCAAAAAGTGCAGCCAGTTCACCCATGGCTGCATTGGAATTGTTGTTGTTTTGTTCTACTTGTATAAGCGTATTGGCCTGGTAAATGGGGGTACTGAACATTGCATAGGCAATAGCCAGCAATAAACAAATAGAAGTAATAATACCAATCAGCCATTTGGCATCCAGTATGCTGTCCAGAATGGCCATGAAATCGATATCGTCTTTATCGTTGTGCTGGGCCAGGGTGGATTGGGTATTTTGTTGGGAAGCTGTCATTCTTTGTGAGATATGCGTGTGAAATGGTTAACCGGTGTTAATTGTGTTTTAACCGAGTTTTTTGATCAGGCTGGCCCAGTGTGCCACACCTTGTTCAATGGCCAGGTGTGAGGCCACAAAGGCATTATGATTTTTGCGGTAGGGGTCGGCAATTTCGGTTTTTTGGGTAGGGCCGGTATGGCCCAGGCAATGCACCTTGCCGCGTGTGAAAGGGTATTTTTGTTCCAGTTCTTGCTTGTGGGCGGTTTCCATTACCAGGATCAGGTCTGCCTGGGTGCACATGTAGCTGCTTAGCTGCTGGGCACGGTGGGCAGAAAGGTCCAGCCCGTGTTCACGCGCGATTTCCAGGGCAGTTTTGTCGGCACCGTGGCCTTCCAGGGCGGCCAGCCCGGCCGACCAGACGTTTTTGCCTGGCAGGGCGGCCTTGAGCATGGCTTCAGCCACCGGGCTGCGGCAGATGTTGCCAATGCAAACAGTCAAAATATTGTTCATTAATGCAACAAATTCAATTAGAAATTGTTTGTGGCGGAAACCACAGCACCGTAACTAGGCAAGATGTTGCTTATGACACGGTTCCAGCGAACCACGCGGGCAGGGTCTACATACACCATGTCTTGAGGTTGCAGCTGAAAGCCGCTGGCCAGAATAAGGGCAGTAGGCGAGTTGGCATTCAGGTGGTAAATTTCGGCCTGTTCTTGTTTGCCTTTGCGAATTACGTATACTTGCCCGGGGTTGCTGCTTATGTTGGGGCCACCAGCTTCGCCCAGTGCCTGGGCCAGGGTTAATTGGCCGTCGTGCATGGTTAATGCTGCGGGTTTCAGTACTTCGCCCAGCATGAATATTTTGGCCCTGTCGCGGTTGTTAACGCGCAGCATGTCGCCGTTTTTAAGCATGATGCGGTTGGGGTTGATGCCCTGTTCCGTCATTTTTGCCAGGTTAATGTGGGTTTCTTTGCCCTGGCGGCTTAGCACGATGGAAGAGCGGTCTGCCTCTTTGGTAAGGCCGCCAGCGCGGTTAAGGGCTTCGGGCAGGGTCATGGGAATGTCGTTCAGGTTTTGCAGGCCGGGGCTGTTGACTTCGCCATCAAGGTACACGCGGCTGTTACGGTAAGACTGAACGCGTACTGTTAGCTGTGGGCTGGTGATGTAGGTGGCCAGGGTTTTGGTTAGTTTTTCGCGAATTTGCAGCTCGGTTAAACCAGCTACTTTTACGGCACCGGCAAACGGGAACTGGATGCGGCCATCGCTGCTTACGTTATAGCCATTGCCTACATTACCGCCTTCGCTGCTGGTGGCTGCCGTGGCACCTGCTAACGACAGTTCAGGGTGGTCCCACACAATAATGTTCAGTACGTCGCCGGGGCCTACGGTGTAGGCACCAGGGGTGCCAAACAGATGGTTTACGCTGTTATAGGCGGGCTGGTTCAGGCTTTGCTGTTTGATTAGTTCTGCGTTTATGCTTATAAGCGCACCGGCGGGGGCCTCACCGTCTTTTAGCTGTTCATTGTTTTCCAGTTCGTGCCTGGCTGATTCGGGGCCACCCATGTACATGCCCGGTGCCATGGCGCAGGCAGAAAGGGCGGCAGAGGTAACGGCTAAAAGTAAGGTTGTTTTTATACGCATGGTTCAGTGTTGTTGGTTAAGGTCTCGTTGGTTTTATTTTGGCATTTTGCTTTTATTGTAGAGGGGTGCCAAAGGGAACATGAAGCGAAATTATAGGCTTTTTAGGCGTCTGTTTGGGCTATTAGATTGTTTTCAGGCAGGCTACCGCCATGTTTTCATGAATTTTCATAAAACATTCAAAAGATGTTGGGTTTATGTTGCACTGTAATAAAGGGCAAACCCTGCGTCTTGTATAAGAGACGGGGTAAGTTTATTGGAAATATGTTAACAATCATCAAGTTTCGTGTTTTATTTTGGTTTTCGTTGTTTTATTACATGTTTTTTTTTCATAAAACGGTCAAAATATTTTTGTTTTTGACTTGTTTATGGTTTTTTTGTTCTTTTCAGTAACATTTTGTAATTATTTTTATGTTGAAATATTTCTGAAGTGTTCGGTGGAAACACAGGATGATGCGGGGGTTTTTAGCTTTGCGCTATACCTGTTTAGGTAATGTCAAGCTGATTGGGTTCAAGCTTGATGGTTTTGGGTCTGCCCAGTACGTTTAGTAATACAACCACCCGTTTGGCAGAGGCCGTTTGCACCAGGCCTTCCAGCCCTTGCAAAGGGGTGTTGTGGTTCAGTTTGACTTTGGTGCCGGGTTTTAGGGGGCTAATCTCATCAAAGCTGGCCTGGCTACGCTGTTGTTCAAACTCTTGTATGGCGGTTATCAGCTCGGCTGGCATGGTGGCCAGCTCTATGCCAAAACGCACCAGCGAAACAATGCCACGCGTGTGCTGGGCTTTGCTAACAGACTGTTCCTTACGGGTTTGCTGTAAGAAAATGTATCGCGGGAACATGGGCTCGTGGACTACCAGGAGTTCCTGGTTAATGGCATTTTTGGCGGGTTTTTTTAGTTTCTTGTAGCGGGGCAGGTAGGCGTTGAAGTCTTGGCGCAATAAGTTGATTAGGGCACATTCTTCTTGCCGGGGTTTGGTGTAAGCAACGTACCACGGAAAATTGGCCGTATCGCATTCTTGTTCTGCAGGGGACTGGTTTTGGTTTTCTGGTGCAGGAAGGTTGTTTTGTCTCATGGCATGAATGTTGTTGTTTGCTTATGGGTAGTGTATCAACTATGCGCGGGTTTTGTAATTGTTTTGAATTATTTTGTTACATATTATTGGTGTAAGTTCATTAACCCAGAGACCAAGAGATCATAGCGCCAGGACTTAAATAAGTGGCTTGAATTTAACCGCTACGAAACGCTTCTTGCTTGTTCCAAATTTATTCTAATGTTATAGTAGCGGGCTGATTGTGTGTCCCTGTAGTTCAATGGATAGAACAGGTTCCTCCTAAGAATCAGATCCAGGTTCGATTCCTGGTGGGGACGCCATCACCGTTTATGTAACTTTCAATAATTATAAAATCACATAAAAATCAATATTATTTTAGCTTCTTGTCTGGCAACCACATGGGCGCAGATGACGTTTTGGTTCGAGAGATTTCATCGCAATAGTCACGATCTGAAAATTTGCTTTCCACACGTTTGGCTGGAACGTTCGCCCATCTTACAGAAAGTGGATGGTATCGGACAGTTGCACTGAACTCATCAATTGCATTTGCATCTTCCCGCTCACCATAACCCACATGACGTGTACCGGTAGGATGGCCGTCTTCGGTAACCCAAGAGCACATCATGACATAGCGCGGTAGAGCTTGTAACTGTATACGGGCAGACGGCGTAAATTTCCGGCTAAGCCTTCCTGATTGAACCGCGGGAATATACTCGGCATAGGCCAACAGTTGTATTTCACCCGAGTCGAACCAGCCGAATGCTGCAACTCCGCCAGGATCTGCGTTCTCAGGCTCAGGGACACTTAAGCCTGGAGATATCATTAATGCTGAATTGACGTGGTACCAATTGATGTGGTTTTTGGCGGGCTTCGGGTACCAATTGCCCGAGATGGACATGTGCACGAAGCCCGCAACAGGCTCAGCAGTAGCATTATTCGCCACAGCTAGGCCCGTTACAACAGCAAACGCAGTTAAAAGGGGTAGAGACATCCACTTCAAGCAGCTACACTTCTTAAGCATAGGTTTCTCCTGGTTGCGTAAGCTTACCGTCAAGCGCACAGTTTATTAGTGGTGATCAGGTATTGGAGCGCCTTGATTATTCTACATATTTTGAATTAACAAGACAGCCTTTGCCAGATAACAGGATAGGTATTTTTACGATGCTTGAGGCTGATAATTTGATTCAGGCAGATGTAGGGGGATACTGGAACATTACTAATTTGGGCGCGATTTTATTTGCCAAACGTTTATCGGACTTTTCCCCGTCTTTGGCACGCAAGGCCATTCGTTTTGTTTCTTATGATGGGTTGAGTCGAGCAGATACGGTGACACACCGCTTTGAAGGCCAAAAGGGTTATGCAACCAGCTTTACAGCTTTGATTGAATATATTGATGGTTTAATGCCCCATAATGAATTTATTGGAAAGGCATTTCGTGAGGAGCGTTCCTTATATCCGGCTATTGCCATTCGTGAATTGGTGGTTAATGCATTAATTCACCAAGATATGACGATTAAAGGGGCAGGTCCTTTGGTAGAAATGTTTAAGGATCGACTGGAGATTACTAATCCAGGGAAGCCGTTGGTACAACCTGAGAGATTCTTGGACTTTCCCCCACGTTCGCGTAACGAAGCCTTAGCGGCTTTAATGCGTCGAATGCGGCTTTGCGAGGAGCAAGGAACTGGTATTGATAAGGTAATCGTAGCTGTTGAGCTTCACCAGTTACCACCCCCAAATTTTCGTAGTGAGGGTGATGCCATACGGATAGATTTATATGCACCCAGGCGATTTGCTGAAATGACGCAACAGGAACGAGTACGTGCCTGTTACCAACATGCCGCGCTTAAATATGTAAGTGGGCAGAAGATGACAAATTCAACTTTGCGTGAACGGTTTGGTATTGAACCCCAAAATGCAGCACAAGCATCGACAATTATTCGTCAGGCGATGAAGGATGGACTAATTAAAGTGGCTGATCCAACAGCACCTCGTTCTGGTTATTATCCTTTCTGGGCTTAGTCGGGTAAGTTTTGATCGGGTTTTGATTAAAGGGCTATTGAATTGTCTTTTTTTCCTTGGTGGTTTATAAATAATCAATAAAATCAATATCTTAGTTGATTTTAAGCTTTGTTGCATTATTTGATCGGGTTTTGATTTATAACTCTTTGCACTTGCAGTGAGCACATAGGGTCTTCAGGGTATATAAGCAACAGACAATACCAAATTACTATATACATACAAAATTACTGTATAAATATATATACAGTAATTTGTAATCCCTTTATTAATGCGGCTTTTCAACTGAAATTACTAAATTACCGGAATTACTGCTCATAATTTGATTGATCGGTCAATAGCGTTTTTATCTGTGATAAATCTCCCCATTAATTCCCCATATCATCTTAAAAGCCGCATAAATAAATGGTTTGATGATTCCTGGTGGGGACGCCATCTTGCTTTATGCCTTTATCAATAATAATAAAAAACCCCAACCGTTCTGCGTTATTTGGCGACAATGAATAATGCCTTTGATATTGCCAGACGTGATTGGGTGAATCGGCCAGTGTTTTCACTCAGGGTACTGTTGGGCTTGTGAATCACGCGTTGTGCTTGTCTGGCTAGAACCTCACGTTCAGATACAACGATCCGGCGTTGCTGGTGTTACCTCCGCCAAACTCACCACGGTAGTTCAAGCCAATACTCGCGTTTTTATGCACATCGACCTCACCATTCAGCCCTAACTGCAGGCTGTTGCGGCTGATTGGGGCACCATTAACGGTAAAGCGTGCCTCACGCAGCTGATCAAACTGCAGAGTGCGCGTAGGGGTCACATCTCCTTGCGCATGACGCCATCCTATCGACGCTGAGATACGCGCAGCACTCTCATGGCTTAGTTCAAACTCCGAGTAGCTACGCAGGCCTAGGTTAAAGCTTGTCACATCATTCGTTTGGCGTTTACCATGTAAAGCCGCTTCGCCACCAGACTCGGTAAAACTGCCACTACGTTGTTGTGTCCAATCCAGCCGAACAAAGGGTTGGAGCACCGTACTTGTGCTCACCGGCATGGCATAACCTAATTCGGTATATGCCTGTACTTGTTGGCTGTGGTAGGAGGTACTTAACGATTGTGGCTTGCCCACAGTAATACCATTGCGTTTCATATCTACATCGTGATGTGTCCAGGCGGCAGAAGAGCGCCAGTTCAGCATATGACCATTTGATAACGCCCACTGTGTGCCCCCGTAAACGGCCAGGGTATAGCTCTCGGTCTTGGCATGGCTTTGACGATCATGCACCCGTACTTTGCCATCGTGATAACCAAACGCTGCCCCAACATGCCCGCCGGTGCCAATGCGCGCATCACCGCCAATAAACAGTCCATGGGTGGTGTTGCGTACATCGGCCGTGCCACTACGACCGTTCAGGTCTGTCCACTGACCTTGTACGCTGAGCCACATCGGAGATTGCGACTCATGAAACCCTGAAAATAAGGTGTCCATGCGACGACTTGCCGCATTTGTCCAGAGCTGGCTTTGCGTAAACAGTGCTGACTCTACGCTGGCATAGGGCTCACCACTTAGCTGATCCATTTTTGCGCCAAACCCAGTGCCTTGGCCATTTAACAACTCGTCATAAATGGTCGACAATCCTGTCGCAGGCTGATTGGATAAGCGATCTAAGGCATTGGCAACTGCCGTCTGATTATGCCCTGAGGTGAAGTCCGAGAACGCTACGCTATTGCGCTGTACATTAAACGATAAGCCTGATGCCGATGCGGTCGCCCGAGGTGTTAAAAACAATAGTGACGAGTCAAAAACAAGTCCTTGATTGGCGACTGTTCCGCCAGCTTCAAGGAAGTTATACGTGATGCCTTGACGAAACACCTCACCGTGCAAGGCCACCACTGCACCGGATTGGAAGCTTGTATTACCCGTGACGCGCAAAACATCCACACGATTGTCGTTATCTGCCTCGATCGCCAAGGTCGAACCCGGAGCCGCTGTGTAGTTACCATTCACCGTTAAGGTACCAATAGAGTTGCCTGGTGCAACTGTTCCCTTATTGAGCACCGAGCCTGTTGTACCCACTCCCTCTAACGCACCTTGCGTATTGACCGTAGTCATTACGCCAGGAGCAATCGTTCCATCAACGCGCAACACCCCTGCGTTAACGATATGATCACCCGTATTCTGCGTGCCCGTAATGCGCAATGTGCCACCGTCTACGGTGGTTGTGCCTTGGTACGTATTGCTACCGCTTAAGGTCAAGGATCCTGCACCAGTTTTACGTAACGAGCCCTTTTGGCCAAGAAAATAGGGGTCTGTGGACAGGTCACTAATATCATTTGAAAACGTCGCGTTATACCCTTGGGTGTCTACGTCAAACATTGATACAAATGCCGCGGGACCACGTACCGCTTTACCGGCGTTTAATAGCCCCCAGCACTGTGCACCGAATTAATGCCGACATAACCATCAGCATTGCTCCCCGGTGCAGCTAAACACCAGGCTTTGGCCAAGCCGCAGGCATTGGCATACCAAGCCAGGTTAGGCGTACTACTGTCTAGATCCGCATTAACCGCCGTGACGGCGAGCCAATTAGGCTGCAGCTCTGGATATAGCAAAGGCATCCCAGCAAAAAAATCGGGATTAGGCTGTACTTCGTTACCGGTTGCAAACACCATCAAGGTGCCGGCTTTTTGTAGGTTGTGAAAGGCGTCAATAATATTGGGGAACAACGTTTTTGCATCAAAGTAATGTGTAGCCTCTGGCAAGAAATCAGCTACATTACAGGGCTTTGAGCCATCACTGGCAGCCCCACCACTACAATTGTTCACACCAAGGCTATTATTGATCACTGCAAGGCGCTGCTCTGCCATGTAGTTCCACGCGTTCGAGAATATGTGATCAGTTATTGCAGCAAACTGCTCATAATCACCATCACCATCACCATCACCATCATCGTCATCGTCGTCATCGTCATCGTCATCATTAAGACCACCTAGTCCGTAACGAGCAACGAATAACTTCGAATTAAAGGCGACACCATGCATACCCTCACCATCGCGATTAGCCGCGATAATGCCACTTACATGCGAGCCATGGCCCATCGGAATTTCATCCGTACCACTTTCTTGTGTAATTGCCTGTACTAAATTGAAGTCGTATCCGCCTGCAATTTTTCTTGCAAATTCCGGATGGTTTACAACAATGCCACTGTCCACAACGCCCACAGTTACGCCTTGACCAGTATAGCCTTGGTTATACGCATCAATAGTATTAATTAGTGAGAGGCCGCGTTGCGCGAAATATTCTGGCGTTTCGTATTCATTCTGCGCGGCAGCAATGCTGGTTGTGACCATAAAAACGGGCAACGCTCGCCATATCACAGATAGCGTCTTTCGTTGATTGAATTGTTTTTTTGAACTCATTTCAGCACCTGTTTCACACGGTCTAGCTTACCGTGAACAGCAACGTTCACGTATTGGCAAGAAAGTATAGATTGCAAATAGCCGTGATTGCAATAGGTAGATGAACGACTATACTTTACGCTAAGTCTCTTGCGCTAATGTAGCATCAATCTCAGCCTGTAATGCTGCTAAATGCGTATGCGTGGCCGCTAAAGTGGCTTGTTCCAGTTCTCTATAATGCTTAACGACGGTGTGTCCCAGTGGCGTTAAGCGAGCACCGCCACCAGCTTTGCCACCATGCTGTTTTTCTATTAAAGGCAGTCCAAAAAGCAAATTGGTTTCTTCTACCAACGCCCACGCACGCCGGTATGACATACCTAAGGCGCGTCCTGCCGAGGCAATGGATCCTAAATGATTGATTTGCTCCATTAAATCCACTTTGCCCGGGCCTAAGCGGCCGTCATTTAAAAGAATACGTAAGCGGATCGTAGTCATGAGCGTTTCCTTGCTTTATTTAGTAGTCAAAAAAGAGACGCCCTTGATTTGCGCGATGACCGTTTCGCCTGTTTGTAGGTGTAACGCGTTTAAAGAGCGCTTGGAAATGCGGGCAATAAAATCAAAACCATTTTGTTGAACCAGGGCCAGTCGTACATTGACCTCTGCAGTGCCTACCGGCTCTATACCCACAATACGAACCGGTAGCAAGTTAAGAATACTGGAATGCCCGGGATGTTCTTTGGTTAGGCTGACGTCATGGGCGGCAATGCGAACGCGTACTTTTTGACCAACTTCCAAGGTGGGGCCAATGACTAAAATTTCAGTGCCCAATACATCTAATATTGCGATGCCGTCTTCTTCTTTGCGTAAAACCGTGGCAGGCAAGACGGCGGCACTGTCACGATGGCGCCCAAAAGGTAAGTCAGGATCAGTAAGCGCCTGGTTTAACGGGCCCGTTGATATTACTTGCCCTTCTTTCAGGGTGACCAGGTAGTCGGCCAGGCGTTCTACTTCAGTAATGTCGTGCGACACAAAAATAATGGGAATATCAAGCTGCGAATGGAGCGCTTCAAAGTAGGGCAAGATTTCGTCTTTGGCCATTCGGTCTAGGGCTGATAAGGGTTCATCCATGAGCAAGAGCCGTGGCTGGGAAAGCAAGGCGCGTCCGATAGAAACCCGTTGGCGTTCACCACCTGATAGGTGTTCTGGATGGCGGTCAACCAAACGGGACAAGCCTAATAATTCAACGACTTCATCAAATTGAATGGAAAGCTGAGGCAGCTTAGCGCGCTTAAGGCCATAGTTCAGGTTTTTACGCACTGACATGTGCTGAAAAAGGCTGGCCTCTTGGAATACATAACCAATGGGGCGTTTATGAGGCGGTAGAAAATTGGCCGAGTCTTGCCAAAGGGCATCGCCCACCTTGATAACGCCGGGTATGCGTTGCAAACCCGCGATAGAGCGCAGCACCGAGGTTTTGCCACAGCCTGAAGGCCCAAACAAGGCGGTTACACCTTGCATGGGCGTTTGAAAGTTGATGTTGAGTTGAAAAGCGCCTAGCTGGCCTTTTAGGATGACATCAATCGTGGGCTGAGTGCTATACATAATTAAAAAGTTCGTTGGCCTGAACGGCGTGCTAATAATGACACGGACAAGATCACCAGAAAAGCGAAGACGAGCATACCGGCAGATAATATATGCGCCTTTTGCCACTGTAAGGTTTCTACAAAGTCGTAAATGGCCACCGAGAGCACTTTGGTTTTACCGGGTATATTGCCACCAATCATTAAAATGACGCCAAATTCACCAACGGTATGCGCAAAACCCAGTACCGCCCCTGTTAAAAAGCCCGGTTTGGCCATGGGTAGGGCGACGGTTATAAAACGGTTTAATGGAGAGGCGCGCAAAGTAGCCGCGACTTCCAGGGGGCGGTTACCGATGGCTTCAAAGGAGTTGCGAATGGGCTGCACCACAAAGGGCATGGAATATAAAACCGAACCAAAGACCAGCCCCTCGAAGGTAAACGCAAATGTGCGAACGCCCACGAGTCCGCCGAACATGCCGCCTAAACCATCGGGGCCTAAAATAATGAGCAGATAAAAGCCCAGTACGGTAGGGGGTAGCACCAAGGGTAAGGCTACTACAGTAGCAACCACTTCTTTGAGGAGTGACGTGGATCGCGCCAGCCACCAGGCAATAGGGGTGCCAATAATAAGCAGCAAGACGGTGGTGAGTCCGGCCAGTTCAAGTGTAAGGCGAATGGGTTGCCACAGATCAGGGGTTAGCATGGTGATTTCGTGTTAGCGGTCCAGGGCGTAGCCGTATTTTTGAATGATTTTAGCGGCGGTATCTCCTTTAAGGAATTCGATAAAGGCGATAGCGGCGGGATTGTCACTGCCCGTTTTCAACAATACGGCATCTTGTCGAATAGGCTTATAAAGATCCTGGGGTACGACCCAGCGTGAGCCGGTACTGGTTTGCGACACTTGGCCCAAGGCCACAAAACCCAATTCGGCATTACCGGTTTGGATAAACTGGTAGGTTTGGCCAATACTTTGCCCTTGTACAATTTTAGGCTTTAAGGTGTCGTAGACGTTTAGTGCTGTCATGGCCTGTACGGCAGCAACGCCATAGGGGGCCGTTTCAGGATTGGCAATGGCAATTTTATTGAAACTGTTTTCTTTAAGGGTCTCGGGGCCGGTTACCGTGTTTTTGTTTGGCGAGTACAAGACGAGTTGGCCGATGGCGTAGGTGAAAACCGTATTTTCAACACCATGGCCTTCTTTAACGGCTTGGGTAGGGCGCTGGTCATCAGCGGCAAGAAAAACCTCGAAGGGGGCGGCTTGGGTAATTTGGGTATAAAACTGGCCGGTCGCGCCAAAAGATAACACGGCTTCGTGTTTGGTGGTTTCAGCAAAAGCGGCGGCAATTTCCTTGGCGGCATCGGTAAAGTTAGCCGCTACGGCCACATTAACAGAAGCCGCAGAGGCTACCGATGACACACCAAGTAAAGCACCAGAACTTAACAGGGCAGCAGTAATCGCAAAACGGGTAAAATACATGGGGTTATTCTTCGATATGTATATGGAAACATATCGAATGGTAAGCGTTGCTAGCCACTTTGACAAGCAAGAACCGTGATGAAATAGCTAATATTGACCCGCTTCCATGGTACGCCGGATTTTAATCACCGGATTGTTTGCATCATACTCAACATCATTCCAGCTAACCGGATGTCCTTTTTGGATGTTGTGTTTCAATTTCATTTTAGAAGCCAGGCCAATCGGCAAGGAAGCATGGCTGATTGACATGCTAGCCGGTGTTAACTTTCCATACACCGTACTTCCGCCTTCTCCGTCCAGCATTTCACCGGGTGCCAAATCACGCTTGGCGGTAGCCACGACATCTGCGTTGAATACATCGGTACAGCCGGTTGCTTCACCTCGCAAGGCAATACTGGCAACACTAATGCCTACTTCAAGCCCGATCAGGTGGTATGGCTTATACATGGCGGTATAGCGTCCTGAAGGATCTGTAATCAGGCCGTATTCACTAAAGCATTTGCGGACATAATCTGTGGGAGCCTCTAGCACGACATAAACCCCCCAGCGCAAATCCCGGAAGACCGGGCGCTGGTCCCTTTCAAGGGAGGAGGCCACTTCGACGGTATTGCGTCTGGACAAGATGCCACCTTCATCCTGTGGACGTAGAATGCGGGCCAGGTCATCTACTCCGCAGGGTGGAAATTGCAGGCCCTCCACTTGAGGATGAAAGTGGCAGGCATTGGCCACGACCGACATTTCCAGCGCTGATTTGGTACCGTCAAGAAAAGAGTTGAACATCTGCGCATTGAAATCGCCCTCGGCCACCTGGGCTTGCGTAAAACCATAATGATCCCAGACGGTTTCTGGCGTTGAGTCATGATACTGGGGCAGATATTTGGTGCCTTTACCGGCGCAGACTACTTCGAAGCCGGCAGTGCGGGCCCAGTCAACCAGCTCCATGATTAAAGCCGGCTGATCGCCATAGGCAAAGGAATAAATCACCCCGGCAGCTTGTGCTTTCTTGGCAAGTAAAGGACCAGCCAAGGCATCTGCTTCTACATTCACCATGACGATATGTTTTCCATGATCAATCGCAGATAGGGCATGCAGAACACCCGCATAAGGACTACCGGTGGCTTCTACAATAATGTCGATTCCTTCAAAGGCAAGCAGTTTTTGCGCATCATTGATAATGGCTGTTTTGCCTGACGTGTAGGCTTGTTCAAGTGTGGTGGCATCAAATTGCTCGGGTTTCCAACCCACCCTGCGCAAGGCATCTTTGGCTTTTTGCGGATCCAGGTCTGCAAGCCCAACCAGATGAATGCCCGGCGTGAACGGTATTTGCGATAAATACATTGAGCCGAATTTGCCTGATCCGATTACCCCTACCCGGATAGGATTGCCATTTTGGGCCCTTTGCATAAGTTTTTTGTGCAAGCTCATTGTCTCTTCCTTTTTATTTGAATGAATCGTGTCGGTGGTTATTTGTGCACGTCCAGGTATTTCTGAAAAATAAAGATCGTTGTTGTTTGGCGTACCTGGTCGGCAATATTGACTTTACTTTAGGGGAATTGGTTTATCAATATGGATCGAGTAAGGTAATTACCACAGACAACGATATAAAGTACACTAGTGGAAAACATGACTGGAGTTGGTGGAGCACACCATCTTTCAGGTGAACTGTTTGCTTCAGAAGCAGGCTTTGTGTTTAAAATGCAAGGCCTGTTTTTTTGAGGTAAAAGGGTGTGCGGGTTTTGTAAGCACTTTGAAGGCCTTATTAAAAAGGTTTGATGGTCTTTGGTTTTGACATGTGCCTTTTTTAGGTAAGTCTATGAGTTTACCTATGACAAACTCGGCACTAAACAGCTCCGATAAGCCTTATATGCATTAACATATGCGCAACAATTCTTTTTAGCTATTGTTATAATCAATTGATGAAATAGTGGCTGCCAACGTCTTGGGCGTAAGGAGCGAACATGACAATCACAGTAAAAGCTGCCAAACGTATAAACGCAAGCAAATTCTCTAGCTTCTCTAGCGATATCCGCAAGGCCAAAAATCCCAAATCTTATAAAACCACACAAGCTATTCGAATGGCCATAAAAAACAAAGGCAAGTCCGAATTGGCTGAAAGGTTTATTACCGCAACCCCCATGACGACCAGTAAAGATGTCAGAAAGCGTCTCATGAGTGAAGAGGGATACGATCCGGTGTATATGTATGAAGCGCTTCGAAAAACACCCACTCCAACTCCGGAAGAGTGGTTAAGGCGGGTAAAAAAAGCAGAACAATTTGTTAAACAGGCAACTGATGCACCCTTTCTGGATAAATTCCGTTTAGCGGAGCGTTAAATGGATAATGCCCAATTGGGGATAATTTCGCTGAAGCAGTTTGATCTAAGCTCCCTGAATGATTTTACATGTGGCGATGAAAAACTGGACAGCTTCCTTCGCAAGGAAGCCAAATTATTTGAAGAAAATTTATATAGTTCAACTTGGCTTGTGATACACCCGAAACATGATGTTATTGGGTATTTTGCTTTATGCAATTCCTCATTAGAGTTGCAATCTCAAGAACACATGGTATTAAACCTTGATGAATCTAAATATAAACTAAGGGCCCCCAGTATTCTTTTGACTAAACTTGGTGTATCCAAAAAATTTCATGGAAAAAAATTCGGTACATCCATTATCAGAATAATTACTGAGATGGCGGCAAAAAGCTCAGCTTATATAAGTGCTCGACTACTAATCGTAGATGCAATTAATGATAAAGAAAGTTTTTATGAAAAGTGTGGTTTTACATCTTGCATGAACAATAATAAAGGAAAAAAAACAGTAAAGATGTATCTGGATTTGCTTGATATCCGGTAAGAGACATCACCCGCCTCAGTTCGTGTAGCTCGCACTTGTGAGGAGGACAGCGATAGATATTTTGCGTCATTGCTAATTCCCCCCTGCCTTCATTACAATGTGTTTATTAAACCAACCGGTAGGGTATGTTCATGGACGTCATTGTTGCAATTTTTGCCTGGCTAAACGATGTGCTGTTGAAAATGACATGGCTGTCAAATGGCGTTGCCTGGGTGGTTGAAAAGGGCTTTGGGTTATCGGTTGTCACGCAAGTGGGCGGTAGCGTGCATTTTTTCATCTACGATGTCCTCAAGATTTTTATCCTTTTAACTGTCCTGATCTACACGCTTTCTTATATCCAGAGCTATTTTCCACCCGAACGAACCCGGCAGATTCTGGGCCGCATGACCGGCATTAAGGCTAATGTCATGGGGGCATTACTGGGCACCATTACGCCGTTTTGTTCTTGCTCGTCGATTCCGATTTTTATTGGCTTTACCCGTGCTGGTTTGCCGGTGGGCGTGACGTTTTCTTTCCTGATTTCCTCGCCTCTGGTTGATTTGGCCTCTATCATTTTATTGGCCAGTATCTTTAACTGGAAAATTGCCATGGCCTATGTTGTGCTTGGCCTGATTTTGGCGGTCATTGGCGGTACATTAATCAGCTTTTTCAAAATGGAAAAATATATCGCTGAATTTGTCACGCAAAAAATGCCAGTGCAAAGCGAGATGGATGTGGGTATGACGGCCAGCGAACGCCGTGAGTTTGCCTGGCAGCAGGTGGTTGATATTTTCTCTAAAGTCTGGATTTATGTGTTGATTGGCGTGGGTGTTGGTGCTGCGATCCATAACTGGATTCCTGAAGCGTGGGTTACCTCTATATTGGGTCAGGATAATTGGTATTCAGTCTTGGTTGCAACGGTCGTTGCTCTCCCAATGTATGCGGATATATTTGGCACTTTACCGATCGCGGAAGCATTAGTGGCTAAGGGTGTGGGTTTGGGGACGGTTTTGGCATTTATGATGGCCGTTACCGCGCTTTCTTTACCCTCGTTGATTTTGTTAAAACAGGTCGTAAAAATACCTTTGTTGGGCCTGTTTGTGGGGATTGTTTTTGTTGGTATTTTAATTATTGGATATGGCCTGAACATGTTCGGTCATTTCTTTATTTGAACCAGTTTCAGGAGAAGGGTAATGCATATAAAAGTAATGGGCACAGGTTGTCGCAAATGCAAGGCTTTGCTAGAAGCCACTAAAGAAGCGGTCGCAATGAGTGGTGTGCAGGCCAAGGTTGAGTATGTAACCGATATGATCAAAATTGCCGAAACCGGCTTGATGAGTACGCCCGGTTTGGTGATTGACGATAAAGTGGTCTCTAGTGGCAAGGTGTTGGAGGCCAAGGCAATTGCTGAGTTGCTTGAGAAAAACAAGTAATTGTTAATGATGGGCGTTACTCGTTACCACGCTCCTGCGTGGTAACGAGTAACTGGTCCAACGGTTATTCCCCATATCCTTTTAAAATCCTCATGAATAAAGGGTTTTTTGATTCCTGGTGAGGACACCATCACGGTTTATGTTGCTTTCAATAATTATAAAAATACATGAAAATCAAAAGGTTATTTTGGTTTCTTGTCTGGTAGCCACTTGGTTACAGATGACGTTTTGATTCGATAGATTTAATCGCAATAGTCACGATCTGAAAATTTGCTTTTCACACGTTTGGCAGGAACGTTCGCCCATCTTGCAGAAAGTGCATGGTATCGGACATGTGTGTTGAACTTATCATGACATAGCGCGATAAAGTTTGTAACTCTAAACGAGCAGGTGGCGTAAGTTTTTGGCTAAGCCTTCCCATAAGAATAATGCAGATAAAATTCTTGTCATTAAGTATCCTATGGGATACAATAGGTCATCAATAAATGGATGATTGTGTAGTGATGAGTACAAAAAATATAATAAATCAAACAGAAGAATTTTCTAAGTGGTTGAAAGGCTTAAAAGACAGTCAAGCCAAGGCAAAAATCCTTGTAAGGATAGGAAGAGCAAAACAAGGAAATTTTGGCAACCATAAATCGGTGTCCAACGGCATTTTTGAAATGAAAATTGATTATGGGCCAGGGTATAGAGTTTATTATGCCCAACAAGGGAAAATTATATATTTGCTTTTGAGTGGAGGTACAAAAGCATCGCAACAAGACGATATTAAATACGCAAATTTAATATGGTCAGAAATTAAAGGTTAAATTATGAAAAAAAACGGTAGAGTCATAAGTGAATTTGATGCCTCTGAGTATTTGCAAACTCCTGATGATATTGTTGCATATCTAAATGCAGTAATTGAAGATGGGGATCAGGAGCTGTTCATTGCAGCATTGGGTGATGTGGCCAAGGCTATTGGAATGGCTCAGATTGCCCAGGAAACAGGTTTAGGTAGAGAAAGCTTGTACAAAACCTTTTCTGGGAAAACAAAACCACGCTTTGAAACAATAGTGTCAGTTTTAAATGCAGTAGGTGCAACTATTACATTAACTAAAAAAATGAGTCACTGATACACTGAATCGGACAAGTTTTGGGGTGCAGTTCACTCCAGCGTGGTAACGAGCAGCTAGGCTCATGGCCATGACCGGTATGCCTAACTGAAAAAAGGAATAGCTTTTATGCTATTCCTTTAAGCGTTAAGGTTATTCAAAACTGCCAATTCACAGAAAGATGGCCTGCCAATGAGTTTTGTCCTGCTTTAAAGAGTTGGCTAGAGACCTGGGCACTCAGCATTAGGTTTTTATCTACTTGATACGTCAATCCTGCCCGTATACCTAGCGAGTCCCGCTCGGTAACCTTGTTTTGGGTGGTAAAGGCCGCTTCAGGTGAACCGTCAAAGTGGGCATGCAGGCTTGCTTTTTTATTGAGCAATTCCCTGTCCCAGCTTACTTGTAAATTGGCCAGTACTTCATTTTGCTGGCTAGTGGGTAGGCCCATGTCCAGGGTAAAGCCAAGGCTGGAACGCAGCGAGTTGAAGTGGCTGGACTTAATCACCAAGCGGCTATCTTCAGCGCCGGATTCGTTAAGCTTGGGGCGGTAAAGGCGGGTATAGGCAAGAGAAGCCATCGGCCCAGCACTAATGCGCTCACCCAGTGCCCAGCGGTAACCTCCACCGGCCAGCAGCGAGCCGCTCCAGCCAGTCCAGCTGCTGGATTGGCGGGCTGCGTAGCCTTCAAATTTGATGTTGCGGTGGAGTTTGCCATCTTCAATACCCAGTTGGGCTTGGCCAAAGGCATACATGCCGGTAAGTGGCTGGGGTGCATAACGGGCGTGCAGGCCAAGGTTGAAGCCGGTAGTGTGGCCTTTGCCGCTGTAAGGATCATCAAAGTGAACAGATTGGCGGCTAATGGCACCATAGGCGCCCCATGTCCAGGCCGGGTTGCTGGCACTGTGTTTTTCTGCGCCCAAGACAACGCCGTATTGCTTGCTGTTGTAACCCACCAGAGAGCCGCGTGTGTCTTGCCATACGCCACCTCCAAAGGGGACGACAAAACCGGTTGCAGAGTCAGAGTCAGAGGCAGGGGTGCCCAAGCGGTTGTTCATGCCGGTAGCGCGGCTAGACATAATGTTGCCAATCTGCTGTTCTCTGTTCAGCGAGCTGGCTACCATGGTGCTGTAAATGGCAGGCGTCAGTTGGTTTAGGGCCTGGGTAACCACTTGGCCGTTGCTGGCTGAAAAGTCCAGCGTTTGCAGCAAAGAGCGATTTTGTGGGGCATTAAGAGTAGCAAGGGTATCTAGAGCTTTGCCCACGCCTTGAGCGTTGGAATTTTGGGCGTATTGGCGGTAGGCATTGGGCTGCCTGAAGATGCGTATGCCCATGTTGCCTGCTTGCAGGGGTTGCATCTCCACGGAAAGGGTGGGTGAATCCAAGTTTACCGATACGGTGTTAAAGGTGCCATCAATAGCCCCGGCTTGTACCAGGTTGGCCGATTGTAGCTGCCAGTTTTGCCCGTACCAGTCGCGTTGGGGTACCACGGTAAGTTGCCCGTTTAAGGTGGCGTTACCGCTAACCGCGAGCAGGTCATGTTTTTGTTGGCCATTGACTTCCATGATTAAACGGCCGGTAGGTGTTTGCAGGTAGTTGCCGGCAATGTCAATGCGGCCAATGGAGTTGCCGGGTGAAAGGGTGCCGTTATTAATAAAATGGCCATTGGGGTGTAAAACGTAGCGGCCATTGCCACCCAGCGTAGCACCCGCTGCTACATTCACGCCATAAACATCGTATTGCCCATTAAGCCGGGTGGTGCCGCCCATAGGGAGCAGTTCAATGTTGTTGCGGCCGGTGATGTTGCCGTTGTATTGCCAGTTAAAATGGGCATCGGGCAGGCCGGTGGCATACCCGTTGGTATCGGCCAGTTGGCCAAAGCTAATGCGGGTGAGTCGTGGATTGCCGTTTTCATCCAGTTGGGCGTAATCAGAGCGTATATTCCCTTCAATGCGTGCCCCTTGCATGATGTTAATGCGGTTAACCAGGGCGTTGCGGGATAGGTAAATGGCCTGTTCTTTACCCGCCACGCGGCCGGTAAGGTCAAAGGTGTCTACCAGCGCGCCATTGAGCTCTTCGGGCAGGTAGGGGGTGCCTCTGAAAAAGGTATGTATGTAAGAACCACGGTATTCATCGTTATTGCCTATAGGGTTATTGCCAAAGTCAAAATTGACACCAATCCCCAGGTCGCCCATGGCCTGTACATCACCGCGAATATTAAGCTGGTGGTTTTTGCCGTAGGCGAACATGATGCCGCGCCCATTCAGGCCATCGGCATAGACGCGTGTGCCAGACGGGATGACTAGGTGGTTGGCTTCACCATCAACGCGAACACCGGCACCACCGCCACCTATAGACAGTAAATCAGACCGCTGGATAAGGGTATTGCGATTACCGTAAATGTGCAGGCCCAGGCCCAGGGTGGCGGTGTTGTATTGGCCGGGTATGTAGGCGGTGCCTTCGGGGTTGCGTAAAAAGAAGCCGTTATTGTTTTCTATATACTGATCATTCCCGTACACCGAGTAGCCAAAGAAATTGCGCCGGTCAATGTCAAAGCCCAAGTCTTGAATAACCGCCAGTTCCAGCTCCATGAAGTTGGTGTAGTTTCGATAAGTCTGATGGCTCATGAGGCTGTTTTTTAGCTCGAAGTGGCTCATGTAGTTATCGTCCAGCTTATTTTCACCAAAGATGGTGTACATCAGCATTTTAACGGGCATGCCGGGCATGGCGCCAGCCAGCACCTCTTGAACGTTTTTACCGGTAAAGTAGCCTTGGTCTTGTCGTACGTCAAAAGCGTCAGGTGATTCCGGGTTATTGCATAACGAGCACAAGATGGCTTGGCCAGGTCGTGCCGGGTTGCCGTTGTCATCCCGCAGGCCTTTGCCCCAAGCGCTTAAGAATGAATAAAAGTGTGGGGTGCCCGTGCCGTTGGTGTCGTATGCTAAGCTAAGAATGCCCAGGGTATGCCCAAGCTCGTGAAATAAGGTAGAGTGTTGGTCCCAAGGTCCATCAGGCCGGGGTATTTGCGAAGGGATGTAGTCAAGCGTGTCAAAATTTAAGACACCAATCGCAATTGAGCCATGTTCTTCCAGCATTTCCGAGCCGGGTTCGCCTGCAAAGGTCACTTGCATGGGTATGTAGGCAAATGGTTCATCTTTATCCTCAAGCGGGCTAAAGGTGGCAAAGGCATCAGGTATGCTTAATGCGCCTGTTTTGATAATGGCAGGTAAAGCGCCAGGGGCTGGCTTAAGTATTTCAGCCCAGTACGATAGGGCGCTGATAAGCTTGCTTCTGTCCAAAGCGCTTATTGTTCGTGTTGATTCACGGGGATCTCGGTCGGCAGGCATGAAGCTGCCATCGCCAATGCCAAAGAAACGCAGTTTAAAAACGGTTTGGCCGGTGGGAGAGGTAATAAGCTGTTCTTCAATGGCATAGGCAGAGGGGGCCATGAAAGAAAGGGAAATTGCCAGTGCCAAAGTTTTCAGCTTGTTCATGAAGATGTTTTTTTAATAAGTTAATCAAAAGGATATTGCCGATAATCAGTTTTTTATCATGAGTGATTAGACTTAACAACAGGTTTCATTTTTTACGCATATGGAAACAACAGTAACACCTGGGGTATTCCCTAAACTTGTAGGAGCTTGTTCAAAGTGCTAGAGACTACCTATGGCGCTAGAACATAGCATTTGCCTTAGGGTTATGTGCAATCACTTCTAATCCGCATGGGTAATGAAATTTCTTTATTGGCTTTTGCTGTAAAAAATGGCAATATCAATTTTAATTGCCGGTCAATAAATGTTCGGGCAAGCACCCGGATTTCCCATTGCATATTATGTTTAGAGAATAGACATGTCTTTTGATACTTGGCTTCTGCTTTTGATTACGTCGGTGGGTATATCGTTAGTGCCCGGGCCCAATGCCTTGCTTGTGCTTACACATGGGGCCTTGCACGGTCGCCAGAAAGCCTTGTTTACCATTATGGGCGGCTTGCTGGGCTTTGCGATTGTGATTGGCCTGTGCGTTTTTGGGATTGGCGCCTTGTTGAAGTCTTCGGTATTCTGGTTTGGCGGCTTGTTTGTGGTGATTGGTGCGGCTTTGCCTTTGCGTTCGTAGCGGCTCGTATTAAAATCAATCTTTAGCTAACCATTTTAGGAAATAGGGCATGAGTAACGATACAGATCTTGATTTTGATACCGCTTTCGACAACATTGATTTTGACGCAATTGAAAAGAAAAACGCTGAGCGCGTTCAGCAATTGGATGAGAACGTGCCCGAGGCGGATAATGATTGCGGTGATGCCTGCAAGATTTGAACGGGGCAAGCTGTTCGTGTAACCCGCTTGAGTTATTGGCACCCGGCCATTGGTCCGCCTTCATAGCGGTTGGCGGCTTCTATTTCGCAGGTGCGTTCCTGGGTCATGGCGCGGGTGCACTCGGCGGCATTAATCTGGCTGATAGAGCCTTCTCCATTTGCATAAAAGCCGCAGTTGGCATCCCTGTATTGAATCCATAATCGTTGGGCAGATTTTAACGGTGCTTTTTGGGTCTCGTCACTGCGTTCCATAAGGGCTTTGTAGGATTTGTTCAGGCGGGCATCCCATTTTTTGGTTTCTTTGTTAACGCAATCCACGATATTAACCGTGCTGCTTTGGTTGCATTTTTCGTAGTCTTTGTTAAACATTTGGGCATGGCTACTGGTTGATACCAGCAGGGCAGGTACGACTAGGAGCAGGTAAAGAGGTTTCATGGTGATTCCTTCTTAGATATATGCTGCAGTGGAAAAAATTAGGGATGGCAATATTTATTAGCCAGTAACCCAAAGCGCCGGTTTGCCATTAAAATGATATAAAACAAAAGTATAAAGAATGATAAACCTTTATTACCAAAAAGGTAATAGGGTATTTTTCAACACAGGAGACGCATGATGAGTAAAGCGATTTTGATGATTGCCGGTGATTTCACCGAAGATTATGAAACCATGGTGCCGTATCAGTTTTTATTGGCGCTGGGCTATAAGGTGCATGTGGTGTGCCCCAATAAAAAGGCGGGCGATCATGTGGCAACGGCCATTCATGATTTTGAAGGAGACCAGACTTATAGCGAAAAACGGGGCCATAATTTTGCCCTGAATTATGATTTCGCAGCGGTTAATAGCAATGATTATGCCGGTTTGTTAATTCCCGGTGGCCGTGGGCCAGAATATTTGCGGTTAAATGCGCGGGTGCTGGATATTGTGCGCGAATTCAATACGGCGGGAAAACCGATAGCTTCTGTTTGCCATGGTGCGCAAATTCTGGCGGCGGCGGGTATTTTAAAAGATCGTACATGTTCAGCTTACCCGGCCTGCGCCCCTGAAGTGGAATTAGCCGGTGGCAAGTACGCCGAAATTGCCATAGATGCCGCCGTGACCGATGGCAACCTGGTTACCGCCCCAGCCTGGCCCGCCCACCCGGCGTGGTTAAGCCAGTTTGTAAAAGCGCTGGGGGCTGAAATTAAGATTTGATCTAGTGCGGGGCAAACCTCATCGTTTCTGGTTCTCACGCAGACTGAACTGACCCCAAAAAGTCGGACATCCTTCCGGCCTTTTTGGGGTTTTTTCTCGTGCCCACGCTCCTGCGTGGGCACGTTCCTGTATGTGAACAAATGCCTTAAGCCTTGCTAGCCTCTAGCGCCTGGTCCAGGTCAGCAATAATGTCATCAATATGCTCAATACCCACAGACAACCTGATCATGTCAGCGCTAACACCAGCAGTGGCCAGTTCTTTTTCATTCAGCTGACGGTGGGTGGTGCTGGCGGGGTGGCAGGCTAGGGATTTGGCATCGCCAATGTTAACCAGGCGGGTAATCAGCTGCAGGGCGTCAATGAAACGGGCGCCACTTTCGTTGCCGCCTTTAATGCCAAAGGTCAAAATGCCTGAAGGTTTGCCGCCCATGTATTTTTGTGCCAGGGCGTGTTCAGGGTGGCTAGGCAGGCCTGCGTATTTGACCCATGCTACTTGCGGGTGGTTGTTTAGGTGTTCGGCCACTTTAAGCGTGTTTTCGCAGTGGCGCTCCATGCGCAGGGAAAGGGTTTCAATGCCCTGAATAATCAGGAATGCACTTAATGGGGCCAGGGCTGCGCCGGTG
Source organism: Advenella sp. (assembly GCA_041656315.1). Taxonomy (GTDB): domain Bacteria; phylum Pseudomonadota; class Gammaproteobacteria; order Burkholderiales; family Burkholderiaceae_B; genus Advenella. The sequence goes on from JBBADT010000010.1 coordinate 57,059, forward strand.
TTGCGCAATGGGCCAACGCGGCAGCGGCCAATAAATGCGGCGGGGCCAAACGCTTCGGTGTAGACCACGCCATGGTAGGCCGGGTCGGGTTCATTCAAAATAGCAAAGCGTTCTTTATGTTCAGCCCAGGGGAATTTGCCTGAGTCCACCACGGCACCGGCAATAGTGGTGCCATGGCCGCCAATGTATTTGGTTAGCGAATGCACCACAATATCGGCACCGTGTTCAAAGGGGCGGCACAGGGCGGGCGAGGCTACGGTGTTGTCAACAATTAGTGGTACGCCATGGCGGTGGGCGGCATCGGCCAGGGCCTGGATGTCAATAATGTTGCCAGCCGGGTTGCCAATGGATTCGCAGAAGACGGCCTTGGTGTTTTTATCGATCAGTGCTTCCAGGGCGGCAATGTCGTTATGGGGGGCCATGCGTACTTCAATGCCCTGGCGCGGGAATGAGTGCGCGAACAGGTTGTAGGTGCCACCGTACAGGGTGCTGACTGAAACAATGTTGTCACCGGCCCCGGCAATGGTCTGGATGGCATAAGTAATTGCTGCCATGCCCGAAGCCACTACCAGCGCTGCAATCCCGCCTTCCAGTGCGGCAACACGCTCTTCAAGCACGGCATTGGTAGGATTCATGATGCGGGTGTAAATATTGCCGGCCACTTTCAGGTCAAACAAGTCAGCACCGTGCTGGGTGTTGTCAAACGCGTAAGAAGTGGTTTGGTAAATAGGCACCGCTACGGCTTTGGTGGTGGGTTCGGGTTTATAGCCGGCATGAATAGCCAGTGTCTCTAACTTCATGTTTCCTCCTGGGGAAATTGTGTATGTGTATGTATAAGCAAAATGTTAATCCGTAGACTAGCAGATTTTACATAACTCCAAGTTATTTTGTTATTGCAAATGGGGTTATGCGTCTCCATGCAGGAGCGTGGGGCGTGCTTCATGCTTGAAACGGGATCTGTACTTGTGCTTGTTGCCATGCTCCGGCGTGGGAATATGGTCGTTGTGAATTGGTTTTATAATGCTCTTGAAATCGGATGTTATGCCAGCTGGGCCGTGTTTTTCTTGTATCTGTGGCAAAATGACGTACCCCGTATATTTTTTATTTCATTTTCTTGATAGTGCTTTTTTATGTCCAACTTTACCATTGCCGCTTTATATAAATTTGTAGAATTGCCCGATTACCAGGCAATGCGTGAACCGTTGCAGGCTTTTTGCGAGCAGCATGATGTGAAGGGCACTTTGTTGCTGGCGCTGGAAGGCATCAATGGTACGATTGCCGGCCCGCGCGAGGGGATTGAGGCGGTATTGGCGTATTTGCGCAATGACCCACGCCTGGCTACGCTAGAGCATAAAGAGTCCTGGTCGGAAGACCGTGAGCCGTTTCATCGGATGCGGGTGCGCCTGAAAAAAGAAATCGTCACCATGGGGCAGCCCAATGTGAATGGCCAGAATGCAGGCACGTATGTGAAGCCCGAAGACTGGAATGCCCTGATTTCCGATCCTGATGTGGTGTTGATTGATACCCGTAATGACTACGAGGTGGATATTGGCACATTCAAGGGGGCTATTAATCCTGAAACGGTGACGTTCCGTGAATTTCCACAGTGGGTTCAGGAGCAGGCCAAAGAGGGCGGTTTGCTGGACAAGAACAAGAAAAAGAAAGTGGCCATGTTCTGCACCGGCGGAATTCGTTGTGAAAAATCAACCGCTTATATGAAATCCCAGGGCTACGATGAAGTCTATCACTTGGAAGGCGGCATTCTGAAGTATCTGGAAACCATTCCCCAGCCAGAAAGCCTGTGGGATGGCGAGTGTTTTGTATTTGATGAGCGGGTTTCAGTTGGGCATGGGTTGGTGCCCGGGCCATATATTCAGTGCCGGGCCTGCCGTCACCCCTTAAGTGATGAAGACCGCGCCTCTGTACATTATGTGCGTGGTGAAAGTTGCCCGCATTGCTGGGACAAGATTACCGAAGAGCAGCGCGAGCGTTTCAGGGAAAGACAGCGCCAGGTGGATTTGGCCGAACAGCGGCACGAAGGCCATATTGGTGCAAAAATGGATGAGCAAATTCGCAAGCGCCGCGAAGAAAAATTGGCACAAAAAGAGAAGTCCCGCCAGATGGCAAATGCGCTTGATCAACAAAAGTGCAAATAATCAGTTTTAACTGTTGAAAAAGTGCATAAATTAGTGCATACCCTAAGTGTGAATTGTCATATTGTGGTGCATAATACTTTTCATGCAGGTGAGGAGACAAAATGCTCGACAAAGATCGGGCAACTTGCTGGTAACGGCTCTTAAGCAGTAAACGGTGCCAAAATAAATACAAGATAGGGCGATTAATGTCACAAGCATTAATCGCCCTTATTAATTTCAGCACGGCTTATGCATTTCCACTTTCTAGTTTCCATGCTCCTGCGTAGGAATACGTTGCTTAAGCCTTGGTGTTTAACAATACCAGCAGTGCACCGGTTCCGCCCATGCTTTCTGGCGCCTGAATATAAGCCTGGGTGGCTTCCAGTTGCCGTAACCACGCTTTTACCATGTCTTTTAACACTGCCTGCCCGTCTTTTGAACCATAGCCTTTGCCGTGAATGATGCAAACGCAACGTACCTGATGTTGCAGGCACGACTGGATGAAGCGGTCAAAGCGTTCTGCCGCCTGTTCTGCGGTAGTGCCGTGCAAATCCAGGGTGGCGGAAACGGGCCAGGTACCACGGGCCAGTTTTTTCAGCAGGTCTTTGCCATGGGCATGCTGCACGTAAGAAGTGTCGTCAGCTGGTTCATTTTTGCCAACTTGTACAGGGCGCGTGTCTTGCCTGGCACCGGGTGCCGGGTTAAGTACTGGCACCGCCTTGCCTTCGGCTTGTGCCCGCCGGGCCAGTACCAAGGCATTGGGCGACTTGGGGCTGGCCACATGTGAGATACGATTGCTGCCGGGCAGGGGGGTAACCCCCTTTACCGATTGCCTGAACAGGGCGGCATCTTCACTGGACAGTGCGGCTGCTGCGGCACTGCCAGAAACGGTTTTGTTTTGCCGAGCCTGTTCTTTTGCCTGTTTTTCTGCCTTGGCCTGTTCCGCACTGTATTTTTTCTGCATGCGTTTCAGGTCTTCAAGACTTCCTTTAATTACCTTCATTTTCCAACCAGCGTTGTGCATCAAGGGCAGCCATGCAACCGGTACCTGCACTGGTAATGGCCTGACGGTAAATGTGGTCTTGTACGTCACCGGCCGCAAAAACGCCGGGTACGGAAGTCATGGTGGCAAACCCTTGCTGGCCGCTGCGGGTTTTAATGTAACCGCCATGTTCCATGTCTAGCTGGCCTTCGAAGATAGCGGTGTTGGGTTGGTGACCAATGGCAATGAACGCGCCCGTAACCGCCAAGTCTTGTGTGGTATTATCTTGCGTGTTGCGAATGCGCACACCGGTTACACCGCTGTCATCACCCAGTACTTCTTCAAGGGTATAAAACAATTTCAGTTCCATATTGCCGCTATTTACTTTTTCCATCATTTTATCAATCAAGATGGGTTCGGCACGGAATTTGTCACGGCGGTGAATAACTGTTACCTTGCGGCAAATGTTAGACAGGTACAGGGCTTCTTCAACGGCTGTGTTGCCACCGCCCACCACGACCACGTCCTGGTTGCGGTAGAAAAAGCCGTCGCAGGTGGCGCAGGCAGACACGCCTTTGCCCATGAAGGCTTCTTCTGAAGGCAGGCCCAGGTATTTGGCGCTGGCACCGGTGGCAATGATTAAACTGTCGCAGGTGTAAACATTGCCCATTTCTGAATATAGGGTGAACGGACGTTTGCTCAGGTCTACACGCTCAATCTGGTCTAGAATGATTTCGGTGTTGAAGCGTTCTGCGTGTTGCAAAAAACGCTGCATCAGGTCTGGGCCTTGCACGCCTTCGGGGTCGGCGGGCCAGTTGTCTACGTCGGTGGTGGTCATGAGCTGGCCGCCTTGTGCCATGCCGGTAACCAGTACCGGGTTCAGGTTGGCGCGGGCTGCATAAACTGCCGCAGAATAGCCAGCCGGGCCCGAGCCCAGAATCAAAACCTTGGAATGTTTAACATCGCTCATTTATATTCATCCTATAATGGTAATCCACAATTATAATATGACTTATGGC
>JBBADT010000011.1:0-60960 GCA_041656315.1 Advenella sp.
CCCCTGCTAAGGGAGCATGCGGCTTATACCCGCATCGAGGGTTCGAATCCCTCCATCTCCGCCAAAGATACTGAAAAGCCCTTGAATTTATTTCAAGGGCTTTTTTTATGATATAAATTCTTATCCTACAACGTTGCAGGACGATGTAACGCCCCAATAACATGATCTAGTTTCAAGAAAAGGAAAAACATGAGCAAGAAAAATACGCCCGATCCGGACGAAGTGGCACTCATTGAATGGTGTATTGAAGTTGAGGGCTTTTTGGTAAAGGCAGGCGCAACCCTGCGCGAGGCGCAGGACTACATCGAAGAGAATGCAGAATGGTTTACAGACCAATTCTACAACGGCTTGACGCCTGAAGAAGCAGCCAAAGAAGCCCTAAATTAAATCGGCTCGATCAATTCAATTAAATAATCATCCGGGTCAAATACAAAAGCAATAATGCGTTGCCCGTGATTCATTTGTTTGGGGGGCGTCTTGATTCTGACGCCAGATTGAGCCAGTTTTTCTACAGCTTTATGAATATCATTAACCATTAATGCCAAGTGACCAAACGCCTGGCCTTTTTCATAGGTCTCTTTCTGATCCCAGTTATACGTCAACTCAAGACTGGATTCGGCATTTTCATTAAAGCTTAAAAAAACGTTGGTAAATCTGCCCGATTCATATTCGGTATGGCGCAGCACTTTCATGCCAAGAATATCCCGATAAAACGCCAAGGATTTATCAAGATCCAACACACGCAACATGACATGATCAAGGCTAAATTGCATAACAGATGTACTCATGGCTAAATGTATGTAATTGAAAATGGCAATGTAGCAAAATAATCAATCCTCAATCATGACCATTTATCAAGCATCAATGAGAAATATTCAATATTTCAATGAAGGTCGCATCGTAAGACCCGGAGATATGTTCTGGATAAACAAAGGCACGCAAGGGTTGGCATTGTTTTCCTGCCACATGATGCTAATGTACGACTGCGGATATTGCCCCGATAAAGCCAGATCAATAGCCACCAAATCCCGGTGTACATATTTACGCAATGATTGCGACAAAATGGCAATCCCCATATGAGCCGCCACCAGGCTCATAATGCCAGTAATCGTGCTTGCCTCCTGTGCGATAATTGGATGAAAGCCGGCATGACGGCATAAAGAATAAAAATATCGCCGCCATACCTGCCAGTGATTTTTAGAGCCGACAACAAAACGCTCATTGGCCAGATCCGCCAGCGAAATGACCTTACGGCCTGCCAAAGGATGATCTTTTTGCAATAGCACAACCGGATCATCCTGGAACACTGGCTTCCACTGCACGCCAAGCTCTTCCGGATCGTCTGAAAACGCAAAACCGAATCCCAAATCAAGGCTACCCTGCTGCAGGCCCTGAATTTGCTCCTGGGTTGGCATGTAAAGAAGATCAGTGGTGATACTGGGGTATTGCCGCCTGAAATGATCCAGCGTATTGGGCAAGACATCCTGAATCGCATAATCGTTATAGGCAATAATTAAATGGCCAATATCCCCGAATTTGGCTTTCTGGGCCAATTCAATGGCCCGCGCCAGATGCATGAACACGTGCTCGGTTTCCTGCAAAAAAAGGTAACCGGCAGCAGTCAGTTTGACTTGACGGGTACTGCGCTCAAAGAGTTCAACCTGCAAAGCCTCTTCCAGCGCCTTTATAATACGCGTCAAGCCAGGCTGGGTAATATGCAAAAGTTCTGCCGCCTTTTTAAAATGCAGTTGCTCCGCAACCATTTTAAAAGCGCGTAAATGATGCAGATCAAAGCGAACGGGATTCATGATTCAACTCTTTTTTTATCATTAATAACATTTCGATCAATAATACCGCGCCAATACTGAATAGACAAACCGCTGGTACAGTATTAGTTTACTGTTTATGCGTAATAAGGCATACAAAGAAAAACTTTTAAATTTATTAATACACACTCAAAAAAAAGGAGACATCTATCTTGTTCCAATCGTTTAGTATTCACTATTCGATTTTTTGATCGATAAATTTTAAATAACCAATATAGTCACAGATAAACAATAAAAACCAATTCCCCACGGGGATTTATTTTGAACACAAAAAAAATTGCTAATTTGAGGAGACATCAGCATGCAACAGGAAGGAACTGTGGCAGCATCGGAACACACCGATACCAGCCATATTAAAAAGGTAATGATGGGTTCAGCGGCAGGTACTGTCGTTGAATGGTTCGACTTTGCCTTATTTGGCTACATGGCCGTTTATATCGCACAAAACTTCTTCCCCACCGAAGACAAGATGGCTGGCCTGCTGGCTACCTTTGCGGTATTTTTAGTATCGTTTATTGTTCGGCCACTGGGAGGTATCTATTTTGGCAAGCTGGGCGACAAACTGGGGCGCAAAAAAATTCTGGCTTTAACCGTATTACTAATGTCTGGCTCTACAGCTGCCATTGGCCTTATTCCCAACTATGAAAGCATTGGTATCTGGGCACCTATTTTGCTGGTTATCATTCGCTGCATTCAAGGTTTGTCGGCAGGTGGTGAATATACGGGAGCCACCATTTATACGGTTGAACACAGTCCCATGACCAAACGCAACTCATATGCCTGGGCCATGTCTGCCGCGACTTATTTCGCCTTTGCCCTGGCTGCTGGCGTCTGTGCCGGGTTGGTGGCCATTATTGGCAGTGAGGCCATGGGTGCCTGGGGCTGGCGTACCATCTTCCTGCTGGCTGTACCAATGGGCGTAGTTGCTTTCTTCATTCGTGATCATTTATCTGAGTCACCCGAATTCCAGCAAATGCGTGCCGAGAAAAAAGGTCAAGTCAGCTATACTGCCGGACAGGTATTCAAGGCAGAGGGTCACAATATTGTGAAACTGGGTGGCTTTGTCGTATTGTATGCACTGTCGTTCTATATTTTCTCAACCTACATGAATACCTTCCTGCGTACCGTGATTGGCCTGACACCGGCACAATCACTAACCGCCAGTATGGTTGCCCTGTTGTTTGTAACTGCCTTAACCCCAATTGCCGGCATAATTTCCGACAAAATCGGCCGTCGTAAAATGATGCAGTTTGCTGCAATCTGGCATGCCCTGTTTACCATTCCCGCCTATATGATTGTTAACAATGGCGCCTCACTGGAAGCCGCGATTGCCGGGATGCTGATTATTGGTATTGGCCAGGTTGCCGCCAGCGTGGTGGCTGCAACATTACTGTCAGAAATGTTCCCGACCGATATGCGCTATACCGCATCCAGCATGTGCTATAACATCACCTTTGCAATTTTTGGTGGTACCGCCCCTTATCTGGCCATCTGGTTGACAACAGAAACAGGCAGTTATCTGGCCCCGGCCTTTTACGTAACCGTAGTAGCCGTTCTGTGCTTCTTCTGGGTAACTGTTTTAATGCCAGAAACCGCCAACAAGCCTTTGCGTCGTTACCATACTGAACCTGAACATGATGCCAAACCGGCCGTCAGTCTTGGTAAAGTGAGCGCCAGCTAATTAATTAACCAACTCATATATTTTCTTGACTCTTTATCAGCCCTGTTTTTTCAGGGCTGTTTTTTATCTGTTTGAATTCACCAGGCAAAATAATTCCCGGGCAACAAAAACCAGCCAGGAAATCAGACCATCACCATCAATTGATTTATATTAAAAATAATAAAAACAAATCAAAACCTGCCATCTCAACAGCACCTTCTCACACTATTTTCGATAGAATAAGGTTCTATCTGATCATTGATTCAAAGTTGGCTTCCTTCCTTACCTGGCAAACACCACAGGGCAGGGTTTTATTGCAAAAGAGACAAACATCATGACAACCATAAACCTGACTGATGTAACGGTAAGCAGCGATCACGCCTCACGTGCTGAAGGGTGGATGAACGTTCACTTCAGCAATGGCAACACCATTACCGCTTTCTGCCCGCAGGGCAACGACAACTGGGCTCAAGGTACCAAACGCATCTGCAACACCAACCAGGAACAGGATCTGCAATACATTCCGGTAAACCATTTATTGCTACAGGCAGCCAATGACGGTAAATACATTATTTTAGAGGCTGATCTACCCCTATCGGCTACCCCCATGACGCATGCCAGGCCTGCCAATGAAAATGTTTACATGGCCCTGCCACACAAGCAGCAGAATGTTTTCAGTGCCGATTTCTTATCAATTGTATGCATTATTATTGCTGCACTTTATGGCCTGAAATGGCTGTTTGAGAAATACGTCTTGCCACGCCTGTGAAATTTTCCTGGCAAAAACGTTCCTTCTGCCAGACACTTATTGGCGCCTGGAGTTTGGATCATTGCAGAGCCAATAAAAAAACGTCCCATAAAAACAGGACGTTTAAACTTAAAACTGAAAGCGCTACCGTAATATTACACTGGGGTCGCAGCCTGCTCACTTAAAAACAATTGTTGCAAATGCCTTGCCTGCAACAGCAAGCAATCATCCTGATGGAGCTTGCCAATCAACTGCAAACCCATTGGCAATTTTTGATAGTAACCCAAAGGTAAAGATACCACCGGCAAACCGGCAAGTTGCCAGGCGCGGCTCATGAATGGCGCACCCGTACCTTCGGTTTTATAAGGTGCAACGCCCGATGCCGACGGCGCCAGAATGAAATCGGCACCACTGGTTTCAAACCATTCCATGAGCCCCTGTTTCAGGCTATCTGCTTTTTGCAGCGCTGCAATATAATCGTTATAGGACAAATCCAGGCCACTTGCAACCAGTGCCTGCATATGACCACCCAGCGTGTCAAACTGCTGCTCGTACACCAAATTACGGGCAACCTCATAGGCCATGATTTGCCCATGCAGCGTAGTCAATTCAACCACGCTATCCTGCAAAGGAAAACTCACGTTCTTAAACCCCTGCCCGGCCAGCGCTTGCTGACAGCCTGCCAGCGTTTCCAGCATCGGGTCTTGCATGGGCCCCAGCACCTGCCCGGAAAACACGCCAAAAACATAAGGCATGCCATTTGCCTGCGGCATTGGATCCAAAGACTTGTGCATCAGTATATTACGCACCAGAATAGTATCAAGCACATCATTACTGATGATACCCAGTGAATCCAGGGATTGTGCCAGTGGCTGGATGTTACGCAGTGAAAATTCATTCTTGCTGCCAACGTAACCCACACAACCACAATAAGAAGCGGGCCTGATAACAGACGCCGCCGTTTGGGTACCGAAGGCAATGGGTACCATATAATCGGCTACCGCCGCAGCCGAACCACTGGAAGACCCTCCCGGTGTTCGCTCGGGATCATGGGGATTATTGGTTTTACCTGCCTGGAAATAGGCAAACTCGGTAGTCACCGTTTTACCCATTAAAATACCACCGGCCGCCTTCATGGCCGTTACGCAAGACGCATCCATATCGGGAATACGATCCTGGTGAATCACTGAACCCATTGTGGTTGGTATATCGGCGGTATCAATCACATCCTTGACCGCAAAAGGCAAGCCTTTCAAGGGTGACGCATCGTAAAACTCACGACGGTTTTCATATTCAGCCAAATAGTCATCCTGATCAATCAGGTATTGCCAGGCACCAATTTGCCCATCACGTTTGGCAATGCGCTCATAGAATGACGCCACCACTTCCGGCAAGCTGGTCTCACCCGCATTAAGGGCCCGCAACAATTGATGCAGGGGTCGCTTAAACCATTGTTGTTTCATCTTGCCACTCCTCCAAGGCTTGCAATAATGCGGCATTCACCGTGGCAACCCCGCCGCCAATGCGTCCATGCCGGCCACTGCCATCAATCATGCCCAGCAGCACCAGGGGCCCGGTATTGCTTTGAATGACACTGCTAAAATCGGTAATACCGGCACGCCCGCCTAAAAATGGCAATCTGGTTTTAAGAAAACGGCTTTGGCGGGTCAGATAGTCTTCTGGCAAAAACCCCTGCAGGTTTTGGGCACTTAAACTGGCCAGATCCAGACATTGCCCACCCAGCCCCACAAAATCAACCACCGCACTGTCACCCAGGGCACCCAGTGCCTGCGCGTGCTCTTTGGCGGCTTCTTTATTCCCTTCAATCACAGGCGCATCAGTCACCAGCCAGGTCTGCGAACCGGCCAGCTGCAAACCAAACCGCAAACCATTCCCACCCACTTTCACAATGGAATCACCACCTTCAGGCTGTTCTTGTGTCGCCAGAATCAGGGCGCTGGCAGCCATCCAGTAATTCAGGGCCCATGCCATGGCAGCATACAGGAAAGCCTTGCTTTGCTCGTCATCAATGCCCCACGATACAATGATATCGGCTAGCAAACGTGAGGCATACATGGTACGCGCATGACCATCATCACCATTAAGCAAAGAGGCTTGCAAAACAGGCGCCAGGTCAACATGACCACCAAAACCGGCCGCCAGCCTGGCTCCCAGATCCTGATGCAGCCAGCGCAGGTGTGGTACCATTTCTTCGGCTTCAATACCCAAACGGGTACACCAAACCATGCCTTCATTCAGCACCGAGTATTTTTTATTTTCAGGCTGATTGGCATCGCTGACCTCAATCATATACATGGACGGTGTCACAACACCAGCCAGTGGAACAACCACGTCATAATCCTGCGCAGGTGCCAGTTGCACCCCCCCTTCGCTTAACAGCGCGTGTGCTGCCGCTTTATTGGGTGCCCAGCCTTCATACTGAATACCTGTCAGCACTGAATTGAGAATGGCTTGTGGCAACTCGGTAACGTTACGAAAAGGAGGCCCGGCATGCAAAACCAGACGCGCTTGCTGTGGCAAAACCTGTTTTAGTTGCCTAACCCCTGTCCAGAACGGCATAACCGTTTGTGAGGTGCTGTTATTGACATGCTGAACCATCTCTCTCCCCTTTTAGGCCACTCGGACCCAGGTTTCACTATTGGCCAGGCTGGCCGATTGCGCACGCGTACCATTAAAGTCACGCTCAATCGTGTTGCCCTGTAACGGCACACCATTAACCATCACCCGGGCACGCTGTGCCGGATGAAACACACACATCATTTCGTGCTTCTGGGTTTGGGTCTGGCTTTGTGGCAAATCAACACATATTGCCGGCTGCGTCATCTGGTGCCATTCCATCTCGACTTTCACCCCGGTACTGGCAGACTCCACCGACTCAACCACTATTTCAGGAAAACGGTTAACCGTCTGGAAAACACCATCATCAATCACTTTCAGCTTATCCAGGGCCACTGCCTTGCGGAACAAGCCAAAATAACGCACGAAATCACGTACCAGATAGTCGGCCAGGGGTTTATTATTGGTAATCAGCAGGCGTGTTTCTTCGCCATTTCCCTCTTCGTAAGGATTATCAAGCACCAGAATAGCCTGGCCACTGCCATGGGCTGAACTGGCAATGCGAAAGTATAGGGACAGTGAAGACCACTCTTGGTCAGGATCGGTTTTCAGATAAATAAACGGGTTATCGCCAGTCCAGTCCAAAGTACCTGTTTTAATGCCAGTCATGATAATTCTCCTTCCTTTTTAATAGATTAAACTTGAACTTTTAAACCGTGGCTTCTGCCACCGCATAGACTTGACGCAATTGATTGAAATCGCTACTGGGTTGCCAGCCCAGGATTTCCTTTGCCGCACTGCTACTGAAAATGGACGCACGTGGATTGTTCTGATACCAACGCGGGTTTTTAATTTCAGGGATTGCACCAATAATGTTTTGATACCACTCGGTGGTTGGCAACGGATGCGAGGTATCAGCGGCACTAATGAAAAACACACCGTAACGCAAACCCTGCACATTTACCGCTGCTTCAAAAGCGCGCGCCAGATCGGCTGCCCAAATATAGTAAAACAGCCAGTGACGGTCTTTGGCATCGACAAACTTGATGTACTCTTCAATAGTTTCTGGCAAGACCACCGCCAATGGACGCAAACAAATAATTTCCATATCGGTCGCATCACTAAAGCTTTTTGCCATTTGCTCCATCACGATTTTGCTTACACTGTAAGCCTGATAGGGCTTGTTTTCATGCGCTTCGTCTACCGGCAAATATTGCGGTTTCCAGTCGGCACGCATCTCGGAAAGACCGCAGGCGGAAATACTGGAACACAGCACCACTTTTTTCACGCCATTGTCGCGACAGGCCTGCAACACATGCCAGGTACCACGTACATTCACATTAATGTATTGTTCTTCAGGCGCCTTCCAGTCAAAATCAATCGCTGCCAGGTGAATCACGGCATCGGCATCTTTGGTGGCCGCCCGTACCGCTTCCAGATCCATCACATCCGTTTCAATAAATTCCACGGCATGCTGGCTGGGCTTCAAGTCTGCCACCACTACCTGCATGGTTTTCATCAACTGCTGCACCACATACGAGCCCACACGACCCGAGCCGCCTGTTACTACGACTTTCTTCATTATTCCTGCTCCTGTTTATTGTTATAAATCCAACACCAGCTCTGCCGATCTGGCCCGTGACACACAAATCATCATGGTTTCGCTCAATTCCCGTTCCTCTTCCGAGAGCACAAAATCCCGGTGCTCGGGTTGACCTGAAATCACAACGGTTTCACAAGTGCCACAAGTGCCGTTCTGACATGAGCATTTCACTTTGATGCCTTCACGCTTTAAGGCAGACAGAATGGTTTCATTACTGTCAACCGTGATACGTTTACCCGACTTTTGCAAGGTCACGGTAAAGCTGCTACCGGTTAAGGCGCTTGCATCGGTTTCAACGGCAAAACGCTCCAGCACCAGTTTCCAGCCAATCTGTTTCTGCTCCTGCTGATAGGACTCCAGGGCATTCAACAAGCCCTGTGGCCCGCAAGAATACACGGTAGTTTGCCCGTCCAATGCCAGCAGGGTTTTCTGCAAATCAAACATACCCTCAACATCCGAGGCATGTGCTTTAATACGCGACCGATCCAGTTGCTGCAGGTCTTCAAGAAAAATAAAATCAGACGTACTTCTGGCCAAATACAGCAACTGCCAGTCCAGACCGGCCGCTACCGCGGCCTTTACCATTGGCACGATGGGAGTAATACCAATCCCGCCGGCAATAAATAAACACTTTTTATTTGCAGCAAATGGAAAGTGATTTTTCGGGGCGCTAACCGGTACTATATCCCCCTCTTGCAACACCTCATGAATATAAACCGAACCACCACGACTGGCCTCATCTTTCAGCACTGCTATTTGCCATGCATGGGTATTATCCTGCTGGCCACAGAGCGAATACTGACGATACAAAGGTTCTGAGTGCGGCGCAGCCAGTTCCAATTCAATATGCGCACCCGGCTCCCAGGCAGGCAACGCAGCACCATTATCGAGGCCCAACGTCAAACCCACCACACGATCAGACAGCATGGTTTTTTTCAATACACGTGTTTGCAATATTTGCTGCATCATGCCACCTCTTGGTCTTAAGCAACCGCTTTGATAGGCAATACACGGCGCTCTTCTTCCACGCGTCGGTCTTCGGCACGGTACTGATCAATCAGCCAGTTTTGCAAGCGCTTAATCACCAACTCTTCATTGGTCAAGCGACCACGCGATGCAAAATTAGACTTCATGCCCATATGTGAACGGCGCCATGCAAACAGGTCCTCAATCATCACCGGGTACAGATCATCATGTTCTTTATCAAATTTTTCCCTGTGATCTTCACGCTCCAGCGTAGACTGCGGATACATCCATGACACGCCATAGCTGGACTGGTTGGCACTCTTTGGTAACCACAGGAAGTATTTCACCTTATCGGGCATGGCCACCAGCAACAGATTGGGCGCAACGGTAATGTAGGACAGCTGTGAGCGCTCTTCATCGGTCAGGCCTGACATGGGGGGTTGCAAAATAGAACCAGTGTTAGTGGGGGCAGCATCCTTGTGGCTGGAAATCAGGTTGTAGGAAACAATGCCATTGGACAGATCATTAAACGCCACGTTCTCATCAACCCTTTCAGGACTGGTTTCATACATGGCCCCCCAGGAAGAAGCGTGCAGGAAACTGCAGTGGTAGCATTCATCATTAAAAATTTTCCAGTTCCAGTCAAACGTCTCCATCTTCAACGGTTCTGACGATGTCAGTTCGGCCATGCGATAATTGGACAGTTGCTGACCAAGATTAGCCAAACGGGTATGCAAGTCAGGCGCCAGGGCATCATAGTTGATGAAAATAAAACCTTCCCAGATCTCGGTGCGGATTTTTGGCAGACAAACACTCTTTGGATCGAAATCGGCACCTGAATCGGTCAGGCCGGGAGCAGATACCAGTTCACCTTCCATGTTATAAACCCAGGCATGCAAAGGACAGCTGATACGACGTACATTGCCGGCACCTTCCAATAAGAGCATATTGCGATGACGGCACACATTTGACAACACATTGATTTTGCCCTCACGGGTACGGATGGCAAACAGGGCATCATCACCCACTTCAAAGGTAAAAAAATCACCGGCCTTGGGAATATCACTGGCCCTTCCCACACAGAACCATTGCTTTTTCCATACCGCATTTAATTCAAACTGAAAGAATTCTTCAGAGGTAAAGCAGGCTGGTGGCAAAGCATAAACCTCATCGGTCTCTTGCTGGAAATAACTTTGGTCAAATTCTTCAATGGCAATAGGTGAGCGTACGGCAGTATTCATCTTTGTGTCTCCTTTAAATTCATGTAAACACCATTCAATGGTTTGTTATTCAATTGATTGCAATCATGCGACAGATATCCAATCTTGAAAATTGAGCAAATTTGATGAATAGATGAATTTTTTTAAAGATGAGTACTTTCCCTTAGATTCAATATGTGGCGTCTGGCACCCAAAGAACGCTCTTCAATCAAGGGCAAGAACCGGCAGGGAAAACAAAAACGCCCGCAAATTTGCAGGCGTACGGTTAAGGGAAAGTCAGCCATTGCTATTTTTACATAATCGCAATCGAGGCCACCCAATCAATAAAATCCTGCTCCTGGCGACTTAAATTGGCCTTTGTGGGATATGCCAGAAAATAGGCATACTCATCCAGATACACGTCAAACAACTGGACAATTTCTTTCTTCTCAATTAAAGGACGCAACAACACCGGACAACCCAACATCACTCCCTGACCATTTAAGACCGCATTCATGCGAACATTCGTGTCATCGATATGAAAACCCTTGATGGCGGTCATTTCCTTTCCGGTTGCTTTAAAAAGCCATTGCTGCCAACCCAGATGGTTTTCTTCATGAATCAGGATGTGCTGGTTTAAATCAACAGCCGTCTTGATATTGCCGTGTTCAAGTAAATAAGAGGGAGAGCACACCGGTGTAAGATTACCGGGAATAATCCGCAAAGTATTTAAATGGGGCCAATCTCCCTGCTTGCCCCAAACAATGGCAAAATTAATATTGTCGCGAAAAAAATCCGGTGCCTGCAAGCTGTGTATCAGATTAATTTCAATATCAGGGTATTTCGACCACAAATCACTTAATTGCCTGGTAAACCACATGCTTGACACGAATGGCCGCAAGGACAAATTGATACGGCTTTTACCATGCGGCATGCGCAATTCACTTAAAGCCTGGTTGATTTCATAAAACGGTCTTTGCAGGCGATTAAATAAAAAAAGACCTTTATCAGTCAGCTCCAAAGAACGGTTTTTACGCAAAAAAAGCTTACACCCCAAATACTCTTCAAGAATCTTGATTTGATGACTGATCGCCGATGGCGAAACCAGCAAATCCTCTGCCGCTTTGGTAAAGTTAAGCCTTTGTGCTGATACGGTAAAAGTTTTTAAAGCGTTTAATAAGGGCACCTGCATGGCAAATAATGTCTCCTGATCCTGTATTCCGGCTTAAGAAAATTAATATTTATTTTCGCAACAGGATATACCCGACAACGCCGCCTGTCATCACAAACGCACACATCAAGAAAACTGATGCAAAAACATCCATGCCATTAATGCCCAATATGGCATGCGCATTTCCTGACAGGGACTGCATGAACGACACCCCTAAAAAGAAAGCACTGTTACCCAACGCCAGCGCCCTGCCCTGCATTTCCTTGGGGTAAATATCGCGGATATCAGCCACCTGCCAGACACTGCAACTATTAACGATAGCAATCACAATGGTACAGGCCACGCTAACCCATAGCGAAGTGCTGAACGCCAGCACAATAAAACCTATCACCATGACCCATGGAACGAAGCACAGGAATCGATATCGATTTCCGGTGCCGGGGTCAAGGCGACCAAAAAGCGAAGGACTGAACAAAGAAAGAATGGACAGCGCCAGCGCCAGGTTGCCGGCAAACACCAGGCTTTGCCCGAATCGCTCTACGAGCAAAGGTCCCAGCCACAAGCCACGCAGGGTAAGAAAAGCGGCATAACAAACAAACAGCAACGAAAAAATACCCCAAGTGTGTCTCATTTTGAACAGCACTTTATAGCCAGAGACGGCATGTAGGGCATTAAGCATTTTTTGTTTAAAGCTCAAAGAAAAATCAACACTATCGTCAATATCCTTGACCGCAAAATAAATAAGCAGCCACGACAGGAAGCTGCCAGCCGCCAACACATAAAAACAGGCGCGCCAGCCAAACGCATCACTAATCATGGCTACTGGGGTAGATGTAAATATCAGTCCAATACTACCCAAGCCAAGCGCAATACCATACATGGGCGCAAATTTCTGAGCCGGAAAATTTCTGGAAATAAGCACAATACACACCAGGAATGCCGGCGCACACCCCAGACCCAGCAATATCTGACCCAACAACAGCATGCCAGGTGAAGTGGCCATGCCCGACAATACGGCACCAATAACGGTAAAAGGGGCGAAAGAAAGAATCGTTCTGCGAATACCAAAGCAGTCAACCCAAATACCAATCAGCAATTGCAAGCTGCCAAAAGTAACGTGAAATGAGCCGACAATACTACTTAAGGTTTCATTATCAAGCTGAAACTCGTTTTTGAGGGGAACTGAAAGCACACCACCAATGGTCCGGTATGCCTGGCTAAGAATGAAACCGGTTAACAGAAAAGCCAGCATCAATCTTAATTGTTTCAAGGGAAGGGTTTGCATTACTATTGAGTTATTGGATTAAGTTTTGAGACTGCACAACGAGATTTTGTGCATTGCAATGGCTGTCATTGTATGTGTCACCGGTGGTATTTACAAGAATGCCCGGCAAAACCGGGCAATAACTCAATAAGTGCACAATTTCCCTGTCACCATTCATTAAGCAATATTTTTTCAATTCATTGTGAAAAAACAACAAAAAACAACCATCACCCAAAAAAACATCATTTTTCCTATTATTTTCTATTCCCTCCAACAAATTACTTGCTTAACCCTTAAAAATTAGTCATAATATCTTTCTTTAAAAATGCGCCCGTAGCTCAGTTGGATTAGAGTACTTGGCTACGAACCAAGGGGTCGTGGGTTCAATTCCTGCCGGGCGCACCAGTTTTTCTAAAAAGCCACTTCATATGAAGTGGCTTTTTTATTTTCAAGACAATTCAATACTAATCAAACCTAACCCCAGACGCTTTGATTCGCACCGATTGCAACGCTTTGTCCTTTTGCTGATAAGTAGCCAACTCCTTGGGACCCGCCCCTATTGCAGTAAAACCAAAGGGATCCAAATAGGTATTTTTAAACTCTTTGGTGGAAATAACCTTTTTGGTTGTTTCCGCAATTTTATCGATAACAGGTTGAGGCGTACCTGCCGGTACCGCCAAGCCCAAATAATAATTGGCCTGAATATCCGGCAAGCCCAATTCCTTGAAAGTGGGTACATCCGGCAACTCTTTCAACCTTTCATCAGCCGAAACCGCCAACGCTTTCATATGTCCGCTTTTCAGGTTTTGCGACACAATACCGGCACCCAACATCGCACTTTCAATATGGCCTGCCATCACATCTTGCAACACAGCTGCCCCACCTTTGTAAGGAACATGAATCATCTCAAGATCGTGTTGCATCGATAAGGTAATGTACGGCAAGTGATTAAATATTACACAGTCGAGAGCAATGAATATCAGTTATTAATTATTTTCATAACCAGAAAAACCTAATGAAAACAAATTCTTATGCCTTATTTAAGGTCATTAAATCCAGCAAGGTCATGCCATGTTCACTATCAAGCAGAAAAGCTCCTGTTTCAATATAATAGGTATTTCCCATAATCTGCATACCTTCAACCACGTTGTGCCCAACCACCAAGGCATGTAACCCTTGTATGGGAGTTTCATCCCGGTCTTTAAAGCGTCTTCTGGACCAGCACAGCTTCTCTTCCAGATGCAAGGCGGCCTGCTTGCCTGCTTTCAGCAGAAAAATCATGTCATCCCAGGAATCCAGTGGGCATTCAGCATGAACCAGGCCTATTTTTCCGGCTGGCGTTTGCACCTCTATTGCTAAAGGCAAGGCAGCAAAGGTCTGTCGAATCCTGGCTTGTTCTTTTGGAGATTTATCCATTAACCAGGCACCACCAATTCTTAGCATCAAATCCATATAATCCGGATCTGTGGCCGAACGTATGGCGATATCTTCGTGGTTACCCTTGATGGCATGAAACCAGGGCTGCGCCAGAAAAGACATGACACGGGACGATTCCGGCCCCCGGTTCACCAGGTCTCCAACCGAAAAAAGACGATCTTTTTGTGGATTGAACTTAACCGCAGCCAGTTTTTTTTCCAGCAGGAAATACATACCGTGAATGTCACCCACCGCAAAATCACGGCCAAGCGTATTAAGAGGAAAAGATTTGAACGAAGATAATTGCATGAAACCCGACGACCGTATTTATATTAACGAAAAGCCCAGGTTCATTTTAGTCCTTCAATATGCCAGGAACCATGACAACCCTGCCGTTGAACACGCGTATTTCGGCATCACCATGTTTTAGCCGCAGGTTACGGTCAGACCCCATTTGGTGAAGCTGGCGCAACTGCTTTATCCACTCGCTCAGCCTTGCTTCGGTTGGCATGGCAATATTTTGCAGATCAAGCCAATAACGCATCAGATTGGCTTGCCGATGCTCGGGTAGCTCGCGCCATTTTCTTAAAGAAAAACTGCGGTTATCACTGCCGGCATCCAGCACTGCGTAATCATGTTGCGCCAGATCCCTTAGCAGCAAGGCGTTTTCCGCCATTAAGCGACTGTGACGGGCCAGGTTTTTACGCCAACCCCGCCAACGCTCATCCAAAGCGGGCACCAGCATTTCCCGTACAGCGGCACGGGTATATTTGGGATCAAGATTGGTGGGATCGTGTACGGCCTGCCAGCCGGTTTCCAAAGCAAATTGTTCGGCCACATCCAGAATGTTCTGGCGACTTACTTCCAGCCAGGGACGATAAAAATGCAGCTCACCTCTTTGCGTATATGGCCCCATGGCTGCCATCCCCTGCACACCAGCACCCCGCAACAAACGAAGCAAAACCGTTTCAGTCTGGTCATAAAGGTGATGGGCCAGCAAAAAATGCCGGACGCCAGTTCTGGCCGCAAAATCCTCATAGGCCCGGTAGCGTGCGTTTCGTGCTGCAGCCTCTGTGCCCAAGCCTGATGCCGCATCCACCTTGACATATTCAATGCTGCAATCAACATTAAGCATTTTAGCCAACGCCTGAGTATGCAAAACCCATTGATCGGCAATGGCCTGCAAACCATGATGTACGTGCACACCCTGTACTATTACCTGGTATTGCCGGGCAATATGGACTGCATAAACCAGCAACATGGCCGAATCAGGTCCGCCACTAACACCCACCGCCACCACCGGTATGTGCTGGCGTTTAGCCATCCGAAAAAATGCATGCAGGGGGGCTGATAAAAAAGCGTCTTTAAGAAAAGACGCTTTTTGTTGATCGGGCTGATTATTCCTGAACCCGGCCATATGACAGCAAACGCTCAAGACGTTTATTGATCAGTTCCTGTGGATCCATATTAACAACCTGACGCAATGCCTCGCTTAGGGCACGACGCAGGGTTCGTGACATGGCAGTGACATCACGATGCGCACCACCCACAGGTTCGGGCACAACACGGTCGATCAGGCCCAGTTCAAGCAAACGGTTGGCCGTGATTGACAGGGCCTCAGCGGCAATAGGAGCCTTTTCAGCACTGCGCCATAGAATAGAAGCGCAGCCTTCAGGTGAAATGACACTGTAAGTGGAATATTGCAGCATTTGCACCACATCACCCACTGCAATGGCCAAGGCACCACCCGAACCGCCTTCACCAATAATGGTGGCAATAATAGGCACTTTGAGTTCTGCCATGGCATACAGATTATGACCAATGGCTTCTGACTGGCCACGCTCCTCGGCATCGATGCCCGGATAAGCACCCGGGGTATCAACAAAAGTGAATACGGGCAAATTGAATTTCTCAGCCAAACGCATCAGGCGCAATGCCTTGCGATAGCCTTCGGGACGTGGCATGCCAAAATTACGTCTGGCGCGCTCTTTGGTGTCGCGCCCTTTCTGGTGACCGATAACCATGCAGGCCTCGCCATTGAAACGCGCCAGCCCACCCACAATGGCCTGGTCATCCTTGAACATCCGGTCACCGTGTAATTCATGAAAATCGGTAAATATTTCACGAATATAATCAAACGTATAGGGACGTTGTGGATGACGCGCCACCAAGGCTGTTTGCCAAGGGGTAAGCTTGGCATAAATATTGGTGGTCAGCGTTTCGCTTTTTTGTTGCAAACGTCCGATTTCTTCTGAGATATCTACGGCTGAATCAGAAGAGACATGACGCAGCTGTTCAATTTTTTGCTCAAGCTCGGCAATGGGTTTTTCAAAGTCTAAAAATGTAAATTTCATGGTTTTTGATTTTAATATGAATCTGGCTGGAAGTGGGCTTATTCGGCAACGGATTCCTGGCTACGCCATAAATACCAGGTTGCCACTGTTCGCCAGGGTTGCCACGTTTGCGCCACCTCTCTGGCTTCATAGCGGGATACCGGCTCTCCACTAAAATAATGTATTGAGATTGCCTTTAACAGTCTTGGGTCATCCAAAGGTAAAACATCTGGCCTATGCAGGTTGAATATTAAAAACATTTCTGCTGTCCAGCGACCTATGCCACGAATGCTGCACAGCTCATCAACAATTTCTTCATCGCTCATTTTAGACCATTTTGCCGGATGCACCTTCTTTTCATTGAAATGCATGGCTAAATCCAGAATGTATTCCGATTTTCTTTTTGCCAGACCGGCAGCCCTAAGCTGCTCGACATCATATTCCAAAACCTTGGCTGGTGCAGGACGACTGCCACATAAGGCGATAAATTTTTTCCAGGTCACTTCAGCAGTATTGACAGACACCTGCTGCCCTACAATGGCACGCGCCAATGTAACGAAAGGGGTTTTGTTGCTAGCCAGCCAGACACCATCATGGTCGGGAATGATCTTACGCAAAATGCGATCCCGTTTCATTAAATAGTTAACCGCCTCATCCCAGTAATCAGGCTTACAGGCCTGCTGGGGGGGTATTACTTGTGTCATTTTTTACCCCTATATCCTGCGCCATTGCGTCAGTCCACCCGGTTTATCTTCCAGTTCAACACCGGCTTCTTTAAGCGTATTGCGAATCTGATCGGCCAGGACAAAATCTTTGTCTTTTTTGGCCTGCAAACGCTGCTCAATCATGGCATTGACCTGGCCTTCATTGAGCACGGCCAACTCGGCAGCCTCACGGTTTTTACGGGTATAACGCGTTACCGAGCGCAAATAAGTTTCAGGATCGTGTGACAACAAACCCAGGACGGCGCCCAAAGCCTTGATCTGGCCAGCCAGTTCTTTTGACTGCAGGCGATTGGCTTCGGTAGCCATTTCAAACAGCACCGAAACTGCAACCGCCGTATTGAAATCATCGTCCATGGCGGCCTTGAAAGCGGCTGCGTAGCTGGAAGACCAGTCTATTTCAGCTTCCTGTACGCCCACATTGTTAAGCGTTTGGTAAATGCGATCAATAGCGGCCTGGGCATCGAACAGGTTGTCGGGCGTGAAGTTTTGTGGACTACGGTAATGGTTGCGCACAATAAAAAAGCGTAGCATTTCGGCTTCACGCAAATTCCACTCGTAGTCTGCCGACTCAGTGGCCGCTTCATGGGCACCCACAGTTTGGCGAATGGTACGGAAGTTGCCCAATGACTTCGACATTTTGTCGTTATCCACCATTAAAGGACCGCAATGCATCCAGAAATTGGCCAGACTGCCGCCATAAGCACCTTCGGTCTGGGCTATTTCATTTTCATGATGAGGAAATTTCAAATCGGGACCGCCCCCATGGATATCCAGGGGCAAGCCCAGCAATTCTTTACTCATGGCCGAGCATTCGATGTGCCAACCAGGGCGCCCAAGCCCATAAGGAGACGTCCACTTGGAGTCATCGGGCTCTTCTGCCTTGGCCGATTTCCACAAGACAAAATCAAGCGGATCTTGCTTGCCTGAGGAAACCGCAACCCGTTCACCGGCACGCATATCATCCAGTGAACGTCCAGACAATTTGCCATAGCCGTCAAATTTACGAACTGCAAAATTAACATCGCCATCATCGGATTGATAGGCCAGGCCTTTGTCTTGCAAGCGCTGGATGATTTCAAGCATGCCTGGCACGTGGAAGGTGGCACGGGGCTCGTGATTGGGCGACTGAACACCCAATGCCCGCTCATCGGCATGCATGGCATCGGTATAAAAACCGGTAACTTCGGCCAGGGTTTTATTAGTGGCTACCGCTTTGCGAATGATTTTATCATCGATATCCGTAATGTTACGCACATAGGTAACTTCGTATCCCTTTTCCCGCAACCAGCGCTGCACAACATCAAAGCTGACCAGCATCCGGGCATGGCCCAGATGGCAATAGTCATACACTGTCATCCCACATACATACATGCGCACCTTATTAGGCTCAACCGTCTTGAACGGCTCTTTCGTACGGGATAAAGAGTTATAGATATGCATAGAAAAAAGAAACAGAAAATCATCCGGCAAAGATGACGGATGCAGTTAATCGAAGAATTTAATCAGGTTCAGTGAGAGTTTAATACGTTCTAATCTGAACTGAGGCTAAAATACGCAATATCAGAAGTATAGCAATTCCATCCGCATATCTGCACCTGGTTTAATTTATGGATCAATTATTTTTTGGATGATCAGTGAGACAACGATTAAATTTTTTCAAATGGGCCGGTATCGCTGCAATTTCACTATTCATGCATGGGGCAAGCGCACAAGAATTATCTGCCAGCAAACCCGACGGTGGCTGGCAGGCGCTGGCAGATGTACTGAAAAAGCTTGAGCCCTCGGTTGACACCTCGATTCCTGAAACGCCGGTGCAGGCCAGCATTCGCATCAACCAGCTCATTGCCAGCGGAAAATTCCAGCAGGCCCTGAATGAAATTGAAAAAAAACAGCCAACGGTTTCTTATATGGAACAACCCGGTACCGATGTGCAGCTGCGTTTCTTGCGCGCACGTGCCTTAACCGGACTAGGAAGAACCACAGAAGCCATTGAGGTTTATCAGGACATGACCAGCAAATATCCTGAGCTTGCCGAACCCTGGAACAATATGGCCACCCTGCAACTGAAGGCAGGCTTGCTGGATCAGGCTTATGAATCCCTGAAAATGGCCATTGGCATCAATCCCAAATACGGTATCGCCCATCGCAATCTGGGTCTGGTTCAGCTCATCATGGCCAACCATTCTTTTGACCAGGCCGTACAAAACGGTGTTGCCAGTGCCGCGAAACAGGCCGCAGCAACCAAACAAATCATTAATGGAAACTAAGCATGCATTTATTTTCCGGGGCAAGCCTGCTTGCCCGTTCACTAGTATTGCTAAGTGGGCTGGCCATGGTGCCTGCTTCACTGGCTGCTGAAACCTCACCCTCAACAAAGGAATCAACAATGAGCACACTACCCCGTGTCAAACTGGAAACCAATCACGGCGATATCGTTATTGAACTGAATACCGAAAAAGCCCCCGTTACTGCAGAAAACTTTTTGGGCTATGTCAAGGAAGGCTTCTATGACAACGTGATTTTTCACCGCGTCATTAAAAACTTCATGATCCAGGGCGGCGGCATGCAACCGGGCATGAAAGAAAAAAACACCCGTGCTCCTATCAACAACGAAGCCAACAACGGTCTGAAAAACGACAAATACACCATCGCCATGGCACGCACCAACGACCCGCACTCTGCCTCGGCCCAGTTTTTCATTAACTCGAATAACAACGATTTCCTGAACCATACAGCACCTACCGCACAAGGCTGGGGCTATGCCGTTTTCGGTAAAGTAGTGGAAGGTACTGAAGTGGTTGACCAGATTGAAAAAGTAAAAACCGGCAACCGTGGCTTCCACCAGGATGTCCCGGTTGATGACGTGGTTATTCAGAAAGCAAGCATCATTGAATAAACTTTCGCTTGACGGAACCCTCTGGCTCGCCTCGGATATCCATCTGGGCGAGCATATCCCCAGAACCAGGCAGGCTTTTTATGCTTTTCTGGACAGTGCACAGGCCCGTGCCAATGCACTGGTACTGGCCGGGGATATTTTTGACTTCTGGGCTGGCGACGACATTGCCCTGAAATCATCCGAACCCTGGCTACAAGAAGCGCTTAACCAACTTAAAAAAACAGCCACCCACATTCCCTTGTATTTAATGCATGGCAACCGCGATTTTCTTATCCGGCACAAACTGGCCAAACACATAAACGCGACCCTTCTGGCAGACACGGTTATTATAGAATCAGCAGCCGGCCCCATCCGTCTTAGTCACGGAGATGAATACTGCACCGACGATCCGGCTTACCAGCGTTTCAGAAAAATCGTGCATAATCCCTTGATCCAGGCCACATTCCTTGCCCTGCCGCGCCGTTTACGTCACCGTCTTGCCAGCCATATACGCAGCCAAAGCAAAAATTCGCACGCCTATAAAAACGACACTATGGTCGACGTGTCTTCAAGCGCCATAAAGCAGGCCTTCCTTGAAAACACCCAGGTTCGTACCCTGATCCATGGCCACACCCACATGCCAGGCCATCACACCCTTAGGCTTCATGGCACCCTCTATGAACGCTGGGTCTTGCCCGACTGGGAATATGACCACGAACCGGTTCGCGGTGGCTATATAGAAATAAAAAAAAGCGGTGTTTGTTTACACCGCTTTGACTTGCCTGCCAACGCCCAAAGCGTGGCAAATTAACAAAGACTAGGCACCCTGAAACACAGGAAGCCGTTTTTCGATAAAGGCTACAGAGCCCTCTCGATAATCTTTGGTTGTCCCCATTTCCCGCTGCAATTCGGTTTCCAGGTCAAGCTGTTGCTCCAGTGAGTTTTCACTACTGGCATAAATCGCCTGCTTGGTAGCCGCCAAGGCTTTGGTAGCCCCATTCAACAGGGTTTGATGCATTTGCGTAATTTCATCCTGCAAGGATGCATCGGGAATGCATTTCCAGATCATTCCCCACGCCTGGGCCTGCTGGGCAGAAATCGGCTGAGCCAGCATGGAAGCGGCCATGGCACGCTGTGTTCCAATCAGACGCGGCAAAAAGTGGGTTGACCCGGCATCGGGAATCAAGCCGATTTTGGCAAACGCCTGAATGAATTTGGCTGATTCGACGGCGTAAATAATGTCGCAGGCCAATACCAGGCTAAACCCGGCACCAGCCGCCACCCCATTTACAAAACACACCACTGGTACTGGCAAGGCACGCAAACGCAACACCAGCGGTTTGTAATTTTTCTCAAGGCTTTCACCCAAATCCCGCACTTCACCCGGTTGCAGGGGTTTACGCTCACTTAAGTCCTGCCCGGCACAAAAACCCCGTCCGGCGCCGGTCAAAATAACGCCGCGCAAATCCACCCGGGATTCCAGCAGGGAAAGCACATCCTTAAGCTCATCATGCATTTGTGAGGTAAAGCTGTTCAAACGCTCGGGCCGGTTAAGGGTAATGTAAGCCACTCCTTCGCGATAAGCAAACAGAATAGTTTCATATGACTTGGCGATCATTCAAGTGCCTCCAGCTGTTTTAGGTGATATTTGGTATCGCCCAGTAAATAATCAATAAATATCAGGCGTTTGAAATAATCGCCCACTTCAAGTTCATGAGTCATGCCCATGCCGCCATGCAGCTGCACAGCACTCTCCCCAATAAAACGACCCGCCATGGCCACCTTGATCTTGGCCGAAGACAGCATGCGACGCTTTTTATCCTGGTCAGGCTCGCCTGCCCCGGCCGCAGCTACATAAGCCATCGACAAAGCCACCTCTTTCTGGATGTACATATCAGCCAGACGGTGTTGCAGCACCTGGAACTGGGCTAGCGGCTTGCCAAATTGCTGACGGGTTTTAAGATAATCAACCGTGATTTGCAGCAGATAATCCATCGCACCGGCAGCATGGGCGCACAAGGCAACAATACCGTCATCCAGCCCCTGGTTCAGCAACTGCAAGGCAGCCTCTCCGTTTGCCAGCAAGGCGGTTTCATCAAGCCGCACCCCATCAAAATCCACATTGCCGCAGCGGCTGCCATCCATGGTGGGGTAATCGTTAATGACAATCCCTTCCACGTCTGCCGGCACGACCAGCAAGGCCAGCTCGTTGTTGAACAAAGCGCTCACGACAAAGGCATGCGCGGCACCAGCATACCATACCGCCTGTTTCTGACCAGACAGCACCAATTGCCCATCCTGCCTGACCACCTGTGTATTGAGATCAGCCAGATTGTCGTTGCGCTGCCCTTCCTGGTAGGCCAGGCTGAAAATGGCCTGCCCACTGGCAATATCACTTAAATATTGCTGCTTGAGCGCTTCGTTGTTGCTGTTGGCCAAAATTTTTGCGCAAATAACGGCACTGGGCACCACCGGCTCGGAAACCAGGCCACGGCCCAGTTCCTGATGAATCGCCAACAAGGAAGCAGCCGACTCACCAAAACCGTCATACTCGGTCGGCACGCTCAAGCCCAGCACGCCCAGTTCGGCCAGAGTGTTCCAGCTATTGCTATCCAGTTCATTGTTCTGCTGGCGCTGGCGCCGTTTTTCAAAACTCCAGTCTTCTTTGACTACCCTGCCCAGGCTTTCGGCCAGCATTTGCTGTTCTTGACTATATGCAAAATCCATTATTTTCTCCAATATCCCTTAGTTCTTTGTTTTACGTTCCACAAGTGCTCACACATCCAGAATCTGCTTGGCAATAATGGATTTCTGAACTTCTGTCGTGCCACCATAAATGGTGGTTTTACGCATATCGAAATAGTTGGCCGATGCAGCTGCCGCAAACGGGTGGCCAGGACCAAAAACATCCTCTCCGGCTTCCAGCCATGATGGACTATAAGGCCAGCTGTTCAGACCCATTACCTCAAGTTGCAGGCGAGCCAGATCCTGCTGGATTTCCGAACCGCGGATTTTCAGGACTGATGCCTGTGGACCGGGCCCTTGCGTACTGTCTGCGGCCACCCGCAGCAACATCATTTCAAGGGAAAGAATATCTGCCTCGATCAGGGATATCTGGTCTTTCATGCGAACATCCTGGTTGGCCGGCTTGCCATTCCATTGCACCTCGGCCGCCAGGTTTTTGAGAATCTGCAACTCGCGATAACAAAGACCGATCCCGGCAATACCTGTACGCTCGTGACCCAACAAATACTTGGCATAGGTCCAGCCTTCGTTTTCATTACCCACCAGGTTTTCATAAGGGACTTTGACATCTTCCAGCCACACCTCATTCACGTCATGCCCACCATCCAGTGTTTTAATTGGGCGCAC
Organism: Advenella sp.; assembly: GCA_041656315.1. GTDB lineage: Bacteria > Pseudomonadota > Gammaproteobacteria > Burkholderiales > Burkholderiaceae_B > Advenella. The sequence continues at coordinate 23,736 of JBBADT010000011.1, forward strand.
GGTCACACCGGGCTGGCGCATATCAATCAGCAACATGGAAATACCACGCTGGGGCTTGGCATCCGGGTCGGTACGTACCAGACAGAACATCCAGTCGGCGTACTGGCCAAGCGTCGTCCAGGTTTTTTGTCCGTTAACCACATACCCTTCGGGAGTTTTCTCGGCACGGGTTTTCAGTGAGGCCAGGTCTGAACCTGAACCCGGCTCCGAATATCCCTGGCACCACCAGTCTTCAATTCTTAACATGCGGGGCAAAAAGCGCTGCTGCATTTCAGGACTGGCGTATTTCATTAATACAGGGCCAATCATGCTTAGGCCAAATGGCAACAAACGGGGAGCGCCACCCTTAAAGCTTTCAATTTCAAAAATCAGTTTTTGCAATGCGTTCCAACCGGTACCTCCGAACTCAACCGGCCAGCTGGGCGCACCCCAGCCATGATCATCCAGCGCACGATGCCAGCGGATGTAATCATTGTTATCCAGTCTTTGGTGTTTAAACACCTTATCTTTAATATCCTGGGGCAAGGCGTTTGCCACAAACTGCCTGACCTCTTCCCGAAATGCAATATCTTCCTGCGTTAAATTCAGATCCATGATGTCCTCCGTTTTTTAATTCATGCTATGACACTACAAAAAATAAGGTTTCACAATTTACATTTTTGGAACCCCCCATTCAAGCAAGGCTGAACCGAAAAACGTACTGGCACCCAATCGTATTAGTAGAAACCATAATTAAATCAGCCTTAAGGCAGGCTTCATAAAATCAAGATTGTCTTAAATTTCATATGAAGGAATACTGTAGCCCAATATAGACACGTTATTATCACTTTACGAGAATTTTCATGACGCAAAATAAATCACTAAGCGTGGGTGCCGAAAAGCATTACCACGATCAACTTGCACAGGGAAACTTCCTGATCCAGCGCTGCAATGACTGCAGCAAAAGCATTTTCTTTCCACGCATGGTCTGCCCGCACTGCGGCTCGGATGAGCTTGAATGGTACGCCCCTTCAGGCAAGGGAACCGTTTATTCAACCACCGTTGTACGCAGAAAACCTGAAGCCGGTGGTGACTATAACGTTGCCCTGATTGATCTGGACGAAGGCCCACGCATGATGGGGCACGTGGAAGGCATTGAGCCCGACGCCGTCAAAATTGGACAAAAAGTACAGGCAGGCATTCGCCAGTCCGCCGACCAGAACATCGTAATTTTCACACCTGCAGGAGCATAAGAATGATTGACAAAAAACTAAGGGGTGCTGCCGCTGTTGTAGGTGTAGGCCAGGCAGGCATAGGCATGGCAACCGGTTATACCGAAATGGAAATCCTGATCCAGGCAGCCAAACGTGCTGTTGATGATGCAGGTTTAACCATGCAGGATATTGATGGTATTGCCACCGCCAGTGTGGCTTCCACCATGTGGGTCATGCCAGTTATAGAACACCTGGGCATTCGTCCCACTTTTATTGATAGCACCATGATTGGTGGTTCCAGTTTTGTTGCCCACCTGATGCCCGCCATTCAGGCACTGGAATCAGGTCAATGCAATGCCGTACTGGTTTGCTATGGCAGCACACAACGCACCTCTACGCTTAGCCGCAGTGCAATTGGCAATATGCGCAAGCAAATGGATCCGCAGCCTTACGAAAATCCGTACAACCCGCTAAGTCCGCTTAGCTCATACGCCCTGGCTGCCGCACGTCACATGCATCAATACGGCACCACCCGTGAAAACCTGGCTGAAGTTGCCGTTGCCGCACGCAAATGGGCACAACTGAACCCGGAAGCCACTATGCGTGATCCGCTTTCCATTGAAGACGTCCTGTCTTCAAAAATGGTTTCCGACCCCTTGACTGTTCGTGACTGTTGCCTGGTTACCGATGGTGCCGGCGCATTTGTGCTGGTGCGTGCCGATCGTGCCAAAAACATGAAGCAAAAACCGGTCTATGTTTTGGGCAACTCTACTGCCTGCTGGAATCGCCAGATTTCCTCCATGCATGATTTGACCGTTACTGCCGCACAACAATCAGGCAAAATCGCCTTTGAAATGGCTCAGGTAAAGCCTGCAGACATTGACGTGGTTGAGGTCTATGACGCCTTCACGATTAACACCATCCTGTTCCTGGAAGACCTTGGTTTCTGTAAAAAAGGTGAAGGCGGTGCATTCGTGAGCAATGGCAATATTGCCCCGGGTGGCATCTTGCCGGTTAACACCAATGGCGGTGGCCTGTCGTGCGTTCACCCCGGCATGTACGGCATTTTCATCCTGATCGAAGCGGTACGTCAATTACGTGGCAGCTGCGGTGAACGTCAGGTGAACGGCGCCCAACTGGCGGTTGTTCATGGTAATGGCGGCACGCTATCAAGCCAGTCTACCGCTATTCTGGGTACGGCCGAAACACTTTAATTTACCCTGCCGGCCCTTTTTAAACGTTTTAACAATAGCCGGCAGGCAAATAACACCAAGATTGGAGACTCCTCATGAAACGTATTAAATCAGCACTGGCCCTTTCGCTTGGCATTTTGTTCAGCACTTCTGCCATGGCAGAATGGCCAGAGCAAAATATCACTATTATTGTGCCCGCCGCTCCCGGTGGAACCACAGATATTGCGACCCGCATCATCAGTGAAAAAATGGGCAAAGAGCTGGGTAAAACCGTTGTGGTTGAAAACAAGGCGGGTGCCGCTGGCATTATCGGTACCCAGGCACTGGTTCGCGCCAAACCCGATGGCTACACCCTGATCATGGGTAACATTGGTCCCAATGCCATTAACTACAGTCTGTACGACTCGCTTCCATACAAAAAAGAAGATTTTGCACCCATCACCCTGGTTATTTCCGTGCCTAATGTTCTGGTTGTAAATGCAGAAACACCGGTCAATTCGGTTGCCGAGCTGATCAAATACGTTTCAGATAACAAGCAGCATCAAACCTTTGGTTCGTCTGGCAAAGGCCAGTCTCCACACATGTCGGCAGAAATGTTCCTGCAACGGACCAACCTGAATGCCGAGCATATTCCCTATAAAGGGGCTGGTCCTGCCGTTAGTGCCCTGCTTGGCAATCAATACACCTTCATGATTGACAACCTGCCCAGCTCACTGCCTTCCATACAGTCTGGCAAATTCAAGGCACTGGCGGTTACCAGCGATACCCGTGTTGCAGAACTGCCCAACGTGCCCACCATGAAAGAAGCCGGTATTGACAACATGGTTGTGACTGCCTGGTTTGGCCTGCTGGCACCGGCCGGTACACCCGATGAAGTGGTTAACAAACTCCATAAAGCGGCCAAGGCTGCCCTGGAAAGTGAAGACGTGAAAACCCGTTTTGCCGGCATGGGTGGACAGGCGGGCGGCAACACACCCGCGGAATTCACTAAATATATTGAAGATCAGCAAGCCTTGTGGGCCGATACCGTCAAAGCTGCCAATCTGAAAATGGACTAACAAGTAGTATGATCAATAAAATCGTTTCATCCCATCTTGAAGCGCTGGAACAAATCCCCAACGGTGCATCCGTCATCGTTGGCGGTTTTGGGGATGCCGGCATTCCTTTCGAGTTATTGGAAAGCCTGCAAAAACTGGGCACCAAAGACCTGACTATTATCAGCAACAATGCGGGCACCCGTGAGAACGGCATTGCCGGCCTGATTAAAAACGGTCAGGTTCGAAAAATCATCTGTTCGCACCCACGCCCGCCCTTGTCTGATGTCTTTGCCGACGCCTACCGTGCCGGCAAAGTAGAGCTTGAATGCATGCCCCAGGGCACACTGGCCGAACGCCTGCGGGCTGCCGGTGCCGGCCTGGGACCCTTCTTTACGCCAACTGGCTATGGCACCCGTGTTGCAGAAGGTAAAGAACAGCGTGTTGTCGACGGTATTGGCTATATTCTTGAACAACCCCTGCACGGTGATTTCGCCCTGATCAAAGCCCATTTGGGGGATCGCTGGGGGAACCTGACCTATCGCTGGGCCGCCCGCAACTTCAACCCGGTTATGAGTACGGCAGCCAAAAACACGATTGCCCAGGTTGACAGGATTGTAGAACTGGGTGAACTGCACCCCGAGCACGTCATGACACCGGGTATTTTTGTCAAATCAATTGTTCTGGCAGGAGCTGGCAATGTCTAGTATTACTTCATTGAACCGGGCCCAGATTGCCAAACTTGTTGCCCAAACCCTGCCCGATGGCGCCTACGTTAATCTGGGCATTGGCATGCCTACCCTGGTTGCCGATTACCTTCCTGAAGACAGGGAAATTATTCTTCACAGCGAGAACGGCATTTTAGGCATGGGTCGTACGGCCATTGATCATGAAATTGATTATGACATTATCAATGCCAGCCGTACTCCCATTATTTTGCTGGATGGTGCTTCTATTACCGAACATACCAACTCGTTTGCCATGATGCGTGGCGGCCACCTGGACTATTCTATCCTGGGTGGTTTTCAGGTGGCCGTGAACGGAGACCTGGCCAACTGGATTACCGATGCCCCTGATGCCATCGCAGCCATTGGTGGCGCCATGGACCTGGCGGTTGGTGCCAAAAACGTGATTGTCATGCTGGACCACACCACCCGGGACGGCAAGCCAAAATTGCTTAATACCTGCACTTATCCGCTTACCGGTATCGGGGTGGTTGATTGGGTCTATACAGACTTGGCTGTCATTGAAGTCAAGGACAATGCCTTTCATGTGCATGCCATGGTAGACGGTTTAAGCCTTGAGGAGCTACAGGCAAAAACCGAAGGCAAGCTGGTAGCGGAGTCTCCGCCCAAAAAAATCGTCCTGGACGAGAACCAGCAGCCTTATTATAAAAACTAAGCGGTTCCAACAAACAATAGCGAGGAGACATAAAATGAATTCATCAAATAAAATAATGGCAAAACTGCTGACTGGCATGGGAGCTATGTTGTTATGTGGCGGATTGACGGTTGCCCAAGCGCAAACCGACTCTTTCCCAAATCAGCCAATCACTTTACTTATTCCTTACCCACCAGGTGGCAGTGCAGACATGCTGGCTCGCCCGGTTGCCGCGCAAATGCAAAAAGCATTGGACCAGCCCATTGTGATCGAGTACAAGCCGGGTGCAGGCGGCAGTATTGCCACTTCCCAATTGGCAAGGTCAAAGCCTGATGGTTACACTGTCCTGATGGTACTGGCAGCGCACGCCATTAATCCCAGCATGTACGCCTCATTGCCTTACAACACCGAACAGGATTTTGCACCCGTATCACTACTGGCCACCTTGCCCATGCTGGTTACAGCCCCGCACAAGACGCCAGCCAACAACATCAGTGAACTCATCGACTACGCCAAAAAGAATCCGGGTGCCCTTACTTTTGCCTCGGCAGGCAATGGCAATACCAGCCACCTGGCCGCAGAATTGTTCAAGGCAGCCACCAATACCGATATGATTCATATCCCTTACAAGGGCAGCGGCCCGGCAGTCGTTGCTTTATTGGGCGGAGAAGTCTCACTGATGTTTGACAGCATTTCCACCTCCATGCCGCACGTCAAAGGTGGCAAGCTCAAAGGCCTGGCCGTAACCGGAAAGAACCGTTCAAGCGTCTTACCCGATGTCCCTACCGTTAGCGAATCGGGTCTTCCTGACTTTACGGTTGACGGCTGGTACGGAATTATTGCCCCAGCCAAAACACCCGATGCCATTGTCCAGAAACTGAATAAGGCATTTGTTGATGCGGCCAATGATCCGGAAATCAAAAAACAGCTTAACAGCTACGGCTACGAAATCGCAGGTTCCACACCGGACGAATTCAAACAACATATCAGCAGCGAAATCCAGAAATGGAAAGTGGCTGTTGAAAAATCAGGCGCCAAAATTCAATAAGAATGATGGCATATTAAAAACTTTAATTCTAAATCATCTTTAGGTATTTATTTTAAGATGTTATTTATTGGAGACCCAATGTTAGTCAAGAAACTATTAGTGGCTGCAACTACCCTCACTGCACTGTCCGCCTCAATGTCTGCCGTTGCGGCAGAATGGCCGGATCGTCCCGTAAAACTGCTGGTTGGCTATGCTGCAGGTGGACCGGTTGATACCGCTGCCCGTTCCTTTGCGAAATTCCTGTCCGATGAACTCAAGCAATCGGTCGTTATTGAAAACAAAACCGGTGCCAGTGGCATGATTGCCGCAGAAAACGTCATTCGTTCCAAACCCGATGGCTATACCCTGTATTTTATTGCCAGCCCTACCCCCACCATCACACCGCATATCCAGAAATCAGCCAATATCAATCTTGACAAAGACTTCACCTATATTGGCAATATTGTTGACTACACCAACGTACTGGTCGCCAACAAAGACCTGCCTATCAAGTCAGTCAAAGAACTGGTTGAATACGCCAAGGCCAACCCCAACGCCATTTCTTTCGGCTCTGCCGGTATTGGTTCTTCCAACCAGCTATCTGCCGAATTAATGAAGCAAAAAACGGACACGGAAATGCTGCACGTGCCTTATCGTGGCAATGCACCTGCCATGGTTGATGTGATGAGCGGCAAGATTTCTTTCATGTTTGACATTAGCGGCACGGCTATTTCTTACATTAAAGGCGATAAGGTACGCCCCCTGGCCGTCACATCAGCTACCCGCAACAAGGCATTGCCTGATGTTCCCACCATGATTGAAGCCGGTATTGAAGACTACGCCGTGACCGGCTGGTATGCCCTGGTAGGTCCTGCCGGTTTGCCAGAAAACATTACTAAACGTCTTGAAGTGGCCTTGCAAAACATCGACCAAAATCCCGAGTTCGACAAACTGATGGAAACCGGTGGTTACACCAGAACCTTCAGCAACGGCACCGACCTGAAAGCCAAGGTTGACCGTGAATATAAGCTTTGGGAAGCGGTGATTGAGAAAGCGGGTATCAAGCCAAACCAATAATCCGGCGAACCTGCTCCACACAAAAAAATCCGGCCATATAGCCGGATTTTTTTGTGTCAGGTACCAAAACTCAAATTTCAACCCTGAACTTTAATATTTGCCTTCTGGATCGTATCGCGCCATTTCTTGATTTCCACATCCAGGAACTGACCAAACTCTTCAGGAGTCGTAGGCATAGGCTCAGAACCGGAACCATTCATTTTTTCAATGATTGCAGGCGTATTCAGGCTTTCGTTCAAGTCTGCATTCAGTTTTTCAATGACATCAGCCGGTGTGCCTTTGGGCGCAAACAAGCCGCTCCAGGAATAAGCCTCGTAGCCCGGCAAACCGGATTCAGCGATGGTGGGCACATCGGGCGACAAGGCAGAACGCTCTTTATTACCCACACCCAACGGGATCACCTTACCGGATTTAATAAACGGCAAGGCAGAAGTGGCATCGGCAAACATGAGCTGTACCTGCCCACCCACCAGATCCTGTACCGCAGGTGCACTGCCTTTGTAAGGAATATGCTGCAACTGGACACCCGCCATACTGGCAAACAGCTCGCCAGCCAGGTGCGTGCCACCACCCGTGCCCGATGAACTGTAAGAAATGGTATTGGGTTTTTCTTTGGCCAAGTCAATCAGCTCTTGGACTGACTTCACATTAAGCGAAGGATGGGCCACCAGAATTAACGGAAAACGGGCAACACCCCCAACGGGTTCAAAATCTTTCTGGGCATCGTAACCCAGATTGTCGTTCATGCTGGGCAAAATCGCATGATGGATGGCGGTAAAGAAATAGTTATAACCATCGGGTTTGGCCTTGGCTGAATATCGGGCACCCACAATGCCACCCGCACCGGCCTTGTTATCAATCACAATGGGTTGCTTCCATTTATCATTCAAAGGCGCAGTCACAATGCGGGCAGCCGTATCAACCGGGCCGCCTGGTGCAAATGGCACCACAAAATTAACCGCCTGCTCTGGCCATTTGCCGGCCTCAGCCCAACTGGCACCCAAAGGCAAACCCGATACCAGCACGGCTGCACATGTTTTAATTACTGCCCTGCGATATTTGAATAAAACTGACATCATTAACGTCTCCTTTATATACTTAACTTTTAATTATGCCGTTTATTCATTTTTTTAATAGTTTTCTTTTTGAAAGGCATCCCTCATTAAATTGAAAGCCACGCTTATTGCCGCTTGATGTTACCGGCAATTTTCATCACATGTTCAATGAATTTCTCGGCAAAGGCAGGAATATCCTTGCCACCCGGACGACAGATGAAGCGTTCGCGATTGGCCCAATCATTGCTGATGCGCACCATATTCAACCGCTCTGGCTTGCTATAATTACGGGCACACTCTATAGGTACGATTGCCAGGCCAATCTTGGCATCAACCATGCGGCAGACCGTTTCAAAACTACCCACATACACACGCTGGTGAATACGCTTGCCCAGTTTGTACGCTTTTTCCTCCAGGAATGACTGGATGACACTTTCTGGATGAATCCCGACAAACTGATATTTCTCGATCAAATCCTCAAAGCGGATTTCTTCAACATCCTTTAACTCATGGTCAAGATCGGTAATAACCACCAGTTCGTCCTTAAAAAGGGGAACAATATCCAAACCATCCAGATTGATGTTGCCAGACGCAATACCCAGGTCGGCAGATCCGGCCCGAATGGCTGAAACAATGTCTTTGGTCAGTTTTTCTTCCAGCTCGATATCCACATCAGGATTCTCTAGCAGGAAAGAAGAAAGGGCTTCAGAAAGAAAAGAATGGGTGGCGGTCATGTTGGCAAGAACTCTTAGCTTGCCTTTGATACCGGTTGAAAAAGGTTGCAAGTCGGAATGCAGACACTCCAACTGCTGAAAAACCTCTTTTGCATACTTAAGCAGGATCTCGCCAGCGGGTGTCATTTTTACCCCGGTAACCTGACGGATCAACAAGCGCACCTTCAGCGATTCTTCAAGATTCTTAATTCGAGCACTGGCCGCCGGTAAAGAGAGAAAGGTTTTTTCGGCAGCGCGAGTCAGATTCGATGTCTCACCAATATTAATAAATAATTTTAAATCCGTTAAATCGTAGCGCATCTTAAATAAATTGAAAGGGGGTAGTTAAAAAATATGAATAAGTAAAATTCATTTTATGGCCTACTATACTCCAACCATACGTGTAGACCCTAAAAACATCGTGTTTTTATGGTTGAACTCTTATTTATATCCTAAAAAAACCTCGGAGATCAAAAATGAGCGGAATTGCAGAAGGAAAAGTTGTTGTTGTAACCGGTGCAGGTGGCGGTATTGGTCGTGATATTGCCCTGGCTTACGCAAAAGCGGGTGCCAAAGTTGTCGTGAATGACATTGGCGTTTCCCTGACCGGTGAAGGCGGTGGCGACGGCCCTGCAAAAATGGTTGCCGATGAAATCATCAAGGCCGGCGGCCAGGCTGTGCCCAATCTGGACAGCGTTGCCAGCTACGAAGGTGCCAATAATATCATCCAGACCGCGATTGACAACTTCGGCAAAATTGACATCATTGTTAATAACGCCGGTAACCTGCGTGACCGCCTGTTCCACAAAATGAGCGAAGAAGAATGGCGCCAGGTGATTGATGTTCACCTGCATGGCTCATTCTTTGTCAGCCGCGCCGCGGCGCCTTACTTCCGTGAACAGGAGTCCGGCGCTTTCGTGCACATGACATCTACTTCCGGCCTGATCGGCAACTTTGGCCAGTCCAACTACTCTGCCGCCAAAATGGGAATTGTTGGCCTGTCCAAGTCCATTGCCCTTGACATGTCCCGCTATAACGTGCGCTCAAACTGTATTGCTCCGTTTGCCTGGAGCCGCATGACTAGCTCCATTCCAGCCGAAACACCCGAAGAAAAAGCACGCGTTGCAAAACTGCAAAAAATGGAAGCCAACAAAATTGCCCCAATGGCCGTTTATCTTGGCAGTGACGCCGCTTCTGAAGTAACCGGCCAGATCTTTGGTGTACGTGCCAATGAAATCATGTTGTTCAGCCAGCCTCGTCCTATCCGTTCCGTCCACATGTCTACCGGCTGGACCCCCGAACTGATTGCCGAAGTGGCCGCACCTGCACTGAAAGGCAGCTTCTTCAAGCTAGAACGCTCTCCTGAAGTCATCAACTGGGATCCTATTTAACTAACTGTTTTTTAATTAACGAAACACCGCCGCTTCTTTTAAGTGGCGGCTTGTTCATTTCCCGTTGATTAACAAGGAGACAATGATGCCTTTAGACTATAACCTTATAAAAAACTGGACTTTTCCCGACGTTGTACAAGAATACACCGTTAAAGACAGTATCCTCTACGCACTGGGGATTGGCCTGGGGCAAGACCCCCTGGATGAAAACCAGCTTCAATTCGTTTACGAAAAAAACATCAAGGCTTTCCCCACCATGGCAGTGGTACTGGGCTACCCCGGATTCTGGATGCAAGATCCGGCAGCCGGAATTACCTGGGTAAAACTGGTACATGGTGAACAACGAACCACGATTCATCAGCCACTGCCCGCCAGCGGCAAGCTAACCGGTAAAATCAGGGTTTCTCACGTGATTGACAAAGGTGCAGATAAAGGCGCCCTAGTGATTACAGAACGCAAGCTTTATGATGAAAGCGGCACCCTGCTGGCCACGATCGAACAAACCACTTTCTGCCGGGCAGATGGTGGCTTTGGTATTAGTGATGAAGCGCCCCCAGCCCTACCCAAGGTTCCTGAAACAGCGCCTGATCTGGTATGTGAATTACCCATCCTGCCACAGGCCGCCATCTTGTACCGTCTCAATGCCGACCCGAATCCACTGCATATCGACCCGGCCGTAGCCAGTGCCGCAGGTTATCCGCAACCCATTTTGCACGGCCTGTGCACCTATGGCGTAGCGGCTCATGCTATCATGAAGTCCTTCTGCGACTATGATCCTGCGCGTCTGGTTCGTTTTGATACCCGTTTTTCAGCGCCCGTTTATCCGGGTGAAACACTGGTATGTGAAATGTGGAAACGCAATGAACACGAAATCCAGTTTCAGGCTAAAGTCAAAGAACGAAATATTATTGTATTAAGCAATGGCTTTGCCGAGATTAAATAAATGACTAAACGTGGATTACCATTAGAAGGCATCAAGGTGCTTGACCTGTCGCGTGTGCTGGCAGGCCCCTGGTGCTCGCAAAACCTGGCCGACCTGGGTGCCGATATCATCAAGGTGGAACGCCCCGAAACGGGGGATGATACCCGTGCCTGGGGGCCTCCATACCTGAAAGATGCGCAAGGCAACGACACCAGTGAAGCGGCCTACTATTTAAGCGCCAACCGCAACAAGCGCTCTATCGCCATAGATATTGCCAGTGAAGAAGGCAGCAATCTGGTTCGTGAACTGGCCAAATCATGCGATATCCTGGTTGAAAACTTCAAGGTAGGTGGCCTGAAAAAATACGGCCTTGATTACGACAGTATCAAGGAAATCAACCCCAAACTCATCTACTGTTCCATTACCGGCTTTGGACAAACTGGTCCAATGGCTAAAAACCCCGGCTATGATTTCATCATCCAGGGTATGGGCGGCCTGATGAGCATTACCGGCGAACGCGACGACTTGCCAGGTGGTGGCCCGCAAAAAGCGGGGGTTGCGGTAACCGACCTCATGACCGGCATGTATGCCACTATTGGTATCCTGGGTGCCCTGCAAGAACGCAACAAAAGCGGCCTTGGCCAGCACATTGATGTTGCCTTGCTAGACTGCCATATTGCCATGCTGGCCAACCAGAACCTGAATTACATGACTTCGGGTGTTGCGCCCAAACGGGCCGGTAATGCTCACCAGAACGTTGTGCCCTATCAGGTTTTTGCCTCTAATGACGGCCACCTGATTGTTGCCGTTGGCAACGACAGGCAATTTGTGTCCTACTGCAATGCCATTGGCAGACCAGAGCTGGCTCAAGATCCTGCTTACATCACCAACAGCAGTCGCCTGAAAAACCGCAATGCGCTGATCGCCATTCTGGAACAGATCATGCGCACCGACACTCGTGACAACTGGCTGGCCAAGCTCAATGCGGCTGGCGTTCCTTGCGGCCCTATCAATACCATCAACCAGGTATTTGAAATGCCTCAGGTCAAGGCAAGGGGTATCTGGAAAACCGTTGAGCATCCGGTGGCCGGTGTGGCGCCAACGACAGCGAATCCCATTAATTACTCGGCCACGCCGATTCAGTACCGCATGGCTCCACCATTACTGGGCCAGCACACCGAAGAAATCCTGCGCGAGTTCAATCTGGATAACCAGTACAAGCTGAACAAATAATCGCCCTTATTTTCTGGTTCTCACGCAAAAGCGTGAGAACCAGAAGAAACTCGGGAGTTTATGCTGCTGCCGACCACACCCACATGCCCACAATCAGGCCGAATACAATCCGGTACCAGCCAAACGGCCGATATGAGTAGTTGGCGATAAACTTGAGCAAAGCCCGAACCAGAAACAGGGCGCTGATAAAAGCCGTAATAAAACCAATCACCACCGCCAGCATATTGCTGTCGCTAAGCTCACCACCATACTTATACAGGCTTAAGACCGTTGCCCCCAGCATGGTTGGCATGGCCAGAAAGAAAGAAAACTCGGTGGCGGTTCTGCGGTGTATGCCTGCCATCATACCAGCAATAATAGTTGCCCCTGAACGAGACGTACCGGGAATCATGGCCAGGCACTGAGCAAAACCCACTACTAGCGCCTGTTTCCAGGTAATGTCTTCCAGGCGTTGCACTTTGGCACTTTGGACATCAGAGTCGGCGGGAGCATGCTTGGCCATATCGGGGCGGCGCTCAACCCACAACATAAGAATGCCGCCCAATACCAGCGTAAAGGCATAAATAATGAACTTGCCATCAAGCAACTGGCTAATTTGCTTAATAAGAATAAGACCAATAACAGCAGCGGGCAAAAAAGCAAGAATCAGGTTACGTGTAAACAGCAACTCGGTGCGGTCACCGGTAAAAGTACCCCGTATGACCTGCCACAGGCGATACCTGAAAATCCACATAACCGCCAGAATGGAACCCAGCTGAATGACAATCTCATAAACCTTGAAGTCACCCGAATCAAAATTGATCCAGTCGCCAAGAATTAACAAATGCGCCGTACTTGAAATAGGCAAAAACTCGGTCAGGCCTTCCACCACTCCCAGGAAGGCCGCCTTCAGTAAATAAATAAACTGTTCCATTCAGGTTTTCTTGGCGTTATTCTTGCAAAGCAGCAATCATTTGAGTAAATACTTTGGGGCCACCTGCCAGCAAATTGCCGGTTTTCATCCAGGTTTGCTCTCCTTCAAAGTCACCAATCAGGCCACCGGCCTCTAGAACCAGCAAGCTACCTGCCGCAATATCCCAGGGTTTCAGGTTAACACCGCAGAAACCGTCAAGACGCCCGCAAGCCACATAGGCCAATTCAAGCACCGTGGCACCCAAACGACGAAAACCCGAGCTTTCATCAATCAAGGGATAAAAACGCTCGGCCCCTTTGCGATTGGAACTGGTCACGGAAGGGAAGCGGCCAGCCAGCATGGCGTCGGAAAAACGGGTACGGTTGGCAACACGGACACGACGGTCGTTAAGGAAAGCGCCACCACCACGGGTAGAGGTAAACATTTCATTGCGGGCCGGATCATAAATAACGGCTTGTGTAATGACGCCACGATGCGCCAAGGCAATGGAAACCGCATAATTGGGCAAGCCATGTATGAAATTTTTGGTGCCATCAAGCGGATCAATAATCCATTGATATTCGGGAGCGGCACTCGCGTCGCCATCTTGTGCGGATACAAAACCGGACTCTTCCCCCAGGAAGGCGTGATCAGGGTAAGCATCGCGCAACACATCAATAATCGCCTCTTCTGCAGCGTGATCAATATCAGTCACATAATCATTATGGCCTTTACGGGCGATTTGAATTTTATCAATATCAAGACTGCCGCGATTGATGATTGCGCCGGCACGTCTTGCTGCCTTGATGGCAATGGTGAGCATTGGATGCATATTTGTTCTGTTTTAATCGAGTTGGGTAAAATAGGCATTTTAAATGACAACCGCCTCAAGTTCTAGCCAAACACCCGTTTTTCACTAGAATATATGGTTTTTAAAGGAATATCATGCTTTCCAGCTTTGCCCATACCCGTTTCATCATGGTGGCGCCCAGCCATCCTGGCAATGTCGGCGCTGCCGCCAGGGCCATCAAAACCATGGGCTTTGAAGAGCTGGTACTGGTGTCTCCCAAAGACCCGGACATCAAAAACAACCCTGAAGCGATTGCCCTGTCCAGTGGCGCTACCGATGTCCTGCACAACGCCCACATTGTTTCAACCCTGGATGAAGCCCTGGCACCGGTCACGCTGTCATTTGCGCTTACCTCGCGCACCCGGGATATGGGTCCGCCAGCCCTGGACATACGCCAAAGCGCCCAATTAAGTGCCATTCATTTGGCCAGCGCCCCCGAAAACCGCGTGGCGGTGGTACTAGGTACAGAAAGAACCGGTCTTGAGAATGATGAAATCAGTCGTTGCCACCGAATCTGTCACATTCCGGCCAACCCGGCCTACAGCTCCCTGAATGTATCCCAGGCACTGCAGTTGGCCGCCTGGGAACTGCGTTATGCCCTGATGGAAAACAATTCCACTACCACACCGGCCAGCGACATCCCGCCTGAAGCAGCGTATGCCCCCAGTGAAAAAGTGGAAGCCCTGGTTAAACACTGGGAACAGGCCCTGATCGCCATTGATTTCCTGAACCCCGCACACCCGAAAAAACTCATGCCCCGCATGCGCTACCTGTTTACCCGCATTCACATGAGCCAGGAAGAAGTGGACATGATGCGCGGTGTTTGCACCAATATCATTAAACATGCCAGCAAAAAATAATGGGCATGCTGTCATTGTCATAATATGTCGCTATACTGTCTGGAAAGAAAAATCCCTTGATTCCTTGAATTCCAATAACAAAATACAACCGTTACTGCAATGACACATACTCATCTTTCTCCCAAGGCAATCTCTACCCCGGAGCATATTGCTTTTACCGCCTTCGACAATGCTGAAAAGGCTTATGAGCAGCTGGTATTTATTTATCAACGTAACACCCGGTTTATTCGCACGGCATTTACACATTTCATCAATAACGAAACCCCGCCCGAATATAGCGTTCGGGCATTTTACCCGGCCATTCGTCTACGCGTTACCGATCACAAGGAAGTTGACTCCCGTCTTTCTTACGGCTACGCCACCGAGCCAGGCATTTACTCCACCACCATTACCCAACCTGAGCTATATAAATCGTATTTGCTGGAACAAATCAGCCTGCTAATTAAAAACCACGGACTCGCGGTTGAAATTGGAGAATCCAAGACGCCTATTCCACTTCACTTTGCCTTTACCGGCAGCCAGTATGTGGAAGGGGTATATGGTAATACCAACACCCTGACCCTGCGCAACTATTTTGATGTGCCTGACCTGGCGGTCATGGATGATGCCATTGTCAATGGCACCCTTAAAACCGAAGCCAACACCCCGGCGCCACTGGCGCCCTTTACCGCTCCGCGCATTGATTACTCCCTGCACCGCCTGCAACACTATACGGCAACGGCCCCAGAACACTTTCAAGGTTTTGTGCTGTTTACCAACTACCAGTTTTATGTGGATGCCTTTTGCAACAAAGCCCGCAAACTGGTGCGTGACCCCAGCAGTGGCTACAGCGAACTGGTTGAGCCAGGCAACCTGGTCACTACCGCCACGCAAAATCCCAAAGCAGACAGTCAACCGGTGCGCCTGCCACAAATGCCGGCCTATCACCTTAAACGTCCTGATGGCAACGGCATTACCTTGGTCAACATGGGTGTAGGCCCTTCTAATGCCAAAACCATTACCGATCACATTGCCGTACTGCGCCCCTCTGCCTGGATCATGCTGGGTCACTGCGCAGGCCTGCGCAACACCCAAAGACTGGGTGACTACGTACTGGCACACGGCTATGTGCGCGATGATCACGTACTGGACGCCGACCTGCCTTTATGGGTACCCATTCCACCCCTGGCTGAAGTCCAGGTTGCCCTTGAAGAGGCCGTCGCCCAGGTATCGGGCCTGGATGGCTGGGAACTCAAACGCATTATGCGCACCGGCACTGTAGCCAGCATTGACAACCGCAACTGGGAGTTGCGTGATCACGATGAGCCGGTCCAACGTCTGTCACAATCACGTGCCATTGGGCTGGATATGGAATCAGCCACCATTGCCGCCAACGGTTTCCGGTTCAGGGTTCCGTATGGCACCTTGCTGTGCGTGTCAGACAAACCCCTGCATGGCGAGCTGAAACTGCCCGGCATGGCCACTGATTTTTACCGCACCCAGGTTAACCAGCACTTATACATTGGCATGCGGGCATTGGAAATTTTGCGGGAAATGCCACGCGAACGCCTGCAATCGCGTAAACTACGCAGCTTTATAGAAACCGCTTTCAAATAACAAAGGAATTTTCAGCTTGACGGCTGTATTAAATGCGGTAATACCGATTTTTGCCCTGATCCTGATCGGTTACCTGGCTGCAAAAAAGAAAATACTCAGTCATGAGGCCACCCACCACCTGAATCTTTACGTGGTGTGGCTAGCCCTGCCTGCGCTGCTGTTTCAGGCCATAGCCACTACGCCCTGGAAAGAACTGTACCAGCCGGGTTTCATTGGTGCCTCCATGGGTTCCATGCTGATTGTCTTTCTTGTGTTTTTGGTCTGGCAGAAAAAAACAACGCCTTTGGCCGACCGGAGCGTTAACAGCCTAAGCGCCGCCTACAGCAATACCGGTTATATGGGTCTTCCCTTATGCGCTCTTGTATTTGGGCCGGAAGGTCTGATACCGGCCATCATTTCCATGATACTAACCGCCTGTGTGCTGTTTGCAATGGCTATTATTTTTATTGAGTTTGGCATTCAGTCTTCACCCAAACTCAGTGAAACCCTGCGCAAAACCGCGTTTTCCCTGGTTAAAAATCCGCTTATTGCCGCCCCGGTTCTGGGTGGTTTGGTGGCGGCAACCCCTCTAAGTATTCCCGCCCCCATACTGGAATTTACCCGTTTGCTGGGTGCTTCGGCAAGCCCGTGTGCACTAGTAACCATTGGCCTATTTCTGGCACAAACCCCCAATAAGGGTTTGCAAACCGGCACGGTAACCGTGCTTACCCTGAAACTGTTACTATTACCCGCCTTTACGGCACTTCTGGTGTTTTACGTTTTTGATATGCCACTGGTTTACCAGCAAGCAGCCATCCTGCTGGCCGCCCTGCCAACCGGCACGGGACCTTTCATGCTGGCCACCCTATATAAGCGCAATTCACAGCTGGTTTCCCAAAGCATTTTCCTGTCTACAGTCTTCTCGATCTTGAGCATTTCATTGCTTATTTCCTGGTTTTAACCGCTACAATAACTCTCTATGAGCACAAAGTCCCTTTCTTCCAAAGCCGAAGCGGTTCCTAGCCGTTTTGCCGGCCACACCCCCATGATGCAACAATACCTTGCCCTCAAAGAAGAAGCCGGCTCGATATTACTGTTTTATCGCATGGGCGATTTTTATGAAATGTTCTACGATGATGCCATTAAAACGGCACGCCTGCTAAACCTGACCCTGACCAAGCGCGGCATGTCAAATGGCGAGCCCATTCCCATGGCCGGTGTACCCATGCACGCCATGGAACAATATCTGGCACGTCTGGTTGCCATGGGCGAGTCGGTAGCCATTTGCGAACAGATTGGTGACCCGGCTACCAGCAAAGGGCCGGTTGAACGCAAAATCGTGCGGATTGTCACGCCCGGTACCCTGACCGATGAAACCCTGTTGCCGTCCAAGTCCGACCGTCCTTTAAT
Source organism: Advenella sp. (assembly GCA_041656315.1). Taxonomy (GTDB): domain Bacteria; phylum Pseudomonadota; class Gammaproteobacteria; order Burkholderiales; family Burkholderiaceae_B; genus Advenella. The sequence continues at coordinate 41,541 of JBBADT010000011.1, forward strand.
GGCCATTTACCTGCCCCATAAAGGTCGCCAGCCCAAGTATGGCCTGGCCTGGCTGAACCTGGCCAGTGGCGAATTCCGTTTAACTGAATGCGATATTGCCTCGCTGGATTCCGAAATCCACCGCATCGCCCCGGCAGAAATCGTCCATGCCGATTCATTTAAACCGGAAACCAGCTGGCAAGGCACCTTAAGCACCACGGCAGACTGGCACTTTGACCAAAACGAAGCCAATGCCCTGTTATGCCAGCATTTTGGCATTGATTCCCTGGCCAGCTTCGGGATTCATGATATGCCTTCGGCGGTGACCGCTGCCGGCGCCCTGCTGCGTTACACTGAAAGAACGCAAACCCAGTCGCTGTCACATGTGCAAGGCATTAGCGTTGACCAGGCCAGCGATTACCTGGTCCTGGACCCGGTAACCCGCAAAAACCTGGAAATTACCGAAACTATTAGCGGCGAAGAAAGCCCAACCCTGTTCTCTTTGCTGGATGCCTGCGAAACCCCCATGGGCAGTCGCCTGCTGCGCCGCTGGCTGCATCACCCGCTACGCGCCAATGAGCCGGTTGCGGCCCGGCAGGCCTGCGTTCAGGCATTCCTGCTGGGCAAGTCCGACAGCCCGCTGCATCCGGCCATCGTGCTGGAAAAAATCAACCAGTTATTCAAATCTTTTCCTGACCTTGAACGCATTGCCACCCGCATTGCCCTGCAATCAGTTCGCCCCCGCGAGCTGGCCAGCCTGCGCGATGCCCTGGCCAGCCTACCCGAATTACACCAACTACTAAACGAGCACATTGCCTCCACACCGCGGATGGAAACGCTATTTGCAGCCCTGGCCATAGACCCTGCGCTGCACTACCGCCTGCACCAGGCCATTGATGCAGAACCGGCAGCGCTTATCCGTGAGGGTGGCGTTATTGCCCCCGGCTTTGATGCCGAACTTGATGAACTGCGCACCTTGGCTAGCGACAATGGCGCCTACTTACTGGAACTGGAAGCCAGGGAACGCACCCGCACCGGCATTACCAACCTGCGGGTTGAATACAACCGGGTACATGGTTTCTTTCTTGAAGTCTCCAAAGGCCAGATTGACAAAGTTCCAGCCGATTACCGTCGTCGCCAGACTCTTAAAAATGTTGAACGCTACATTACTCCCGAACTGAAGTCCTGGGAAGACAAGGTACTTTCTGCCAAGGACCGTTCATTAAGCCGGGAAAAATGGCTTTACGAACAGTTGGTGGAAGAACTGGCACAGGCCGTACCTGCGCTGCAGCAATGCGCCCAGGCCGTTTCTGAAATTGACGTGTATTTATCACTGGCGCAACATGCACGCAACAATGACTGGGTGGCCCCTGAATTGTGCGAAGCACCTATTATTGAGATTGAAGCTGGCCGCCATCCGGTGGTTGAACGCAGCATAGAACGCTTCACCCCCAACAGCTGCCAAATGAACCCCAATCGGCGTATGTTGCTGATTACCGGCCCCAACATGGGGGGTAAATCCACTTACATGCGACAAATTGCCCTGATTGTTTTACTGGCCCGCATGGGCAGTTTCGTACCGGCACAGTCTGCCCGCATCGGAACGATAGACCGTATTTTCACCCGCATTGGCGCTGCCGATGACCTGGCCGGTGGCCGTTCCACCTTCATGATGGAAATGACCGAAGCCGCCGCGATCCTGGCCGCCAGCACACCACACAGTCTGGTGCTGATGGATGAAATCGGGCGTGGCACCTCCACCTATGACGGCCTGTCTTTGGCTTGGTCGATTGCCTGCCGCCTGTTAACACACAACCAGGCGCTTACCCTGTTTGCCACCCATTACTTTGAAATTACGCGCCTGCCCGAGCAAAACGACGCCGCCGTCAACGTCCATCTGGCAGCAGCCGAATCCCCTGGTGGTATTGTTTTTTTGCATGAAGTCCAGGAAGGCCCGGCCAGCCGCAGTTATGGTATTCAGGTAGCACAACGTGCCGGCATTCCCGGCGCGGTTATCCGTCAGGCAAAACGTGAACTGGAACGGCTGGAAAACCAGGCCAGCAGCACAGCGCAACTGGATTTATTCACCGAAACCGCGCCTGCCAATGACCAGGCCAGCGATGACCAGCTAGAGCTGCAGTCCCTGCGCGACGCCATTAACGATCTTGACCCTGACAGCATGAGCCCGCGGGAGGCTTTGGATGCCCTGTATAAACTACGTAATCTTTTTGGTCAGAAATAATAGGGCAAATACCCCCCACGCAGGAGCATGGAAACGCGGGTTAGCTAGTATTCTCGCTTCTACGCTCTGAACTGACCTCCAAAAGTTGAATGGTGTCCAACATTTGGAGGTCACTTCACTCCTGCTTGGGAGCGAGTAATCCACTAATAGGCATATTCTGCATGTAAAAACCGTTTTTCTGCCACAAGCGTTCAAAACAAGTGAGTTATTTTCAACGATATATAAAAATCCATCACTTGTAGCTCAACATTAACCTTGCTTATCATAAGCACAAATATTTACTATACTTATATCGTGGCGGCAAACAAAAAAACATAAACTGCATAATGCCTATGCGAATTTAAAAACATTAAGCTTTACAAAGGACGAGACATGCAACCGGCTACCCTTCATGAGCCACGGCACACGCACAGCCAACTATTAAACAAAATACTGGAAGAACATCAAAACAAAGAGGGAAACCTCTTGCCCATCTTGCATGCCGTACAAGACCAGCTTGGCTATATTCCAGAAGATTTGATCGCCCCCATAGCGCAGGCGATCAATCGTTCCAGTGCCGAGATCTTTGGGGTGATCAGTTTTTACAAACACTTCAGGACGCAAGCCTGTGGCGATATTCATATTGAATTTTGCCAGGCTGAAGCCTGTCAGGCCCGCGGTTCAAAAAAGGTAGAACAAGAAGTCAAGCATTTGCTTAACGCCCATTGGCCCGATGCCACGGTTGAACCCGTCTATTGCCTTGGTTTATGCGCCCAAGGTCCTGCCGCCATGATTAATCAACAACCACTTGCCCGTGTCACCCCAAGCAGGATCAAGGCAAAAATTGAAGGAGTGGTCACATGCAAAGGATAAAAATATATATTCCCATGGACTCAGCAGCTGTTGCAATGGGTGCCAACGAATTAGTCGCCCCCATTCAGGAAATGGCGCTGACACAAAATATTAATGTTGAAATTATCCGTAATGGCAGCCGAGGCCTGTTGTGGCTTGAACCCCTGGTTGAAATTGAAACCCCACAGGGCCGAATAGGCTATGGCCCGGTCACTCTTGAAGACCTGCCGGATTTATTCAACGCCGGATGGCTCTCTGGTCAGGCTCACCCCTTGTCACAAGGCATAACCGATGACATTCCTTACCTTAAAAACCAGGAACGGCTAACCTTCAAGCGCGTAGGCATCATTGACCCCTTAAACATTCAAGACTATACCAACCATGGTGGCTGGCAAGGCTTATTGAAAGCCCTGACCCTAAACGATGAAGCCATCACCAACATGGTTACGCAATCAGGTCTGCGGGGGCGTGGTGGCGCCGCCTTTCCAACCGGCATCAAGTGGAATACCGTCAGACAGGCGCAAGGCCAGCAAAAATATATCGTTGCCAATGCCGATGAAGGCGACTCTGGCACTTTCTCAGACAGAATGCTCATGGAGGGTGATCCTTTTAGCTTAATTGAAGGAATGATCATTGCGGGCCTGGCGGTCAATGCCAGCAAAGGCTATATTTATGTACGCTCAGAATATCCCATCGCAATTGAAACCTTGCAAAAGGCCATCACCATTGCGACTGAACACCGCTATTTGGGATCCAGCATTTTAGGCTCCGGTCGCTCTTTCGAACTGGAAGTCAGAAAAGGGGCCGGTGCTTATATCTGTGGCGAGGAAACCGCCCTGCTTGAAAGCCTGGAAGGCAAACGTGGCGTGATCAGATACAAGCCGCCGTTGCCTGCCATCAAGGGTTTTATGGGCATGCCAACTGTTGTCAACAACGTGGTTTCTCTTGCCACCGTTCCTGTCATTCTCGCCAACGGCGCAGATTTTTATAAAAATTTTGGCAGCGGCAAGTCGTACGGAACCCTGGCTTTCCAGCTGGCTGGCAATATCAAGCACGGCGGCCTGGTAGAAAAATCCTTTGGGGTTAGCCTGAAAGAATTGCTCTACGATTACGGCGGTGGCAGTGAAGATGGCCTGGCCCTGAAGGCTGTCCAGGTTGGCGGGCCACTAGGGGCTTACTTATCTGAAAAAGAATGGGACATTCCCCTGGACTATGAGGCCTACTCACAAATTGGCGCTATGGTTGGTCATGGCGGTATTGTTGCCTTCAGCGAAAATACGGATATGGCTGAAATGGCCGAGTATGCCATGGCGTTCTGTGCCCATGAGTCCTGTGGAAAATGCACACCCTGCCGGATTGGATCAAAACGAGGTGTGGAAACCATTGTCAAAATCCGCCAAGGCATTCAAACACAAGAAAACATGGTGCTCTTGGAAGAGTTATGTGACACCATGATTGCAGGTTCTTTATGTGCCCTGGGTGGCATGGCCCCGTACCCTGTCATGTCGGCCATCAACAAATACCCGCAAGACTTCATAAAAGAAAAAGTACAACTTTAAAATATAAAAAACACAAGTTTCCAGGAGACAAAAATGTTAGAAACGGTTCTCAGGCGCGACCAGGATTTTGGTACCCCAGCCATCACCCATCATCTCAAAGAAGTCTGCCTTCAAATAGATGGACAAACCATTCAGGTTCCGGAAGGCACCTCCATCATGCGCGCTGCCTCAATGCTTGGACTGAATATCCCAAAATTATGCGCCACCGACTCCCTGGAGCCCTTCGGCTCTTGCCGGCTGTGTCTTGTCCAGATAGAGGGACGCCGGGGATACCCTGCCTCATGCACCACCCTGGTTGAGGAAGGCATGGTGGTGACAACAGAAAACAAGCGCCTTGCCGACCTGCGCCGCAATGTCATGGAGCTGTATATTTCAGAACACCCGCTGGATTGCCTGACCTGTTCGGCAAACGGAGATTGCGAACTGCAGGACACTGCTGGCCAAGTTGGACTCAGGCAGGTCCGCTTCGATGGCTACGATAAAAAACGGGCCAATAAAACCACCGACAATTCAAACCCCTACTTTACCTTTAACCCCGATTTATGCATTGTCTGCAATCGCTGCGTCAGATCCTGTGAAGAAACACAAGGCACATTTGCCTTAACAGTTGATGGTAGAGGGCTTGAGTCTCAAATCAGCACTGGATTAAACACCAACTTCAAAGATAGCGACTGCGTCTCTTGTGGCGCCTGTGTCACGGCCTGCCCAACGGGAGCACTCATGGATAATAGTGTCATCACGATGGGTCAACCCAATCATGCGGTCATAACAACCTGTGCTTATTGTGGGGTTGGCTGCGGCCTTAAGGCAGAGCTTAAAGGTGAAGAATTGGTTAGAATGACACCCTGGAAAAATGGCAAAGCCAACGAAGGTCATGCCTGTGTCAAGGGCCGCTTTGCCTGGGGATATGCCACACACCCAGACCGCATTACCACCCCAATGATTCGTGCCTCAATCAACGAACCCTGGCGCAAGGTATCCTGGGAAGAGGCCATCAATTACGCAGCCGGCGAAATAAAACGCATCCAGGCCAAATATGGAAAAAACTCGGTCGGTGCCATCTCTTCATCCCGTTGCTCAAATGAAGAAGTCTATTTGGTACAAAAAACCGTGCGGGCGGCATTGGGCAATAACAATATAGACACCTGTGCCCGGGTTTGCCATTCACCCACCGGATTTGGTTTAAAACAAACCCTGGGTGAGTCTGCGGGTACGCAAACATTTGAATCCGTCGCCGACAGCGATGTGATACTTGTCATGGGCGCCAATCCAACCGATGCGCATCCGGTGTTTGGGTCGCGCTTGAAGAAACGTTTGCGCCAGGGTGCAAAACTGATTGTTATTGATCCAAGAACCATTTCCTTGGTGTCCACGGCACATGCCAAGGCCGATTACCATTTGCCACTGAAACCCGGCACCAATGTGGCCATGCTTAATGCCTTTGCGCATACCATCATTTCAGAAGGCCTTCAAAACAAAGCGTTTATCGCCGGGCGATGCGATTCGGACACATTCAAAGAGTGGCTTGAATTTATCCTGCTTGATGAAAACTCACCCGAATCAGCGGCCACGATAACCGGGGTTTCTGCCCAAACCATCCGTGAGGCAGCACGCCTGTTTGCCACGGGCGGCAAGGCCGCGATTTATTATGGCCTGGGTGTAACCGAACATAGCCAGGGTTCAACCGCCGTCATGGCCATTGCCAATCTGGCTATGATTACTGGTAATATTGGCCTAAGCGGCGTTGGCGTCAACCCGTTACGGGGCCAGAATAACGTCCAAGGGTCTTGTGACATGGGTTCATTTCCCCACGAATTTCCCGGTTATCGCCACGTATCCGATACGGCAACCCGTAGCCTGTTTGAACAGGCCTGGGAAGTCAAGCTTGATGCAAATCCGGGCCTGCGCATTCCCAACATGTTCAATGCAGCCATTAGTGGTTCATTCAAGGGCCTGTATTGCCAGGGAGAGGACATTTTACAGTCAGACCCCAATACGCAGCATGTAGAAGCCGCCTTAGCCAACCTGGAATGCCTGATTGTCCAGGACCTGTTCCTGAACGAAACTGCCAAATTTGCCCATGTTTTTTTACCCGGTGCTTCTTTTCTGGAAAAAGACGGGACATTTACCAATGCCGAACGCCGTATTTCACGCATCAGGAAAGTCATGCGCCCCAAGTCAGGCATGGCTGACTGGGAAATTACCCAGGCCCTGTCCAATGCCCTGGGTTACCCTATGCAATACGAAAGCCCAAGCGAGATCATGGATGAAATTGCGCGCTTGACCCCCACCTTCGCCTCGGTCAGCTATGCCCATATCGAGGAACTGGGTGGTAGTGTTCAATGGCCCTGCAACCCCGAAAACCCGGAAGGAACGCCGATTATGCACATCGACAGTTTCCCGCATGGCAAAGGAACTTTTGTACTCACCAAATATATCCCCACAGACGAGCGCACCAATAAACGCTTCCCTCTTATCCTGACTACAGGCCGTATTCTTACCCAATACAATGTGGGTGCACAAACCCGCCGGACCAGCAATACCACTTGGCACCAGGAAGACCTGCTGGAGATCCATCCTCATGATGCCTCGGATCGGGGTATTGAAGAGGGCGATATCGTCCAGATTACCAGCCGGGTCGGACAAATTGCGATGAAAGCCAAAGTTTCCACGCGTGTTCAGCCCGGTGTGGTTTATACAACCTTCCACCATCCTATTTCCGGGTCCAACGTCATTACGACCGACAACGCCGACTGGGCAACCAGCTGCCCCGAGTACAAGGTAACAGCCGTTCAAATTAGCAAAGTTGAAAGTTATACCTCGGAATGGCAAAACCACTGGTCTACTGAAGACAAAATTCAGCATGATTTCTTGACATCTTCGGAGCCTGGCGCACATGAACACGCATAAGCATAATGAATCAGCAACAGCGCTGCCGCCCCAGTTGAAGATGATCAATCAAATTGCCCAATTCTACGAAACGCTGCCCAATCCAGAGGAAGCGAACAAGAAAATGGTGAAGCATTTAGTGGCCTTTTGGGAGCCGGGCATGTTTTTGCCCCTGCTTGAGTATCTTGAGCAACACTCCACAGCGGAAAACAAGTATGGCGAACTTTCACCATTTGCAGCCCAGGCATTAAAATTATATCAGCAAACTTATTTGGCACCGGTCAAAAAGTAGCCTATGATTCCAGGTACCCCTAAGGGGGTACTGCCTAGCGTCTTTACATTTCACCAAGCGGTTTGTTTTACAAACGGCTAAAGTACAAAAGCTAAAGACGAAAAAAAACCGCACAAGGCGGTAATTTTTTTGGGGTGACCGATGGGGCTCGAACCCACGACAACCGGAATCACAATCCGGGACTCTACCAACTGAGCTACGGTCACCACTGCATAAAGATGAAACTATAGCAAAGCCTTTCGCATTCCGCAAGTCCGTCTTACAATAAAGTACGTTTTTGTTGTTTTTTGTTGGATTATTGAAAATATGACCGCTTTTTGGGCCTTCCTGCTTGAATATAAAACCCATCTATTATTTGGGGTAGGTTTAATTGTGGGCCTGTTGGCCGCTATTCATGCGGCAATGACCAAGCGTGATGTACGGGCGGCCATTGCCTGGGTAGGTGTGGTTATCCTGTCGCCTTTTTTTGGTGCTTTCCTGTATTTCCTGGTAGGCATTAACCGGATCAACCGCAGTAGGCGCCTGCAACACAAAGAATATTTGCTTCAGGACCAGGTAAACGGCAAACACCAGGAAACCACCAATATTGCGGACATATCCGGCGCTCAATTCGAATCCCTGAAAAAAGCGGGCAACCGGCTAAGCCGCTTTCCCATCTGGAGCAACAACAACATTATCCCACTGCTGGGGGGAGATGAAGCATATCAGGCCATGATTACCGCTATTGACAGCGCCACCAAAACCATCGCCATGCAAAGCTATATTTTTGACAATGATGTGATTGGCAAACGCATTGCACAGGCCCTGGTGCGTGCACGCCAAAGAGGCGTCACTGTCAAGGTCTTGATTGATGCCATTGGGGCCAAATATTCCAGACCGTCCATTATCAGCCTGTTCAACAACACCGGTATTGATGTCGCGCTGTTTGAGGCACATTTTTTTACCTTCAAAATCCCCTATTCCAATTTGCGTTGTCACCGCAAGATCCTGGTCATAGACGGCCAGCTTGCCTTCAGCGGCGGGATGAATATCAGGGAAAGCTTTACCTCTGAAATATGCCAGGGCGCCCCCATGAAAGACGTTCATTTTCAAATACGGGGCCCACTGGTCTTTCAGCTGTTGCTGGTGTTTTTTCATGATTGGTCATTTACCACCCATGAAAAACTCATGCCTGCCAACTGGATACTTACCCCAGAAGCCCTACCCGAATCGGACATTGCCGCCCGTTGCATAACCTCGGGACCCGATAACGACATTACCAGCACGCATCGACTCATCCAGGCTGCCTGCGCAGTGGCACAAAAACATATTCGCATCCAGTCCCCTTACTTTCTGCCCGACCAGGTCTTGCTGGGCGCCCTGAATACGGCCGCACGCAGGGGAATTCGGGTTGATATATTAATTCCTGGCAATAACAATCTATACCTGGTTAATTGCGCCATGATGGCCCAGCTCAACCAGGTCCTGGACAGCGGTTGCCACGTTTGGCGCAGCAATGGCCCCTTTGATCATTCCAAACTGTTCACGGTAGACGATGGCTGGAGCCTGGTGGGCTCTTCAAACTGGGATGCCCGCAGCTTACGCCTGAATTTTGAGGTGGATATAGAAGTGTATGATCGGGCATTCAGCACCTGTCTTGGCCAACACATAGACGGAGAAATTGAAAAGGCTATCCCTGTAACCCGAGAAACGTTAAAATCGATTAGCTTTATCAAACAGCTCAGAAACAAAATCATCTGGCTGGCCTCCCCCTACCTTTAAATTGAAAATAAAATATTAATAAGAAAATGAGCACAATCACTGAAAACAAAAAAGCCTGGCTGGTACTTGCCCTGACGCTAACCATCCAGTCCCTGGGATCCATGGCCTTACTGATTCCCCCTGTATTAATTCCGGCACTCAGCGCTGATCTCAACATTTCCACCAGTCACCTGGGCCTGTATATTGCCTGCGCCTACCTAACCGCCATGACCATGAGCGTTTGCACCGGCATGCTGCTTACCATTACCGGGCCCATCCGCTTAAGCATACTGTGCATTGCCTCTTGCGCCATCGGGATGCTGCTTTTCCTGCTGGCACCTTCCTTACCCACCCTGCTGCTAATGGGGGCATTTATTGGTGCCGGCTACGGGCCCATAACGCCATGCAGCTCGCAAATCTTAATTAAAAACACCCCCAAACACCGGCTTAACCTGATTTTTTCCATCAAGCAAACCGGTGTTCCTTTAGGAGGCGTTTTGGCGGCCTTGCTGATACCGGCCTTGCTGGAAGTGATGAACTGGCATTCAGCCATGCTGGTTATTTTGCTGGCGCTAATCGTGTTTGTTTGCATTGCCCTATTTACCCCAAAAGACTGGGAACCCGAAAACACGGTTATTTCCACCTCCTTCAAAACCGAATTCATCAATGCCCTGAAAACCGTTTTTCGTACGCCCGCTTTGCGCACGCTGGCCTTGTCTTCTTTCTGTTTTTCCATCTGTCAGCTCACCTTAATGACCTATGCCATTACTTTCCTGAATAAAGAACTGGGGTTTGCACTGGTCATTGCTGGCATGCTGCTGTCTTTTTCACAGGTTTCCAGCGTCATCGGCCGGATTTTCTGGGGCTGGCTAGCCGACCGGTTTTTCTCACCATGGAGCATGCTGGTTTTCCTGACGCTAGGTATGATTACCGCCTCATTGGCGGTGTATTCGATTAACCCCGATACCAGCACCCTGTTCATTGCCCTGTTCTTTATTTTGTACGGTGCCATGGGTATTGGCTGGAACGGTGTTTACCTAACTGAAGTGGCCCGTAAATCGCCCGAAGGTAAATCAGGCTCTATCACAGGTGTAACGCTTTCAGTCACGTATTTAGGCGTAGTGATTGGCCCGCCACTGATTGGCCTGATCTCTGAATCCATGGGTAGCTATGCTTATGGTTTTTTATTCCTGCTCGTACCGCTTGGTATTGCATTATTACTGCTGTTGAGCACACGCAAGGCGTTTTAATTTTACAATTAAACAAAAAAGAGCCCGGGATATGCATGAATACTTCGCATCAACCGGGCTCTTTTTATGGGTTTACCCTTTTACTGGCAAACCTTTTGCATTCCCAACAGGGCGGGCTAAACCACTCCCGCCCTTATCAAGGACTTACCACAAGTAGGTAACGCTGGCACCGCCACCGGCACCACCACGGCCTGAACCGTTAACTGCGCCTTTAAGTAGCCATTTGCCGTTCTCGGATACGGTAGAAACACCCATGGCATAACCCGCCTCACCACGCCATGTACCACCACCAACTGAGAACGCGCTTTGACCGGGCTGATAAGCCTGACCCAGCGTTGCTACCGCTGTGGCTGCCGCCGTACCGGCATCAGCACGTTTTTCGGCACGACGGATTTCACCACGCAAGGTACTGGTGGCACCTGAAATCATATCTTGGGCCTGTTGAACGTTAACGGCATCGGTTGGGCCTTTACCTGCCGCTACGCCACTAATAACACGGGCTTCACCATTGCTGTTGGCAAAGTTGACTTCCGTGCCATCAGTATTGCCACCTACGGAAATGACCCGGCTGCCTGGGTCCTGACGCACCAAACCAATTGACGTGTTGTTATTGATTTGGTCCTGCAAACTGGCGACTGAAGTATTCAGGCTTGTTAAGGCACCACCCACATTATTAAAGGTTACCGCTTTTTTGCTACCATCCTGCTGAACTTCCTGCAGTGCATAAAGCGGATTAACGAATGTGCCATCATCCTTGGCTTCTGCGCCACCACCCAATGCACTGGCTGTAAATTGGCTGCTTGCCTTCACCTGCTGGTTGGTCGCATTCAATTGCTTGCCTGTCACGGCATCAGAACTGGTGGCTGAAAGCTCACCATCGGCAATCCCCGTCAGTTTTCGTTTAATAGCCGCACCGGATGAATCTTTACCGGTAAAGTCAACTGAAGAGCCCGCAACTTCGCTACCTACGGTAATCTTATCTGCCGCTGCATCAAATTTAACAATACCCGCCGTACCGTTTTTAATATCGGTAATGTCACCTTGAATATTTGTGATGTCACCTTTGATGTTAGTGATATCGCCCTCAACCGTAGTAATACGGTTTGTATTGGAAGTAACACGATCATCCAGATTTGTCAGCGCACCACCCACATTATCAAATGAGGTGCCACCAATATTATAGACGGGTCCTGTAACTACACCATTGACATCAATAGATGCACCACCACCCAGAGCTGTCAGCGCAGCAGAAACAGCAAGATTCGTGGTATTCAATTGATCGCCCGTTACGGCATCGGCACTGCCTGCCGCCACGTTGCCATTGGCAATACCTGTCAGCTTGCGGGCATCACCACCACTGTTTCTAAAGTTCACCTCGGCACCATCTGTCTCACCGCCTACCGTAATAACGCGTGTGGTGGCATTCTGCTTAACAATACCCAGTGTGCCGTTAGTGATATTGGTAATATCGCCTTCAATAGTGGTTATACGGCCTGTATTGGAAGTAACGCGGCCATCCAGGTTAGTCAGCGCTCCTTCCACACCGGTAACGGTGACTTTGTTTCCAGTGTTGGTTCCATCGTCAAGCTCATAGCCAGGTGTACTGACAGCACCTGTTGTCGTATTCACCGTTGAACCACCGCCCAAGGCGTCGGCCACTGACTGACTGCTGGCAAACAACTGGCCACCTGTCATGGCATCGGCGCTGCCTGCCACAACATTGCCATTGGCCAAGCCAGTAAGCTTACGTACGCCAGCAGTACCGGTAAAGTCAACACTCGTACCGGCTGTAGCCGCACCAACAGTGATGGGTGCAGTACCATTAGCCTGCAGAACCAAACCCGCTGCACCATTCATCAGGTTGCTAATATTGGTGGTGTTGCCATCAACACGTGTGTCCAGATTAAGTAACGCCTCACCAACACTATTCTGCGTACCTGAAATGAAGGTATAACCGACATTTGTCAGATTACCATCAGCATCAACAATCGCATTGCCACCCAACGCATCGGCCAGGTCAGAGGTTGAACGATACAGCTGCGCTCCATTAATGGCCTCGGTACTGGTTGCATTCACTGCACCTGCTTTTACATTGTCAAGAGTTGTTCCGGTTGCACCACCCAATGTGACAATGGACTTGTCAACACCGTCATACTGGACTGCATTATTACTTAACGCTGAAATACTCTCATTGGTCGCATTCAATTGCTTGCCGGTTACGGCATCGGTACTGGTGGCGGAAAGATCACCATCAGCAATTCCCGTCAGTTTGCGGGTTTGCGCAGCAACATTGGCAAAGTCCACCTCTGTACCAGCGCTATCTTTACCTACCGTAATTGGCGCCAGGTTATCAGCCTGCTGAACCAGACCCAAACCTGTTGATAGGGATAATTGGTGTAACTGACCACCGGTAATGGCATCGGTACTGCCGGCAGCGACAGTACCGTCTGCCACGTTAGTGATTTTGCGTTCATTTCCAACAGAACCTACAGAAACGGTGTTGGCGGCTGTGGCAACAGAACCATTACCCAGCGCCACCGAATTCGCCGCATTAGCCTGGGCTCCCGCACCAAGGGCAGTAGAACCTACACCGGTGGCTTGTACAGCATTTCCAAGAGCTGTTGCATTTAAATTGGCAGACAAAGCATCAGCGCCTACCGCAATAGAGCCCTCTCCAAATGCTTTTGCCGCCTCACCAAAAGCGATTGCTTTTGATTGAGTGGCTTGAGAAAAATTACCTAATGCAATTGAAGTGAAATCTGCTGCTGATGACACTGCGGCAGCACCGGCGGCATCGGAGCCCAAACCGGTAATTTTATTGCCACCAATGGCAATGCCGGCTGGATCAGTTAACGCTAAAGAATCTGCTGAAAGATCACATGCATCTGTAGGCCCAACAACGCTGCCATTCTCATTCAAAACGCCAAGTGTTATGGGATCTCCAGCAGCCGCATCAGCCAGAATTTGTGACAAATTAAGATTCAGGGGACCAGGAACAATACCCCCTAACCCCACAAAACTTAATAACGAGCTTACTGGGCCCAATAGACCGTTTACTGTAGTCTCAATTGGAGAATAAATCGGGTTAACTACCTGCCCCACAATCTGGGTTACCACACTTTTAGGTAAACTTACACCCGCGCAAGCATCCACCAACTGCGCCTGCGCAGACCCCATCACCCCCAATCCCAACGCAACAGACACCGCTGTTGCTGCTAGGACTTTGTTTCCTTTTTTACCTTTGTTACTTGTGTTTTCAGAAACCGCCACATAGGTTCCTGTTTGTTCATTAAAAATGCTTTTGTGAATCCTGTTCATTAGCTAAATCCTAGTTTGAATTTATAGACATGCAACTACTCTTGCAGCTGTCGACAGCCACCTAATACTTACATGATATAAAAAAAAGACAGGGCTTACATTAATTTACCAAGCTGACAAATTGCATTTTTTGTTTCAATAAAAACATTTACACTTACAAATCAAAAGGTTACCAGTCATTTCATTTCAAAAAAGAAAAAATAAATTCTTAAAAAACAAACACATAATGTCTTTTATAAACAACCTTTCCCCATTAAAGAGTTAATTTTAATTTGGATGAAAGTCTGCCTGATTTTCTATAAAACGCGTTCATTTTCAAGCATTTCCAATGAAATCAGATTTGGTTTTTATTATTCAGGACGGTCTGCATTTTTTTATGTAAATGTAACTACAGCAATTTCATCCCAGGCCATATCTGCTTTTTCCACATCCACAAAAAAAGAAACAAAAACGCCTGAATCTCATAACGAAATTCAGGCGTTTGGCATTTATTTAACAAACCCTGCTTTCCCGGCAAGGATTATTAAAAAGCTTGATTATCTATTAATCAACCAGTGTAACTTTACCTTTCATTAGGGCAGAGTGACCTGGGAATGAGCAGAAGAAGCTATAGTCACCATCTGCAGCCAGTTTTTCTACAGGAAAAGTAACCGTTGTAGATTCACCGCCACCAATTAATTTGGTGTGAGCAATAACACGCTCATCGCCTTCTTTAACATAATCCTTGGCCACACCAGCGGCTACGCCTTCTGTGGCAACCGCTTGCAAGTCAGCAGTTTTGGTAACCACAACGTTATGACCCATCGCTGCTGCAGGTAATTTACCAACGTGCTTCATGTTGATGGTAAATTCTTTGCAAGTTTTGCTGATTGAAATTTCTTTTGTATTGAATTGCATTGCATCGTTTGATTCAATATCTACAGCACATTCAGCTGCCAAGACGGGAGTTGCAGCAACAGACAGAACAGCAGCAAGCGCTAGTTTTTTGAAAGACATATATTTCTCCTGTGAAAAAACTTCTATACTTTCGTATCATACGACAAGTTATAAACTCATACTCTACATTAAACACTATTTTTTATTAAAAGTTGAGTAAAACAGTAATATTTATTGACCCAAATCAAGGGAATACCCTAGCATTTTGTAGTGACGATGCAAATTGATACTATACTAATCAGTTGCGAATTATTTGCTAACAAACCCAAACCACATAGCAACAAAAAAATAAATTCGCTCTTCTTCGTTTAAATTGCATTAAAATCAATTAAAAAACAAAAAAATAACAAAACAAGATTCTGCTTTCAACCATTAAAATCCTCTTTGGACTTCCGGGCTTCTTTTATATAAGCCTACCAGCACAAAAGAGGAATAATGCTTACTTCATACAATCAGTATTGCAGCAAACTGCAAAGCGAAAACCGCTATCGTCAGCTTTTTCTATTACCTCAGGACAAAGCGCATATTGATTTTTCCAGCAATGATTACCTTGGCCTTAGCCAACAAAAAGCGCTCGTACAAGCAGCCACAAAAGCCGGAGAATGTTGGGGTGCAGGCGCCACTGGTTCTCGCCTGCTTTCTGGCAACAGCCAACTTTTAAACGCCTTTGAAAAGCGCATTGCCCAAGATAAGGGTACAGAAGCCGCTCTGGTCTTCAGTTCTGGTTTTCAGGCCAACCTGACGGTCTTGGCCAGCCTACTAGACAAGCGCGTTTTAGCTGCCCAGCCATTGGTATTTTTTGACCAGTTGAATCATTCAAGCCTATATAACGCCGTTTTCCTAAGCGGTGCCGAACTGATTCGCTACCAACACAATGATATGAGTCATTTGGCCAGTCTCTTAAAGGCTGCTCACACTAAAGACCGCCCCAAATTTATTGTGACGGAAACGGTTTATGGCATGGATGGTGATAAAGCCCACCTGAATGAAATTATTGCACTGGCAGAAGAACACAAGGCATTTGTGTATCTGGATGAAGCACATGCTACTGGCCTGTTTGGCCCGCAAGGATATGGCCTGTCTACCGACATGCAGTTTAACGGAATACCACACCTGGTAATGGGCACATTCAGTAAAGCATTGGGGGTGAGCGGTGCTTATATTGCCTGCAGCCAGGATTTAAGAAATTACATTATTAACAAAACCACTGGCTTTGTTTATTCAACCGCCCCTTCTCCACTGGTAGTGGGTGCCGCACAAAAGGCATGGGAATGGGTGCCTCATTTTCAGCCAGAAAGGAAAAAACTGTTTGCCATGGCCCAACATTTACGTAATGAATTGTCCATCGCCGGCTTTGATACCGGATTATCCAATACCCACATTGTTCCCGTTATTCTAAAAGACGAAAAAAGAACACTTGATGCCAAAGTAAAGCTGGCCAGACAGGGCATTATTGTATCGGCCATTCGTCCACCAACTGTTATGCCGGCGCAATCACGCTTGCGCCTGGCATTAAATACCACACATACCGAACTGGATATTGAAAAAACCATTGCCGTCATCAAAACCCTCTAGAGGCGATCATGAAAGTTTTTATTACCGGGACAGACACCAACATAGGCAAAACACTTGTAAGCGCATGGCTATGCCTACAGACTGGTAGCGATTATTTTAAACCAATACAAACTGGCTGCATTGAAGGAACAGACAGCGCTTTTGTGGAAGGCATTATCAAAAATCGGGTGCATCCGGAAAACTATCTGTACAAGGCGCCAGAATCTCCTCATATCGCAGCACAGGCTGAAAACAGCGATATAGACATCACCAACATCAAGCCTCCCCCTGTACCCCGCCTGGTGGTTGAGGGAGCAGGCGGTTTAATGGTCCCACTTAACAAAGAGCATCTCATGATAGACCTTGCCCAATCGCTTGGCCTGCCCGTGCTGCTGGTTGCGAGCACCAAACTGGGTACCCTGAATCATACCCTATTAAGCCTTGAAGCCTTGCACGCACGAAAAATTCCCGTAGCGGGAATTATTTTAAACGGCCCTGGGAACCCCCGGCTTAAGGAAACACTTGAACATTTCGGGCAAAGCCGGGTTCTGGCTGAAATCCCCCTGCTGGACAGCGTCAATACAAACACCCTGCAAATGCTTAAACCAGGCACTGAACTTCTGAATTTATTTAATATGGATAGCAACAATGAACTTGAATTCTCGTGATAAAAAACTGATCTGGCACCCATTTACGCAAGAAAAAACCGCCGGCCTGCCGATGGCCATCAAAAAAGGCCAAGGGTCTTACCTTTATGATGAAAAGGACAATGCCTATCTGGATTTGATTTCAAGCTGGTGGGTCAATTTATATGGCCATGCCCATCCGGAAATCGCGCAAAGCATTTACCAACAGGCCACCACACTGGAACATGTTATTTTTGCCGGTTTTACTCACGAACCTGCCGTACAGTTATGCGAAACCCTAAACTCCCTGCTACCACCCACCCTGTCCCGTTTTTTCTTTTCTGACAACGGCTCCACCAGTATTGAAGTTGCCCTGAAAATGGCTTACCAATATTGGAAGAACAAGGAAGGCAAGGAAAGAAAATTATTTATTTGCCTTGAAGGCGGTTATCACGGAGATACCTTTGGTGCAATGTCGGTTGGGTCCGAATGTGGTTATCACGACCATTTCAGGGAATTGTTTTTCAATGTTTTAAGCATTCCTTTTCCCGCCACCTGGGACAATGACAAAGACGCGGAAGAAAAAGAATCCCGTTCTTTAGCGATTTTACAAGGTCATCTGGAACAAAACCCCGGACAAATTGCCGCCCTTATTGTTGAACCGCTAGTACAGGGCGCCAGCGGGATGCGGATGTGTCGTCCGTCATTTATCAAAAAAGCAGGAGAGTTGGTACATACGCACGACAGCCTGCTTATTTTTGATGAAGTCATGACCGGCTTTGGGCGTACTGGCAGTAATTTTGCCATGGAACAAACTGGCATTGTTCCTGATTTTTTGTGTTTATCCAAAGGCATTACAGGTGGTTTTCTGCCTTTGGCCCTTACGGTTACCAGCCATAAAATTTATGAGGCGTTTTTAAGTGATGAATGGAAACATGCTTTCTCACATGGTCATTCTTATACCGCAAACCCGCTGGCCTGCGCTGCTGCCGTTACCGCAACCCGGCTATTGCAAAGCGATGCAACCCAACAAGCCATACTCGCTATTAATAAAGCGCACCAGCAAGGCCTGGCAACGCTTAAGTCCAATTGCAGGCATATTATGCACACCCGCATTCAAGGCACCATTGCCGCCTTTGATTTTACCACGCCTGCACAAGGCAAACGCCATACTGGCAGCCCACTGCCCAGACAATTCATGAATGAAGGCCTGATACTTAGACCGATAGGCAACACTATTTATTTAATCCCCCCCTATTCAACCACACCAGAGGAATTAATAAAGGCTTATGAAAAAATCGAAATAGTTTTAAGGCAAAAAAACACATTCTAACAAGGACACTTTCCCCATGCTTTTAAGCCAAGGGGAAATATCAAAATTACCAATCGGACCTAGTAAGCGAATTGCCTTGATTTATTATCTGCGCATCAGCCAAAAACAAAAAACCCCTGCTCTAAAAGAGCAAGGGTTTGCATTCTTACTGATTCGGTTTAAAGCCGATGGTGCTCATGGCGAGACTCGAACTCGCACAGCTTTCGCCACTACCCCCTCAAGATAGCGTGTCTACCAATTCCACCACATGAGCATTAAGTGTGTTCTGGAAAGCATTAAATTATAACGCATTTTCCAGAAAATTGTTATTGCTGCGTGTTTTCTGCTGGTTTTTCAGAAACAGGCACCGATTCTGTTGGCGTTTCTACAACAGTTTGTGCTGGAGCTGCTGCGGGCACCGCTTCCATGGCCGGAACCGCAGTTTGCTCTGCGGGAGCGGCAGGTGCTGCTTCTGGCACTGAAGGCGTTGACAGACCACCATTAACAGGCGCAACAGGCACCGCAGGTGCCGCCGGAACAGAAACACCACTGGGAGGAGCCACTGGCAATGCGGGATTCTGTGGCTGAAAACCTTCCATTAGACCACTGCCGCCCGTTTGGCTTGCCGCAGAATCGGGCGATGAATTGCCCAAATAAGCAAGGCCTGCGGTAGCCGCAAAAAACAACACGGCTACCCATTTGGTTGCACGCGAGAAAAAGTTTGCCGCACCTGTGGCACCAAATAAACTACCGGCAGAACCACCCCCAAAGGAAGAGCCCATATCGGCGCCTTTGCCCTGCTGCAGCAACACGAGCACAATGACGCTTAACGCAGCAATCACCTGTACTACGGTTAGCAATGGATATAAATATGAAGGCATAAAAGTAAAAC
>JBBADT010000012.1:0-60894 GCA_041656315.1 Advenella sp.
CCCATTTTACTATATATTTATACAGCTATAATAAACCGCTTTTAGCGGTTGCGCTATCCTTCACCGACCAAGTTCGACGGCTTCGCCTAAAGGTTGCTACGCAACCCAATCACTTGGACAAAGTTTGCCGCGCATTCTGATCAGATTTCAGGTCTTATGCCCATTGTATTATTTGAGTAATTAACTTATTATTTTTTATAAAATATTCTTATATATAATATTCCGGTAGTATCTAGTTACTAATAATTTACAAGGAATTCCACATGTCACTTCGTATCAATGATATTGCACCCAACTTCACCACCAATTCTACTGCTGGCGAATTGACTTTGCACGACTGGATGGGCGACAGCTACGCCATTTTGTTTTCACACCCCAAAGACTTTACCCCTGTTTGCACCACCGAATTCGGCGCAGTGGCACGTTTGGCCGGCGAATTCGCCAAGCGCAACACCAAGGTTATGGGCGTTTCTGTGGATAACGTTGATGATCACCAAAAATGGAAACGTGATATTGAGGCATTTTGCGGTTCACCTGCCGATTTTCCCATCATTGACGACACATCACTGCAAGTGGCCAAGCTATACAATATGCTGCCTGCCGATGCCTACCTGCCCGATGGCCGCACACCCGCCGATAGCGCCACTGTACGCACCGTATTCATTATTGGCCCCGATAAAAAAATCCGCCTGACCCTGTCTTACCCAATGTCAGTAGGCCGTAACTTTGCCGAGATTTTACGTGCCCTGGACGCCATCCAGGCCACCGACGGCGTGCCTTTGGCCACACCTGCCGACTGGCAACCCGGCCAGGACGTGATTGTTGCCCTTAGCCTGAACAACGAACAGGCCAAAGAAAAATTTGGTGAAATTGATATCAAACTACCTTATTTGCGTTTTGCCAAGGCACCCGCCAAATAATTGTTTGCTGTGCCTGCCTTAAGCAGGTTTCATCATCCAGCCTGTTGATTGGCCATTAACAAAAGACTGAACCATTTTTTAGGGCTCAGTCTTTTTTGATTTTCTTCTGGCGTAACTGTGCCTCAATGTTATTTCAAGGCCCCACGACTTGCTTAATGCTGAATCCCCCAACGCCGGATAGTAAGGCGCTCCAGGGTTTTAAAAACCAGTCCTTCCACAACCAGGCCCAGAATAATCACCATGGCCAGCCCGGCAAATACCTTGTCGGTATTCAGCTCATTACGGTTCTGGAAGATATACCAACCAAGGCCACCCTCACCCGAAGAAGCACCAAAAACCAGTTCAGCCGCAATCAGGGTACGCCAGGCAAACGCCCAGCCTACCTTCAGGCCCGACAAAATGGAAGGCAAGGCAGCTGGGATTAGAATATGCACCACATAAGCCATGCCGCTTAAGCCATAATTACGCCCGGCCATGCGCAAGGTAGCCGGTACTCCCTGAAAACCGGCAAAGGTATTCAGGGCAAGCGGCCACAACACCGAGTGCACCAATACAAAAATAAGGCTACCATTGCCCAGGCCAAACCACATCAAGGCCAAAGGCAGCAATGCAATGGCTGGCAAGGGATTGAACATGGCGGTAAAGGTAGAAAGGACATCTCGGCCAAGCTGGGTAGAAACCGCAACTGTCGTCAATAAAAACGCCAGTACAATACCTAGTGCATATCCTTGCAACAAGACCCCAATCGAGACACTCACCCGCTCAAGCAATTCTCCACTCGCAATGCCTGCCATAAAGGCATGGAACGTCTGCATAAAAGTGGGTAAGAGCAAATCATTATCAGCCCATCGGCCCGCGAGCTCCCAAATAAGGGCAACAACCAGCAGGATCACTGTTTTACGTATGCCTTCAATGTGCCAAAGCCGTTGCACCAAAGGCAGTTTTTTCTCAAGTGCCAAATGGCTGTTTGCTTCATGATTAAACGGACTTATCTCAATTTCATATTCGGGTCGAATGGGTGGATATGCCCGTTTATTAGTGTTGTCGGCATGGGATAGGGTACTCATGATGTTAAGCCTGTTCGTTGAATAATAAATGATGAATACGTTGGGCGGTTGCCTGAAACTCGGGGCTACCCGCGCTATCCAGGGCAAACTGGTGGCTATTGATTTCAGCCCTGACCCGCCCCGGATGCGGTGACAGCAACAGGATGCGATTGCCCAGCACCAATGCTTCTTCAATCGAATGTGTCACAAACAATAAGGTGAATTTTGTGTCTTCCCATAAGGCCAGCAATTCTTCCTGCATTTTGCGACGGGTCAGGGCGTCCAGGGCGGCGAACGGCTCGTCCATCAGCAGGATTTTGGGCTCCATGGCCATGGCGCGTGCAATTGCCACGCGCTGCTTCATGCCACCTGACAGGGTATGCGGGTAGGCATCAAAAAAGCGGCCCAAACCCACTTTGTGCAAATAATGTTCGGCCCGTTCCGCCGCTTCTTTCCGGCCCAGGGTGCGGGATGCCAGTAACGCGAACATCACGTTTTGCTTGACGGTTTTCCAGGGGGCCAATTGATCAAACTCCTGGAACACGACCATGCGGTCGGCACCCGGTTGCCTAATGATTTGACCATCCAGCGTGATGGTGCCCGAACGGGGTGGCAAAAAGCCCGCTACTGATTTCAGCAGACTGGATTTGCCGCAACCAGACGGCCCCAGCAGAATAAAACGGTCTGACTGGTAAACATTAAAACTCACATCGTGAGTGGCACGAACAATGCTTTTATCGGTCGCATATTCCAGATGAACGTTCTTGACGACCAGCAAGGGATCAACCGCAGCCATCGGCAGTTGTTGCTGATTCACAGCAAAACCGCCAACAGTGGCCGCCAAAGACCCGTTTTCCACAAAATCGGTTCGTGCCTGAAATGGTAAGGTAAGACCGTGACCCATTTTTCTCAGCTCCCCGAAGCGTTGTGTGCATCGTCGAAGAAATAATCCTGGGCCGATACGGGCTTGTTCTTGATGGCACCAACACGATGCATGAAATCAGCCAGGGTAAACGTATTTTGTGGCGTCAATTTGACGTCAATATCAGGACTCTTGATGATTGCCAGCAACTGATCACGGTCTATATTGCTTTTATTAACCCGAAGATAAGCATCTGCCGCACCGTCAGGATTATTTTTAATATACCGGGCCGCCTCATCGAGCGCAGCAATAAAGGCCTGATAGGTTTTGGGATTTTCCGCACGGTATTTTTCAGTGGCATACAAAACGGTCGCGGTAGAAGGCCCACCCAGTACATCATACGCCTCCAGCACTACATGGGCATTGGGGTTACCAGCCAGCTCCTGGTCCTGGAAAGGTGGTGTCGCAAAGTGTGCATTGATTTCCGTACCTTCTTTCAAAATGGCGGCGGTTGCCTCGGGATGCGGGACAGTGACCGACAGCTTGTCCAGCTTTTTATAGTTTTCCTCGCCCCACTGCTTGGCAGAAGCCAGCTGTAAAATGCGTGACTGCACCGAAACACCAGCATTGGGCAAGGCAATACGGTCTTTTTCCGTGAAATCGGCAATCGTTTTAACGTTAGGGTTGGTGCTAATCAGCTTATAAGGATAATTACCCAAAGAGGCCACACCACGTACATTATGCTTGCCCTTGGTTTTATCCCAAATGGTTAACAAAGGGGCAACCCCTGCACCGGCAATATCAATCGAATTCGACAGCAAGGCATCATTAATGGCAGCGCCACCAGACAGCTTGACCCACTCCGGCTTGATCTCCAGCCCCTGCTCCTTGCCATGCTTTTCAATCAGCTTCTGGTCTTGTGCCACATGCAACAGCAAATAAATAATGCCATGCTGTTCGGCAATACGAATCTGGCCTTCGGCATGAGCCGGAGCGAAAGAAGAGACACTTAACAACGTGACCAATGAAGCCAACAACCGTTTTTTTGATTTTTTAAAAGGCATATTTCCATCCTTAAATTTTAATGTTAAATTATTATTTCTTTATTCAGGCTGCTACCGGCCGGGTACCCTCAACCGTGGTACGGTACATTTTTCGTGGCAAATGGTCTGGCGTACCTGCCGCCAGGTGAATCACAGAACGGTTATCCCAGAACACCAGATCGTTATCCTGCCATTGGTGGATATAAACATTCTCGGGTTTGACACTATGCGCAAACAATTGCGCCAGCAAGTCATCACTTTCATCCTGTGGCAGGCCAATAATGCGCGAAGTGAAATTTTCATTCACAAAAAGCGTATTCAAACCCGTATCCGGATGACGGGTCACCACCGGATGCACGACTGGTTTGACTTCTTCAAGCTGTGCTTGCGTAAGGTTGGGCCGCCATGGTGAACGGGCCTGCAATTGGGCATATTTCTTGATATACGTGTGTTCAGCCTGTTTGCCTTCAATGGCTTTTTTCAAATGCAGTGGCAAGGTCTGCCAGGCCAGATGCATATCCGCAAAATGCGTATCGCCCCCTTCAGCAGGCAATTGACGGGCATACAGCAATGATCCCAGGCTTGGAATTTCCTTGTATGACAAGTCAGAATGCCAGAACGCCCCGGCATCACCCAACCCGATAGGTTTGTCATTTTCTTTTATATTTGAAATAATTAAAATTTCAGGGTGATTTGCCAGCTGGAATTGCTTAAGAACATGAATCTGCAGGGGTCCAAAAAAACGGCTGAATTCAATATGCTGTTCTGGCGTAATGTCCTGGTCACGAAAAACCAATACATGGTGTTCCAGAAATGCCTGTTTGATCTGTGCAAAATTATTCGCACTCAATACCCTGCCAAGATCAATATTAACAATTTCAGCCCCAAGGACAGGCAATGCATTGATGGTAAAGGATTGTCCGGCTGAAAAACTGCTCAGGTCGTGAATGGTTTGTAAAGAAGCTGCCATGATAAAAACCCATATTTATTAAGATATGTTTACAACTATAAATAGGGTTTACCGGCAGACAAAATACAAGAAAGTCATTTAGATATTTTTGTATTAGCTTATGTTTTTAGAACATAAGATCCGGTTTTTCCATTTGTTCTCAAGTTCGCATGAAAAATTCATATCTACTAGAAAAACCTTAAGCCAATCTATTTCTGACAAAAACCCTTAAGCCAATTACCGGTGCTTATTAAAACGACAAAAAACATACTTATAAATTAAAGTATTAATCAATAATAATTATATCTTTATCGCATAAATAACGTTTCAAATCTAAATCTTTGTATGTAGACTTTTTAAGCATGAACTTTGACAAAAACTCAAGTTCATTAAATACCATCCATTAAAAACCACCACTGCTACATAAGGAAACGATGAAATGAGCCTTGCCGCTGTTAACAAAAAAGCAGTATTACCTATTGCTGATCATATTGAAATCCTGCCTCAATCAGGTTATACCGGGGCTGAAATCAGAGGCCTTGATTTGAAAAAGCCGCTTTCTGCCCCAGAAATAGAAACGGTTAGAAGCGCACTGAATCAATGGGGCGTTGTTTACTTCAGGGAACAGCACCTTGACCACGCTGAACAAATCCGTTTTGGCAGGCAATTTGGCAAGGTCACACCAGGACACCCGTATGAAGGGGATGTTGCTCCACAGGGTTTTCCTGAAATTCACACCGTATCACCAGCTGCCTATGACAAACGATATGGTACAAATTATCGCAAATATGATGGCATTAACGGGCCCGGCTGGCATGCGGAAGTCACCCCGTTGATCAACCCGCCGGCATACTCTATTTTAAGGGCAGAAAAAGTACCCGCATTTAGTGGTGACACACAATTTACCAATGTTGCCGCAGCCTATAAAGACTTATCCAAACCCTTGCAGTCACTCATTGACAAATTGCAGGCAGAACATCGCTTTGGGGTAAACGTCAATGCAGCCCACAGCTCTGAAAAAATTGGTGACTGGGTCCGCAACAAACCATTGGCCAGTATTCACCCGGTTGTCCGACTGCACCCGGAAACAGGCGAACGGGTTATTTATGTCAATCCCACTTTTACTAAACAGATCATTGGCCTGAGCCCCCGTGAAAGCCGTCATATCCTGGATCTTCTATACGAGCATATAAGCCATCCCAAATACACCGACCGCTTCAAATGGCAACCTGGCTCTATCGCCTTCTGGGATAACCGCCTTGTATTGCATCTGGCACCCCGCGATTATGAACATCATGATTTTGAGCGTGTATTGCATCGTATTACGCTTGAAGGTGAGATTCCGGTTGGCACAACTGGAGAGCGATCCACTCCCTTGGCAGGCGATGCTTTTCTTGGCCTATAAACCAAACCCCGTTACTAACAGGAAGGAGTGATCATGAATGCTTCACAGTTGTCCGCCAGTTTTACTCATGCGCAAATCGGTAAAAATAAGACCGAGTCCATTATCGCCCCCGATAATGACCTTGTAAAACTGGTCAACCCAACCCATGGCAGGAAAGTAAACCAGTCCGTTACCGGTCTGCCTCGCTCAATACAGCGCTTACTGGGACCTGTGCTGCTGTTATGTCTTTGGCAATTACTCTCCTACCTGAATGTATTTGACCCAAGAACAACACCATCTCCTACCACTGTTGTTCTCACCGCCTTCGACCTGATCCAAAGCGGGGAGCTGCAAAACCATCTGCTGGCTTCGCTTCAGCGAGTTTTAAAAGGCCTTGCGCTTGGTCTGACTATCGGGTTAACGGGTGCGATTATTGCCGGTCTGTCACGACTTGGTGAAAATATGGTGGACTCCAATATGGAAATCCTGAGGGCGGTGCCCAATTTTGCCCTGTTACCTGTCCTCATTGCCTGGTTTGGTATTGGCGAAGAACCCAAAGTCATTCTTATCTCACTGGGTGTGCTGGTTGCCATTTACATCAATACATACAGTGCGATTAGAAACGTTGATGCATCGTTAATTGAGGCGGCCTATACCTTTGGCGTCAAGAAACGGGAGCTGATTACCACCGTCATTCTTCCCGGCGCGCTACCCGGTTTCCTGATTGGCTTACGATTGGCCCTGACAAGCGCCTGGCTGGCTTTGATCTTTGCCGAGACCATCAATGCACCCGTTGGACTGGGTCGAATGATGTCTGATGCACGTGAATATTTCCGTATTGATATTATTTTTGTGCTGCTGGCGGTTTATGCATCATTAGGCTTGCTGTCCCTGTCTTTTGTACGTTTTCTGGAGGCACGCCTGTTAACCTGGCGTAGAGTATTCGATGGCAACTAATCCTTTATTTGTACCAAACGTTGTCAATGTCCGCGACCTTACCAAAGCTTTTGACAAGCGGACTATCCTGAATCACCTGGATCTGGACATTCAAGCGGGCGAGTTCGTGGCCTTATTGGGTCGCAGCGGCTCGGGAAAAAGTACTTTATTACGGGTACTGGGCGCTCTGGATGGTGATGTAAGCGGTTATATACAGGTTCCCGAACGTCGCGCCATTGTCTTTCAGGAGCCACGTCTGCTGCCATGGCAGAACATACTGCGCAACATCACCATTGGCTTGCCTCAAAACGATCAATCCCGCCAGCTGGGTAAGAATGCCCTGGCTGAAGTAGGACTTGCAAAACATACACAAGCATGGCCACGAACATTATCGGGTGGCGAGGCCCAACGTGCCGCCCTGGCACGGGCACTGGTCAGGGACCCGCAGCTTTTATTGCTGGACGAACCTTTCGGCGCCCTGGATGCATTAACGCGGATACGCATGCATGCGCTACTGCGTGAGCTTCATCAACAACATAACCCTGCAGTATTACTGGTTACCCATGATGTTGATGAGGCCATCTTTCTCGCCGACCGCATCCTGGTTCTGACCGACGGGAAGATTTCCTTTAATGAAAAAATCAATATAGCCGGCACACGTGAACGAAGTAACCAGCACTTCGCCACCCTGCGCACAAAACTGCTTAACGAACTTGGAGTAGAACATGTTTAAAAAATCATTGATAGCAGCAATATTTGCTTTTACCAACCTTGCCTTTGCATCATCCCATGCACAAGAACAGCAATGGGCACGGGAGTTGGCAACAGCAGTTCCTAAAGGCGTCAAACTGGTCATTGCAGAACAAAGTGATCAGTTTTCGATTCCCTGGAAACTATCAGGGCACGGAAAAGATGCGCCCTATCAAGTCAATTTTTCCAACTTCAATGGCGGACCTGCCGTCATTGAAGCCCTGGTTTCAGGTGCCGTAGATGTTGGTTTTATTGGTGAGGCGCCTTTACCCATTGCCATTTCAGCAGGCGTCAATGATCTTGTGGCGATTGCCGCCCTGGCCAATCCCGGCAGCCCCGGCAATATTTTTCTTGCCGTGCAACCCAATAGCGGCATTAAATCCGTTGAAGAGCTGGCGGGTAAATCCATTGCTTACCCACCGGGTACGGGGCGTCACATGATACTTAGCGGGATTCTACACAGTGCAGGACTGTCACTGAACAAAGATGTGAACGGTATACAGTTGGCCGGTACAGAGGTTGCGCCAACGTTCGCCTCGGGTTCTGTTGATGCGGCCATTGTATTGGGACAGCAATTGTTCCGTCTTGGCAACCCACCCGTGATTGATGATGGTACCGGCCATAACTGGGGCATTAATTTATTGGTTGCACGCAAATCATCATTGAATGATCCAGGCAAACAGGCCGCCCTGGCAGATCTGATCCGCAGGATCGTCAAAATCAATAACTGGCAACAAAATCATATTGATGAATGGATTCAGGCCACTTACGTCAAGCAACAGGGGCTGACTCCAGAGCAGGGGAAATATTTATATGAGAAGTCAGGCCTGGGATTCTATTACCCGATAGACAATCGTTTAACCGAAATTATTCAGGAGATTTCTGATGGTCTTTATCAAACCGGGGCATTAAAGAAAAAAATTGATGTCCAACCTTATATTGACAACCGATTCAACCATATCGTTGAAATTCAAAATAAATATGACGACCTTAAAGCCAAGCCATTAATTAACGAAACCCATAATTTCGTATCAAGCAATTAATTATTATTTAATATTTAAAGGAATTAAAATGTCTGAGCTAATTGAAAAGTTAGAAAAAACATTAAGTGATACCAATGGCATTATCACAATCAAACCACTGACTGCGCATATTGGTGCTGAAATCTCTGATATCGATTTAAAAGAAAAACTGAAGCCTGAACAAGTTAAGGCTATTTATGCCGCACTGTTGAAATGGAAAGTGATTTTCTTTAAAAACCAGCACCTAGACCACCAGCAACATGTGGAATTCAGCCGTCAATTCGGTCAACTCACCATAGGACATCCTGTTTTCGGCTATGTGGAAGACCATCCGGAAATTTACTCTGTTGCACGTCATCGCAAAGCCAACAGTTTTGAAGGTAAACGTTTGTTAAGACCCTGGACAGGCTGGCATGCCGATGTCACTGCTGCCGTCAATCCACCGTTTGCCTCCATTTTACGCGGCGTCGTGATTCCACCCTATTCCGGAGATACGCAATGGACCAATCTGGTCGCTGCCTATAACGGGCTTTCCCAGCCCCTGCGTGGCTTTATTGATACCTTATTTGGTGAACACCGCTTTACGCCACCAGAAGGCGCAAAAGCGCAAAATGAATATCTGCAGAGCCTCAAGACCAGCCCTTTAGCCAGCGAACATCCTTTGGTCAGGGTTCATCCGGAAACAGGAGAAAGGGCCCTTTATGTCAGCCCCTCTTTCATCAAGAAAATTGTTGGTCTGGCCCCACGCGAAAGCGAACAGCTTTTGCATTTACTGCTTGAACACGCTGTCCGTCCTGAATATACCGTTCGCTTCAAATGGGAGGCCGGTGACATTGCCTTCTGGGACAACCGATCTACCGCCCATTTACCGCCAAGCGATATCTTTGACACTGATTTTGACCGGCAATTGTACCGTACGACACTGGTGGGAGACATTCCTGTCAGCACTGACGGCAGACAATCACGAGCGCTGGAAGGCACACCTGTTCTGGCTCATACTGTTGAATAGTTATCACGAATCGCTTCAATAAGCCAATATTTGTCCTTATCAAGGGCAAATATTGTCCACAATCTCTATCTCGGACAATTACCCGCCTTGCGAAAACCAGCTGCCTGGGCCTCTTTCTCGGTTTTAAAAGACAGCACATTTTTAGGACTCATTGCGGTATAACCCGGGCAATTGGATAAATGATAAACCTTGGAATTTTTATTACCACGCACTTCCCTACTCACAGCTTTACTACCCGATTGCGTAGCAGCCTGAGCTGTCGTCTGCCCCTTGCGCCAAAGCCATGGCGGAACCGGACTGGCATCAGCCCACAAACCCTTGCGGGCTTTTTTTGCCTGGCTTTGCACGTCATACAGGTTTTTATCCTTGGCATAACTGTCATACACCCAGGCCATACCACGGCGCACCTGCTCTTCAGTGGTATCTACGCCATTACAGCTCACCCGGCCCACGACACGGCCATAATGGTCGATATCCTGTACCTGCACCACGGCATTCCTGCCACCGCATAGCTGAATTAATGACTCTTTTGAGCGCTGTCCAAAAGCCTGTTTGCTTTCAGGTGCGTCAATTTCCCCCAGACGGATACGCTTTTGGGTTTTATCATGTTGAAGAATGGTTAAGGTATCACCATCGGCAATATTAACAATCTTGCCTTTCAGTTGCGCAGCCTGCGCCTGCCCAAACAATGTATTCAATACAACAACGAATACAGTCAAACTTTTTTTCATCTTGATTACTGCTTGTTTTCCAATCAAAGGGCTCCCGGTTATACCATAGCCAGTCATTAATAATTATTAATTCCCGCCAGCTTCCTCTTTTTTCCTGGCCTCCAGCATCGCCAGCACGGCACGCTGTTTACGCATCTGGCACAAACGGATCACCTCACGCTTTTGCGGGTCGGAATAGGTCTGCCAGTTAAAACGCTCTTCACGGCTGCGAAAACAGCCTTTACAGTAACCCCTTGCATTGGCTTCACAAACCCCAATGCAAGGGCTGGGAATTTCAAAGAACTCCAGTTGTTCCATATTAATTACAAACCACCCTGTGTCAATGTCATCGGGTCAAGCAGGCGTAGCAGCTCATCCCGCGGGATATCCGTCTGCTCGGCCGCTACATCCACAATCGGACGCCCTTCTTTATAGGCCTGCTTGGCAATTTCCGCTGCTTTCAGATAGCCAATGATTGGATTAAGCGCTGTCACCAGAATCGGATTGCGGGCCAAGGCCTCTTGCAAACGGGCTTCATTCACCCTGAAGGTTTTAATGCTCTTGTCTGCCAGCAAAACGGCAACATTGGCCAGAAGCTCAATGCTGTTAAGCAAATTATGCGCAATCATGGGCAGCATCACGTTCAATTCAAAATTGCCCGCCTGGCCGCCAACGGTAATGGCCGCATCATTGCCCATCACCTGTGCGGCTACCATGGCCGCGGCCTCGGGGATCACCGGATTGACCTTGCCAGGCATAATGGAAGAGCCCGGCTGCAAGGCCTCCAGTTCGATCTCGGCCAAACCGGCCAATGGCCCGGAATTCATCCAGCGCAGGTCATTGGCGATCTTCATGATAGATACGGCCGTTGTTTTCAACTGCCCCGACAAGGACACCGCGATATCCTGTGAGCCGATATGGGCAAAAAAGCTTTCTGCCGGCGTAAAGGACAAGCCCGTTATTTCACTTAATTGACGGCTAAACTCGGCGGCAAACGCCGGATCGGCATTAATGCCCGTACCCACTGCCGTCCCACCCTGTGCCAGACTGTGCAACAGGGGCCGGGTTGCCTGCAGCTGGCGGATATTCTGTTCAATTTGCACAGCCCAGCCGGTCAGGCTCTGGCTAAGGCGAACCGGCATGGCATCCATTAAATGAGTGCGACCGGTTTTAACATACCGGTCTACCGTTGCGGCCTTGTCACGAATCACGGCCGCCAGGTGAGCAAGCGCCGGCAGCAGTTTTTTATCCAGTTCAATCGTAGCACTGATATGGATCGTGCTGGGAATAATGTCGTTACTGCTTTGCCCGAAATTGATATGATCATTAGGGCTGACGGTACTGCCATAAAGCTGCGTTGCCAGGGTTGCCAGTACTTCATTGGCATTCATATTGGTACTGGTGCCCGAACCGGTCTGGTACACATCAATGGGGAAATGCACCATGAAATCGTTGCCGGCCAACAATTCGTTCGCTGCGGTTTCAATGGCCTGGCCCATGGCTTCGGGCAGGTGTCCCAGCTTGGCATTAGCCCTGGCAGCCGCTACTTTAGCCGTTAACAGTGCAGCAATAAACGCCTTGGGCAAGCGTTGTCCGCTTACCGGGAAGTTATTAATGGCCCGCTGCGTTTGAGCCCCGTAAAGCGCCTCTGCAGGCACCTCAAGTTCACCCATGCTATCCCGTTCAATGCGTATTGTCATCTCTGGTTCCTTAACATTTCATTGACCCAATCATGTTGCCAACCCATGCCTGTCACGGACTGATATTTATTCATTATACGTCCCGCAGGCCGGTTTCCCTAAACATCCCCTGATACACCATGGCCTTTTCTGGGCGGCAACAACCGTGCTGCCTGCCCAGTATATGCACTACAATTGGCAATCACACAAGTATATAGCCAGGAGATGCTCATGCAGACCAAACTTCATTATATTTACGACCCATTATGCGGCTGGTGCTATGCAGCGGAAACCCTGCTGGAAACCGCCATGGCCTCAGGTAGTGGTTTATATGAACTTGAACTGCATGCGGGCGGCCTGTTCCAGCGCATGCACATTCCTGCTGGCAAACGCGACATGATCCGGCAGTCCGATGCCCGAATTGCCCAAATGACCGGCCAGGTTTTTGGCGATGCCTATCTGAACGGGCTGTTGGACAACCCGCAAACCATTTTTGATTCCCTGCCACCCATTGCCGCTATTCTTGCAGCAGAAAAACTGCAAAAAAACCATGCCCCGTTTATGCTCAAGGCCATCCAGCATGCGCATTATCGTGATGGCAAACCAATTGTTCAAGTGGACGTGCTCACCGATATTGCCGAAACAATCGGACTGGACCGTCATGAGTTTGCCATGGCTTATGAAGAGATACTTTCAGGCCCCATACAACACCATATTGATGATACCTTAAGGCTGATGCATTACGCCGGGGTGAACGGGTTCCCCGCCTTTGTACTGCAAAAAGGCGATCGTTTGGAAAAACTGGAACATACCCAGTATTATGGCCAACCCGAATCGTTCAGACATTTACTGGCAGACAAACTTGCCATGCCAGGGGCCTGAACAGGCAGCCTCTCAGGCCGGAACCAACAAATACGTGGGTATTGATTACTTTAACTTTAATTAAGTATGAGTCTGTTCGTACGTCTGTTATTCGACAGACGCCTTCCGCCTGCCCGGCCACTTCAATTTCAGTTCACTCACCAGGACGCCCAATAAAATCAGCCCGGCACCCAAAAATGCCAAGGCAGGCAAGCGCTCTCCGTAAATACGGCCAATCAGCCCCGCCCAAACAGGTTCTCCTGCGTAGATCAGGGTGGCTCGCGTGGCCGATACATATTTTTGCGCCCAGTTCATGGTGACCTGGATAAAAGCACTTCCAAGACCCAGAGCCAGGGTGCAAACAAACAGCAGCCAAGAAAATGCAGGAACCGTTTCCCCCACACCGGCAGAAACAACAAAAGAAATGAGCGAGGTGACTGCCAGCTGCACAATAGTGACCCTAAACAGGTTTATGGTGCCGGCAAAACGGCTGATCAGGATAATTTCTGCCGCAATGGCCAGCGCTCCCAGGGCCGTTAAGAACTCCCCCTTACCAATACCACCACTCACCCCCTCGGGCCCAGCCAACAAAGCCAAACCACCAAAGGCCAGAAAAATACCCAGCCAATTCATAAGAGAAGGTTTTCTTTTCAGAAAAATCCATTGCAGCAGTGGCACTAAGGGAACATACAAGGCCGTGATAAAGGCCGATTTGCTGCTGGGAATGGTTTGCAGACCCACGGTTTGCAGACTGTAACCCAGAAAAATGCCAATCCCGATTAAAAACCCTGCCCATAGCTCCTGACGGGTTAGCCCTTTAAGTACCTTAATACTTATCATACACATGGCCAGCGCTGCACAGCCAAAACGCAGGCCGACAAAAAAGAAGGGGTCACTGACCGTGATGGCCTGCTGCACAATCAGGAACGTCGCCCCCCAGAACACGGTTACCAGCATCAGGGCAAGTTCCGGCTTACCGAAAGATTTTGGGGCAGCTTGGGTATTCATATTCATTGTGGATGACTTACAATAAAAAAATCCGCACAGGGACAGGAAGAAAACAACCGCCCATCATAGCAGAATCCTGCCCGCCCACAGCCCTTGTTACAGACGTACCAAATCCACCTTCGGGAGCCTCATGAGCTATTGCGAATATGTTGCCAGTTTACCCACCCACCAACCCTCGGTTCACCGTGATTACCATGATGGCCAGTATGGTTTTCCGCTAGATGATGACAATGAACTGTTTGGCCGACTGATTCTTGAAATCAACCAGGCAGGGCTTAGCTGGAACACGATTTTGATGAAGCAGGACAATTTCCGGCAGGCCTATGACGGTTTCAGCATAGAAAAAATCGCTGCCTACCAGGACGAAGACCGCCTACGTCTGCTGAATGATGCGGGTATTATCCGCAATCGCCTGAAAGTAAACGCCGCCATTGAAAATGCCCGGACGATACTTGTGCTTCAGGAAGAGTTCGGTTCATTCCAGGCATGGCTAAATCACCATCACCCTTTATCAAGGGAAGCCTGGACCCACTTGTTTAAAAAAACCTTCAAGTTTACCGGTGGGGAAATTGTGAATGAATTCCTGATGAGTACCGGTTACCTGCCAGGAGCGCACGACCATGACTGCCCGGTTTACCGGCAAGTGCTGAACAGCAAACCGGCCTGGCTGGGCAACACAAGCAATGTAATTCCCAAATAAGACAGTAATAAGAATGGCCATCACACCTTGAAACAAGGCCGTATTTTAATCAATGCCGATATCCAGGCAAACAATTTTGCCACAATAGGCCTTGGCATGCGCCATTAAATGCGCGGGTTTGTAAGCGGCAAAGGTATAGGTCATGTCGGCCATAAAGGTGTTTTCATCAGCCTGTCCGGTATCACAATTCAGGCCCGTGGGCATATCCAGGGCAATCCGCATACCCGGCATTTGGTTCAGGCCATCGCCCCCGTTATTGCCCTTGCCACACACAACAAGACAACGGCCGGGCACCGGAAAATGTTGCAAAATATCACTGGCCGCTGCAGTTCCAGCATTTTCCATTAATTGCTCAAAACTGCTGCCGGCATCCACCGCGGCCTGTTCCCGTTCACGCATTTGCGCGGAGGTATAGATTTTCATCATCAGGCCGCAGCCAAGCGCCCCCAATAACGGGCACGCAAACGGTCATAAACCAGGTTATACACATAGGTATAAGGCAAATAAAACAAAACCAACCCAAAATCCAGAATAAGGGCTTCAAGCCAGCCCGTATCCAGCCACCAGGCAATAAAGGGAATGGCCATCACCAGCAGACCAAGCTCGAATCCAACCGCATGCATGCAACGCATGAAGGTGTTTTTTACCCAGCCAAATTTCTTCAAAAGGCGATCAAAGAAGATGTTGTAAACCATATTCCACAACAAGGCCATTACTGCAATCACAACGGTAACCACACCCATGTCAACCATGGACTCGCCTGAAAACCACGCTGCCAAAGGCGCGCTAATGCCAATAGCCAGCACCTCAAAACAGAAGGCATGCAAAAACCGTTCAAGTACCGATTTGTCTTTTTCCAATTGCACAACAAAAATCTCTTATTTAACGTTACGACGTACCAGTGTACTTTGCCCAAACAGGCTTTCCACCATATCCAGCGCAATTTCCGCCGTTAAATTGCGCACATCCAGGGCCGGGTTCAATTCAACAATATCCAGTGAAGCCATCATACCGGTATCGGCAATCATTTCCATACACAGCTGAGCTTCGCGGTAATTGGGCCCGCCCCGCACCGTGGTGCCTACGCCCGGCGCGATGTCCGGATCCAGGAAGTCCACATCAAAACTGACATGCAAATGCGTGTTTTCATCAAGGCCATACAGTGCCTCTTCCATAGTCTGCCGCATCCCGGTTTCATCTATGTGACGCATATCGAAAACCTCTATGCCCTCTTCGTGGATGAAATGCTTTTCACCGGCATCAACGCTACGAATACCAATCTGGCGGATCATGTCCGCATTTAGCGCAGGCTTGGTGCCCGACATATTGACCAGCGCCTCTGGGCCATAACCAAACAGGCAAGCCACCGGCATGCCATGGATATTGCCAGTGGGAGACAATTCAGCCGTATTGAAATCGGTATGGGCATCCAGCCATAATACCCGCAGCCGCTTTTGCTGTTCCCGACAATAGCGGGCCACGGCACTAATGGAACCCACACCCAGGCAATGATCGCCCCCCAGCATGACCGGTAAACGGCCTTCACGCAGTTGGGCATAAATGGCATCATGAGCCAGCCGGTTCCATTCTATGACCTGTTCAAGGTGGCGATAACCGTTAACGGGGGCCTGCCATGGATTGGCCGGGCCATGGACATTGCCGCAATCCCGTACGTCAAGGCCCAGTTTTTCAAGTGACTGGGTAATACCCGCCACCCGCAAAGCCTCGGGGCCCATGCTGGAACCACGATGACCGGCACCGACATCGGTGGGTACGCCAATCAGGCTGACGTTTCTGTTCAGGATATCCACTGTGTTTATTCCTAGAATGCAGATAGGGACATTTTCTCATATAAGACCTTGGCAAACAAAAAACCCGGCAAATGCCGGGCGAATAACATCAAATTTACTTGACCGTTATTTATTTTGCCATGGTCAGCGCCAGATCCTCGATCATGTCTTCCTGGCCACCAACCGTACCCCTTCGACCGAGCTCTACCAAAATATCCCGTGCAGAAACACCATATTTTGCTTCTGCCCGTTTGGCAAACAGCAAGAAAGAGGAATATACACCCGCATAGCCCAGTGTTAAGGCATCGCGATCGACACGAATAGGTTGATCCATGATGGGCGTAACCAGATCTTCAGCCACATCCTGTGCCTTGAACAAGTCAATGCCAGTAGGAATTTCCATACGGTTCAACACAGCAACCAGGACCTCTAGCGGTGTGTTGCCGGCACCAGCACCCAACCCTGCCGAAGCGGCGTCAATCCGGTTTGCGCCCGCCTTGATAGCTGCCACCGAATTGGCAACCCCCATGGCCATATTATGGTGGCCATGAAAGCCCAGTTCCGTTTCCGGCCTTAAGCTGTCTCTTAACAGGGCAACCCGCACCGTCACGTCTTCGGGCAACATATAACCGGCAGAATCCGTCACATAGATACAATTCGCGCCATAGCCTTCCATCAACTTGGCCTGCTCAAGCAGTTTTTCTGGCGTAGCCATATGAGCCATCATGAGAAATCCGACAGTATCCAGATCCATTTTTCGGGCAAAACCGATATGCTGTTCAGAGACATCGGCTTCAGTGCAATGGGTGGCCACACGAATGGTTGACACCCCTTGTTCACAAGCCATTTTCAGGTGATCAACCGTACCGATACCGGGCAACAGCAAGGCTGAAATCTTGGCCTGTTTCATCAGGGGAATAACCGATGACAGGTATTCTTCATCACTGTGAGCCGGAAACCCGTAATTGACGGAGCTGCCACCCAAACCATCTCCATGGGTAACTTCAATCAGCGGGACACCCGCCTCATCCAGCGCGCAGGCAATGGATGTCATTTGTTCCAGTGACATCTGGTGCCGCTTTGGGTGCATCCCGTCACGTAATGTCATGTCGTGAATCTTGATTATATTCATTTCGACCATTTGTATTAAATCCTTTATTCTTATTACGCCTGGGCCACGTTCGCCAAACCATTCTCGGCAAACATTTCAGCAGTACGGGTTGCAGCAGCGGTCATGATGTCCAAGTTCCCGGCATATTTAGGCAGGAAATCACCTAGGCCTTCAACTTCCATGAACATAGAGACGCGATTACCGTCAAAAACAGGCCCGTTCACCAGTTTGTAGCCAGGCACGTATTTTTGCACCTCTTGGATCATGCAATGCACCGAAGTCGTAATGGCTTCCCGGTTTGGTTCGCCTGCCACCAGGCAATGCACCGTATCACGCATCATTAATGGCGGCTCGGCCGGGTTGATAATGATTATGGCCTTGCCTTTTTTGGCGCCCCCCACTTTTTCAACCGCAGAAGCGGTTGTGCGGGTGAACTCATCTATGTTTTTACGGGTACCGGGCCCTACCGAACGGCTTGAAACGGTTGCAATGATTTCCCCGTAATCAACCGCCTGCACCCGTGAAACCGCGGCAATCATGGGAATCGTGGCCTGGCCACCGCATGTGACCATATTTACGTTCATGGCCCCCTGTTTCAGGCAAGCATCCAAATTAACCGGCGGCACGCAAAACGGGCCAATCGCCGCCGGTGTCAGGTCAATCATCAGCACACCCAGTTCGTTAAGCTTGCGGCTATTTTCAGCATGCACATAGGCTGACGTGGCATCAAACGCAATCTGGATATTGTCCGCTTCTACATGGGGCAGCAAACCGTCAACACCTTCCGAACTGGTTTTCAGGCCAAGTTCACGGGCGCGAGACAAACCAGCCGAATCCGGATCAATGCCCACCATCCAGGCAGGTTCCAGAAAAGCGCTGCGCTGCAATTTATAAAGCAAATCG
Source organism: Advenella sp. (assembly GCA_041656315.1). Classification (GTDB taxonomy): domain Bacteria; phylum Pseudomonadota; class Gammaproteobacteria; order Burkholderiales; family Burkholderiaceae_B; genus Advenella. The sequence continues at coordinate 18,684 of JBBADT010000012.1, forward strand.
GTACCAATATTGCCAGGACCGATAATTGCACATTTAATTTTTTTCATAAGATTTTTTCAAAAACCAACTTACATCATTATTCAAAGACAGCTTTAACCGTACCCAACCCGTCGATGGTAACGTCATATGAACCAGCAGCAGATACCGCCACCATTGGCCCCAATGCACCCGTCAGGATAATGCTGCCCGCCGTCAGGGGACGTCCGCATTGCACCATGACGTTGGCCAGCCAGACAGCGGCATTCAATGGGTTACCCAGACACGCTGCACCTTTTCCGGAAGACACCTGAACACCGTTGTGCTTCATGGACATAGCACATTCAGTTAAGGAAAAATCTTTCAGCAAAACAGGCTGACTGCCCAGCACAAACAGGGCACTGGAGGCATTGTCGGCCACGGTATCGGTAATGCTGATTTTCCAGTCGGCAATGCGGCTGTCCACAATTTCAATGGATGCCAGCGCATATTCAGTTGCACTGATGATATCTGCATAGGTATGACGCTCGTGAGTGAGGTCTTTGCCGATCACCAAGGCAATTTCAGCCTCAACCTTGGGTTGAATAAGCCCGGACAAAAGTATGGGAACATTTTCTCCAACCGCCATATCGGCAAACAACATGCCGAAATCGGGTTGGTCCACACCCAGTTGTGCCTGCACGGCCGAAGAAGTCAGTCCAATTTTCCGGCCCACCAGACGGCGACCCTGGCTTAATGCGTGTTGCGTGTTTTGTTCCTGAATGGCATAGGCCACGTCCATGTCGGCCTGTTGCAGGCGGTCTTTAATGGGCTGCACGGGCTTGCGTTCTGCCTGTGCCGTACGCAAAAGCGCAGCGGCACTTTCTATGCTTAACAATTGATCACTCATGATTAATGTATTTCCTCAGGCTTTATGGCCATTGAGCAGGAAATCAATATGCAATTTATTGAAAGTATCCGGATCTTCGTATTGAGGCCAATGACCACAGTTTTCCATTACGACCAAACGGCTGTTTGAAACCAGGGAATGCAGTTTTTCGCCCACGCTGACGGCGGCGGTAGGATCATGGCTGGTCCAAAGCACCAGCGTTTCAGCTTCAATTTTGACCAATTCATCAGGTGTCAACAGATTACGCAGGCGGATATCCATATCCTGCAAGCACATGATGCTTTCAATGGCTTCCAGCATGCCGGGTGAACGATAAGTAGCGTATCTTGCCTCAACCAGGTCTTCGGTCACTATCGAAGGATCTGCCATCAGGAATTCAAGGCGTTTACGGGTTGCTTCGCGATCGGGATTTCTGACTGCATTCAGGCTAAGCGTACGCAAACGCTCCATCACTTTAGGATCGGCAATCATTCCGCCACAAGTATTAAGCACCAGCCGTTTGACCCGCTCAGGATACTTTGCCGCAAAACGGGCACTGACCCAACCGCCCAGGGACTCGCCGGAAAGATGGATTTTTTCCAGCCCCAGGACATCCATCAAATCACGCAAGTGTTCTACATAGTCGATGACTTCGTAATTGCATTTGGGTTTATCGGTAAAACCGTGCCCCAGCATATCGATGGCCAACACGCGAAAATGTTTCGCATGAGGCAGAATATTACGCATATAGGCTTCCAGATGACCTGAAATACCATGCAGCAAAAACAAGGTTTCTGGCCCTTCTCCTGCTTCCAGGACCCGGGTTTTTACGCCTTTTACATCAATGTAATGCAAACGGACACTGCCATCGGCAACGGCAGACCATAAAGAACGAAGTTCGGGCTGAGCATTGTTTTTATGGTTATTTTCCAAAGTGCTGGGTGAACTACTCACTGAATCTATCTCCAATATGTGATTAACAATATCTTAAGTAGCAAGCATGTTAAAAAATACGGATTTGATCCAATATTTATTTTGTAGTTATTTATAGGATAAAAATCTAATTCAAGTTTTAGCCCCCTCTGCGCAACAGCAAATATTGAATTTTCTTTCCATCATGGACAGGAAATACTGGAACTCTTCCATGTTGGGGTGATCATGCCAGGACATATATAAATTAATCTGCGGTGGTGACGGGTTCACCAGCTTTTTGATACAAATAGACGGATTAAGCAAAGCAGTGACATAATCCGGCAATATTGCAATACCCAACCCCATGGAAACCAGATTCAGGGTAAGCAGGATATTGGACGCTTTCTGGGTTTTTTTATACTTGATATTGTTTTCTTCAAGGTATTGATTGGTTAATATGCCAAGCGCTCCCGAATACTCCGGGTCAGTCATGATGATATTCTGATCTTCAAGCATTTGTACCGAAACTTCATTTTCTTGCGCCAAAGGATGCTCCGATGACATGACCAGCACCAATTCTTCCTGATAAATAAGAATATTGTGAAATCCATCAACCGTTTGTCTTAGAAAAACAACATCCAAGTCCCCGTCTATTAATGCTTTTTCCTGTTCAATTGTATTAATACTTTTCAATTCAATATTCAGGTCAGGCATTTTCAGCCTGATAAAAGGCATGATTTTAGGGAAGATTTTTACCTCTGCCGAAGGCACGAATCCTATCCTTATTTTTCTTTTCGATTTCCGGACAGATTCCCGGGTCATTTGGATGGCCAAATTGGCCTGCTGCAACACCAGTCGAGCCTCTTTAAGAAAGACCTCTCCCGCATGGGTAAGCTCTACTTTTCGTTTCGTCCGGTTAAACAGCTTGACTCCTATTTCATCCTCCAGATCACGAATCTGCTGGCTTAGTGAAGGCTGTGCCGTAAACAGTTTTTCAGCAGCCCTGCTGAAGTTCAATTCCTCGGCAACTGCAATGAAATATCTTATGTGTCTTAGTTCCAAATCTTCCTCCAGTAATCTTTTTTAAATATTAATTCAAATAAAAAAAGTATTTCACAGTCGTTACAACTGCGTTGATCATATCGTTTGCTACCACACAAAAGAATGATCCGAAAGATAACTTCAGGAGGCGTATTCAATGAATAAAACTATAGATATTCAAGCTTTAATAGATTCGGAAAACGGTCAGGTCACTCCTTTAATATACACCGATCCAACAATATACGAACTTGAACTTGAAAGAATTTTTGGGCGTTGCTGGTTATTTCTGGCGCATGAAAGCCAAATTCCAAAGCCTGGTGATTTTTTCAATACTTACATGGGTGAAGATCCCATTGTGGTTGTCCGTCAAAAAGATGGTACCGTGAAAGCCTTTTTAAATCAATGCCGTCACCGTTCCATGCGAGTCAGCTACGCAGACTCGGGCAACACCAAGGCATTCACCTGTCCATATCACGGCTGGTCTTACGCCACCAACGGGGACTTGATAGAAGTCCCGCTTGAGCCACGTGCTTACCCGCAAGGCTTATGCAAATCAAAATGGGGGCTGCAGGAAGTCACCAAAATCGCTACCTACAAAGGCCTTATTTTTGGTACTTGGGACGAAAACGCCGTTAGCCTTGAAGAATATATGGGCGATATGGCTTGGTATCTTGACGGTGTTCTGGATCGTCGTGAAGGCGGCACTGAAATCGTCGGCGGTATTCATAAATGGACCATCGACTGCAACTGGAAATTTGCCGCCGAACAATTTGCCAGCGACCAATACCATGCCCTGTTCTCCCATGCTTCAGCCGTTCAGGTTTTGGGTGCCAAACCCGAAGATAAAGACGAAGACAAAGCCTTGGGCACCGGCCAAACCGCCCGCCCTGTATGGGAAACCGCCAAAGACGCATTACAGTTTGGCCAAGATGGTCATGGAAGCGGTTTTTTCTTTACTGAAGAGCCTAATGCCAACGTTTGGGTCGATGGCGAAGTCGCCGATTATTATCGTGAAACCTATCCCGAAGCCCTTGAGCGTCTGGGCGAAGTCCGAGCACTCCGGCTGGCCGGTCACAATACCCTGTTCCCCACCCTGTCATGGTTAAACGGTACCGCCACACTGCGCGTATGGCATCCTCGTGGTCCCAACCAGGTAGAAGTATGGGCATTTTGTATCTCTGATAAAAACGCCTCCGAAGAAGTAAAAGCCGCGTTTGAACGCAGCGCAACCCGTGCCTTTGGCCCGGCCGGCTTCCTTGAACAGGACGACTCTGAAAACTGGGTTGAAATTCAAAAAATCCTGCGTGGTCACCGTGCCCGCAACAGCCAGCTGTGCATGGAAATGGGCCTGGGAAATGAAAAAGTCCGCACTGACGGCATCCCCGGCATTACCAACTACATTTTCTCTGAAACAGCCGCTCGTGGTTTCTATCAGCACTGGGCCAATCTGTTAAGCAGCAACAGCTGGAAAGAAGCCAAGGCCAAAACCGATGATTATCAAAACACACTGCTTGAAAGCAGCAAGGAGACCGCATAATGACACAAGTTATCACGCCCGTTTCCATCGAACTACACCATGAAATCAGTCAATTTCTGTTTCATGAAGCACAAAAACTGGATGACTGGCAGTTCCGCGATTGGCTAACCCTTATTGCTGATGACATCAATTACACCATGCGTACGGCAGTCAATGCACAAACCCGCGACCGCCGCCGCAACGTGGAACCGCCCACCACCTGGATTTTCAACGATAGTAAGTTCCAGCTTGAAAAACGCATTGCCCGGCTTGAAACCGGTATGGCTTGGGCGGAAGAACCCCGTTCCCGTACCCGTCACTTTGTTAATAATATCCAGATCACGCCTGCCGAACAGGAAGATGAATTCGATATCCGTGTGAACTATCTGCTTTACCGTTCACAAAAAGAAAAAGATGAAACCTTCTATGTTGGCATGCGCAAGGACCGACTCCGCCGTACCGGCAATAATGAACTGGGTTGGGAAATTGCCAAGCGTGAAATTATTCTTGACCAGGTTGTCATTACCTCCCATAACTTAAGTATTCTGTTCTAGCCATGGAAAAGATTTTTGTTTGCCAGAAAAACGATTTGCCTGAAGGTGAAGCCATCAAGGTAGATTGCCAGCCCGAGGCCATTGCCGTCTTTAATATCGGCGGCTCATTCCATGCCATGAATGACAAGTGCAGCCATGGCAATGCCTCAATGTCCGAGGGCTATGTTGAAGATGACGGCACCATAGAATGCCCTTTGCATTCCGCCATGTTCTGCGTCAAAACCGGCAAGCCTTTATGCCTGCCTGCCACCGATCCCATTCCCACCCATCCGGTACTGGTCGAAAATGACTCGATTTATGTCCTTCTGAAGGAGCAACAATCATGAGTTGGTTACAAGACCAAACAGTCCTGATTACCGGTGGCGGCTCCGGTTTGGGCCTGGCCCTGGTAGAGCGGTTCCTCAATGAAGGTGCCAATATAGGCGTATTGCAACGTTCTGCCTCAAAAGTTGAAATGTTAAAAGAGCGTTACGGCAATGACATTGTTGTTGTACAAGGTGATGTCGCCAACTACGAAGACAACCAGCTGGCCGTGCAGGAAACCGTCAAAAAATTTGGCAAGCTTGATTGTTTCATTGGCAATGCCGCCGTCTGGGATCATGGTGCCAGCCTCATGAGCCTATCACCCGAACAACTGGATACAGGCTTCAATGAACTGTTTTCCATTAACGTGAAAGGTTATTTGCTGGGCGCCAAGGCTGCCAGCGAAGAACTGGTAAAGTCAGAAGGCTCGATCATTTTCAGCCTGTCCAATTCCGCTTTCTACCCTGAAGGCGGCGGTCCCCTGTATACCTCTAGCAAACATGCCGCCGTTGGGCTTGTGCGCCAGCTGGCCTTTGAGCTGGCACCCAAGGTGCGGGTAAACGGGGTTGGTCCTTGTGGCATGGCCAGCGACCTGCGCGGGCCTGCCTCCCTGGGCCAGGACCAGTTGCGTATTATGGATTCACGAACACCCAAAGCCATTGCCAGTATTTTACCACTGCAGTTTTTTCCTGATGCCAGCGATTTCACGGGCCCCTTTGTGCTATTAGCCTCCCGTGAAAACAATCGTACCTTAAGCGGCGTCATGATCAATGCCGACGCCGGCTTGGGTATCAGGGGCATCCGCAATACTGCCGGTGGCATGAACTTGTAAACAAGTTTAATTTTAAACAATAATTAAAGAATGGTGATTGTTCACAATCACCATTCAAGGACAAAGTTATGAGCGTAAAATTAATATGCGTGGCACACACGCCAATGATGGATCATTGCTCACCTGCTGACAACATCGAACAAGAAGCACGTGCCGCTTTTGCCAAACTAGCAGATGAAGTCGATGCATACAATCCTGATTTAATCGTCGTTTTCGCCCCCGATCACTTCAACGGTTTTTTCTACGATTTAATGCCGGCCTTCAATATAGGCATTCGTGCCGCGGCCGCCGGTGACTGGGATATTGGCCAGGGCCCGCTTAATATTCCCGAAGACAAAGCGCTGGCGCTTACCGAAGATGTGCTGGCCCAGGGTATTGATGTGGCCTATTCCTATCGCATGCAGGCAGACCACGGTTTTACGCAACCCTTGATGCTTTTATGCAATAGCCTAACCAAGTATCCAGTCATCCCCATCTTTGTCAATGGCGCAGCCAAACCCCTGCCAAGCTGCAAACGGGCGATTGATCTTGGTAAAGCCGTTGGAAAACACCTGTCCAAGTCCGATCAGCGCATTCTGCTTATCGGGTCTGGCGGCCTGTCACATGACCCTCCAACCCCACAAATGGGTTCCGTACCTCCAGAAGTTGAAGAATTCCTGATTGCCGGACGCAACCCTACCCCCGAGGCACGCAACAAGCGCCAGGCCAATGTGGTTGCCACCGGGCAGGCACTGGCCAAAGGTGAAGGCCCCTCTATTCCCCTGAATCCGGAATGGGACATGGCTCTGATGGAACAGTTCAAAAATGCCGATTTTGAACGCATTGCCGCCTACACCAATGAGGAAATCCAGCGCGATGGCGGCAAAGGCGGACAGGAAGTCCGTTCCTGGATGGCTGCATTCGCTGCCCTGTCAGCGTTTGGACCTTACGATGCCGAGATTGTGTATTACTATCCCATCAAGGAATGGATTGCCGGCATGGGCATGATGAAAGCACAACCCATCTAAATCATCTCAGGAACCATACCGTGAATAAAGATGCCATTATCATTATTGGTGCTGGTCAGGCGGGCGCAACGGTCGCTGTACAGTTGCGCCAGGATGGCTTCAAGGAGCGCATCGTCCTGATAGGCGAAGAACCCCACCTGCCTTATGAAAGGCCGCCGCTTTCAAAAGAAAGGCTGCTTGCGCCTGACGACACCAACTGCCAGATTTTCCGTCCCGATTTCTATCATGAAAAACAGATCGAGGTCCAGACCAATGAAACCGCCACTGGCATAAACAGGGAGACACGTCAGGTTCTTCTGGCCAGCGGTAAAAAAATCAATTATGACAAACTGGTGTTAACCACCGGAGCAATCGTCAGGCACATACCCATGCTTGACGAACTGGGTGACCGTGTCCATACCCTCAGAACCATTGATGACGCTGACAGGCTCAGGCTTTCACTAGAACCGGGAAAACACGTTGTCATCGTCGGCGGGGGTGTCATTGGCCTAGAACTGGCTTCTACCGCCACAGCCCTGAATTGCCAGGTAAGCCTGGTGGATACAGGCGACCGGGTCATGCGCAGAAGCATTCCTCCCATTCTCAGCCAGTTCCTGTTTGAACGGCACCAGAAAAACGGTGTCCGCTTTCATATGAATGCCGAGTTGGCCAATGCCTGCCGAAACCCGGACAACACCTTTAGCCTGACACTAGACAACGGCACTTCCTTGCAGGCAGATACCATCGTTTACGGTATTGGCGTCGAGCCCAATACCAGTCTGGCAGCACAGGCTGGCCTTAGGATCAATAACGGCATTGTTGTTAACCATAACGGACAAACATCCGACCCGGACATTTATGCCGCCGGAGACGTTACGGCCTGCTGGCAAGGCCAGACCCAAACATTCACTCGTACAGAAACATGGGAAAATGCCCAGAATCAGGCCATTACGGTTGCCAAATCCATCCTGAACAAAGAAACACCCGAGTTTACGCCCCCCTGGTTCTGGACTGACCAATGTGGCCTGAATATCCAGCTATGCGGCCAAATGAACGCACAAGAATGGGTTTGCCGTGGCGACATGAACGCCCCAGAAGGGTTTATTCTTTTCGGTTTTTCAGATGAAATTCTGGTTGGTGGCATTACAGTCAACCAAGGCAGGGAAATGCGCAACCTGAAAAAAATGATCGCGCAGCAAAGCCCCTTTTGTAAAGTCAGCCTTGAAAACAAGGAAACCAATTTGCGGCAATTGTGCAAGGCTGCCTAAATTAGGCCCTTCACTGTTTCTCCAAGGCCCTGGCTGCAGGAATCGTCAGGGCCTTATCATTTTCCTTAATATTAGCATCCCCATTTACCTCAACATTTTTTTCAGCACCCACACCCAAATAAGCAAACAAGTCTTTCGGGTCCGCCAAGTCAGGCACCAGGGATATATGCTGAAGCAGTCCCAATTCACGAGCAGCATCTCGCATGAACACCATGGCCGAATAATCTTCCAGCGCAAACCCGACTGAATCAAACAGAGTGACCTGATGATGATCACTGCGGCCCGTCTTTGTCTTTCCAAACACTTCCCATAAATGCACCACCGGAAAATCCTTCGCCACATTCTGCAACTCACCCTCAATCCGGGTTTGTTCCTCAAACTCTACAAACACCGTACCCATTGACAGGATGTCGGGATGCAATTCCGTCTTGCCGGGTGAGTCACCTCCTACGGCATTAATATGCATGCCCGGCTCTATCATGTCCGGGGTAATAATATGCGCTCTTGTATATTCAGCCGTTACGGTTGTAATGATATCGGTACCCTTGACGGCAGTGGCCACATCTCTGGCAATCACGAATTTCATGCCGGTATGCGCCAGATTATTCACCAGCTTTTCTGATACGCTGCGATCCTTGTCATACAAATGAATTTCTTCAATACCCAATAGGTAATGAAACGCCAGAGCCTGGAATTCGGCCTGTGAGCCATTACCAATCAGGGCCATTCGGCGACTGTTTTTACGAGCCAGATATTTAGCCGCCAGCGCAGACGTTGCCGCGGTCCGGAAAGCGGTTGTTAGTGTCAGTTCAGAAATGGCTATTGGCATACCCGTGGCAGCATCAACCAGGGCGCCAAATGCAATAACCGTAGACAGGCCCTTGGCCGGATTATGCGGATGGCAATTCACATACTTGAAAGCATAGTGTTTTTTATCGGCAATCGGCATCAGTTCCATCACGCCGTTTTCCACATACTTGGCCACTCGCCTGGATTTATCAAACTCATCCCAGCGCAAGTAATCCACCAAAATATAGCTGGCTACCCCCTCAAGACAGGCTTTCATGCCTTTTTTCTGAACAATGGCGGCAATATCCTGTGGGCGGATCAATTCAGTCATTAGATGATTTTGCAATAAGGTATTCATCTTGGGTCTCCTGTATTTGTATTAGTAATTCAAGCAATTACTTTAGTGTGTTACAGGATGCCGCCAATTTACAGCCCGCATTTTGCTTACTTTCGGGCAGTTTTCTATCATAATGACAGAATACATTATCGGAATGACAATTATGGATACGATTGATCAGGCCCTGATTGCCCTTTTACGCCAGAATGCCCGCTATACAATTGCCGATCTGGCCCAGAAACTGCAGGTATCGCGCGGCACGGTACGCAATCGCATGCTGAAACTGGAAGATGAAGGCGTGATTACAGGTTATTCGGTGCAGCTGCGCCCCACCAGCCAGAACCGGCCCATTACCGCCTGGATGAGCATTGCCATTGAAGGCAATGCCACTCGGCAGGCAGTAGCCAGTTTGCTGGGTGAACCCTGCGTGGTTGCCCTGCACGACACCAACGGCCGCTGGGACTTGCTGGCCGAACTGCAGGCAGAAACCCTGGATGAACTGGGGCAGTCCCTGGAACGAATCCGGCTAATTAAACACATTAGCAATTCAGAAACCAGCATTCATTTGAAGAGTTATAAATAATCACGGTACCTTGGTTTTAATTAAAGTTAACTATGGTTTATAAGCAAATCAGCAATCGTATTATTGTCAATTGTCTCACCGCTTAAATACTTCATTAAAACCTCACTGCCCATTTCAGGTAATGAAAATATATAATCAACATGCAAAAGCTGTAATTTCCGGCGATTACGTTCTTCATTAATCATGGTAATGGTTTTAACCTTGTCTCCCGCAATTTCCTTTACCGCCAATAAAATATAAGTGTTTTCTACATCACTCTGTTCCAGCGCCATCACACAGTATGCATCTTTCACAGAAGCCTTATCCAGAGTCGTGATCTCGGCAACTTCACCTGACACAACAATTGCATCTGCAGGGAATAAATCCCGGTTTTTTTCATCACATACAATAACAGTCTGCAAACCCCGTTTTTTCAAGCCGTTATAAACAAAAACCGCCAATTGGGAAGCGCCAACAATAACATAATGATCTTTCATTTTTAACAACCTTTTATGCACGATTTTGCGTGTATCAGTTGCCGCAATACCTGCCAAGTACACCACTGAAGTGGTAAAAATAGTAATACCAAAAAAAACGACACTAATCGTAAAAAGACGTGATTCTATCGTTACCGGAACGATATCCCCATAGCCAACCGTTGCCATGCTGACCATGGAAAAATAAAACGCCTGAAAAACATCGGTAATTTTTGGATTGAAATGTGAACCCAGATATAAAGAACCCAATACTGAATACACATTAAGGATGGCAATACTGAAAACTGCCACCCCCGCTGTATTGCTGATGCTCTGATTCGGAAAACGCCGCCAAAAATGTATCAGCAGAACCAATAATACTGAAGAATAAGCGCCATGAATCAAATAGGCCTTACCCAGTGTTATATCCAGAACAAGCAATAACACCAACGCAACAACACTAAAAAACCAGGCTAACCGTGCGCCTTTAAACAGGAACAAACCAAATAAAACCAGGCAAGTCCCTAATGCAAAACGGGGCAACTCAAGCAAATGAAAAAACCCCAGGGTTTGCATCCAATGCACAAACTCGCTGGTATCTTTACCGAAGTGACGGGAGTATTTATACAGAACAGGTAATGTCAACCATAGCCCATTAATAATACTGAGCGATGACAGTAAAACCCGAATATTTAATATTGATTGGAAAAACGGGCCTATATATTTTTTTACACTCATAAAAGTCCATTAACTCTGTTTGTCTGCCAGATTGTATTTTTGGTCAATGTGAAAACCATATGCCGTATTGTAGCAACGTATTGATGCCCCCCACACTAATGGCAACTAGCACCGGCCTTAAACGGGATTCATTCCAATGGCCTACAGACAACAGAGAAAACTGACTACGAGCAATTTTAAAATGGCCCCTCTTCGCTTTACGTACCGCGCAATAAACGGATCAGGGCCATTTTCATTTTTTATTTTATATACCACCCATACATAAATATTTCACGACAAGATAATCTTCCAGGCCATAACGGGAACCTTCACGGCCAAGGCCGGACTGCTTGACACCACCAAAAGGAGCGGCCTCGTTAGAGATTATGCCAGTGTTAATACCCACCATCCCGTACTCCAACGCCTCGGATACACGCCAGACGCGACCAATATCACGGCTATAAAAGTAAGCCGCCAGACCAAACTCGGTATCATTGGCCTGTTGAATGACTTCTTCATCTGAAGAAAATCTGAAAACGGGTGCCAAGGGCCCAAACGTTTCCTCATAAGCCACTTTCATTTCTGCCGTTGCATCGGCAATAACCGTGGGTTCAAAAAAAGAAAAGCCCAAGTCATGCGGTTTACCCCCAGCCAATATCCGCCCGCCTTTTTCCAGGGCATCAGCCACATGCTCTTTCACTTTATTAACCGCAGCCTGATCAATTAATGGCCCCTGGGTAACCCCATCCTCAAAGCCATTACCCACTTTCAGTTTACTGACGGCATCAACCAGTTTCTGGCAAAAGGCATCATATACCTGATCATGCACATAAAAACGGTTGGTACAAACACAGGTTTGACCCGAATTCCTGTATTTGCTTGCCATGGCACCTTCCACTGCCGCGTCCAGATCAGCATCGTCAAAGACAATAAACGGTGCATTTCCACCCAACTCCATCGACACTTTCTTGATTGAGTTTGCACTTTGCTGCATCAGCAAGCGTCCAACCTCGGTGGAGCCAGTGAAAGAAATTTTTCGCACCAAGTCATTGGAGGTCATTTCTCCACCAATCGCAGATGCAGCGCCAGTCACGACTGAGAACACGCCTGCAGGAACACCCGCCTCTTGGGACAATACGGCCAGCGCCAATGCTGAATAAGGGGTTTGTGCCGCAGGTTTTACCACTATAGGACAACCGGCAGCCAATGCCGCCCCCACTTTTCGGGTAATCATGGACGAAGGAAAATTCCAGGGCGTAATGGCCGCACAAACACCCACCGGTTCTTTGGTAACCACAATACGCTTGTCACGGGAAGGTGCAGGAACCGTATCGCCATAAACCCGTTTCCCTTCTTCGGCATACCACTCCAGATAAGACGCCCCGTAAGTGATTTCTCCTTTGGACTCACTTAACGGTTTGCCTTGCTCGGCAGTCATGATACGGGCCAGGTCTTCGGTATTTTCTACGATTAAGTCAAACCACTTCCTGAGAATGTTTGATCTTTCCTTGGCTGTTTTATTACGCCAGGCCTCCCACGCAGCACTCGCCCCCTCAATGGCACGACGCGTTTCAGCCGCACCCATTTTAGGAACAACACCCACTACGTTTTCTGTTGCGGGATCGGTAACCTGGCTGCTTTCACCGGCATCTGCATCACACCAGGTGCCGTTTATATAGCATTGTTGCCGAAACAAACCTGGATTTTTTAACTTCAACATCGCTTTTCCTTTTTATACTGTCTTTATAAATGCTTATGGCTTTGTTTACTGGATAAAACCCACACACCATTTTTCAGACGGAAGACATCTTCACTGCGTAAAACGGCTTTTAACTGTAATCCTGATGTTGAATGCTGGTTGTCATAAACCGTCAAATAATAAGTGGCATTGGCCGTTACCCCGTCCCCAGACAATGTAATAAACAAATTACTGAACTGATGTGAAGTAACCCGCTGGGGATCACGCTGATCCAGCGCTTCCAGAATCTGCTCCGGACCTTTCAGTGTTTTTCCCTGACGAACCCACACGGTATCCGCTTCAAGACAGGCTCGCAAACTCTCGTTATCACGCCGGTCCAAACTATGATAAAAGCGCGCTATTGCTTGCGAACAATGACTGTATAAAATTGATGCTTGCATAACAAACCCATGAGAATAATGATCAGGCAACAACGGCCAGATCTAAAAGCTGCTTCAATGATTTATCGGCATCAAGCAAATCTGCAGGTGAAATTTTTGCGGCACGCTCTACCAACTGGCGGGCAAATCGAAATTCCCGCCCTGCATTTATCCCTATTACGCCAACGATCACCTCGTCTTCATTAAGATAAAAATGCAGGGATGCACCATTTGCCAAGTGTCTCAATGCCAACCTGACCTGACCATTCACATGACCAAATATCTGGATTCGCCAGTCAAATTGCTCAGACCAAAGCATGGGGATAGGTCGATAGTCATTTCCTGCAGACAATATGGCAGACGCAGCGGCAATACCCTGATCCTGGGCATTCTGCCAGGACTCCAGACGCAATTGAACGCCTGTTGGCGCGGTTCTTGTAATGGCCACATCTCCAGCAGCGTAAATATCAGGGTCACTTGTCCTGCATTGACCATCCACAAAAATGCCGTTATTGCAATCCAGTCCGGCTTTCTGCGCCAGCTCGTCATTAGCTATAAGACCTGCTGCTACAATAATGCAGGTACACGTCAGGTTTTGGCCATTGGACAAACTGACGGCAAGCCCTTTTGCAGCTGGCATAACGTCAAGAACCTGTGTTTCAAGCATGATATTGACCTGCTGGCTGGTATGCAAATCAAACAGCAGATCCGATATGTCCGATGCCACGCTACGCTGGCAAAGACGATCGGCATATTCAACAAGTGTTACCTCACAGCCCATCTGCCGTGCCGATGACGCAACCTCAAGCCCTATCCAGCCCCCTCCGATAACCAGCACATGCCCCGCTTCACCGGCCAAGGCGGTTTTCAGGCGCAAAGCATCATCAAGTGTACGCAACGTGAAGACCCGCTCATGTGCAATACCTTTGATCGGCAAATGCCGTGCCCGCCCGCCCGTACACAGGAGAAGCTTGTCATAGGGCAGTTGTTCGCCATTACCAAGCATCACGCTATGCGCGTCCCGGTTGATATTAACCACTTCGTTATTCAGGCGAATATCAATATCAAGCGTTTTTAACGCTTCATTATCCAACACCGCCAGTTCGTCTGGTGTGCCGGTACCCAGAAGGATTTCCTTGGACAGCGGCGGGCGCTCATAAGGCAGATGCGTTTCCGCACCCACCAAAACAATTTTTCCCGTATAGCCTTTATCGCGCAAGGTACGGGCAGCCCACCCTCCGGCCTGCCCCGCTCCCGCAATAATGATGCGCCCGGCTGTCATGCCGGTTCTCCGGAAACATAAATGGTATCGTTCTCGATTTTTATCGGATATACCTTTATAGGCGCTTTGCATGGCGCGGTAACGGCTTCACCGGTCCGGATATCAAAGCATCCTTGATGCAGCGGACATTCAATAAGCCCATCTTCTATATAGCCTTCTGCCAAACTGGCATTACCATGCGAGCAACGGTCTTGCGTTGCATGGATAGAGCCATCTTCCAGCTTATACAGGCATACTGCTTCACCCTCAACGACAACCCGCAATGTACCTGTATCGGGGGAAATTTCCGCAGGTGTACCCACTGCGATCCAGCTCAATGTATCAGTCATAGCTCCATCGCCTCACGATAATATTGATAGAAAGCACGAATCAATACTTCACTGACCATATAATCAGCGGGCTCAGTATCCCGTCCACCCATTTCCACCACGCTTACACTTTCCGGATAACCAGAAATACCGGTTTGCACCTGTTTGAGCATTTCACTGTCGTCCATGGAAACAAAACCGGCAGGGCCCAACAGGTTGGCATGCTTCAAACGCAAACGTGTCATATCCTCATCATCATCTTCATAACCGTAATAAGTAAAGACCAGCTCATGAGAGTCAGGGCCCCGGGGGATGACATGACGGGTTTTCAATGAATTGGCCTGAATGCCGAATTGCGCCGCCGGAAACACCCATGCCCCGCCAACACGCCCACGATTGAACTCGGCGCGTGGTGTAACCGTCTCGGCATCAAGAATCTGCAAATCATCGCGAAAGCGTTCCATTTCCGCTGTCGCTTCTGTTTTTTTCTTGCCTTCGTTATGGGAAACCATCACGCTATGCGCACCACCACCGGTAGGAATGCACTCGGATTTGGAGTCTGCACGCCATAAACCAAACGTAATATAGAAAGAATGCAGCAAGGTGGCATGATAGGGATCTTTCAGGTTTTCAAGGTACATTTTCCAGTTACTTGGAATCAACTGGCGGCTGTAACCCAGCAGGCGCAGTTTTTTACCGGGCAACATATGATCAATTTCAGCCAGTACTTCTTCACCGCAATAGGTTTCAAAATCAGGCGCCGTGTCGGAAAAAGTTGCCCAAATGGATCCACCACGGTTCACCGTACGCAAACGATTGATCCCGAATTTTTTCACGTCGAAATCTTTTGGCATCCCACCCTTGCCCAAGGCACCCCGACGGAATGGAATACCTTGCAGGTTGCCATCCAAATCATAATTCCACTGGTGATAAGGACAGGTAAAATCTTTTACCTTACCGGTATTCTGCCAGCAAATCTGGGCTCCCTTGTGAGCACAACGGTTTTCAATAACGTTAATGTCACCTTCTTCGTTCCGGACCATAATGACTGGCCGGTCTCCGATCCATTGACGCTTGTAACTGCCAACTTCGGGCACTTCACATTCCAGTCCGACATAATTCCATGTGTCCCCGGCAAAGAACACATCCATTTCTTTTTTGTAAATGGCCGGATCGGTATAAACCCACGCAGGAATACGGGTATAGCCTTCTTCGGGCCAGCGCCGGTTAATAGTAATGGGCACTTCAATCACATCAGGTTTATTCTCGTGTGTACAACTCATAATAAAATCTCCTTATATTAGGCATCAAACCGGGATAATCAGTGAATTGCGAATACGATAGTTGTCGTACACGCAGTCACGGTACTGCAGTTTGAAGCCCTCCTGCGTACGGATGATTACGTCCTGATATTGGCCGACAAGATTCACGGTTGGTTCCTGATCAGACAAAGCTTCGGTAACCATAAAATTAGCCTGTGCCTTAATGACATCACCTTCAACACTCTTAATATGCACACCACTAATGAAATGGCGCAACATGCGCGGTTCATACATCGTGGTTTCACGAATGGCGGTAACACGATCAAGCAGCATGTTTTTATTCATGCAATAAATCAGGCCCAATGGAAGATTGGCCTGTTTGTTTTCATGTGAAATCACGCGGTAATGGCAGTCATCCGTAAAAAAATCCACCCAGCCTTCAAGGTTCCAGTCATCCAGGCAAGTGCCGTAATCATCATAAAAATCACGCAAGGCAGTGCGCAACGTCGGCATATGAGTCTGGTCAAGTACAGCGTTCATCGTCATGTTCTCCTTAATTCTTCCCATTTACCCGGCTGCAACCAATTGCGCGCGATTACTTTCAAATCCGGCCTGGCGACCCAGGGTTAAAATTGGCTCTTTAATACGTTCTTGCCAAATCAGGGACTCCATTGCAATTTGTAAAGGATGATCCTGAATCGTCAGGGCAGAAGTAACCTGGTCACCTGAATGGTGGGAATGCATTGCCCAACCAGGCGCAGAAAGAATCAAGTCACCCTCTTTCCACTCCAGGCGTTCACCATTTACTTTGCTGTGCCCACGGCCGCGCAGGTAATAATTCATGGCCGCCGAACTGTGACGGTGAGGCACATGGTGCGTATTTGGAGGCGAAGAGGAAATAGTGGCAAAGAAACTATGCGTTGTTCCGATACGTCGCTCTGTGGCCGGGTTATACAGGACGAACAGACGGCGGCCGTTATAACCCTTGTCGATTTCCTCTACGGTTGGCAGGTAGGTAGAGACCTTGGACCACGGCCAATGCAATGACTTCGATTCGATAACATCAATATCAATCAGCCATTCATAGCCAAGCATCCAGGCACCTTCCTCTGTAATCTGCTCACGAAGGGCCAGGTCACGGGCCCGCACCTCGGAAGAGCCTGGCGTTGCAAGCATTGACGTTCCTGCATCCGCTGGCGGTGTATCACCTTCAAACTCTTCCACATAATGCACCTCCAGCTTTTCCAGTAATGGCGCATTTGAATAGGAAAGACGTACCCACGGTGTATTGCCGTCGTTGTAATAACTGTGAACCGCCATTGAAGGCGTATTCCAGACATCAAAACGGGAGACACGCGTGCTTTTACCGTCACAAACAGCCACGCCACTACCTGCAATACAAATTTCCACCATATTGGAGTTTTTGCGTAAATTAAAGGTACGCTCGCCCGGATTCAATACATTGATGGTGACATCAATACCCGGAGCCAAACCCAAGCCGGGACCAGTCGCCTGTGGATGCACAATCAAACTGGCACGGCGGCCATTATCAGGACAGGAAATATCCTGCAAACGGGCTATCTCAATATCAATGTCTTCTTTGGGAATAACGATGGATGGCCACATGTTTTGTTCACGTGCGGCCGCACCGCTGACATCCACAAACCGATGATTCTGATTACTCATAATTTGTCTCCAATAAATTGTCTTTGTTTCTGAAGCATTTAACTCAACAACAGGTTTTCACGGGTTTGTGCAGGTAGTGCTATGCCAAGCCCCTGTTTGCTGGCGCGTTCATATACGCAGCGGGCAACAGCCAGATCCGACATCCCCATGCCCATACCTTTGAATATGGTCAGTTTTGTTTCTGCCGGGCGCTCCGTTCCATTGGCTAATAACTTGCTCAATATCGCCACTTCCGACCATGAAGCAGCCTCGGTCCCCAATAACTCACGCAACTCTCTTGAACCCCGCATTGCGTTTTCCATATCATCCACCACGACCAGATCAGCCTGCTTCATCACGGCCTGATCCAGTTCTGCCTTGGAGGGCAAAATAGCACCTACCGCATTAATATGTTTACATGTGCCCAAGTGACTTAAGTTCAGGAAAGGCTCTGCTGCCCGTGTAATAGTTGTTGCTATTTCAGCCCCTTCCATGGCGGCTTCCAGCGAATCACATTCAATTAATTTGAATGGATAGCGCGCTCCAAGCCGGTTAATAAACGCTTGGCGTTTTTCAGGTGTAGGGCTGAAAACACGGATTTCATTCCAGTCTTGAACCGCAGCCAATGCAGCCAGTTGCGTTACCGCCTGGGGGCCCGTACCAATAAGCGCCGCAACACCATTGTTCTCGGGAGCAAGCACCCGGGTAGCGACCCCGCTTATTGCCGCCGTTCGCATCATGCCCAACGCCCGCGCTTCAATCAATGCAAGTAACTTGCCGTTTTCACTATCAAAAAGGCTATACATGGAACCACCGCCTTTCTTTGTATAAACCCAGGTTTTAAAACCACATTGCCCTTCTTCCGTCATGACGGAACCCAGCGCATGCATGGAGCTGCCATCTCCCCATGTTCCCAGTGCCTTGGGTACATTCTTTACCTTGTCACGGCCCTGCTGTGTCAATATGGATTGCAACGCGTCAATAGCCGCCGGCATATCCAGCACCGACACCACATCTTTTTCTGTTAAATAGAGAACACCATCGTGCATTTTTGCTTCCTTGATTAGAGTTGTTCGTTAATAACCGGAGTACGTAAAATTCCCACATTGGATACTTCAATTTCCAATGTATCTCCCGCTTTCATAAACAAAGGGGGAGTGCGCCTGAAGCCAATACCTTCCGGTGTACCTGTGGCAATAAGATCCCCCGGACGCAGAACACAAAAAGTACTGATGTATGCAATCAACTGCGGGATTGAAAAAATCAGTTCAGACAGCGAAGCGTCCTGCACTACCTGTCCATTCAGACGTGTCGTCAGGTGCAGTGCCGAGGGGTCGGTAATTTCAGTAGACGGTATGATCCATGGGCCCAAAGAACCACTATGAAAGAAATTCTTGCCTGCGGTCACTTGTGCCGTATGCTTCTGAAAATCACGCACGGAGTTTTCACCCATGCAGGTATATCCGGCAACATGTTCCAGCGCATTTTCAACCGGAATATGCCGGCCTTCCCGACCAATCACCACCACTAATTCGCCTTCGTAATCAAACTGATCGGAATGAGCCGGTTTGACTATGCTCTGCCCATGTCCGACAAAAGACTCAAGATGACGAAAAAAAAGTGATGGATGCTCAGCTTGCGCGTTACCGGTTTCCAGAACATGCCGGCCATAATTCAAGCCCACGCACAAAATCTTGGAACTCGCCTCTACCGGTGGAAGCAATTTCACTTTATTTAAAGAAATACGTGTAGAAACCAAAACATTCGCTGCCCCGAGCAAGGCAGACACGCTTTGGCTCACTCCTTCACTCAACGTGGGCCAGCGGCTATCAAGAGCAATAACCTGTTCTTCATGAATAATGCCCCAGCGAATTTGATCCTGATGCAGGAAACGAATGATTTTCATATGTCTCGTATCTTATTTAAATTAAAAAATATACTTTATTGCATACAATAAATGAATATTTTTGATATATATCAGCTATAAAACGAATTATTGCATACAATTATTCTGTTTTCAACAAAATTGTATACAATTTGTCTTTTGTGAAATTATTGAATTAAAATCAGATATCCGTAACATCAAGGGTTTTCTATGGCTGTGCAAACTGACCGCGTCATTCTGGAACTGCGTAACCTGATTCTGTCAGGTGAGGCGCAACCGGGAGAACGACTAACCGAACTTGGCTATGCTGCCAAGTTAAATGTATCCCGTACCCCACTGCGGCTGGCATTTGCCGAACTTGAAAAAGAAGGATTGCTGGAACGGTTGCCATCAGGTGGATACAGGGTACGTACCTTTTCCATCCAGCATCTTTCTGATGCGGTAGACGTCAGGGGAGGGCTGGAAGGGATGGCAGTACGCCTGTTGGCAGAACAGGGGCTAAAGCCCGAAGTGCAACAATCGCTGGAGCGGTTGGTGCAGCTTGGCAGAAAACTGGTTGACGAGGCAACCCAAGCCGAAAGTCAAGTGATTGATGCAGAAGCCTGGCGTCACCTCAACCAGCGCTTTCACGAAGTTCTGGTGGAGTCATGCGGAAACCAGGCACTTATTTCAGCACTGGAACACAATAATAAATTACCTTTTGTTGGTCCCGGTGCCCTGACACTCCCCCTGGTTACTACCCAGCTTGAAACTTCATTTGTTGCAAGGGCACAATATGATCACGAAGACGTATTGCAGGCACTGATCAACCGCGAAGCCAGTCGCGCAGAGGCCCTGATGCGTGAACATGCCTACCGCAGTCGCCAAAACAAACGCCAGCTTATCAGCAAGCTAAGAAAAGAACGGGAAAAACAAGGCGACTTGTCGGCAATAAGTCCTGCCGAAATTGCTTTACACAGCATCAGTGCATAGTATTTTGAGACGAACCTGATCGTTAAAACCTTGCTTTAATACCTGTCTGGATTAAACAATTACTGGCAGGATTCGTATCCTTTATTTATTAACCCGTTAACTATTTACTTAACACGATAACTTATTGGTGATAATATAGTCTAACTTTAAAATGTTTTATCTGTTTATGTATTTGGTAATCGTTGAACCCGTTCAACCATATCGTCTACATCTTTATAGATGGACAAAAGCAGTTTGGGGCCAATGGCTTCCTCAAATTGTTGATAAACCGCTTCAATTTGAGGACTAATGGATATAACCGTTTTTCGCCCTTTGGCACTTAAACGAATCACCTGACGACGCATATCTTCAGGCGCTGGATGACGTTCTATAAGATTGGCGTCTTCAAGGAAACGAAGCATGCGTGTAAGACTTGGGGACAATAATTGTGCACGTTGAGCCAATGTGGCCGCATCAAGATCTTTTTCTTCATGCAAGGTTCTTAATACTCGCCATTGCTGCTCGGTTAAACCGGCATTACTTAATATGGGACGAAAAAACTGCATCAATGTTTCCCGAGCCGAAAGGAATAAATGAGGCAAGTTACGATGTTTAAAAGTATTCGACATGCGTGACGGAATGAAATCAGTAAAAAGGAGTTATAAATGTTAGACCAGAATATTATTCAGGATATCGCAAATCAGCTCGAAGAAAGCGAAAAAAACAGGCAACAGATACGGCAAGTGTCGTTATTGTACCCTGATATGACAATAAGTGATGCTTATGCCATCCAGAACGCCTGGGTATCAAACAAAGTAACAAACGGTCGCTCTGTACGTGGGCACAAAGTAGGGCTTACTTCACGCGCCATGCAACTGGCATCCAATATTAATGAACCTGATTTTGGGGTTCTGCTTGATGATATGTTTTATACTGACGGAGCCCAGTTGCCTTTTGAGCGATTCATCGTGCCTCGCGTTGAGGTTGAACTTGCTTTTGTTCTGGGTAGCGACCTGGAAGGCCCCAATGTCAACCTGACAGATGTATTACGCGCTACTGAATATGTTATACCTGCACTTGAAATCATAGATGCCAGATTCCACCAGATTGATCCTGAAACCAAAGCCACCCGCAAGGTGCTGGATACCATTTCAGATAATGCTGCCAACGCAGCCATCGTCACCGGTGGACGCCCTGTTTCAGTAGATGAAGTTGATCTTCGCTGGGTGGGCGCCGGCCTGCTACGCAACGGCATCATTGAAGAAACAGGATTGGCATTTGGTGTACTGAATCATCCAGGCAATGGAATTGTCTGGCTCGCCAACAGGCTGGCGCAAGTGGGGGTTAGCCTTAAAGCAGGACAGGTTATTCTGTCCGGCTCATTTACACGACCGGTTTTTGCAGAACGTGGCGATATATTTTGTGCCGACTACGGTGCGTTAGGCACTATCAATTGCCGTTTTGTTTAATTTGCCCTGGAATTCCATCTTATGCAACACACCTCCAACGCTTTTAAACAGGCCCTGAAAAAGGGCAAAGTCCAAATCGGACTCTGGCAAGGTCTTGCCAATCCATACACGGCTGAATTATGTGCAACCGTTGGCTATGACTGGCTTTTGCTTGACTGTGAACATGTACCTAACACGATTCAAACAACATTAAGTCAATTACAGGCCGTTGCTGCTTACCAGGTTGCACCCGTAGTCCGTCCTGCCTGGAACGATCCTGTCGAATTGAAGCGTCTACTGGACATTGGCGCACAAAACCTGTTGATCCCCATGATTCAAAATGCCGAAGAAGCGCAAGCCGCCGTTGCTGCCGTACGCTATCCCCCGCATGGCATACGGGGCGTTGGCAGTGCCCTGGCACGCGCTGCGCTTTGGGGAGGCGTTGAAGACTACCTTGCCAGAGCCAATGACGAAATCTGTGTGTTATGCCAGGTTGAAACCACCGAAGCCCTGTCTGACCTTGATAACATGCTTGATATAGAAGGTATGGACGGCATATTCATCGGCCCGGCCGATCTTGCCGCAAGCATGGGGTATCTGGGCAATCCGGGACATCCCGCAGTACAATCCACGATTGAAAACGCCATTAAAAAAATCCGTTCCGCAGGAAAAGCCCCCGGCATTCTGCAAAGTAGTATACCAACGGCAAAACATTATATAGATTGTGGTGCGCAATTCGTCGCTGTGGGGGTGGATGCCGTTCTTTTACGCCGTGCCGCCAGTGATCTGCTTGCTGAATTCAAACAGGATGTGCCGTTAATACGCAATCAGCCAGGTTCAGCTTATTAAAATCAATTTATAATTTAAAGTTGAATAAAAAGGGTGGATTTTAAAATCCACCCTTTTTTCATGATGTCTACCCATTCATATCAAGAGATACATGCGATTATTCATTTTTTAATCAATACGCGCACCCGCTTTTTTCACCACTTCACCTAAACGCTTGTGTTCATCTTTAACAAAAGCCAGCAACTCTTCGCGTGATGTCGTGGCAGGTTCAGCGCCTCGACTCTTGAAAGCCTCAACCACTTCCGGCCTCTGCATACCTGCCTTGACAGCGGCATTCAATTGATTCAACACGTCAACCGGCGTGCCCTTGGGTGCATAAATACCATCCCATGCGAAAAAATAATAATCGGGTACACCTGCCTCGGACATCGTTGGAATATCAGGATATGACTCAATACGCTCATTAGTGGTGACAGCCAATGGCAGAAGATTACCTGATGCAATCTGGGTCGTCAGATTTGGCATGACATCAATCAACATGCTAATACGCCCCCCGATCAAATCCGTCATGGCTGCAGCGCCACCCTTATAGGGAACATGCTGTATTTCCAGGCCTGTCATTTGCTTGAAAAGCTCACAGGCAATATGTGAGGTGGTTCCATTGCCTGCAGAACCACAGGTAAGCTTGTTTGGATTTTCATTACCAAAAGCAATCAGTTCTTTAACTGATTTAACACCCATATCAGGTCGCACAACAAGGGCAGCCGCAATGGTTGTAAGCCGTGAAACAGGCTCCAGGTCATCAATGGAAAAACCAGGGTTTTTATAAAGCCAATGGTTAATTGCTGCTGTTCCATTAGTACCATATGCCAGCGTATAACCATCCGGTTTGGACCTGGTCATCTGGGCAGTACCAATATTTCCACCTGCACCAGGACGATTTTCCACAACCATAGATTGATTCAGCTCTTTTGCTATCGCATTGGTTGCCATGCGGGCCAATGTGTCCCCGCCTCCGCCCGCAGCAAAGGGAACAATCACAGTAACGGGTTGCTCAGGATAAGCGCCAGCAGTTGCCGATACACCAAAACCAAGCGCAAAAGCAATTCCGGTTACTCGCAAAAAAGATTTCAACATTGTCTACTCCAATGATTTTAATTTTAACTGTCAGTCACACTCTTGAACTGGATAAGCCTGAATGACAAATCATAAATAATTAATTAACGTGTTTACTAATATAGCATTCAAAACTATCCTGTTCAACTATTAAATTTCAGGATCATTTTCAATTTAAATTAAAAATATGTTTTTTTTTTACAAAAAAAGTAAAAAACTTTGCCAATTGGCAATCTGGAAAATCATGTGAGACGGGGTCACCCCAACATCAATTTGACTTTTTACTTACTAAGATTGTCATGGGCAAGAAGACCACATACTAAGAAAGATATCCAGATAATCAATCAATGGTCACACCAATTTCCTTAACAAAATTTCCCATTCGTTCGTATTCTCTATTAACAAGATCAGCGAATTCAGTACGGGACATTTTATCCATGATGGTTCCGCGATCAGTCATGTCTTTGTTGAATACCGGATCACTGATAGCACCCTCAACAGCTGCATGCAATTTATCCAGGCGATCAGCCGACGTTCCTTTGGGAGCAAAGATGCCATACCATGGAAAAATTTCATAATCAGGGTATCCACTTTCGATCATGGTTGGTACATCTGGCAAGGCAGGTGTTCTCTTATTCATTGTTACCGCCAGTGGCCGCAAAAAACCATCTTTGATATGAGGCATCAACGGTGTCGTGACATCAATAATAAAAGTCACTCTGCCACTGCGTATATCCATCACAGCAGTAGATGCACTTTTATACGGGACATGTTCTATTTCAACCTCTCCCATTTGCTGCAACATAATACAAGCCAGATGTGAAGCTGTACCGTTTCCTCCAGAGGCACAAGTCAATTCTTTGGGATGTTTTTTTGCATGTTCAATGACGTCGGCAACACTCTTGAACTCAGACTCCTTGCTAACCACCATTGTCAAAGGCGTGGTCCCAAAAATGGCAATTGGATCAAAATCACTCACGGCAAAACCCGGGTTCTTGTACAAGGCATGATTAGTACCCATCGTTCCCGCCGTACCAAACACAATGGTATTGCCATCCGGTTTTGCCTTGGCTGCCATTGCCGATCCAATATTACCCCCCGCTCCAGGACGGTTTTCTACAATGAGATGGATATTCATCTTCTTGGTCAACTCGTTTGCATACAATCGTGCTAAGGTATCTCCACCACCCCCTGGAGAAAACGGCACAATAAAAGTAACAGGACCATCAGGCCAACCATTAGACTGTGGCTTTGCCATTACCTGGGCAGAAACACCCGTAACCGCTATGGTAATAGCCCCACTAATAAATTGACGGCTCAAACGGCTGAAAAATTTCTTCGTCAAAAATAAACCGGTATTCATATTGAGAGTCTCCTTGGGGATAGTTATAGTGAACACTTAAATATTGATCAAATTTTAAATATTTTTTATAATTGCATGCAATTTTTAGGATATTACCATGATATTTATTAAATAAATATAAATATGTATGCAATTTTCGGGTATATCACTATTTTTTCAAAAAGAAAACGGCCCTCTTTTTTCATAAACTGTCGCAGACCGACAACATAAACCGGATTAAATAATAAACAACAAAGGAGATAATATGAATACAGGCACAACCCCCATTCTTGAAACCACCAAAAATAATGGCGTGGTTACGCTACGCCTTAACCGGCCAAGCCAGTTCAATGCGCTTTCAGAAGCCATGCTGCAGGCCCTGCTTGAACAACTTGAACTCCTGCAACGGGATGACACCCTGCGCTGCGTGGTTATCGAATCCGCAGGCAAAGCATTTTGTGCCGGTCACGACCTGAAGGAAATGCGCAGCCAGCCCTCCCTGACCTATTACCGTTACCTGTTTGCCAAATGCGGTAAGGTCATGCTGGGGCTGCAGGCTCTGCCCGTACCGGTCATTGCCAAAGTGCATGGCATTGCTACCGCTGCGGGTTGCCAATTGGTGGCGGCCAGCGACCTGGCCATCTGCACCGATACCGCAAAATTTGCCGTTTCAGGCATCAATGTGGGGCTGTTCTGCTCGACCCCGGCGGTTGCCTTAAGCCGCAACCTATCCTCAAAGCGGGCTTTTGAAATGCTGGTTACCGCCAGATTCATTAATGCCCAAACGGCGGCAGACTGGGGACTGGTTAATCACGTGGTATCCGAAGCAGAACTGGATGCCAGGGTCAACCGGCTGGTGGCCGACATTCTGGCCAAAAGCCCGGCCGCCATCCGCTACGGCAAACAAATGTTCTACAGGCAAAAGCAGATGACCCTGGCCGATGCGTATGATTTTGCGGGCGACACCATGGCACGCAATATGATGGAAGAAGATGCCGGGGAAGGCATTGATGCCTTTCTGGAGAAAAGACAGCCTGTCTGGAAAAGCTGAAATTACTGGAAGAAAATAAACTCAAGCCTTCTCATTTGAACATGACCCCAAGAAGGAAGCCGCAAAAAAACCGGAAATCCGGTTTTTCCTCCCTGTTCAACAGACTTATTGAGGTGGAACTTCTACCTTACTCAATACCTCAGCCCACTTCTGGGTTTCAAGGTGCAATTTGCTTTTTAACTCATCAGATGATGCATAATTAACATCAATATTCCTGTCATTAAACCTTTTAGTTAAATCAGAATCCTTCATTGCCCGTTCTACCGCAGCACTTAATTTTTTAACTTCGTCCATCGGAAATTTTGCTGGTGCAAAGATTCCCCACCATGAAGTTACATCTACTTCAGGATAACCTGCCTCAGCCATTGTTGGAATATCTGGTAGTGTTGCTGCCCGCTTATTTCCTGTAACAGCCAACGCTGTAATCCCTCCCCCATCAATATGCTGCTTAGTACTACTAATGCCAGTAAACAACATAGACACATGTCCACCTAATAAATCATTCAAAGCAGGCCCAACACCTTTATAAGGAATATGAACTATATCGGTACCTGTGGTTATTTTGAATAGCTCACCTGCCAAATGTGGTGGATTTCCATATCCTGCTGAAGCAAATGTAATTGATTGTGGTTTGCTTTTAGCCTGTTGTTCAAGTTCCTTAACTGTTGTTATATCCATATTTTTTCCTACCACAAGAACTAATGGTGCAGTTGCTACCAATGCAACAGGCATTAAATCTGTTTGTGGGTCAAAAGGCATGGATTTAATCAAACTGGGATTAACTGCCAAGGCTAAATCACCCATAAATAAGGTATTTCCATCTGGAGCAGATCGCACAACTTCCATCGCACCAATATTTCCACTTCCCCCTGCTTTGTTTTCAACAATAATCGTAGCGCCAAGTTCAGCACCTAAAACTTCTGCCACTTGCCGCGCCAAAATATCAGTACCACCTCCGGCTGCATAGGGAACAACCATTTTTATAACTTTACTTGAACTGACCTGCGCATGGACAGATGAAGCGAAACCTATTGCAACGGGTACTGATAAGGCTATTAAGCCTGATTTAAGACAGCCTCTGAAATCCATATTAAATGTCTCCTGAATTATTAAAAGTTTTATTTAAACTCTTTTCTCAATTAATAGAACAACGTTCTATTTTTAGAATATGTGAAAACTTAACCAAAGTCAAGAAATCTGTTTGTATTCAAATTTTTACACTTTTTTAAAAAAATTCAGTCAGATCACATAAAACCAAGTTATTGATCAAAAACCCTCTCAACACTGAAAACATATTGTCCATGCTCAAGATTCATAACGGGTATACCCTTATTTAAAATAGAACGGTGTTCTATTAATATTCCGATCATTAACGAAGAGTCACCCGACTTTCTGTTATTTTTCCCATAAATCAGGAGCTTAAAGCTATGAACTTCACGCCTATCCAACTTGATCATGTAGCCTATCGTTGCAAAGATGCCAAAGAAACTACTGAGTTCTATACAAAACTACTCGACATGCGACTTGTTGCTGCTGTGACTGACTCACATGTTCAATCCACTAAAGAATATTGCCCACATATTCATATTTTTTTTGCTATGCAAGATGGCAGCTGCGTTGCTTTTTTCGAAGTGCCGGAAGAAAAACCCATGGGTCGTGACCCCAATACACCGGAATGGGTACAACATCTTGCTTTGCAAGTAGAAAATAAAGAAACGCTATTAGCGGCCAAAGAAAAACTTGAACAAGCCGGCATAAAAGTTATTGGTCCAAAAGACGGACATCTGTGTGTCTCTATTTACTTTTTTGATCCGAATGGGCACCGTCTTGAATTGACAATCAGGAAAGTAGTTCCTGATGAGTCTACTGAACGTGATGCTCACCGGATTTTGGAGGAATGGAATCGCACCAAACAGCCTGTCAAAAACATCGATTTGGAACATAGGATTTAAAATGAATTTACACACCCCTTCAAACACATACGATACTGATGTCATTATTATTGGTGGAGGGCCTGTCGGTCTCGCACTTGCGGCAGAGCTGGGATGGCGTAACAACCGATGCATTCTTCTTGAGCAATCAGATGGCATTGTCAAACATCCTAAAATGGATGGCATTGATCTTCGTGTGATGGAATTTTGCCGTCGCTGGGGACTGATTGATGACATGAAGAATTTCTCTTTTCCCACCAATTATCCGCAAGATATGGTTTATGTTACCAGTCTGGCAGGCTATGAACTGGGTAGGGAATCTTTTGCAGTACCGTCTGGTGGGGCGGAAATTAAAAACGATGGACCAAGCCCCGAAACACGTATTCGTTGTCCGCAAAACTTTTTTGATCCTATATTACGCAAATTTGCTGATTCATTTAATAGTGTATCACTCCGGTTTAATTCAAAATATTTAAGTTTTGAAGAAAAAGACAATGGAGTACATGTCCAATATGAAAATGTATTAACCGGGGATAAACAAACTATTACCGGACGTTATTTAGTAGCCTGTGATGGTGCCAACAGCATTGTCAGGGAACAACTGAACATTGGTTTCCATGGAGTTGGTCTGCATAACTACACAACCAATGTTATGTTCCGGTGCGATGATCTGTTTGCCTATCATGACAAGCGGCCCGGATACCGATGGTTGTTTATTGGGCCAGAAGGTACGTATGGCACCATGTCCGCCATAAATGGCAGAAATGAATGGCGAGCCCAATTATTTAATGACGAAAAACGTAAATTAAGCAATGAAGAAATTGAGGCTTATTTAGAGCGCATGATTGGAAAACCATGCGATTACGAAATCATCTCTGTCCTTCACTGGGCACGACGTGAACTGGTTGCCGATAAATATAATCTTGGTCGTATCTTTATGGCCGGAGATGCCTGTCATGCCACCTCACCTACTGGTGGATTTGGCATGAATACCGGTATTAAAGATGCCATTGACCTTGCCTGGAAACTGGATGCAACCATAAAAGGTTGGGCAGGTAATAATCTTCTGGACACTTACGATATTGAACGCCGCCCATCTGGCGCCCGCGCTGTTCGTGAAGCCAGTGGTAATTGGCGACGAATGATGTCCCCAGGATACAATCCTCAGTTATTAAACCCGGACTATGAAGGCGCATTGGTCCGTTATGAGGTAGGACGAAGATTTTCAGCAACCATGCTACGGGAATGGTACAAATTGGGCATTGATTTAGGCTACACATACAAGGACTCTCCTTTATGCTGGCCAGACAACAGCCCTGATGTACTTGACGAAATAATCCAGCTTTCAGAAATACCTGCGGAAGATCTTCCCCATGGGATTTTAAGCGACGGAACACGCATAAATGCAACTAATCTACGTGAATGGCAAAGATTATCAGTACACTTAAACGAAAGTACTTCCATAAATGTTGAATGGGAAGAACTTACTCCAGCCGAAGTCATGGTTTACCGCCAAACCAGCAAACCGGGATCACGCGCTCCTCATGTTTGGTTAGAAAATGGTAAGTCAACATTGGATTGGTACGGCAAAGGTTTTGTCCTTCTGATTCTAGATAACGAGATCCCTGATACTTCAAATTTTGTCAAAATAGCATCAGAATGTGGCCTTCCTGTCGAATTGATTCAATGTAATGAAAAAGATGTCGCCCGGATATACAAAAGAAAACTTGTCTTGATCCGCCCGGATGGGCATGTCGCATGGCGCGGTAACCAATGGCCATCTAAAGGTGTTAAAGCCTTGATTGACCGCGTCCGCGGTGCCTAAACACAACAGGAAATACAATGGATAAATTTATAGAAATTCCTGTAAAGCCAGGTGGCTTTATGGAAAGCCAAAGTGGCATTCAGCGTAGAAACCCAAAAATATTTTGTCGCTTGGTGACTCCCGCTCAAAAAACCACAACAGTTTTTGTACTGGTACATCCAACCAGCAATTTTCATAGCCATTATTTAATTGAACCACTTATCTCCCGTGGCGTTGCAGTCTGTTTGGTTAACACTCGATATGTTGCCAACGACACCATGTTGTTCATGGAGCGCGCCATTCAAGACCTCGGTGCCGGCATTCGCCATTTGCGTAATCTTGGTTATGAACGAATAGTGTTAATTGGCAACTCTGGCGGAGGCTCAATGGCAGCACTATATCAAGAGCAAGCCGAAAAATTAAGTATTAGTACCACACCAGACGGGTTACCAATCAACCTGGAACAATCAGATCTGCCTCCCGTTGATGCGCTTGCCATGGTCTGCGCGCACCCTGGACGCGCAGAACAATTACTGTTTAAAATAGATCCATCGGTTCTTGATGAAAGGTTCCCTGAACTAATTAATCCCGCCTTAAGCATGTATAACCCGAAAAACGGGCCTGCCTTTGCGGCAGACTGGCTGGCCTTATATCGACAGGCACAGAAAAAAAGACTGGATCACATTACCTCCTGGGTACTCGCACGCCTTAAACTCCTGGAGCAAACAGTACCAATAGAAATTGCCGATGAGCCATTCATTATTCATCGTACCCAAGCAGATCCAAGACTGCTGGACCTTTCCCTTGATAAAAATGACCGTAAACAAGGGTCAATCCAAGGACAGGCTTCACTAACCAACCAGGCAGCAAACGGACTTGCCCGTTTTTGCACTTTACGTTCATTTCTAAGCCAATGGAGCCCAACCCATACACGCGCAAATGGACCTCAATGCCTGGCAAATACATCAGTACCTGTCATGGTGGTTGAACACACGGCAGACCAAACCGTTTTCCCAAGCCAAATTGAAGCATGGATGAATTCAGCCGGTATCCGTGGCACACATTACGCTTTAAAGGAGGCACCCCATTATTTAGATGACAAACCTGAACTGCTAAACGAGCTGGCTGATTTGTTGGTAAACTGGCGTTAAATTAAAAGGTAACCCATTTAACAAGAGACTCTAACCAATGTCGGTGAAAGAACCCAAAAACACAGAAGCAGCAACCGTTGCTTCTGTGGAAAGGGCCCTTGAGGTCCTGAATGCCTTTGAAGGTAACGCTGTATCATTGACACTGGCTGAAATGTCCAGCCGCACGGGCTTATACAAAAGTACTATCCTAAGACTGGCTGACACGCTGGCAAAATATGATTATTTAGTCAAACTGGAAGATGGTACGTATCAGATTGGCCCCAAGCCTTTTTTACTTGGTTCCCGCTATCAAACCGGGACCATGCCTGCAGAATGGATACTTCCTGTATTGCGAAACCTTACAGAACAAACTGGCGAAAGTGCCTCGTACAATATTATGCAGGGCGAGTTTCGCGTATGTTTATGGCGGGTTGATTCTCCGCATCTGATACGTGACCATACACAAGCAGGAGATATACGTCCTCTGGGAAAAGGAGCGGCTGGCAAATTGCTGCTAGCCTTTGCCCAACCCGATGACCCGCAATATGAAAACCTAAGACAATATCCCGTTTCATACAGCTTCGGTGAAATTGAAATGGATATGGCTGGCATAGGAACACCCGTTTTCGGTGCATCAAACAAATTGCGTGGCGTATTGACTTTAAGTGGCCCTTGCAATCGGTTTACACCTGAAAAAACAAAGCTGATGGAGCAAGTACTATGGCACTCAGCCATTGAATTAACCAAACGTGTAGGTGGCGAAACAAGCCACTTCAAATATAAGAAATAAGAAAAAAAAGATCCTGCACCGGAAAAGTCGTTTCTGGTCATTGAATTCATTTTAATCAGCCGTTTATATTCCATTTTAAAGCATGCGACCACGCCCCTTTCTCCAGTAAATAATCTATTTCTTGCTGGAGAATGGTATACACCTTATTAATTGCCAACAAGTTAGGGGATTTTCTGGATTTAACCAGGTACAGGTTCCAGCATACCAGGGGCGATTTAAAAGGAACCGCTTCTACCTGACCGGTTTCAACAGCATAGCTCCATGACGTGCTCAGACTAAAAATAGTACCGCCTATCCCTTGCTCTACCATTCCTCTGGTAACAAATGAACCATCGGTTTCAAACACAATATTGGGACGAATATTATTCAAGACACACAACCTGTCTATCATGACTCTTAGAATGTGGGGTTTTGATGGCAAGATCAAAGGTATTTTAGGCAGATCCTTAAGCAAGAGTTCAGATGGGATACTCCCATTAAATATTTCTTCCAGAATTTTTTTATCACAAAAAAGATGTAAGCGCTCTGTCATTACGGGCATGACATCGTAATCAGGCCCTATTTCACTGTTATAAACCAAAGCAATATCCACTTCTCCACGGCTTAGCCAGCCATGAACCTGAGAAGGCGTGCCTTCAAGAAATTCCAGTTGCACTAATGGCAAAGACGCCAGCTTTCTTTTATAAACTCTGGGCGCCAGCAAGCCGCTACTTCTGGGCGGAAAGGCAATGCGTACCTTGCCCGCGGGCTCTTTGACAAAAGAGGAAAGATTTTTTTCCATGTCTGATATTTCATCAACAATTATTTCAACCCTGGACAAAAACATTTTTCCGGCTTCAGTCAAGATAACGCCACGTGCGCTTCGCTCAAGTAGTAACGTACCCATTCTTGACTCTATACGTTTGACCCGTCTGCTTAATGCCGACTGTGCCGTACACAAGTCAATAGCTGCCTTGCTAAAACTGCCAGCACGCACCACCGCAACAAACGCACTGATATCTTCAAAAAACATTGTTTCCTCTTTTACTGTTTTAGTTTTAATTTAATAATAATTTTTATTTAATGACGCTATAGTAATAGCAAACACGCTCACGACTTTACCTGCTTTTTGCAAGTAAAACATACAAAAGAGCTATATGGACGGTATCATAAAAAACTAATATATTGATTTTATTACTTGTTTTCAAAAAACAGCCATTATCCATCATTTATTTGATCGCTTATTCATCAAATAAATGATGTAGATCCACCAACATGCCTTATCTCTACACCACGGACATAACCATGAACATCAACAACGCAAAACTACGCCAGAAAAACGGCCTGCACCAAATACAAATCAATGCAGGCAAAATTTTATCAATTGAACCCCAAAATGATTTAATAGAAACCACCAACGATGACATTGATGCGGGTGGCCGATTAGTTGTTCCGCCGTTTATCGAACCACATATCCATCTGGATGCCAGCCTTACCGCCGGACAACCTCGCTGGAACATGAGCGGTACCCTGTTCGAGGGCATTGAGTGCTGGGCTGAACGCAAGCAAACGGTAACGCCTGAAGACACCAAAGCCAGAGCCCATGAAACCATTGGCATGCTGGTTGACCACGGCGTACAGTTCGTCAGAAGCCATGTGGATGTCACTGAACCGGGGCTCAAGACACTGGCCGCCATGCTTGAGGTAAAAGAAGAATGCAAACACCTGATTGATCTACAACTAGTCGCCTTCCCCCAAGAAGGCATTGAATCATTCAAAAATGGCCGTGACTTAATGACCGAAGCGGTTGAGATGGGTGTAGATGTCGTAGGCGGTATTCCCCACTTTGAAAACACCCGTGAACAAGGAGTCAGCTCTATTAAATTTCTGGTGGAACTGGCTGAAAAAAACAGCCTTCTGGTGGATGTTCACTGTGATGAAACCGATGACCCCGCTTCACGCTTTCTGGAAGTCCTGGCAGAAGAGGCTCGTGTCCGAGGCATGGGTGAACGGGTAACCGCAAGCCATACCACGGCCATGGGCTCCTACGACAACGCGTATTGCCATAAATTATTTCGCCTGCTAAAACAGGCAAACCTGAATTTCATTTCCTGCCCAACTGAAAGCATCCATTTACAGGGACGTTTTGATACGTACCCCAAACGCCGGGGTCTTACCCGTATTGCCGAGATTGACCAGGCCGGCCTGAATATCTGCTTTGCCCAGGATTCTATTGTTGACCCCTGGTACCCCATTGGTAATGGCAATATCCTGCGCATGCTAGACGCCGCTTTGCACATTGGCCATATGCTAGGCTATGAAACCCTGCAAAACTGCCTGCGTTTCATTACCAACAACCCGGCCCAAGCCCTGCATCTGGGTGAACAATATGGCCTGGAAGCCGGGCGCCCTGCCAGCCTATTAATACTTTCTGCAGACAGTGACTATGAAATGCTGCGCACCCAAGGGCATATTACCCATTCCATCCGACAGGGCAAGGTACTGGTAAAAAGACCGCTAGCGCAGGTGGAACGGTTTTTTTAAACTTAAGATGCCAATAAATAAAAAAGCGGGTGATTGCATGATTCATCCGCTTTTTTATTTTTAAAAATCCTTCAGTTTTTCCAGATCCATGGCTTTGGCATATTCAGTCTTGTCTTCCATGCTGGCAGAGCCGTCAATAGTCACCATAAAACGGTTGGCAACCACCATGGTCAATTGCCCGTTTTTGCCTTCCATGGCCATTTGCTTGCCAATGCGGGTCATTTTCCCCATGGAACCGGCAATCATGGGATTCTGGAATATGCCCATCATTTGTGCCAGCATTGGCGAGTCCCCGATAATTGATATTTTAAGCTTTTTATTATCTTTGGAATAATCGCGTGATACGGATATCCCACCACCAAACATCATACCGGCCTGTGACTCATCGGCAATTTCTTTTGCTTGCCAACCTGCCAGCGGTTCTGGCAAAACCTGTCCTAATGCCTTGGCATTAAGTTGGTTAATTAATTGCGTTGCCATACCCAATGACTGCTTGGCCATAGAGTAATCCTGCTGTTGATACGCCGTTAGAGCCTCTTGAATGGCATCTTCCACCTCATCGGCATGAACCATATTGCCAGTAGTTGCCAACACACCGGTTAAACAAATTGCAAGTATAGATTTCTTCATAACTCCCCTTTTTTGAAGTAATACAAAATATTTCAACTTCACTGTACCATATACTTGTCATGTATTTTATGTATTATTTTTAATAATTGTCCACGGAGCCATTATGTTGCGTTGCCTCAGAAAAACTGGCCTGTTCATCTGCCTGGTCACCACATTTTTGGCCAATCCGGGCCTTGCCCAACCATCCCCCCAACAAGCCAATGTTTCTGTAGAAATACTTGAAAACCGCCTGCAATACCCTTGGGCAATGGCTTTTTTACCCAATAACCAGGGTATCCTGATTACCGAAAGACCCGGCCAACTACGCCTGTGGACAGCCCAAACCGGGCTTTCAGCGCCTATTAGTGGTGTGCCCAAGGTGTTTAACCGTGGGCAGGGTGGCCTGCTGGATATCGCCCTTGCTCCTGAATTTTCCAGCTCCCGCCATGTTTACCTTTCCTACGCCGAAGCGGGCAGCACTGGCCAAGCAAGCACCAGCGTGGGTTATGGCAAGCTCTCCGAAGACATGAAAAAACTGGACAATTTCCAGGTTATTTTCCGCCAGGAACCCAAACTTTCTAATGGGATCCATTTTGGCTCACGTCTGGTATTTGACGATAATGGTTATCTGTTCATTGCCCTTGGTGAAAACAATCAGCGCCCTACTGCCCAGGACCTGGACAAACTACAGGGAAAAATCGTGCGCCTGTTTCCAGACGGCCGCATACCCCAAGACAACCCCTTCTTCAAAGTGCCCGGTGTACGGCCTGAAATCTGGTCATACGGCCATCGCAACCAGCAAGGCGCCGCCCTTAACCCCTGGACCCGTCAATTATGGACCCACGAACACGGACCCCGTGGCGGTGATGAAATCAATATCCCCGAACCAGGTAAAAACTACGGCTGGCCGGTTATTACCCACGGCATCAATTATTCGGGTACCCCCATTCCTGAAGCAGCGGGTACCCATGCCAAAGGAATGGAACAACCCATTTATTACTGGAAAGTATCCCCTGCCATTAGTGGTATGGCCTTTTATGACAGCCCGCAGTTTCCCGAATGGAAAAACTCCCTCTTTATTGGCGCTCTGGCAGGACAACGGTTGATTCGTTTAACGGTAGATGGCAACAACATTATCGCTGAAGAAGACTTACTGCAGGATCGTAATAAACGGATCCGGGATGTACGTGTCGGGCTAGATGGATATGTTTATGTACTGACCGACTCCAGCCAGGGAAAATTACTAAAAATTTCCCCATAGTCGCCATTAAATCTTTTTATTTACTTTACAGAAAAAAACGTCTAATCAATAAAGAACCCGGGTCTTGATAGTGCCATCAATTTCTTTCAATTTTGCAATAGCCTTATCCGCCTCTACATTTTCCACATCCAGCACAACATAACCAATTTCAGGGTCTGTTTGCAGGTATTGGCCAACAATGTTCACACCATCTTTCATAAACAGCTTGTTAATAGCGGTAAGTACGCCGGGACGATTTTCATGAATATGCAGAAAACGACGAGCCAGCTTGTTTTCCGGTAGCGAAACTTCAGGAAAATTAACCGCAGAAAGCGTAGAGCCGTTATCGGAATATTTCACCAATTTACTGGCCACTTCAATTCCGATATTTTCTTGCGCTTCCGAGGTTGATCCACCAATGTGCGGTGTCAGGATTACGTTATCAAACTTACGTAATGGTGAAACAAACTCTTCATCATTGGACTTTGGCTCTACCGGGAATACGTCAATCGCAGCGCCATCTAAACGTTCTTCTTCCAGTGCCTGTGCCAGGGCATCAATATCCACCACCGTACCACGTGAAGCATTGATCAGATGTGCGCCCTTTTTCATCTGGGCAATCCTTTCGGCACTCATCAGGTTTTGGGTCGAGGCGTTTTCAGGCACGTGCAAGGTTACAACATCACTCATTTCAAGCAATTCGGTCAGGGTCCTAAGCGGTTTGGCATTACCCAGTGGCAACTTGGCTTCAATATCGTAATAATAAATTTCCATGCCCAGGGCTTCGGCCAGCACGCTTAGCTGTGAACCAATATGACCGTAGCCAATGATACCCAATTTTTTACCACGCACCTCATGACTGCCAACAGCAGATTTCTTCCACTCACCACGATGAACCTCGGCATTAGCCGCCGGAATCCGGCGCATCAGCAAAATCATTTCAGCCAACACCAGCTCTGCCACAGAACGGGTATTGGAAAATGGGGCATTAAACACCGGTATACCCCGTTTTTTGGCAGCATCCAGGTCTACCTGGTTGGTACCAATACAAAAACATCCCACGGCAATCAGTTTCTTGGCAGCCGCAAAAACCTCTTCTGTCAACTGGGTGCGGGAACGGATACCTACAAAATGTGCATCGGCAATAGCTTTTTTCAGCTGATCGCTATCCAGTGCTTTTTTCTGATAGTCAATTTGTGTATAGCCGGATGCATGCAAAACATCAATTGCGTTCTGGTGTACACCTTCCAGCAACAGGAATTTGATTTTGCTTTTGTCTAATGAGAACTTTTCCATACCACTTTCCATAAGAAAATAACAATTTATTTAACCATTGTATAGTAGTTTACTCGGGTATTCTCTAATTGATAATCCCCATATCCATAAAAAAATCGCCTGACTTTGACATCAGGCGATTTATCAGCTTAAACAACAACAGATATTATTCTGCTGCTGGTGGCTCATCCAAAGATGTATTGTTGAACGGTGCAAAAATACTTTCCAGCGAAACCGGTGCTGAAGTCGGTTCTTCGAAAGGATTTTCCTGGGCACGGGCTGCCACACGTTCTGCGCGTTCCACTTCTTCTTTCGCTTTACGTGCATGATGGTAAGCAAGACCGGTACCGGCAGGAATCAGGCGACCCACAATCACGTTTTCTTTCAAGCCGCGCAGTTCATCACGTTTACCCATGATGGCTGCTTCGGTAAGAACACGGGTTGTTTCCTGGAACGAAGCCGCTGAAATGAAGGAATCGGTAGAAAGCGAAGCTTTCGTGATACCCAGCAAAACGTTCTCATAAGTAGCCGGAATTTTGTTATCGGCAATCATGCGATCGTTTTCATTCAGCAATTCTGAACGTTCAACCTGTTCACCCGGAATGAAGGACGTATCACCCGCATCCACAATGTTTACACGACGCAGCATTTGGCGAACAATCACTTCAATGTGCTTGTCGTTAATTTTCACGCCTTGCAAACGGTAAACGTCCTGAACCTCGTTAACCACGTATGTAGCCAGTTGCTCGATCCCTTTCAGACGAAGGATATCGTGCGGATCGGCTGGGCCGTCAACAATCAGCTCGCCCTGGTTAACCACCTGGCCGTCGTGAACCATGACTTGTTTCTCTTTGGGAATCAGGAATTCATGGGCAATACCATCAATATCTGTCAGCACCAGACGCTGTTTACCCTTGGTGTCTTTACCAAAAGAAACGGTTCCGGTCACATCAGCCAGAATACCGGCATCTTTGGGTGAACGGGCTTCAAACAGTTCCGCTACACGTGGCAGACCCCCGGTAATATCGCGGGTTTTCTGTGATTCCTGCGGAATACGCGCCAGAACCTCACCCACCGCAACCTGCTGTCCATCACGAACCGTGATCAAGGCACCAACCGGGAATGAAATATTCACGGAATGATCGGTACCGGCAATCTTGACTTCGTCACCTGTTTCATTCAGAAGCTTGATTTGCGGACGCATCATGATCTTGCCACCACGCGTCTTCGGTGTAATCACAACCAATGTGGACAAGCCGGTAATTTCGTCAACCTGTTTAGCAACTGTTACGCCCTCTTCAATATTCTCGAAGCGGACAGTTCCGGTGTATTCAGAAACAATCGGACGGGTTAACGGATCCCATGTTGCCAGGCGTGCGCCAGCCTTGACCCCTTCATTATCGCCCACCATGATGGTGGCGCCATATGGAATTTTATGGCGTTCACGTTCACGATTGTTATCATCAAAAATAACAATTTCACCTGAACGGGAAATGGCAATGCGTTCGTTTTTGGCATTAGTGACATAGCGCATGGAGCTGGTAAAGCCAACCGTACCGGCTGATTTGGTTTCAACCGCAGAAGCCATGGCTGCACGAGAGGCGGCACCACCGATGTGGAAGGTACGCATCGTTAGCTGTGTACCTGGTTCACCAATTGACTGCGCAGCAATAACACCCACTGCTTCGCCGGTGTTAACCAGATAACCACGACCCAGGTCACGACCATAACAGTGAGCACACAATCCATGACGTGTTTCACATGTCAGCGGTGTACGGATCTTGACTTCGTCCACACCCAGTTTGTCGATCAGCTCAACGATATCTTCATCAAGCATGGTACCGGCAGTAATCACGGTTTCCTGAGTATCAGGATTAACGATATCCACCGCGGTTACACGTCCCAGGATACGATCGCGCAACGGTTCAATAACCTCACCGCCTTCCAGCAGGGCTTTCATCACATAACCCTGGGTGGTACCGCAATCGGTTTCGGTAATCACCAGATCTTGGGTCACGTCAACCAGACGGCGTGTCAGGTAACCTGAGTTCGCCGTTTTCAGTGCAGTATCGGCCAGACCTTTACGGGCACCGTGGGTTGAAATAAAGTACTGCAGAACGTTCAGGCCTTCACGGAAGTTCGCGGTAATTGGCGTTTCAATAATTGAACCGTCAGGCTTGGCCATCAGGCCACGCATACCGGCCAGCTGACGAATCTGTGCGGCAGAACCCCGGGCACCGGAGTCAGCCATCATATAGATGGAGTTGAATGACTCCTGGCGAACGGTATCACCAAAACGATCCACGACAGGTTCGGTAGCCAACTGCTCCATCATGGCCTTACCGATTTTGTCACCAGCCTTGCCCCAAATATCAACCACGTTGTTGTAGCGCTCTTGGGCCGTTACCAGACCTGATGAATACTGCTTGTCAATTTCCTTGACTTCGCCACTGGCCTGGGCAAGAATTTCTTCCTTGTTGGTTGGAATAACCATATCGCCCATGGCAATCGAAATACCTGCCCGGGTAGCCAGACGGAAACCGTTCTGCATTAGCTTGTCAGCAAAAATAACGGTATCACGCAAGCCGCAACGACGGAAAGACTGGTTAATCAGGCGTGAAAGTTCTTTTTTCTTCAGCGCCCGGTTCAAGACTGAGAACGGCAGGCCTTTAGGCAGAATTTCAGACAACATGGCACGGCCAACCGTTGTTTCAAAACGGCGCAACACCGGTTGCCATTCATCATTCTCGTCTTTGACATATTCGTTCAGACGTACGGTAATACGTGACTGCAGTTCAACCACACCATTGTCATAAGCGCGATATACCTCGGCCAGGTCGGAGAAGAACAGGCCCTCACCCTTGCCATTGATACGCTCACGGGTTGTGTAATACAGACCCAACACAATATCCTGTGAAGGAACAATGGAAGGCTCGCCACTGGCAGGGAACAGCACGTTGTTGGAGGCCAGCATCAAGGTACGGGCTTCCAGTTGTGCCTCTAGCGACAATGGAACGTGAACCGCCATCTGGTCACCGTCAAAGTCGGCGTTAAACGCGGCACAAACCAGCGGGTGCAGCTGAATCGCCTTACCTTCGATCAGGACCGGTTCAAAAGCCTGAATACCCAAACGGTGCAGCGTTGGCGCACGGTTAAGCATGACTGGGTGCTGGCGAATGACTTCTTCCAGAATATCCCATACTACGGGTTCCTGAGCTTCAACCAGTTTCTTGGCTGCCTTAATGGTGGTAGCCAGGCCCATGGTTTCGAGGCGGTTGAAAATGAACGGTTTGAACAGTTCAAGCGCCATTAATTTGGGCAAGCCGCATTGATGCAAAAGCAGTTGCGGCCCCACCACAATAACCGAACGGCCAGAGTAGTCGACCCGTTTACCCAACAGGTTCTGACGGAAACGACCGCTTTTACCCTTGATCATGTCTGACAGGGATTTCAGCTGACGCTTGTTGGCGCCCGTCATGGCTTTACCGCGACGACCGTTATCCAGCAGCGAATCAACCGCTTCCTGCAGCATGCGTTTTTCGTTACGCAGGATGATATCGGGTGCTTTCAGTTCGATCAGGCGTTTCAGGCGGTTATTACGGTTAATAACGCGGCGATACAGATCGTTCAAGTCTGAAGTAGCGAAACGGCCGCCATCCAGCGGTACCAACGGACGCAAGTCGGGTGGCAACACGGGCAGCACTTCCAGGATCATCCAGTCAGGCTTGATGCCTGATTTCTGGAAACCCTCAATAACCTTCAGACGCTTGGAGATTTTCTTGATCTTGGCATCGGAAGAGGTTGCTTTGAGTTCAGCACGCAAGGCTTCCGCTTCACGATCGATATCGATCGTGCGCAGCAATTCGCGAATCGCTTCAGCACCCATCAGGGCAGTGAAATCATCGCCATATTCTTCCGTTTTGGCCAGGAAATCGTCGTCAGACATGATCTGACCGCGTTTAAGCGGCGTCATGCCTGGTTCGATAACGCACCATGCCTCGAAGTACAGAACACGTTCGATATCGCGCAAGGTCATGTCAAGCACCATACCCAGACGGGATGGCAAGCTTTTCAGGAACCAGATATGCGCAACCGGGCTGGCCAGCTCAATGTGGCCCATACGCTCACGGCGAACTTTGGTAACCGTAACTTCAACACCGCATTTTTCACAAATGACACCACGGTGTTTCAGGCGTTTGTACTTCCCGCAAAGACATTCATAATCTTTGATGGGGCCAAAAATCTTGGCACAAAACAAACCATCACGTTCAGGTTTGAACGTACGATAGTTAATGGTTTCGGGTTTGCGCACTTCACCATAAGACCACGAACGGATTTTTTCTGGAGAAGCAATCCCGATCTTGATGACATCAAATTGTTCATCTTGCGAGATTTGTTTGAATAAACCTAGTAATCCCTTCATTCTTTACGCTCCAAATCCATATCGAGTGACAGTGATCGAATTTCCTTGACCAACACGTTAAACGATTCTGGCATACCTGCATCAATTACATGATCGCCCTTAACGATGTTTTCATACACTTTGGTACGGCCG
>JBBADT010000013.1:0-54626 GCA_041656315.1 Advenella sp.
CATCGGCCTTGGCCTTAGCTTCCGCTTTTTCAGCGTCCTTCT
This sequence comes from Advenella sp., assembly GCA_041656315.1. Classification (GTDB taxonomy): domain Bacteria; phylum Pseudomonadota; class Gammaproteobacteria; order Burkholderiales; family Burkholderiaceae_B; genus Advenella. Next base: position 43 of record JBBADT010000013.1, read on the forward strand.
TCGCCTTGGCTTCGGCTTTCTCGGCGTCCTTCTTCGCCTTGGCTTCGGCCTTCTCGGCTTCGCGCTTGGCCTTGGCTTCGGCCTTCTCGGCTTCGCGCTTGGCCTTTTCTTCGGCCTTGCTGTCGGCCTTCAGCTCGCGGGCGGTCGGGACATTCTCGCCGTCGGTGCGCAGCTTGTTGCGGTACCAGTTGATGCTGGCCATAGAGGTCTTGGATTCGGGGAACTGCTCCTTGACCTGGGCGAGGACTTCCTCGTTGGTCTTGCCGGCGCGGATCAGCTCCTTGGCAACATCACCGACACCGGGGGCTTTCGGCTCCTTGGGCTCCGGAGCCGGAGCGGCGCCGCCGCCGCCACCGCCTGCGCCGCCCTCGGCGCCAGCAGCAGACATCAGCACAGCAGACAGAGCGCCGAGGCGCAGAAAACGATTCATCATGATTGCTCTCCTTCAGAGACTTGGGGGTTAGCGGAGGCCCGCCGGGAAACGACCCGGCATAGGGTCGATGTGGAGAATGTATCGCAGGCTATGCTGCGCCCTGTACCGTTATTTGCAGTCATCGCCGGGCCCATCACAGTTGCGTCCGTAATAGAGCCAGCAAACGATCACGGAGGCCTTTGCCGGTCAGGGCGTCAGAGACCGAACGCTTGGCCTCCAAGTTGGCAAGAATGTACTCGTCGACTGAGTTGGGAGTCACGAAGTCGACAAGGGTCACAGTGCGCCCACCGATTTGCGTGGCCCGCTCATTCGCTTGATCCCGCTCAATCAAGTCGAACGTGTGGGAGTACCAGAGGATCAAGTCTGCTGCCGAGAGGTCGAGACCCTGCCCGCCAGCTTTCGGCTGGCCGACAAAGACGTCCACGGAGGGGTCCAAGTTGAAAGCGTCGATAGCCGCCTGCCGCTTGGATTGCGAGTGGATAGCGCCATGATACTGGACGCACTTCTTGCCCGCCTTCTCCAGTGTGCGCACCACCCGCTTGATGTCCTCTTGGAACTTGCACCATACGATGCACTTGCGGTCGGCCTCTTGCACCTCTTCGAGCAGCCCGATCAAGCGCGGGTTCTCCTCGTCGGGGAGCATGTCACGGACTTGCCCTTCGACGTCAATGACCCACCCGCTCAACATCTGCTGCAGCTTGATGAGACGGGCGCCGGCTTCCAGGGCTTCGACTTCGCCGCCGTCTTCGAGTTCGACGATCATCTCCTCGACAAGCGTGCGATACGCCGTCACCAGGCTATCCGGAAGGACCACGGTACGCTCTTCTTTAAGCAGCTCGGGCATGTCGTCAACGTCTTCCCGGAGGACCACCGAAGACCATTCCGCGATGCGTCCCTGCAGGTCATCCAAGTTGCGGTAAGAGCTGAGCGCCTTGTATGTTTTGCCACCGCGAGTCCGCTTCTCCTCGTAGACGGCGAACTCCATCTCGAAATCGGCGAACCGCGTGAAACCCAGCGCCCCGTCTGCCAAGATGTTGAATTGACTGTAAGCGGCCAGCGGGCTGTTGGATGTCGCGGTGCCAGTGAGGATGCGCCGCACCTTGCAATAGTTCTTAAGGGCTTTTACCCGCTTCGTCCGGCGGCTCCCAGGTGAGCGGAAGTCGTGCGACTCGTCCACGATCAGCATCACCCGCCGCTTCTTCAGGAACCGCTTTATGACCGCGGCCGGCTTATCGTGGATGATGGACTCGGAGTTGACTGCGAGAATGGCAAGGCCGTCCCGGCAATTGAGGACCCTCTCGAGGCTTGCACCGTGGCCGGGCTTGTGCGCCTCACTGGCCTGCCAAGCATGGGCCTTATAGGGCACCCGCTCCCACATATGGATGGGGAGCTGCCGCCGAATCCAGTTAACATGCACGCCATTGGGCGCCAATACCAGCACGCCGTCAATATCACCCTTGTCATAACGGTAGCACGCCACGTCCAGGGCGGCTTTGGTCTTCCCGGTCCGCATCTGCCATAGCAGCGCTCGGGCGTCGCTGTCGCGATGCTCCTCCCACTCCCGTTGCTGGTGCTTAAAGTTGGGGAGACGCAATGGATAAACCTCGCTCATTTTTTGTACCTCTTACCAGTCCAGCCTTCTGCCGCTACGGGGCACCCGTCGGCCCAGGGTTCTGCGTGGGCCATCATCATCTCGAAGTCTTCGACGCTGCCTGCGTCCTCGTCACATTCAGCGATCAATTCATCATGCACCGAAAGGATGACGTCGTAGGTCCCTTGCTCGTGGCAGCGTAGCATCGCATCAGCCATCAAGTCCCGCGCGGTGGCTTGGGTGATGTTCTCGACGAGCATCCCGCCGTAGGTGTCCTGCCGGCGCCATTTTTTCGTATAAGGGTCCACGCCCATATAGGTCAAGCAATCGCGCTCATCTCCCCAAGGCGTCTTTTTCTTGACAAGCAGGGGCTCACAATACCCCAGCAGGCGACCGCTCGGCAGTTTGCAATGCAGGAAGCCGTCGAAGCACCGCCACTGGACTTTGCCGCAGGTGACAGTACGTCCCGGCGCCCGGACCGCTGCCATTGCGGCGGCTTCTTGGTCCCACCACATCTTCTTGACCCGCCAGAACTTCTCGCGGTACTTCTGAACAATGGCCTCGGCGAATTCCTCGCTGATGAAGATGCCCCACTTCTCGGCAAGTGTCGCCCGGAACTTCTTGGCCCCCATCTGGTAGCCGAGGCCCAACACGGCTTGCTTGCCCATCTGACGCTCATCGGCTTGCTTCACTTTATCAGTGATTGGCCTGCCATAGATGTCAGTCGCCATGGCCATATAGATGCACTCACCGCGGCGGAATACGCCGAGGGCGTCCTCGTCGCCTGCCAGCCACAGCACCACACGCGCCTCAATAGCGGCGTAGTCGGCCACCATCAGGCGACGGCCTTCTGATGGCACGATCATCCCACGCAGCGAATACGACAGGAACTCCATGACGTCGCCATAGAGCATCTCGATGAGCTTGACGTCACGGGTCTTGATAACCTCCCACGCCAGCTCCATGTCCTTGATGTTGCCGCGCGGGAAGTTATGGGGCTGGACCCCGGACCCGGACCAGCGGCCTGTGCCGGCGCCGTGATATAGGAGCCCGCCGTGGACCCTCCAGGTGGCCGGAGCCGCCCAGTTTTGCGCGGCTATGAACTTGGCAGTGCTAGAGCGGCCGAGTGACCTGACGAGCTCCAGACCGCGCCTCACGGTCGCATTCAGGTCTTGCCGCTTGAGCCATTCGTCGATTGTGCCGCCCTGAGTATCCGTCAGTGGCAAGCCCATATCATTGAACCACTCAATCATGCGAGCCCGCTGAGTAGCCTTCTCGACGCGCCCTCCGGTAAGGGTGACGAGCTCCTGATTGAGGTCTGCATAGATGGAATTGACAATATCCAGCGCAGCCTCAATGCCTTCGCGATCCAATTGGAAGCCGTGCTCGTTGATGTGCTGGTCCATCAGATACATATGAGTCTCTTTCTGCGAGAGGTCCCGCAGGCGATCAGAGACGGCTTCTTCTGCCAAGACGTCCACGCGGCAGTAGGCCCACAGGCGCTCTAGCATTTCTACGTCGCAGTGCCAGAAAAGCCCCAGCTTGAAAGAGCGCTGCTCCACTTGCCCGTCTTCGGTCCAAGACGCCTCGACGACAGAGCCGTCTTCAACAGTCGCCACCGAGAAGTCCAGCGTCTTCACGATGTCTTTATGCGCCCCACGCCGAGATATGTCCCAACCAAGATGCTCGATGATCCATTGCTTAACTTCCAGCTTACGGGGCTTGCGAGGCTTGGCCATCTTCTTCATGACCTTGGCGCCTTCGGTGTCCTTCTTGACGAGCAGCTTGAGCGCCTGAGTACATCCGTCGAGAGAGCGCGGCAGGGAGTACGCTGCAGCCTTTGCCGCCGAGCAGCGCCACTGGGTATGGCCTATCAAGGGCCAACCATACTGGGGCGCCATGATGTTGGTCCAGATGCCTCGCTCGAACCATGCGTTATGCGCTTCTACGAGATGCCCGCCCGCAATCCAATCAAAGAGCTCTGCCAGCTCTGGGCAGTCGGCTTCTTCAATCCCGAAGTCCGGGAAGGCTGGGTGCCATAGGGCAGTGCGCCCATGCTCCCAGCTCGGCAAGCGAAAGGCGAGGCACATGACCTCGGTGGTCGGGTCGAGTGAGTAGCGCCACGACCCGCAGTCCTTAATTGAGCACGCCGACCTGGTTTCAAAGTCGATCGTGGCTTTAGGGGGGTTTACGTGGCTCCACTTGCGCTTGAACGGCGGCTCTGCTATCGGCTGCGCAGTGGGGGCGTCGAGAGCTCCCTCCGTCTGCGCTAGCCGATATTTCCGATCCTTGCCGAACTCAATAGCATCCAATACAGGCATTCGGTTCCTCCAATAGATAGAAGGCGACCATAAGCCGCCTAATGTCCCATATTACTATGCGGGGTCCGCAAAGTCATCCACCGTCTGCAGAGTCCGCAGGGCTGAGCAAGCCGCGTGGCACCCCGCCAGCGAGAGGTTCCCGGTGTGGAATCGGACGCCCTTCGGCAAGCCCAGCAGCTCCGCCATCTTGGCGTAGAGCTCCCCGCGCTCATACTGCCCGGACTTCCACATCGGGTCCATGATCGCATGAAGAGTCGCTCGTGCGGAGCGCGTGGCCGAGTCCGCCATTATCCCGAGCGGGTATATGGAAAAGGGATGACACCCGACCGAGGCCTCGCACTCCTCGCAATAGTAGATATAGGGCCAATCGCCGTACTCTTTGCCACCATAGAGGACGTCGTGACTACGGAAAGACACCTGCTGAGAATGGCAGCAATCACAGCTGACAGGAGGGTCTCGCCAGTCTGGGTAGCGGCGCTTCCGGTTGTAGCTCGTGATGGTCACCATGACGATTCATCCTCCTCGATCGTTTGCATGAACAGCTTGACAATGGGGTCAGATACCTGGTCCATCGGCCTCTTCTGCGCTAGGTAGTTCGCGGCCTGCTCTACCTTGCCGACTTCCAGCACCGACAGAGAGAAGGCCTCACCGCGGAGACGCTTGCGGGCAGTGTAAAAGGGCTTGAACAGCTCCAGCCGGATGGCCTCCAGGTCGCGCATCTTCCGGCCTATCTGCCGAACGGCTTCACTGAGGGCGATATACTCCACGCCAGGGATAAGCCCATCAGGACCGTTCACCGGGCTCCCGGCGAAGTCGGCCACGGCTCTGATGTCTCGCACGGGCCATGCCTTATGAAGGCAGAGGTGGCACGGCATCTCGATGCCGTGGTCTTTGCAGCGGGGTTTAGTTGTCATTGGATCACCTGCGAAGCGAAAGCCTTAATAGTTGACAGGAAAGTCCTCCACACAATCTCATCGTCGGGGACGCTGGGGTGCACTAGCACGTAGGTCGGGATCATCAGCGGCTCATGCGTACGCGGCACCTTACGGACGGTGTAGAGGAACTCCTCCTCAGGGCCAACTATACCGACATCGAGAGCGGCACACCAGAGGTCGACCTCGGAGCCTATCCGCGGGCGTCCAGCTCCGTTAGTAATGCGGAAGGCCTTGTCATCGAGAGGCCCGCCGAGGACCAAGAAGACTCGCTGCATCACAGCTCCTCCAGCTCATAGGGGTGAAAGTAGCAGTCTGAACCAGCGCCGTCGCGTCGCACCCACACCCGATCATCCGGGGCGTGGTAGGAGACCGTGCCGCGGGCGCCGCGGTTGAAGCCAGCAGTATCCCGAACCCGGACCCGAACCCCCGCCGCGAACTTCTTCGGGGAGCTCGGATTGACTTGAGTTGGAATCTCCTGGACGTCAAACCGGTGGCCGATTCGGATGACCCTGAAGGGGCGCCCCTCCGGTATATGTCGCAGCGGGGAGCGAAAGTCTCCCGTGAGCAGGAGCCACCATAGGCGACGCAAGATTGAGGGCTGACCGGTCAGCATCACACTTCTCCTTTATGCTCGAGAGCAAGGGCCTGCTCCTCAACAGGGCGATAGAGCTCGAAGTCCTGCGCGGCTTCCATGCCGGCGTAATACGCGGCGGCATTGAGGGGCTTCTGCTTCACCTCCTTGCCAGGGACCAGCTCGCCGAACTTCTTGCTGATATAGGCATTGACCGCGCGGGACTCCTCCTCAGAGACCATAAGGGCACTGACTTTCTCCTTGACGCCGCAGAGCCAGCCTATATGGAAGGCCTGGCGCTTGCCGGCTTCGCCTTTGAGTAGGGGCCACTTGAGGAGCACGGTGTCCCATGACGTCTGCATGGCCCGCCAGACCACTCGGTGGGAGTACTCGGCCAGCAGTACGCGGTCTCGGGGTCCGATATAGCAGACATTAAGCCGATTGGCGGTGCCGGGGTTCCGCTGGTAGATCACCTCGACCCCGAACGCTTCCATGATAATGGAAGTCAAGAAGTTCATGGTTCGGCAAGCGCCGAAGCCTTCGCGCGTCTTGACGACCGCTTCAGCCATCTCCAGGCCTAGTAGATCGGCCTCGGTGAGGTCAAGCGAGTCCATGAGTTTCTGCGCCTGCCGAAGCGCTGCAGCTGCCTCGTGCGGCTCCGGCGACGCGGAAAGAGCGAGGCACTTCTTAAGGCGGGAGATAAGCTTCTCCCTACGAGCGTCATCCATTGTCATTCTCCTTCAAGCCCAAAGCGGTTACGGCGAGCCACACAGCGTCGCCCTTGGTACGCCCCCACGTGCCGGGGACCTCTTGTCTATTATCCTCGTCGAATAGCGCCCAGCCGTCCCGCGCTTTGCAGAATTGGAAGCCGGACTCTTCGATGAGGGTGTGCCACTGCCACGTCGTCACAGTCAGCCCGCGGTCTTGAGCCAACGGCCGTCGGCTTGCTTCTCATACTTCTGTCCGCGCCCGGGGCCCACGAGGCCCTTGCCCGGGCCGAGGGTCTGACAAGACGGGCACATGCACGCCCAGCCGCGGCCGGTATCGGCGTCAAAGAAAGTAGAGGTGATGGGCGTGCCGCAGGTATCGCAGACAGCTGGGGCCGGGCTGAGCCAGTATGTGGCCATGGGATGCTCCTGGTTAGTGAGTATGAGGGAATCATACTCTGGCCTTACCGCCCTGGGAGCCCTGACTCGCCAAACGATGGGAAAGAAAAAGGGAGCCCGAAGGCTCCCTTTCTCTTTACTGCCCCTCGAGGCTTACTTGAGGAAGTCGGCGTCGCCGCCGTCATCCCCGAAGGCGTCATCCGCCGCCTCGAAGTCATCTTCTGCTGCGGTGCGTCCGCTGAAGGCGGTGTCATCGCCCAGCTTCTGCACGTTCTGCAGACCGAAAGCCACGCCCTTGTTGCCAGCCTTGTCGTAGCCGTAGGCGGTCACGGTGGCCCGGGCATAGCAGCCACTGTAGAAGCCATCTTCCGACACCTCGTCAGAGATGATGCGGTTGAGACGCTGGTCCACCAGTCCGGGCTGCATCTTGGTGGTCGCAGCGGCGAAGATCACGCCATCGCCATAGCCTTCCATTTCCGACTTCTCGGCGCCGTCGCGCAGCGGGTTACGCAGGCCGACGAACCAGCCTTTGCCATCCGACTTCAGCTTGTCACCGAACTTTTCACGGGCAGCAGCGACTGCCAGCTTCTTCATGGCCTCGAAGGCCGGGGTTTTCTGGGCCGCTTGGTCGAACAGCATCGTGACCCCGTACTTGGGTTCACCCTGACTGCCTTCCATCGGGGGTTGCGGCTTGAAGACCCAAGCGAAGCTCGCGCGGAACTTAGGGGTGGTGACTTTGCGGGTATCTTTTGCCATGAGAGCGCTCCTTATAGCGATATAGCGAGTTTACGAGTTAGCGAGTTAGCTAGAGCCTGCTTGGTGCTGCACCCTTGGTCGTCAACCAAGGCGAAGGCTGACACAACACAGCACCTCGCAGAATCAATATGATGCCCAGGAGTTCGGTCTGGGCACACCGTCGAGGTCTAGGGTTTAGCCGTCATTCTGGTCAGCCAATTGCGCCAGCACATCAGCATGGCACATCTTGGGCTTACACCAGCACGCCAGCGTCTTCCCACGCAGCTCGGGAAGTCTTGCCATCATGTCCGGCCGGGACAGGACCATCTGGCGGTACTTCTCGATGACCTCCTGGCGCGAGCCGTCAACGCCGATATAGAAAGGATTGCCCCAGAAAGAGGTCCTATCCACCAGCACGTCATACGGCTCGCCCCTGCGTATGTTCACCACACGCGTGGCCGAATCAGCCGCCATTCTTGTCAGCACGAGCCAATGCGTCGGCGCCCGAATAGACGCCTTCAGGGAAGCGCTTGCCGAGCTTCGCTTGATTGGCGTCCAAAACCACCTGGCGCTGAACGCCGAGCAGCTCATAGGCTGCGTTCAGGACAACGCGAATGGAGACCAGCTCATCGAAGGCCTTCAGGTCGCTCACCGGGCGGCCGTAGACCCAGACCTTCTTGGTCGCATCCAGCAGTGCCGACGTCGCGACGCTGAGCTCGTGCGTGACGGTGCCGAGAGATACCCGCGGCTGATCCGACGCCATGAGGCGTGCCGCTTTTTCCAGGCTTTCGTGGGACCAACTACCCAGCCGCTGGAGGTAGGCTTCGAGGTAGAATTCGGCGTCGCCCAGCTCCTCGATAATGTTGTCCATGGTGGACGCGTCGGCGAGCTCACCGGCTTCACCGGACAAGCCGATCGCGGCATGGATCAGCTCTTCGGCTTGGGAGGCGCCAGCCTTGAACAGGTTCGCGACCATGATGCCGTAGGGCAGGGCTTTCAATACTTGGGACATGTGAATCTCCAGGAGTTAGGTTGGGACGCAACCGCCAGGGCAGCCCCGGCAAGCCGAGTTAGGAAACAATGCGAGGGAGTCTTCGACCTCATCGCGCGGAGCATGCTGGCGTGACCAAAGGCAGAGCCAGACAATATCCGTCACAGCCTTGACGGTGTGAGTGGTGTTAGCGGGGACCGTTATCAGGCTATACCCGCTATAGCGCTTGGTGATTCCGGCCACGGTTACGTCTGCTTCACCGGATACCAGAATGGAAGTGTGGGCGTGCTTATGGAGATGGGAGCCGAGCTCGTAGCCTCTCGGGGCCTTCGTCTCTACGACAAAGACCTCGCCGTGGGCTTCATCCCCGCCGATGTAGCGGATGGAGGGCGCCGACATCAGAGGCCCTCCTTGATCGTCCGCGGGGAATCTTTGTCGGTGAAGTTGCCGGTCGCAATGCTCCTCAGGCCGATGCGGTAGTGCCAGGACTCGGCGACCTGGAGGCTTGCACCCAGATCGAGCGCCTTTGTGGCCGAGATGCGCCCGAGGTCCACTGCTTGCTGCAGGGTGCGCTGGAAAGCCTCGAGCGTCTCGGCGTCGCTGCGGGTCTCCCATTTGTGCGTGGCCAAGGCCGGCACATCATAGAAGGGCCCGGACATGGCGGACAGGTCGTGCTGGAATTCCTTGTCACCGATGAACACCGTGAAAGGGGTCACGCCGTCGCGGGAGTTCCACACATAGAGCACCTCACCGGCTTGTCCCTCCGGCACGCCCTTTTGGACGTAGGTCATCAGAGCGAAGGCTTCGCGGTGCTGGAACTCGGGCTTGACCAGCTGCGGCAGGTCGGCCTTTAGGGCTTGCAGGAGCGAGCGCAAACGGAGGACCTCACGAGCAAGGTTCTTCTTGGATTGGGCAGCGAGGTTCTTCACCTCACGGCCGGAGCCGAAGCGGCCGTCGTGTGCCGCTGCGCGAGTGGGCTCACGCAGCAGGGAGTCGGGGTGCGGATTCATATGGAGAGGTCCTTTAGCGGAGGAAGTCATGGATGTTGCTGGAAGCTCCAGAATCGCCGTAGCGGCTTTGGAGGCGAGGGCCTTTGACGATCAGCGTCCTGGGCGCATCGAAGCGACCGGGGAGCTCTGGCGCGTCCTGTGGCTGCTCAATTTCAAGCACCCGATCAATGTAGCCGGCTTGGCGGTTAATGTCCGCCGTCAGCTGCCCGTTTTCGCGCGAAAGATGGGCATTGGCCTCGGTCAAGCGTTTGACTTGGGCTTCCAGCGACTTGATGCGCTCGGCCTGCTCGGCGGAGACATTCTCGCGGCCCTTCAGCCGGGTCTGCAGCTCGATAATGGTCAGGGAGCCGTCCGACTCCGGGCGGGCTTTCAGCACCTGCAAGGCAAGATCGGAGTTCTCCGCGTTATGAAGCCACTTATGGATCGACTCGGCCTTGCGCCGGTATTCCGCGAACACATCGGCCGCATCGACGTCCTTCGCACCCATCAGGAGGTCGCACGCCAGCAGCAAATGCCCGACCTCCTTGCTTAGGGCCTGCCGATTGGACGGCGAGCCAGGGTGCATGGGGTTGGAAGACTCGAAGCCGTGGCGGACGATCTTCGCGACAGCGTGGCCGACCTCGCTGGCTTCTTCTTGGATAAGGGCAAGCCGCTCGGCCTGCGGGGCAATCGTTTTCTCAGTCATGGAGATTCTCCTAGTTAATAGAAAGGGCCAGAGTCTCTAGTGTACTCTGGCCCCTTAGGACTAGCCGCCCTTATTCATCGTCAGAATCGCCGTCGTCGGCCACGGCGAAGTCGTCCGCTGCCGCGACCGAGGGCACCACGGCATCGCGTGGATCATCCAGCGGGGCGATGGTAATCTTGCCCTCCGGCTTGTGCGAGAATTGCGCCACCAGCCCCTTGATGTACGCCGCAGGGGCTTTCACGCCTTCGGCCTTAAGACGGGCCATCAGCTCAGGTGGGCGAACCTTCTCGACCTGTGCCGGGGACTTCGGCTTCGGCTCTTGGTAGAGCAGGGCTTTGGGTAGGCCTGCCTTCTCAAGCTCCTCGAACGGATCGACGTAGACGGGATTGCCGTCACTGTCCAGGACGGGGTTGCCCTCCTCGTCGACTTTCTGCAGGTCCTTGCGGAAGGCGCGATTTGCCTTGCCCCGGACCAGCTTGCCGAAGCAGGCCTCGCCAGTCTCGGACTCGGAGAGCCGGCGGATCGCCTCGGCCTTGGCGCTCTTGATGAATATGTCCAGCAATGGGATTGCCCGCATACGGAGGGCGAGGTCCTCGTCACTAGTCTCGGCAGATGATGTAGCCACTGAGTCGTCCTCCCCCCAGTCTTGAGCGAATTCGAGGGACGCCACACGGAACGCCTCCTCCCGGAGCTCAGGGCATACTGCAGCAGCCGGACAGAAGGTGCACCAGTCGCCAGCCTTGAGCGGTTGATTGGGCTTCTCGACAGCGATCGCGGCTTCCCGCAAACGCGTCTCGAATTCCCGAAGATAGGCCTTAGTAGTGGACCAGCGCCGGACACTGCCCTCCGAGTGGCGGTGCCGCGGCTGTACGATCACGAGGTCCAACGTCTCAAAGGCCCAGCCCACATCCCGGGCCGCGCCCAAGGCGTAGTAGAGCTCCTGCTCGTTCCCGTTCTCGACGGTCATCACCTCGCCAGAGCGTGGGTCCGCCACCTCCTCGCGATAGCAGACGTCGACCCCGACGCCCTGGCCGTGCTTGTAGTCCAAGACAGTCAGATGATCGAAGGGCAGGAAGACCGAGGCGTCATTGGTGCCGAACATGGGCCCCATGGACGCGGTGCCATCGGGATTGCGGATCACTCCGTCGGGATCAAGCCACAACCCGTTGGGGGACCGCTCGACCCCATCTTCGTCGATCTTGGCTTCGTCCCAATCGTAGCCCACGAGCCAATTGAGCGAGAACTGCCTCTCAATCGAGAGCTCAGCCATATCCCCGAGGCGCTCGACCTCTTGGCGCACGGTGTCCAAGTAGACCTGGACAGCATCCGTCATATCGGCGTCAATGGGGTATTCGCCGGCCTTCGGTTCGAGGTCAGCGGATTCGGATGTATGGACCGGCACAACCACGGTGCGATCACCCGTCTCGGGGTTGACCGGGCTTGGTGGACGGTAGACGGTCGCGTTTTCGTGCTCGTCGAGCTGGATGGTGCCGCCAAGCCACTCCCACGCCTCACTGCCATCGAGGAGGCAAGCCTCCCCGAGAGCGTGGGCAGCAGTACCAAGGCGAGCTGCCTCGGAGGAGTTATTAGGGCGCCCTTCAGACAGCTGAAGGGACCCGAGGCAGTTCATCCAGCGCTTGGAGCCCGACGCGTTACGGCGGGCATGGGCGCTAGGCATACGAGGAATCTCCGAGCTTGGTCAAGACTTCTTCGACAGAGCCATTTACCAGCCAGCAGTCATCTTCCCCGCCGCCAGTGTATACTTTGGAGGCGCCTTGCCGGTTGGCTGGTTGCACCGCAGATACGAGCTCAGGGTTGATATACACGGGCTTACTGTCCGGGTCTTGAGGGTTTGTAGGGAAGCAAACGAACTTAGCCATTGGGCATGACTCCTGTCAGCCGGATGGTGGCGTATTCCGAAGTCACCGCATCCAGCGCCTCGGTCTTAACGACCGAGCGAGAGCGGCGACCAGAGCCATCCGGGTACGATTGGAACTCCAGCAGCTCCACACCATCGGCGAAGTCCTGCTGAACCTTATTGGCCTCCTTGGTTTCCACCACGAAGACCGTCGGGGCCGAAAGCCCGGTGCGCCACAGGCAAAGCTGGGCAGCATCGGCCGGCAGGCTGGCGCCCGCCATTACTTGCCCACCTTCTCGATCAGCTCGCCGATGGCATCGGAGCCCTTCTCGGCCAGCTCGCTGATGGACGCGACGCCCATGCTTTCCAGCAGAGCCATCGCAGCTTCGTTGCCCTCGATGGCGGCGAAGGTCTTCAGCGCCTTGCGAGCATCGTCGGCCGTGTACTTCTTGCTGCTGGGTTCCGCTTCGGCCTTGGCCTTCGCCTCTGCCTCTGCCTTCGCCTTGGCTTCGGCTTCCGCTTCAGCCTTGGCCTTGGCTTCAGCCTCGGCTTTCTTCTTGGCCTTGGCTTCCGCTTCAGCCTTCGCCTTGGCTTCCGCTTCGTCCTCATCGGTGGCCGCAGCAGCCTCGCCGGTGGCGTGGACAATATCGCCGACAGCCTTCAGCTCGAAGTTCTCGGGGAGGGTGAAGTTGGTGACATGCACGCCCTTGGCGACGAGGTCTTCGACACCCTCGGCGATGCGCTCCAGCAGGGAGTTGGCAGTGCGCTGATTCTCCAGGGTCTTGGAGAGGAATTCATTTATGTCCATGGTGTAGCTCCTTCGGGAAGGTTGTGGTTGAGGAGTTGTCAGTGTACTCCCTCTGCACTGCGTTTTGAGCCGTCGTACGAATTCGATGGAGCTTCCGATATGAGCCTACGAGCCTTTATTAGAGATGCAATGCGTTCAGCGGTCTCGGACGCATTGCATGCCGGCTATTATCGAGTTCTGATATTTACCTGGACACGAAGGAGACCGCCATGACGCTTTGTCATCAGGTCTCACTCCGTATCTCCGACGAGCACAAGCGGGCCATCAGGGTCAAGCTCGAGGAGCTGCGCAGTGAGCACCCCTACCCGACTACTGTTACCGAGGCCGACGCTCACCGCGCTCTGCTGGATGAGGCCAAGGCACGTCTCGCCGCCACCCAGCAGGAGGCGGACAAGTGAGTAAAACCACGACATCCAATAAGCGCCCTCGCACGTATGACATGCAAGCCTATATTAAGGCAGGCTTGCAGCTGATTCCCCTGCAAGTCTGGAATGCCGTCGATGGCAAGGGGCGCCCACGTGGCAAGACGCCCCGAGACGGCGCATGGCAAGCCCGCGACTATGACTCCCACGGCGTCATCGAGCTGGCCGACCGTCAAGGTATCAACGTTGGCATCCGTTTGCCCGCGTCGATCATGGTGCTGGACGTGGACCCCCGCAACTTCCCTGAAGGCCGCGACTCCCTCGCGGAACTCGTCAAAGACGTCGGTCTGGACCTCTCCTCTGCGCCTCATACGATCACGGGCTCCGGAGGCCATCATTACTGGTTCTCCAAGCCGGTCGACGTGTCTCTGCTCGACTCCCTCGAAGACTATCAGGGCGTTGAGTTCAAGTCGCTCGGCCGCCAAGTTGTTGCCGCCGGATCGGTGCACCCGAACGGAAGCCATTACACGTGGGACGACTTCGCACCATCCCTGGACGAGATTCCCGAGCTCCCGAGCACTCTACTGCGGCTCATCCGTCGGCCTACTCGTGCCCACGGGGAGGCAGCCGGCCTGGGTGAGCTCACCCCCGAGATGCTCGTCGAGACGCTCGAGCAGCTAGACCCTGAGGACTTCCGCGACCATGACACATGGCGCGACCTGATGATGGCGTGCCACCACGCGACGAATGGCGAAGGCCGGCAGGAATTCATCGAGTGGTCCACGCAAGACCCGGACTACATGGATGACGGTTGGATTATCGGTCGTCGGTGGGACTCTCTCCACGCCACGGCGGGTCGCGGTGGCCGCCCTGTCACGGTCAAGTACCTCCACAAGGTCGTCCAAGCGGTCGGCGGTGAAGTTGCCCGCACCAAGCCTGAGGACGACTTCGAGGTCTACGAGGACTCCGCTGAACTCGGCCACGGTGTTGACGATGCTGTCCTACGGGCTGAGCCGCAGGCGTCGGGTAAAGACGCCGTGCTCGAGGAGATGAACGAGCAGCATTGCGTCGTGATGGAGGGCGGCAAGTTCCGCATCTTCACCGAGAAGATGGACCCCGTGCTCAAGCGGCCGTTCTTTCAGCGCTCCACCAAGGAGGACTTTGAGAACCTCTATTGCAACCAGCTCGTGGAATTCGGGGATAAGCTCGTCACCAAGTCAGCTATGTGGATTCGGTCCGCTCAGCGGCGCCAATACGACGGCATCATCTTCGACCCCGAGAGGGACCATGACGGATGGCTGAACCTGTGGCGTGGCTGGGCAGTCCAACCCCGCAAGGGCGACTGGTCTCTCATGCAGCAGCTCATCCGCGAGGTCTTGGTCGACCGCGACGAGGCGCATTATGAATACGTGGTGGACTGGCTCGCCTACATGGTGCAGCACCCGTCACGGGCCGCCGAGGTGGCGATGTGCTTCAAGGGCGAGAAGGGTACCGGCAAGGGCACGCTAGGCCGTGCTGCCGCAGCACTGGCCGGAAGCCACGGTCTTCACATCAGCTCGCCGGAACACCTCGTCGGCCGCTTCAACTCGCACCTGCAGAACTGCATCTGCTTGTTCGCGGACGAGGCCTTCTGGGCGGGCGATAAGGCAGGCGAGGCGAAGCTCAAGCAGTTGGTCACCGAGCCGACAATCGCATATGAAGGCAAGGGCCGCGACGCGATCATGGGCAAGAACCACGTCCATATCATCATGGCCGCCAACGGTGATTGGGTCGTGCCAGCAGGCCTGGATGGAGAGCGCCGCTTTGCCGTCTTCCAAGTCAACTCGTCACGGCGCGGCGACAAGGCGTTCTTCGCACGTGTCAACGATCAGATGTACAAGGAGGGCGGACTGGAGGCCATGCTGTATGACCTGCTGCTCAGGCCTCTTGGTCAGTGGGCTCCGCGTGACAACGTGCCCGCCACCAAGGCGCTCGTAGATCAGAAGGTCATGACGATGGATGACATCGAGCGCTGGTGGTACAACAAGCTGCTTGACGGGATGCTGCCGAATGCCAAAGGTGATTGGCATGAGGGCACCATCACGATCATCAAGGAGCACCTGCGGGCAGACTATCTGGAATTCGCCAAGGAGCAGCGGGTCTACCGGCCTGCGGACCCTGTCGCTTTCGGGATGCGCATGGGCAAGCTCACAAACGGCGAGATTCTCAATGCTCAGGTGAAGCCGGACGACACGGACTACACAGTCAAGGTCGATAGGCTCGGCAGGGCATCCGCATCCAAGATTCCGTCTTTGGCGCGGTGCCGCGAGATGATGGAGCAGCGCTTCGGCAGCTCAGTTGAATGGCCGAAGGACGCCTTCGACTGATAGCGGCAGGCAGTAGATCAGGGGCTCTTCGGAGCCCCTTTTTTATGCGCCTTAGTCGGCCACGGTCTCGCTTCCCGGGCCCAGGGCGACGTCGTTTTAGGAGGCTCGTACGCGGCGCCCCTTGTTGAGGCGGAGGGAGGCACGCATAAGGGTACGAAGCCCCTTAAAGTATCAGGTCTATACCATGAAACCGTTTAGAATCAAGGACTTAAGCCTGAACGAGGCATGACGAGCCTTGAGCTCGGTATTCTACCAGGAAAATAATATCGACTTTTTCCTCCTCGGCTTTTCCTGTGCGACTGTTTGCCTTAGTAGGTTCGTAGCTCTGTATTTATGTCTTAAGTTATTGTTTTTATTATATTTTTTAATATAGACCTTTAATAATAAAGGTTTATATAGGTTTATATTAACTAAAACAACTGGAAATTCCTGGAAAAACAGGCTTTTGAGGGCAACTAGGGCAACTAAATCGACTGGAGCAACTAGTGCAACTAGGGCAACTCTCTCGTGGAGAGGGAACGCCGTAGGGGAAGCGTGCGGTGGCGGTGGCCGAATCCGGGCCGGAGCGCGGTATGAGGGAGACAACAGCACGCCCAGTATTATGGCCCCTTGATGCCTCACGATTTTTTGCGCCAACAAGAGCCCATGACTGGAACCCTGCGCGCACGTGCGAGCTCCCCAACGACGTTGGTTCCTCGTCTGCCCTCGCCGGCGTACACTGCTCAGCAGATGTATTACTCGCTATGGAGGCCGTGATGGCAAAGCGCACATTGACTGATATTGAGAAGGAGGCCCTGATGGCGCGGGGCCCTGTGTCCGAGCTGACAATTGAAGAGGGGGACTTCGAAGGGCTAACCGGTCCGCAGCGCCTGTCCCTTTCCAGGCAAGTGGCGTTCCTGCGAGCCTTTGCGATTCGGGGCATCGTCCTGGATGGCATCGAGGCGGCGAAGGTATCCCGCGGCCTGGTTAATGGCTATTGGCGCAAGGAGGACGAGTGGTTCTCCACTCTCTACGACATGGCGGTCTCCGAGGCCGCCGACCGCATTGAAGCAGAGGCTCACCGCCGCGCTGTCACGGGGTACGATGAGCCGGTCATCTATCAAGGCCTGCCCACGCGAATCACGGACGCCGAGACTGGTGAAGAGAAGACGCTGACGGTGCGCAAGTACAGCGACCAGTTGATGGCCTTGCTCCTCAAGGGGAGCAAACCCGAGAAGTACCGCGACAACCACAAGGTGGAGCACGGCTTCGGGGAGGGCACAACGGGCGTCTTGGTGGTACCTGCTCCGGTGGACCCAGAGGCCTGGGCCAAGGCGGCACGCGAGCAGCAAGCGAAGTATGCCGGGAATACTGGCGACGACAATACCTAACCCTTTGGAGCTTTACATGGAAAACACGATTGCAACCCACCACCCCGACCCCGCGGACCGCGCCTCTGCTGAAGAGGCCCTCCACAACGAGGACGCACTGGCCGAACATCGCCGGCGTGCTGCGGCCCAGAAGGTCCCTCCGCGCGAAGATGGAGAGTGCGCTTGTGGGTGTGGCGAAGAGGTTGACCCGCGCCGCTTGGCCCTGGGCTATGGGCTGACTCTGCACTGCGCTGAACGCCGCGAGCGGGCTCAGGGAGGCCGGTAATGAGCTCGCCCTACCTCGTGGCTCTGCAAGCCCAGATCGCGGCTTCTCTTGCGCGTCTTGAAGGCATGAAGGCCGCGAATCATGCCCGCCAAGAAGACGGCTATGCTCTCGCCTACGACAGCCAAGCCTTCTTCAACGAGGCGGCTCATCTCGAAGGTCTTTCCCGTCAAGCCCATGAGCTTGAGCGGGTTGGAGGATAAAGCATGCTGCAATGGCTCCGCCGTCGCGCCCGGGGGCGCATCAACTCCAACCTGGCTGCGTACTTGCGGGCCAACTACACCCCCGCTCAGGTTCTGCCCGAGCGGGGTCTTTTCAACTTCCGCTGTCACGAGAACTCTGTCGAGTGGCACCGGCTTCACCCCGATCATGCGGTCGTCGAGGTCATCTACCTGGACGAGGGCGAGCCCATCCTGCACTATGTGGTCCGCGACCCGGCAGGGCGCCTCCTGGAGGTGACCCTGGGCTGGCGTGCTACTGAGCTCCAGTATTTCGTCATCCGCGACATCGTGCAGCCGTTCAATATCCACAAGGAGTTCACCTCTTCGATGGAGTATTGGACCAAGCGCTTTACGACGCGCTTCGATCGGCTCATCGGCATCGACCGGGCTGTCTGAGGAACCCATGAGAGTCAAAGCACCCACATCACCAGGCACGCGCATCGTGCGGCCCTGGATTCCGCAGGCGGGCTCACAGGTCATCTTCATGACCTCGCCCATCTTCGAGACCCTATACGAAGGCACCCGCGGCCCCGGCAAGACCGACGCCCTGCTGGCGGACTTCTGCCAGCACGTCGGGCAAGGCTGGGGCGCGCACTGGCGAGGCATACTCTTCCGAGAGACCTACAAGCAGCTCTCCGACGTGGTGGCGAAGTCCAGGGCCTGGTTCAAGCTCTGGTTCCCGGGTGCCAAGTTCAACGAGGGGGATTACACCTGGACCTTCCCCAGCGGCGAGCAGCTCCTGCTCCGCTATATGTCGAAGCCCTCGGACTATGACAACTATCACGGCCACGCCTATCCCTGGATTGGCTGGGAAGAGCTGACCAACTGGGCGACCGGTACGTGCTATCAGCTGATGTTCTCCTGCTGCCGCTCGACTGTCCCGGGCATGCCTCGTAAAGTCCGCGCCACGACGAACCCCTACGGCAAGGGCCATAACTGGGTCAAGTCGCGCTTCCAGCTCCCGCAGATGCGCGGGAAGATCATCAAGACGCCCGGCGAGCCGGACCGCGTGGCGATCCACGGGAACATCCACGAGAACCGTATCCTCCTGGACGCCGACCCTGACTACATCTCCCGCATCCGGGCTGCCGCAGCGAACCCTGCCCAGGTCGAGGCTTGGCTGCAAGGTAGCTGGGACATCACGTCGGGCGGCATGTTCGACGACCTGTGGGACACGAGCAAGCACGTGGTGCCCTACTTCCCCATCCCTCGGACCTGGGTCATCGACCGGTCCTTCGACTGGGGCTCCTCGAAGCCCTTCTCTGTCGGCTGGTGGGCTGAGTCCGATGGGTCCGACGTCACGCTACCCGGCGGCCGAATCCTTCGCACTGTGCCAGGAGACCTCTTCCGCGTGGGCGAGTGGTATGGCTGCCGCAAAGGGGAGGAGAATAAAGGCCTCCGCATGCTGGCTGGCGATATTGCCGAGGGGATCAAGATGCGTGAGATGGCCCTGGGCTTTGCCGGCCGTGTCAAGCCCGGACCTGCTGACACCTCGATCTTTGACGAGGAGAACGGGGTCTGCATCGCCAAGGATATGGAGGCCAAAGGGATCAAGTGGGAGAAGGCTGACAAGGGACCCGGCTCGCGCAAGCAGGGCTGGATGAAGCTCCGCTCGCTGCTGAATGGCGTGCTCAACCTGGATGAAGAGGGCGAGCCGCGGCAAGGGCCTCGTGAGCAGCCCGGTCTTTTCGTGGTGGGTGAGCGGTGCCCGCACTTCTTGCGCACTTTCCCGAGCCTGCCGCGCAGCGACAAGGACCTGGACGACGTGGACACCGACGCTGAGGACCACATCGGGGACGAAAGCCGGTACCGCGCCCGCTTCAAGCGCAAGTCGATTCGCAGCGGCTCGTTCTAACGATGGCATTCAGCCCAGATCGCCTGGGCTATCATCTCTCTACACTTCGACGCGCTGACCGGTGAGACAGCGTTAGACTTGAGGCGGGCCGACAGCCCGTTGGCCTGCCTCTAGCAGCGGTGTCTACCTCTCACCACCGTGTAGGATGCGGCTCCCGTGGAGGGAGACACGCGCCCAGGCTCATCCCCTGGGAGACGAGGTTGATGGCCTCACGCCTGCACCCCCAAGGCCCGCCCTGCGCGGGCCTTTTCTTTTGCTCGGAATAAGGGCTGAAAGCAGGCCCCTCTCCTCGGTACATTGTCAACGTGCCTATTAACCTTGGAGAAACCCATGCACACGATAGACCCCCGCCGCCTGGAGCCGTACCAGGAGCACCCTCTTACCGACGAGGAGCGCCAGGAGTGCCTTGACCGCCTCACTGCACGCGCAACCCGCTACACCGATGCGCCCATCTCCGACCTCCAGCGCGAGCGCTGGGTCCACCGCACGGTCATCTGGCGCGCAGAGAACGCTTGGCTTGAAGCCAACTTCCCCTCTGGAGCCGTCTTCATGCACATGGGCGTCCCGGTGATGGTCATCGGCAAAGCGCCGACGGCCGACAACCGCGGGCCGGCTCACGCGGCGATCCAAGCCCATTGCGCGGCCCCCAATGGAGGCCTGCAGGTCCTCATCTTCGAGGTGCCTCAGCTGCGTGCCATCCTCGAGCCCGGGTACGTCCCTCCGGCCCGCGATCCTCTCTTCTATGGGGCATGACCATGACCAAAGCAATTCCAGTCTCCTCGCGCCCTGAGCTCGAGCTCGGCCAGCGCGTCACCTTTACCCATATCGCCAAGGCGAGCTATGTGCAAGGCGGCACCGCCGAGCGCTATGGCCCCTCCCGCCGCGAGATGGGTCGCCAAGTGCTGCAGTGGTCCAAAGGTCCCGACAAGCACGCCGTAGCCGTAGAGGGCGTCTTCGTGGGTTGGCGCAACGCTCAAGAGGGCATCACCCGCTACGACGAGGATGGCCCACAATTCGAGCCAACCAACCGGCCTCTGGTGGCGCTGATCGCCTACGATGAGCGGCGCAACCCGGTCATGGTGTTTCCTGAGGACGTGACGCCTTGCCTCAACTTGGAAGACCGCCGGCTGGCTGCGAAGATCGACGCCGTGGCCGAGCTCGACTACCGCCTGCATGGGAAGTTCCTGACCGGGGAAGCCTCCGAGGCAGAGGTCAGCGTGGGGCTCAGTGTCATTCGCTCTTACCGCCGCGAACTCGGGGAGGTGGGTCAATGAAAATCCGCTATAACGAGTGCACCGCTCAATATGAGATGGAGGTCTTGGTGGGCGGAGAGCTGCAATGGCGCCGCGCCTTCCAGGAGGTCGACGTCTATGTCCCCGTCTCCCTATACCCGCAGCCGGCTATCTGGAAGCCGGAGCTGCAAGAGGGTGAGCTTCTCGTGGAGATTGTCGGCGGTCCTCCCCGGATCGTCCAGATGGGCCCACAGCGCTCCCGGGAGACCCTATGAACCTCCTAGCCTGGGCGAGCCTCTTCGTGCTGACCTGGGTCGCCTGGAGGGCGCTGGTGCGGGGCGCGAAGAAGCGCCGCGACGCCAGGAACCGCTGGCGTTATCAGGAAGGCTTCGACTATGTATGCGATTCGCTGCGGCTGACGGGAGTCACGCACAACGAAGTCGCTCGGTTGTGGCAGGAGTACGAGGCCGGCATGGCCCTCGACCCGACCCACTTCGAGATAGGCATGCGCGACGCCCTTCATTTGCTGGCATCCCACGAATAGCCTCCCTCTGTACTATATCCCTTATCGGGCGTCATCTCGGCGCCCGTTTTACTTATGATTGGAGCGATACGATGACGATAGAAGGGACCTTCCAGCGCAACGGCGTCTGGTGGTGCATGCGGCCTGACGGCGGGGAGGGGAGAGGCCTGACCCCGCAGGAGGCCGAGGCGGACGCCGCAGCCATGGCGGAGCTGATACTGGGCCGGCGCCAGAAGCCTGAGCCGGAGCACTTCGATCGACGCACGGCCAGCGATACCACGGAGGCCGAGCTGCGTCGCCAGAGCAGACGCGCCTCTCTCACAGAGGCAGTCACCAGCACGGTCGTCGGCTTCGTCCTGAGCTACGCTTGCCAGCTGATCGTGTTCCCGCTGTACGACATTCACATCTCCCACTCCCAGAACCTGCAGATCATTCTCATCTTCACGGCCATATCGGTCGTGCGCGGGTACTGGATTCGCCGTCTCTGGGACAGCGAGTGGTGGGCATGCCGAAAGGAGACCCTGCAATGACTTTCCCCAATTACGGCCCGCTTACTGTGACAGTCACGAGTCCGGCCGCCCGCATCCGTACCGCTCAGCAGCTGGAGCGCATCGCTCGCCTACTTCGTGATGGCGCAGAGCCGAAGGACGGCGGGATCATTATCGACGAGCATGACGGCCTCATCTCCGTCATCTCCAACCTTCGCCTGGAGGCTCCTGCGTCATGACTCAATTCAAGCCCATGCTGGCAGGCACTGCCGACCTCGCCAAGTTGCGCCTCCCGCTCTTTGGGAGCCCTAAGCTGGACGGCATCCGGGCCATCGTCCGCGATGGCGTCGTCGTGTCCCGCAACCTCAAGCCCATCCCCAATCGCCGCATTCAAGCCATCTTCGGCAAGCATCATCTCGACGGGCTGGATGGCGAGCTGATCGTCGGGGACCCGACCGCAGAGGATGCCTTCCGGCGGACCTCCTCCGGCGTCATGTCGATCGAAGGAGAGCCCGACGCCATCTTCCATGTGTTCGACTGGTGCATCGAGCGTGAGCTGCCTTACGCCAAGCGGCTGACCATCGCCCGTGACATCGCCACCGGCTCGGGAAGCTCCCGTATCGTCGAGCAAGTGCCCGTCACATCCATGGAAGAGCTCGACGCCTATGAGGCAGAACTCTTGGCGGCTGGCTTCGAAGGTGTCATGCTGCGCTCCCCGCATTCGCCTTACAAGTATGGACGCGGCACGGTCAATGCCCAGGACCTGCTCAAGCTGAAGCGCTTTGCTGACGCTGAGGCCATTGTCATCGGCTTCGAGGAACTGATGCACAACTCCAATGAGGCCAAGGTGGGGCTCCTCGGGCAGACCGAGCGCGGCCACTCGAAGGACGGCATGATCGGCATGGGCACGCTGGGCGCGCTGCGGGTTCGCGGCCTCAACGGGCCTTTCGCTGGCGTGGAGTTTAACATTGGCACCGGCTTCGACGCTGCGACCAGGGCGCTCATCTGGGCGGCCCGTGAGTCGTGGCTAGGGCGCATTGTCAAATATAAGTTCTTCCCCATCGGCTCCAAGGACGCTCCGCGCTTCCCCGTCTTCCTGGGCGAACGCCACGCAGGTGACCTATGATCTACGTCAAGCAACTCTACTACCATCGCCCCGAGCAGGGCTCCATCGGGGATTGCCACCGCACGGCAATCGCATGCCTGCTGGATTTGCAGCCTGCGCAGGTGCCACACTTCGGAGAGCACCACTTCGAGGATGGCGTCGCTTTCAACCGCATGGTGCGCCAGTATCTCGCCACTCAGGGGCTCGCGCCGGTCGACGTCCTCTATGAGTGCAGTCTCGAGCAGCTGCTCGCCCTGATGGGGCATCTTAATCCCTCGGTCCGCTACCTCCTGGGAGGGCGCTCTGCCAACGGGGTCAACCACACAGTCGTCGGGCGCGGTGGCCGGATCGAGTGGGACCCGAGCATGGACGACTCGGGCATTGTTGGCCCTTGTGACGATGGGTTCTATTGGGTCACGTGGCTCGTACCGATCGGGCTGGCGACATAGGGCCAGCACTTGATGGCTCCCGGGTGGACTCGATCAGTCTACCATCGCGAGAATACTGTAAACTCGTATCCGGGAGCCCGTGATGGCCAACAATGCAACAACCCAGAAGCCGAGCGTCGCTACCCCGTCCTCGGCTTACTTGCGAATGCTTCCCCGGTGGAAGATGATCGACGCCCTATTGGGGGGCACCGAAGCCATGCGCGAAGCTGGCGAGAGCTACCTGCCCCGCTATGAGGCAGAGTCGGCGAAGAACTACCAAGTGCGTCTTGCGCGGGCCACTCTGTTCAACATGACGGAGCAGACGCTGAACACCCTGGCAGGCAAGCCCTTTGAAACCCAGATTGTTCTCGGCGAGGACGTACCGGAGCCCTTGGTGGAGCTCATGGAGGACGTAGACCAGCAGGGCAACAACCTCCAGTCTTTTTGCCGCGCCTGGTTCCGCGAAGCCTGGGCCAAGGGCTTCTCCCATGCTCTGATCGAGCACGCCACGCCCGAACCGCGGGAAGACGGGACTCCGCGCACGCTGGCCGATGACCGCGCCGACGGGCTTCGCCCTTACTGGGTGAATATCTCCCCGGAAGCCATCATCGCGGCCTACTCGCAATTCCTCCACGGCAAGGAGATGCTCACGCATGTCCGCATCCTGGAGGCCAGTACCGAGCGCCGGGGATGGGAAGAAGTCACGGTCACCCGGGTTCGCGTCCTGGAGCCTGGCAAGTGGGAGCTCTGGGCGCCTCGCGAATCGGGCAAGGATGACGGGGAATGGGCCATTGAGGCGGAAGGCATCACTGGGCTGAACTACATCCCGCTGGTGACCTTCTACACCTCCAAGCGCACCGGGTTGATGGAATGCAAGCCTCCGCTGACTGACTTGGCGCATCTCAACGTCGCGCACTGGCAATCCGGCAGTGACCAGCGCAACGTTCTGACCGTCTCCCGCTTCCCCATTCTGGCTGGCGCTGGCGTACCCGCGGACTACGAGATAAAGGTCGGCCCCAACAACTTCCTGACGACCGAAGCGGCTGAAGGCAAGTGGTACTATGTCGAGCACACGGGTGCAGCGATCGCGGCTGGGCAGACCGACCTGGAGAGCCTCGAGAACCAGATGGCGACGTACGGGGCGGAGTACCTGCGCAAGAAGTCGGGGACTGAGACGGCCACGGGGCGCGCTCTGGACTCAGCTGAGGCCGTCTCCTATCTGGGCGCCACGGTGATGGACTTCCAGGACGCCGTGGAGCTCGCTCTGCAGTATACGGCTGACTGGCTTGGCTTCGAAGAGGGCGGCTCCGTGGTGCTCAACCATGACCTAGGCCTCACTGAGGGCGATGCGGCTGAGCTGGATGCCCTGCTCAAGATGCGCGCACAGCGTGACATCTCCCGCAAAGCGCTCCTCTCGGCGATGCGTGACCGCAAGGTCCTGCCCGACGACTTCGACCTGGATGCCGACGCCCAAGCCCTGGAAGACGAGACCCGGGAATCTCTGGGTGACCTCTTCTCTGGGCGCAGTGGCCGCGGCGGCGAGGACGACCTGCCCCCGGCCAATACCCCGCCGGAGGAGTAACATATGGCCCAGTCTGCCAACGAGGTCCTGCTGAGCGCCACTATCAAGCATCAGATCAGGCTTCTGCGCTTTTCCAGCCATGAAGCAGCGACTGCGATTCAGCTCCTCCAGGCATCCGAGCGCGAGATTATTGCGATGCTCCAGGACATGCCTACCGATGCAGCTGAGGCTCGCCTGAATGCGATTCTGCGCGACATCCGGCTGACTCGTGCAGCTGCTGTTCAGGCTGTCGGAGGCCAGCTGTCCCAGGACCTGCCAGAACTTGCCTCTTCGGAGGCCGCATGGGAGCTTCAAGCCCTCCAGACCTCGATCCCCGTCGAGGTCTCTTTTGCCATGGTAGCTCCGGCCACGCTGCGGGCTGTGTCCCGGTCGCCCATCAACGGCATACCCTTGGAAGGCTGGCTTAACCAGCTCGCAGCCCGGGACGTCCAGCGCATTGAACAGCAGCTCCGGCTCGGCATCCTGGCAGGCGAGACCAACGCCGACATCGTGACCCGCATCCGCGGGACACGGGCGGCAAACTACTCGGACGGCGTGCTGGCGGTTACTCGGCGGGACGCCGAGACCCTGGTCCGCACGGCAGTCAACCAGGTGTCAACCGATGCCCGTCAAGCAACGTGGGAAGCTAACTCCGACATCATCGAGGGCGTGCGCTGGGTTGCCACCCTGGACGGGCGTACCTCCCCGGTCTGCCGGTCTCGGGACGGCGTCGTCTACCCTCTCGACAAGGGGCCGCGCCCTCCAGCGCACCCTAATTGCCGGTCTACCATTGTCCCGGTACTAGCTGGCGAGCAGATCGTCGGGAACCGTGCGGCGGTGACCGATACCCGCACCCGCCGTCGCCAAGAGATTGACTTCAGGGCGCAAGCCAAGGAGCAAGCAGGCGAGCGCTGGGCCAAGATGTCGGCTAAGGAGCGCAATGCTGCAGTGCGGGATACCCGTGAAGCATGGGCCACGGCCAACATCTCCCGGGTGTCAAGTGAGCTGACCTATCAAGGCTGGCTTAAGGACCAGAGCGCAAAGTTCCAAGACGACGTTCTCGGGCCGACCCGAGGCCGCCTGTTCCGGGAGGGCCTGCCTCTCGATCGCTTCGTAGATGCCTCGGGCAAGCAATACAACCTGGATCAGCTGCGGACCCACCTCGACGCTGATATGCGTGAGCTTCTTGACAAGCTTCGCGGGGAATAATCGAGGAGCTGGCCGAACCAGTCTGCTAAACGATGGCTGTATGGACGCCGGCGCCGGCGTTAGATTCTCAATCACTGTAACCACCCGGGCGCGATGCCCACAATGTGCGTGATGCACGAAGGAGAGCATGATGGACTTTGAATTCCTCAAGAATCCCACCGTTGACGACATCAACAAGGTGCCGGAACAATTCCGCGGGCTGTACGCCCAGGGCGAGAACGGCTATGCGTTGGGCGAAAACTACCAGGGCGTGGCGTCTGCTGTCGACGGCTTGAACAAGTCGCTGAAAGCCGCCCGCCGCGATGCCGACGAGGCCAAGCGCAATCGCCCCGATGTTTCCGGCTTCGCTCAAGTCGGCCAGCTGCTTGGCCTGGAAGGTGATGATGCCGCTTCCGCCGAGGCCCTGCGCGGCGCTGTCGAGCGTATCATCAGCGAGTCCAAGGATGGCAAGGTCAACTGGGACAAGATGAAGCGCGACCTCGAGAGCGGCTTCAATTCCAAGCTCACCGCGAAGGACGGCGAGCTTCAGGCGATGAGCAAGACCCTCCAAAAGTACCTCGTGACCACGGCTGCGGTGCAGGCGATCGCCTCTCACAAGGGCGTTCCCGACCTTCTGCTCCCGCACATCCAAGCCAAGACCAAAGTCATCAAGGATGGTGAGGACTACGTGGTCCGCGTGGTTGACGAGTCGGGCGACCCGCGCGGCAATGCCTCTGGCGGCTTCATGACGGTCGAGGACTTGGTCAAGGAGCTGAAGGCGCATCCCACCTTCGGCCGTGCCTTCGAGAGCGAGTCCCCGAGCGGCTCGGGTGTTCGTCCCGGCCAGCAAGGCAAGCCCAAGCCGACCAATCGCGAGCTCTCACCCACCGAGAAGATCGCCGCCGGCCTTGCCAAGCGCCGCCAATAAGCCGCAAGGCAAATGAGAAAAGGGAGCCTAGGCTCCCTTTTCTTTTACCCGTCGCAGCTTAGAGGCGGGTGGATTCCACCGGCGTAGTGGTGTGGTGGACGGATACCGCCTTCAGCACGAAGAACTTCTGCCCTCGGTGGAGCTTGGCGAGGCGGATAGCTTCGCGCTCGGCTTGAGCCTGAGTCGGTTGGACCACCTTCGGCGGGCTCTTCAGTACGGCTTGAGCATGATCCGCCCCGCCGCCGCCTTTTGTGCAGTCGCCATTGGCCACGGCGTAGAAGGTCGTGCTGTCCAGCACAGAAGTGTTCCGCTCGTTGTCGTAGGTCGTAGAAACCTTACCCGACAGAGAGCCCTTGTCGAGGATGTGGTCGACCAGTTGGCGCCCCTTGTCGGTGATGGTCATCTCGCCGAGGTCATTCTGCTCGATCATGCCATTTACTTGGAGCCAACACAAGTCGGCCCCGCGAGTGCCGTTGACATATTCGTGGCGCTCAGTGCCGCGGTAGAAGGCGAGGAGGAGCATCAATTTGTTGGCAGTCAGTTTCATGGTGGATACCTTTTTGGTGGAAGAAGTGGAAACGGGCGCGACAACGCAGCGGCAGTTCAAGGCTGCGGGCTCGCGAGGCTCTTGGTGGAAGATTGGGGCGGCCGGATGCCGCGCAAGACGTGCGGCTGTGTGATAATCCCACGAAGCTTCCCATTCGCGGTTGACCGGAATGCCGACAGCCCGGGGGTTGGGGACTGCATTCCGCGCCGCTGTGTTGTAGTCAGTGAGCCCCATCTCGTCGATGCGGCAGAGGATGCCTTCCTGAGTACGGCCATGGAGGCGGGCGATCGTCTTCGTAGACACGCAAGCGTCAAAGGCCGAGCGGAGGTCTTCTTGCTCGGCATGCGACCAGCGGGCGCAATTCCGCGGAGCGCCTTCGCAAGGGCTGACGCCGGACATGCTCCAGCCACGTTGCTCAGTACGAGTCTTGAGGTTCATATCAATTTCCTTGTGTTGATTGATGAAGGGGTAAGTGAATGATACTTCCCCCTCACACGTTGCAATGCCATCATTTAGAGGGCGACGAGCATCTCCTTCGCTCGATCCCACGCGGAGTTCCACAAGTCGCAGACTTCCTGCGACATGCCATCCTCCTCGGTGTAGCCATGCTCAAGTGGGTCGATGCCGAGCGACTTGAACGCCGCATCCATAGTCATGTTGGCGTCGCAGTAGTCATGCGAATAGCAGACGCCTTCGACGGGGGCTTCTTTCTGCTTTGCGATGAGCTCGGTGAACTCCTTGGGAGTGACGTCCTCGCGAAGCTGCTTAATAAAGGCCTCG
This sequence comes from Advenella sp., assembly GCA_041656315.1. GTDB lineage: Bacteria > Pseudomonadota > Gammaproteobacteria > Burkholderiales > Burkholderiaceae_B > Advenella. The sequence goes on from JBBADT010000013.1 coordinate 28,303, forward strand.
GCAACTTGTTCGATGGTTGGCAGTGTCATGGCGTTCTCCTTAGAGGGACAAGAGGTCGGTGGCTTCGAGGGCGGAAGGCAGTTCCCAATGATCGGTCTTCTTGACTCTACCATCGGGCGTGATAGCGATGAGAGGCGACTCATCGCCATACGTTGGCGACTCATAGAGGTCGACTCCCAACACTCTACCTATGAGAGTGGGGTTCTTGGCGAGAAAGGCGATGGCCTTGTCGGTGGTGGGCTTGTTCATGTCGTTGTCCTCAGCTTGTTGGTGTGGATTCATTATAAGGGGGTTTCCCATCCCGTGGGAGCCCCTTATTTCAACTATTTATCCAAGGAACTCGATAAGGTCTGCGAGGTCCGAGGACACTTTGCCCATGCTGCCAGCGTAGCTCCAATTGCGAGGGTTTGCCTTGGCTTGGGTTTTGAGAGCTTCAAGCTTGGCTTGCAGCTCGGCAATCTGCTGCTCAACAACAGTGCTGGTGGCTTCGAATTGGCTTGCGGCTGTGTGGGTCATGTCAGTTCTCACGGTGTTGTTGAGTTGATGGGATCATTATGCCGGAGAATGTTGGAGATGGGAACGCCTTTTCCCTTATTTTCTTATTTTTATTTTCTATAAAGGAATAGAATAAAAGTATGAACCCATATAAGGCAGATACAGAGCTACCAGGCATCTCAAGGCATTGATCTACAAGGCAATACGAACCTACTAGGGCTTCTAGGGCATGTCGTCAGCCGGTGGCCGAAGTAGTCTGGTCGGAGGGTCTCTTTTTTCCTGGTGCAATACCGAGCCCGGGTCTCGTACAGCCTCGAAAGAGCCTAAGTTGTTGATCCACAAGGAGAAAGCGGTACGAGCCGAGCACTACGAAGGGGTCCGTAGGTTAATATCTGCGCGCTGGTATCAGTTGGAGGGGTTACGTGGCCTCGTCGGCGTCGCATTATCTTGTCCATGTGTGCAGGTGAGGTAATAGCTACCGAGCCTCACCTGCTGACCCTGACCGAGGCGTGATGCCTGGGAGGCGTCTTACCCAGTCGGGTGACCCGGCATCCTTCGTCACTTCATTCCTCTGTTAGGAGAACCATTATGGCTTCCGTATCTCTCGCCGAAAGCGCCAAGCTGGCGCAAGACGAGCTGGTGGCTGGCGTCATCGAGAACGTCATCACCGTCAACGAGATGTTCGACCTCATGCCCTTCGACGGCATTGACGGCAACGCCCTCGCCTACAACCGCGAGAACGTGCTGGGCGATGTCCAAGTTGCCGGCGTTGGCACGACCATCACCGCAAAGAATCCGGCCACGTTCACCCACGTGACCTCCACCCTGACCACGATCATCGGCGACGCCGAGGTCAACGGCCTGATCCAAGCCACTCGCTCCGGCGACGGCAACGACCAGACCGCGGTGCAGGTTGCCTCCAAGGCCAAGTCGGCCGGCCGCAAGTACCAAGACCAGCTTATCAACGGCGACGGCACGGGCAACACTTTCACCGGCCTGATGGGCTTGGTCGCTTCCGGCCAGACCATCGGCGCAGGCGACGGCGCGGCCAACGGCGCTCCGCTGTCCTTCGAGGACCTGGACGCACTGATCGACTTGGTGACCGACAAGGACGGCCAGGTGGACTACATCATGATGCACGGTCGCACCCGCCGCAAGTATCTGGCGCTGCTGCGTGCTCTGGGCGGCACCTCGCCGGGTGACATCTACACCATGCCCTCCGGCCGTCAGGTGCCCGCTTACCGCGGCATCCCGATCTTCCGCAACGACTGGATTCCGATCAACCAGACCAAGGGCACCTCGACCAACGCTTCGGCGGTGTTCGCAGGCACCTTCGACGATGGAAGCCGTACCCACGGCATCGCCGGTCTGACTGCTTCCAACGAGGCGGGCATCAAGATCAAGTACGTGGGCGAGAAGGAAGATGCTGACGAAAGCATCACCCGTATCACCTGGTACTGCGGCCTGGCTCTCTTCAGCGAGAAGGGCCTGGCGATGCTGGACGGCGTGACCGGCTAACCTTCTGCCCAGCAGACAAGGTCCTCCCTGAGCTTAGCCCGGGGAGGGCCTTGTGGTATTTGGACCATCCACTTTTAGGAGGCTACTATGCCCGTTTTTCTTCTCACCATTCCCAAGCAGTCTGGTGGTCAGACTATCCAGAACAATCGCCGCGCCATGGCGGTGTCGGTAGACGCCTCGGAGGAGGATCCTCTCGAGGCGGCTCGCGGGCTTGCTGCGGCGGCGGATGCCCCGAACTCAGCTATCTGGTCCCGCGCGACTGGCGGCTGGCTGTCGGACGCGTCCGTCGCGGCTGCGGGCGGTCTCGTGTGGCTCGACCTCACGCCTGACACGCCCGAAGTGCTGACCGGTGAACCGGACGGCGGCGGCGAGCCCTTGCCGGACACCTCTGCCGTAGTCCCCGATGCCTCGGCAGTCGCGGTGCTGGGCGCTTCAGGGAGCACCTCCCTGGCCTCTGGCACTGCGGCGGTCTCAGCTGGCGCGATAGACGGTGTTCGCCTGCCCGCCACTTCTGGCATAGTCACCAATGGGCAGACGCTCGCTGTAGACGGCGGGACGGTCGCCCTGTCGGTCGCCGCCAACGTCGTCACCGCGGCCTTCACGCCGGAATAACCGGCCCATCTACACCGCGGCTTGGGATAAGCCGCGGCGTCGTCTTAACCCAATCGGAGAGCTCTTCACCATGGCCACTATCATTCATCCGCAAAAGCAAGAGACCGAGACCCAGCGCTATCTGCTGGTGGGTCCGCACACTGGCAAGACTTTGACGGTCAACGGTCACCCGTTCGTCGAGGGCCGCTACAGCTTCACTGGCCCAGCCCACCAAATCGCGTCCCTCACCAACATCTTCCGCCGCTACTCGGCTCTGCCGGAAGCGGAAGCCCAAGCCTTCCAAATCGAATACATCAAGGCCAACGGCACCGAAGAAGAACGCAAAGCCGTGGCCGACTTCGAGGCGCGCCAGTCCGACGGGGACTCCTTCTTGATTCCGCAGACTGGTGGCGAGCAGACTGGCGGCGAGCAGACCGACGGCGAGCAGACCGACGGCGAGCAGACTGGCGGCGAGCAGACCGACGGCGAGCAGACCGGCGGCGAGCAGGCCGGCGGCGAGCGCCCCACTCTGGGCGAGGCCATCGGCATGCTGGACCCGGAAGACTCGGACCACTGGACGTCGAACAACCTGCCCAGCCTGGACAAGCTCTCTGAGCTGACCGGCAAGAAGGTCGGCCGCGCTGACGTCGATGCCGTGGCGGAAGGCTACACCCGCGCGAAGGCTCGCGCAGCCAAGCAAGGCTAAGGAGGAACCATGGCTCGCTTCTCTGCTCAAGACATGCTCAAACCGAAGACGGACCAGGGTTCCCGCTCGTCTACGCCTCCGCAGCCTGCAGCCACCAAGGGTCCGCAGGCTGTGCAGGTGCCCAAGGGTGGGCAGGTCACCATCCGCAAGGTCTCCAATGGCGTAGTGGCCACGGTGACCGATTCTAATTGGCGCAATACTCAAGAGGTCATCGCGAGCAAGGCGTCGGACCTCAAGATCGAATAAGGAGCAGCTCATGGCTTTCAAGCCCCAAGACGCCGAAGGCTCTGTAGACTCCGCCAATGCCTATGGGAGCGTGGCGGGGCTTCGGGCCTACTGGTCGGATCGCGGAGTAGACCTGACCGCCAAGACGGACGGGGACCTGGAGGTCGCCATTATCCTGGCGACCGACTTCCTCGACTCCCGCTATGTCTGGGTCGGCGTGCAGCGTCGCATTGCCCAAGGCACCCAATGGCCTCGCAGCAGCTTGCCCAGCTTGCGCCTGCGAGGCATACCTCCGGCGGTAGAAAACGCCACCTACCTCATGGCTCAGCGGGCGCTTTCCGGCAAGCCTCTGATGCCTGACCCCACTTTCGACCCGAGCGGCCAGAAGGTCGCCAGCTCCACGAAGAAGGTAGGCCCTATTGAGGTCTCGCAGACGTTCTCCGAGAGCTCCGGCGGCAACCTGGCAGCCTCCACGCCGGCTTATCCCGAAGTCGACCTGATGCTGCGCGCAGCCGGCTTGCTTGCTGCGAACGGCGGCTCCGGCTCCGGCTCCCTAGTGAGGGCTTAAGCCATGGCAACTTTTGACTATGCGGCTATAGCGGAAGACGCCCGCGCGATCCTAGCCGAGTTCGGCAATCCGCTGGTGATAAACCGGTTTACTGCCAGCGCCAACCCCGTGACGGGCGAGAGTAACCGCGTTCTCGCGGCCTCGCAGACGCTGATTGGAGCCGTCTTGCCAGCCTCGCAGGGCACCCTCGAGGCTTTTGACGTGCGCTTTTTGTCTGGGGATATACTGGCTTCCAAGGATGTGCGCTTCTGCATCTTCTCTGCAGTGGGGTCAACCTTTGTGCCGGCACCGATGGACGAGGTGGAGTTCGACGGGTCTATCTGGCAAGTCATGGGGTGCACACCGCTCAATGTCACCGGGTCCGACCCAGTGATATTCAGCGTCGGTCTTCAGAGGCCCTAGCAATGGCGTCGCAATTCGAGCGCGATCTAGGCGCCTTCCATGCTGGCGCAATGGAATATGTCGACAAGGTGCGGCGGGCCTCCATCTTGGAGCTCTTCCGCCTTGTTGTCATGGAGACCCCAGTCGATACCGGTCGATTGCGAGGGAACTGGCAGACGACTATCAATACTCCAGCGACGTCGGAACTGGATCGCCTAGACCCCAACGGTGGTATCGTGTTGGCTGAAGTATTGGCTAATATGGGCGGACTGCTGGACGTGGTTTACTTTTCGAACAATCTGCCCTACGCGGAACGTATCGAATATGACGGCTGGTCCAAGCACAAGGCCCCCGGAGGCATGGTGCGGATGCACGTTGCACAGTGGGAGAGAATAGTGGAGGCGAAAGCGCGGGCCTTGGCCCGGTAAGGCATCAATATGGCGGAATCAAGCAAGCTCTATTCAGCCCTGATCCAGGGCGTATTGGATTGCGGTCTCGGCCTGCCCACCGGGTTCGAGAACCAGCTCTTTCCTGACAAACCGACAGACGGGAGCCCCTGGGCATTCGTCTTCATTCTGCCCAATCAGCCCTCGGTCGCAACACTAGGGGATGAGGGCGAGGACGCCCATGACGGGATAATGCAAATTGATTTGAATTATCCGCTAGGCCAAGGCGATAGCCTCCAACGAGCTAAAGCCGATCATGTCGCGTCGTTCTTCAAGGCTGGGAAAAGACTCCCTTATCAAGGAGTCTTCGTCACAGTGGCCTCTTGCGGTCGCTCACGCGGGCGAGAGGTTGATGGTTGGTACCGTGTGAGCATGACCGTCACCTGGTTCGCCAGGGTCCCCCGCAATCCTTAACTAGGAGCATTACCATGGCTAACGGCAGTCGCCACTCCATGCGCTATGTGGCCGAGGCATCCTACGGGGTGACCCCGGCCGCGCCCGCGTTCAAACCTATCCGCCACACGGGCACCACCTTGGCCTTGTCCAAGGAATCCCTGCAGTCCGAAGAAATTCGCGACGATCGCCAGATCGCTGACTTCCGTCATGGTGCACGCCAGACGGGCGGCGACATCAACCTCGAGTTGTCCTATGGCTCCTTCGATGACCTGCTCGAAGCAGTCTTGCTGGGCACGTGGGAAGTCGATGGTGGCGGTTCCGGCATCGACCGTTTGAAGGCCGGCGTGCTGCGTCGGTCCTTCACCGTGGAGCGCTTCTTCGGCGACATCCTGACGGCTGATCGCCCTTACCACCGCTTCACCGGTGTCGAGTTCAACACTCTCGGCCTGGCGATCAACGCTAACGCGATGATTACTGGCACCATGGGCGTTATCGGCAAGGGATTCGCGACCGATACCGCCATCATCTCTGGTGCGACGTACGGCGCCCCCACCACGACCTCTCCGCTGGACTCCTTCACTGGCGTCCTCGAAGAGGCCGGCGTGCCCATCGCTGTCATCACGGAGATTCAGCTCAACGTGGAGAACGGCTTGGAAGCGCGCTTCGTGGTGGGCTCGAAGGACACCATTCGGCCGTCGATCGGCCGCTCGAACGTGTCGGGCACCATCACGGCCTACTTCGAGGACTCCCTGCTGCTGGACAAGTTCGTCAACGAGACCGAGTCCAGTATCAAGCTGGAGCTGCCGGACGCCCAGGGCAACAAGTACACGATCACGCTCCCGCGTATCAAGTACAACGGCGGTCAGCCAGACGTGGAGGGTGAGGGCCCGATCACGTTGAGCATGCCGTTCCAGGCGCTGCTGGATTCCACGACCGCCACCAACATCATCATTGACCGCGAAGGAGCCTAAGATGAGCACGGGTAAGAAGGAGAGCAAAGTAGTCGGCGGCATGGAACTGTTCCACACCCGCCAAAAGGCCAACGAGGGTATCAAGGTTCCGCTGTATACCCCCTCGGGTAAAGAGACGGAGCACTGGGTACGCATCCGCGGAGTGGATTCTGATGAGTTCCGCCTCGCGGAGGCGGAATCCAAGCGCGGCCTGATGCGTATTGCCCAGATCGAGGACCCTCGTGAGCGCCAGGACGCAATCGAGGACGCTAAGCGCGAGCTGGTGGCCGTTCTTGTCATCTCCTGGAGCTTCGAGATGGAGCCGACTCTGGAGAACGTCAAGGCGTTCTTCAAGGAGGCCCCGCAGATCGCTGATGCCATCGACCGGGCGTCCTCGAGTCGCGCGCTTTTTTTCGCAGCCGGGTCGAGCAGCTCGCAAGATACGCAGAGCACGAGTTCCGCCTCGACCTAATACCTAAGGGGTCAAAGCAGAGTCTTCGGGCGTCTCTTCAGCAGGTATGGAAGACGCTCAAGCGAAAACCAGCTCAGCTGGAGAACGCGCCCGAATGCCCCGAGGAACTGAAGTATATATGGGAGTGGTATAAGGAGATATTCACGGGTGAGCCGTTGACTTTCTCGGAGCTTCATTACTGGTCTCAGCCTCCCGGTCCGGGCTTGCTGGGATGGGAGCGCGACCTACTCAAGTCGATAGATCGCATTTTCTGGAAGGTGCACAATGGCCGCTGACGTCGCCACTCTTGTCATCCGGGTCCAAAGCGACCAGGTATCTACTGCTGATCGGCGCTTGAAGGGGTTGACCTCTTCCGGCGGTGCCGCTTCGCGCGCCACCGACGGGTTGATGGGCTCCTTCAAGCGCTTGATCCTTCCGCTCGCCTCTGCAGCGGCCCTCATGAAGACCATCGGCCAGGCGATCGACGCGCAACGGCGCTTCGATAAGCTGGAGTCTACCCTGACGACCGTCACCGGTAGCCTCGAGAGCGCCAACGAGGTCTTTAAGGTTCTCCAGCAATACGCTGAGCAGACCCCCTTCGCCATCGACAACCTCAATACCGCGTTCATCAAGCTGGTGAACTATGGCCTGGACCCGAGCGAACGGGCCCTGACCAGCTATGGCAACACCGCGGCCTCCCTGGGCAAAGACATCACCGAGATGGTGGATGCGGTAGCCAACGCGACGACCGGCAACTTCCAGAGCCTCGGCTCCTTCGGTATCCGCACGAAGAACATGGGCGACTCCATCGCCTTCACCTTCCGCGGCGTCACTACCACCGTCAAGAATAACGCCAAGGAGATTGAGGGCTACCTCATGTCCCTTGGCGAGAATGATTTTGCCGGCGCGATGGCTAATAGCCTGGGCAAGCTGGATGACACCATCCTGGCGCTGGACGAGCAGTGGAACAACCTGCTGCTCAATATCATGCGCGGCGGGGCAGGCGACCTCATCAAGGACACCATACAGGTGGGCGTCGACGCGCTGACCGAGCTCAATACTATGTTCGCCTCTGGCGAGATTGAGGGCTACCTGGATGCTATCGGTATCTCCTTCCGGGATTGGGGGACCGACATCACGACGACCGTCAACTTCCTCACGAAGCTCTTCACTGATACTTTTGGGCAGTGGGGCGACGAGGGAGAAGCCGTCGTCAAGTTCCTAATTGACGCCTTCAAGTATTTCCCCCAGAACGTGCGGGCTATGCTGCAGATTCTGGTGGTGGAGTTCATCTCAGGGTTTAACGCCATTAAGGCGTACGCGACGGCTTTCGTCGATGGTGTCAAAGCCATCTTCTCGGATGATACGTTCGCGAATGTCGGGGCCCGCCTGGACAACACCCTGGACGGCATCGCCAAGTCGCGCGAGGCTTCTATCGGCGCCATCCTCGATGAGCGTAATGCCACTGTGGCAGCTGTGGAGGATCAGATCACTGCAACCCGCAAGCTGCGGGAGGAGTACGACAAGGCGCAGGAAGCCCAGCGCAATTCCGGTGAGGATCGCCTGGCTAAGTACCGCATCGAAGGGGAAACTCCGACAGCGGGCGTTGACAAAGCCGCTGAAGCAGCGCGCAAGAAGCGGGAACAGGAGTTCAAGGCGGTCATCGAGTCGCTGCAGACAGAAGAGGAGGCCATCCAGGCGTCCTACGAGCGTCGGGCGAAGATCATCCAGGAGAACACTGACCCGAATAGCGCGCAGCGGAAGCAGCTCATGGCCCGCCTCGAGAAGGAGCGCGGCGAAGAGCTGGCTAAGTTGGGCGAATCCCGCAATTCTGAGGTGGAGCAGCTCCGCCAAAGCTTGCTGACCCAGGAAGAGGCCATCAAGGAGTCCTACGCCCGCCGTATGGCTCTCATTGAGGCCAACACTGCCGCAGGGTCCGAGATTCAGACGCGCATGCAGGAGGCCATTACAAAGGCTCGGGACAAGGAGCTGGCCGATGTTGCCCGCTACCGTCAGTCCAGTATCGACTCGCTTTACAGCGGGCTGCTGACTGAGCAGGAGGCTTTGCAGCAGACCTATGATCGCCGGCGCGAGTTGATCCTTTCTAACGAGGAGATTACCGAGCTCCAGCGGCAAGACCTGCTGCGTCGTCTTAAAAAGCAATTTGACGACGAGACTGAGGCCGCAGAGATGAAGCGCCTGCAGACTCAGCTTAGTGTCGGCGAGCAGCTCTTCGACGGGCTGGCAGGGCTGGCGAAGTCGTATGCCGGCGAACAGTCTACCGCGTATAGGGCACTATTCGCGGTAAGCAAGGCCTTCTCGGTCGCTCAATCGGCTATGTCGATCGCAACCGGCTTGGCCAAGGCTCAGGAGCTCGGTTTCCCTGCCAACCTTGCGGAGATGGGGCGCGTAGCAGCCGCAGGTGCCTCCATCTTGGCGCAGATCAACGGGGCGCAGTTCTCCGGGGCCTATGACCAAGGCGGGCAGATTCCAGCCGGCAAGATTGGCATTGTTGGAGAGTACGGCCCGGAGATTGTTCGTGGGCCGGCAACGGTACGTGGGCGGGAACTGACTTCGCGGGCATACCCGGAAGGCGGAGCTCCCAGCCAGCAGCCGGCGCCGGTACTGAACCTCAAGCAGGTGAATGCTTTCGATACTGGCGTCATTGGGGACTACCTCTCCACCGCCGCAGGGGAGGAGCTTTTGATGAACGTCGTGCACCGCAACCGCACGACCATTAGGAATATGGCACTAGGAGGATAACTGTGGAATTGTGGCCCTTCATCCCGCAGCGGGGCATTACCGAGAGCCTCGAATGGCTGACCGACGTCATCCGCTGCAAAGCGGGGGAGGACCGCATTGCTCTACGGCATCTCCCTCGCCAGTCCTATCAAGTGCTCTGCCACCTTGACCCGGAGCAGTACGGCCGGGCCAAGGTGTTTTCCCGCACCCAGGTGCAGGACTTCTTGTTCCCTATGTGGCAGCACTATGAGAACATCGGTAACGTCATGCCAGCGCAGGACACGATTGTGGGGGCTTTTGATGAGCGCTTCTTCGGAGTCGGCCAGCGCGTCGTCGTATGGTCCAATGACAGGGCTTTCCATATCACCGAGGTGGAGGTCTTTGACGTTGCCGAACTGACCCTCGCCACTGCTCCCGCAGCAACCCTTTACGATGCGTGCATCATACCCCTACAGGTGGTGCGCTGGTCCCAGAGCCCTGACTACACTCTGAGCACCCGGGCGGTTATCGCTGCGCAACTGGTGATTAAAGCCGTCGGGGCCTTGGAGCTTCAGCCAAGCTACTCATACCCGCAATATCGCGGCAAAGACGTCCTGCTGGATGATAACGTCCTCATTTCCGAGCTGACTGAGAACCACTTCCGCGAACTCGACGAAGTGGACAACGGTACCGGCATCATCGCAGGCACTCCCGTCTACTCGGACGCCCAGACCGCCAGCCGCATGTCGTGGTCGGCCTTGGACCGCGCCGAGCGGATGCGCATGCTTGAGTGGATTCACTCCCGCCGCGGCCGCCGCCGTGATTTTTGGTACCGCTCCCACAACAAGGACTTCGCCCCCACCAGCGGCGTCGGCCCCAATCCAGACGACCCGGGATATGACGTGCTAATGGTGGACACGCCCGTGGCCGGCATAGCGGATAATACCCCTTTTGATATAGTCGTCGAGCGGAATACTGGCGAGCTTCGGTTCTACCGCGTCCAGGCGGCTTCTATCGTCGCAAATAGCCAGACTGCTCTGCGCCTCTCGCCTCGCTCCGGGACGACCTGGATACTGCCCGAAATTCGCCGGATCAGCATCATGACGTGCGTTCGGTTCGACTCGGATCGTGTCGAGGTAAACTACACGAGTGGCGGCGGCGCGACCATCTCTATGCCCATCATTGAGGTCCCAGGATCATGAGTGCTCTCACAGCTTTTTACCGATTTGCGGAAGTGGGGTCTGTCGACCCCTTTTCCCGTAATAACAACTTGTTTTTTGTCATCGACGTCTCTGGCTCCATGAATGAGCTGGTGGTCGGCACCCGCACCCGACTCGACTTGGTGAAGGCACAGATGCTGCTGGTGCTTGACCGGCTCAATGAGATTCGCCAGCAGCGCGACATTGAGATGCACGTCTCGGTCCATGCCTTCAGCAGCTCACAGGACGCCCTAGAGACTCGGTGGAATGCCCAGACGGGAGACTTCGAAAGCCTCAAGGCTTTCGTCTCCGGCCTGGAGGCTACCGGCGGGACGCCCTACGACCGCTTTATGCGCCGCATCGTCGATCACTTTGCCATCCGCTCCATGGGCTTCCGCCGGGCAGCATTCGTTGTCACCGACGGCGAGCCCGAGCCGGTGAGCTCTGCAACAACCGCAGCCAATATAGGCCGAGACGTCATCAACCGCCGAGGAAATTACTCCAAGGCCGTCGACAATGACGTGAACATCCATACGGTGGCCGTGGCTCTCTTCAATACCACGTACCTGGATATGCTTGACAATACCCCGCGGGACGGCATTCAAGCCATCACCCTGGGGTCGGGCGATGGGCTATATAACGCCCTACTCTCAGAAGACTACGAGGAGCGGCTGGTGTGGAATTACACCAACGCCCCCTACCCCATTGTCTTTAACAACGAGACCTATCAGCCCGCAGCTATATCGCACAGCGAAGTCGAGTCCAAGCAGGACGTGGCGAGGGCTGACATAGACATCACCCTCGACCTGCAAAATGAGGCGGCTTCTCGTTGGCTTAAAGATTCGGTGGAGACCGTCGTCGGGCTCACCATCTGGGAGCGCGACGATGTAGAGGACGGGGAGGATACCCACGTCATTTGGAAAGGGCGCCTAGCTGGCACCAAGCCTCGCGGGGCAGAGATTGTTCTCTCCTTTGATTCTGTCTTTACGTCGCTGCAGCGCCCTGGGCTGGGAGCTCGCTACCAACGCATGTGCCGGCATTTTCTCTACGGCCGGCGGTGTAAAGTCGCTAAGGCAGACTTCGCGGTCCAAGGCGTGCCCACCAGTGTTGACGGAATGACGCTGACCATACCTGAGGCTGCAGGCTTCCCAGACGGCTATTTTGCCATGGGCATTATCGAGCTACCAGATGGCACCTCCAGGCTCATCACAGGGCATTCTGGGGCCACGGTGGTCATGATGAGGGGATCAGTCTCACTGAGCCGCCTCTTCACCGACCAGGGCTATGGCATGTCCTACGGGATGATCTACGGGAGCTTGACCGTTACGCTCTACCCTGGGTGCCCACGGGACCGGCAGACGTGCAATGATCGTTTCAACAATCTGGAGAACTACGGAGGCTTCGACTGGATTCCGTCGCGGAATCCCTTCAACGGCTCCTCTATCGTTTAGGAGATAACAATGGCTTGGATTTATGCAGCAGTGTTCGTGGCCGCTCTCGTCATCGGGTTCACGATGGCGGTGCCGAAGGCGCAGTCCGCCCCGCCCGCCGGCTTGGGGGATTTTTCTCTCCCGACGGCCGAAGACGGGCGAGAGATTCCGGTGCTCTTCGGCACGAAGGACATCACCGGCCCCAACGTGGTCTGGTATGGGGACCTCCGCACGGTAGCTGTCAAGAAGAAAGGCGGCAAGAAGTGAAGATCAAAATGGAACATATCCGGCAGGCGCGCATGTGCTCTCGCGGAGCCAGGGCATTCTTTTTGCGCCATGGACTGGACTGGGATACCTTCCTGAAAGAGGGTATCGACGAGGAGAAACTCCTGGACACGGGCGACGAGATGGCTCGACAAGTTGTGGAGGTGGCCAATGGGCGGAAGCAGTAAGAAGGTCACAGTCGGATATAAGTATTACTTGGGCATTCATATGATCTTGTGTCATGGCCCGGTAGACAAGATTGTCCGCATACGGGTAGACGAAAAAGACGCCTGGCTCGGCTCCCGCCGTGCCGGGAGCATTCGCATTAACCGGTCTGACTTGTTCGGTGGGGAATCCCGCGAAGGTGGCATCGAGGGGTATTTGGACTTTGAGACTGGGGAACCAACTCAAGGGGTCAATGACTACCTGCAATCCCGCCTTGGCGGCCTCGTGCCTGCTTTCCGTGGAGTAGTTGGGGTCGTGCTCCGGCAGATGTATATCGGCATGAACCCCTATCTGAAAAAGTGGGATTTCCGCGTCTCTCGGGTGATGGTGCGCCAAGATGGCCTGCCGCAATGGTACCCGCAAATGGCAGTCATTCCAACTGCTGCCGCCTTTGCCGTGCGTCAGCGCATCCTGTTTGCCCTAGATACTTCCGGCTCCATGGCGGAGCCAGTGGGAGGCGGCAGGACTCGCCTGGACGTCATGAAGGACAATATGATCCAAGTGCTGGATGAGCTGTCCTATTTATCCCAAGATTCCCCGGCTCCGGTTGACGTTGCTATCCGCACACTCAGCGGTAGCTCGCGGTCATACACCGCCATCGGCCAGGCGCAGATTAACAGCCTCAAGACATTCATTATGGGGCTCTCGGCTTCGGGAGGCACCTCCTTCACGTCCTCCTTCGCCTACGCCAAGTCCTGGTTTAGCCCGCACAGCGGGGAGCGCCACAATGTCATGGTAATCGTCACGGACGGGGCGCCTGATCCGCTGGACGAGTTTCCGAACACGCTGGCCGAGGCCGCCCCTATCCTGTCGCGGCAAGGGGACTGGTCCGGCAATAACGAGGTGGAGGTCTACGGGGTCAATATCGACCTCGACAACGTGGGCTACACCGAGCAGCTCATCAACACCCCGCAGGTTGGGGTGCCAGTCATTGACGGCTCTGACCCGACGGCCCTTTACAACGCCATCTTCTTCGCATTCATGGGCGAGTCCCCCGCCATGAACATCGTCCACGCCATCCGTGAGACGCTCACCGACCCGGATTGGGGCATGGGGTATATGGAGAGCGACCTGGACGATGCGAGCTTCCGTGCCGCCGCAAGGCAATTGCGAGCGGAGCGTCTCGGGGTCTGCATCCTCTGGGACCGCCAGAAGTCCATCGAGGACTTCACGACGGAGTTGCTGAAGCACGCCAACGCAGCGCTCTTCGTTGACCGCCGTACCGGCCTCTTCAAGATTCGGCTGATCCGCGACGACTACGATGCCGATAACATCCTGGAGCTGGATGAGCGGCATATCCAGAAGGTGGAGAACTTCCGACGCCCGACGTTCGGGGAGCTCACGACTTCCGTGACGATCAACTATTGGAACGTCACGACCGGAGCATCGTCTTCTGTCACTGCGCAAGACCCGGCTCTGGCAGCTATGCAGGGGGCGCCAGTGGCCACTACGCTCCAATTCATCGGCTTGCCAGATGCCGGCATGGCCGGGCGTGTCGCTATGCTCAACCTGCGCTCCCTTTCCGGGCAGTATGCCTCTTGCGACATCTACGCGGATCGCACGGCGAGGGACCTCGAGATTGGGGACGTCTTCAAGGCCACGTGGCCTGAATTCGGCCTGCATGGCGCCGTGATGCGAGTAGTGTCGATGGCCTACGGTGATGGCAAGACCAACCGCATCAAGATCACGTGCATGGAGGACGCCTTCTCGATGCCCTTGGCCTCGCCCGTCACTCCGAGCGAGCCCATATGGGACAACCCTGCACAGCCGCCGAAGCCGGCCACGCGCCAGCTGTCTTTTGAAGTGCCTTATTTGGAGCTGGTGCAGCGTCAAGGGCAGGACGTCGTGGACCTGCTGCTCACCAATAACCCCGACGCATCCTATGTGGGAGGGGCGGCGGTGTCTCCTGGCGGCTCCGCAATCAACGCCCGCATCTATGTTGATAGCGGCACGGGCTACGAGGACAGTGGGCTGGTGGACTTTAGTCCAGGGGCAGACGTTGCAGCACCTGTCAGTCGCTCCGATACTCAGATCGCGATCACCGAGGCGTACGCTCTCGACCAGGTTACTCTTGGCACTTGGCTACAGATCGGAACCGAGCTGATGGCCATCGAGGGCATAAATGAGCTGGGCGGCTTCATCACTGTGAAGCGCGGGGTTCTCGACACCGTGCCCACGACGCACGAAGCCGGCGCCAGTATCATCTTCTGGGACGAATACTCTTCAGCTGAAGATACCGAGTACGTGAGCGGGGAGACCATTGGGGTTAAGATCGCCCCGGTGTCCGGTAGCGGCGAGGTGCCTCTTACTGACGCCGTGGCGATGCCTGTCGCTTTGCGCGGTCGTGCAGCTCGCCCCTATCCCCCAGCACAAGTGCAGGTCAATGGAGTCTACTGGCCCTCTCAAGTGCTGTCGTCGATCGCCTTGACCTGGAGTCACCGGAACCGTGTGCAGCAAACCGGCAGCGTCCTGCTCGGCTTCACCGACGGCGGAACCTCCGAGCCCGAAGCCGGCACCACCTACGGAGTGACGGTCAGGGACTTCCAGGGCTTGGAGCTCACGACGGCATCCGGTATGACGGGAACGTCGTACATTGTCCCAGGCACCACAATGGCGCTTATGGGAGGGTCCGGCACGATTGAGGTGTTCTCCGAGCGTGATGGGCTCGAGTGCTTTCAGCGGGTGATTATCCCGGTCCTCGTGGCCGACTCCGGCGGAGCAGACATCGAGCTGGCGATGGATGAGGTCCAAATTACTCCGCCCGACGGCGGTTCCCTTGTTATTGTTATGGATGAATTCCTATGAAATACCCGAAGATTCTCCCCTGCGAGATTGTGGTCTTCCCCAACTCAGCTGCTATGGGGCAGCTCGCCCTGTGGACTCCCAGCAATACCGATCAGGTCCGTTTGCCCGTCTCTTTTGACGGCACTGGCGCCGGCGCGTCCAACAACCGCACAGAAGGCCTCGTGCCGGCGTCGCGGGAGTTTCTCATCGTCTCGCAAGCCGTCTCTAACACTTCCCAGAGGTTGCGCAAAGTGGATATGGCTACCGGCATAGCCACTCCCGCCACCAGTGTACCCAACGGCCAGCCTCGTAGCCTGACGTGGTTTCCGGACCAATCCAAGTTTTTCCTGAGCACAGCCGAGGAGCCGTATCTGGAGATTTGGGACCCCTTGACTCTGGTTAAAGACACCAACCAGCTTGCGACAGGGTCGCTTCCGGCGCCCGCCTACCAGGTCGCCTGGCATCCCAACGGAGCCAAGTTTGTTGTCAGCACCAATGCCACTCCGTTTGCCCGAGTTTTCAACTACCCAGCTTTGACTCCGGACGCTGACTTGCCTGGGCTGACAGCTCGTGGGGAGGCCGTGGCCTGGTCATCCGACGGTAATTGGATTGCAGTAGGCAGCGTCTCCTCTGCCTCCGGCTGGGGCACTACCCGGCTCTACGATGCTGCAACTCTAGCCGCTACTGCCTACTCCGGGACGCGGCACACTGTATCTTACCAGGACGGCGATTTGAGCTTTAGTCCGGATAGCAAGTACCTGCTTGGGCTCACTAATGGCACCGTGGCTACGACTCTGTGCCTCATCAGGCTCTCGGATATGCAGCGCATACCATTTAGCCTGCCGGCGGGGTACCGGGGCAGTTTCGGGTCTAGCGCCAATGGCTTCATACATTGGCTTACAGATGAGAAAGCCCTATTGATTTACAATACTACTTCACAAGGATTCATCGCAGCCGTTTTCGACGTTGAAGAGCTGACCTTCGAAGTGCTCGCTACCTCGCCTTTTGTCGCGTCCGTCCCCGGCCGGCCCGTTGTGCCGCCGGGGTTCTCCTATCGGCGCATCGCCGGCGTGGTTACCGACCCCAATGACGCGCCGCTGGCCCGGACTATCCGGGTCGTGCACCGTGAGAGCGGCATTAGCCTGGGCGAGGTTGAGTCAGACCCTAACTCTGGCGCTTTCGAGGTCGTGCTCTTCACCTCCGAGGCTGTCACAGTCTTCGCTGTTGGGGAAGGCGCCGAAGTCACCAAGCTCAAGGACAGCATTGTCCCCGTCCCAATCTAATCTGGAGAATATAAATGCCTGCAAAAGTAGACCCACGATCCGGCCTCCTGTATGGCTGGAGCCTAGGAGAGTCCGGGTGGAACACCGGGATGGACTACAACCTTCTATTGCTCGGGCGCATCGGGTTCCACCCCACGGTCAAGAGCCGCGCTGTCGCGGACCCTTCTACCATAACCCCTGCCGAGGGGGACGGGTACATCGTGGCCGCGAGTGCTGTCGGCGAATGGGAGGGACATGACGGAGCCATCGCGGTGCGCCTTTCGGATGGCTGGGAGTTCTACTCTCCCCGCCCCGGAGTAGCCGTTTTAGTGGAGGACGAAGAGGTGCGCTCAACCTACCTTGCCTCGGGCTGGACGGCTGGCGTGGCGGTGTAGTAGTGTAAGCGACGGCATACATAGCTCACCAGTGTTGGCAATATCGAGCCATTGTATTGTCGTCACTACCTTGGAGCCAACGTGGCCACCCGTCCCAAAGAGGAGCTTTTCTGCTGGACAGTCCGGCGCCGCTTTATGTTCGCGGTGTCGGGCTTCTGCATGCTCGTCATTGGGTATATCCTAATCAGAGGCCTCGACACTGGGCCTGCCGATACCGCCATGACCATGGCCTTCTTCACCCTTATCGGCATCGTGGGTAGTTACGTCTTCGGGGCCACCTGGGAAGACGTCGCCACTAAGAAAATAATGGGGCCTGCAGCTGTGGCGTCCCGCTACTCCACTCGGTCCCTACCCGCCTCCAAGTCTTCCCCCGCTGCTGCAAGCCCCGTTGTGGAGGATATGCCATGACCTTCGTACTGGGGACCAAGTCTCGGTCCAACCTTCAAGGCGTGCACCCCGATCTTGTTCGGGTCGTTGAGCGCGCCATCACTCTCACGACTGTCGACTTCCAGGTGTTCGAGGGTTTGCGCACCGCCTCTCGACAAAAGCAGCTTGTCGCCCAGGGCGCCAGTCAAACAATGAACTCTCGCCACCTGGTCGGCGCTGACGGCTTCGGCCACGCAGTCGACCTCGTGCCTCTCAAGACAGTGAACGGTCGCGGGCAACTGGCCTGGGAATGGCCTCTCTGCTACGAGGTCGCCAAGGCGGTGCAACAAGCCAGCCAGCTCGAAGCCGTAGCAATCCGCTGGGGAGGTGTCTGGGATATGGTCCTGTCCAATGTTGGCGACCCAGAGCGCGCCGTGGCCGAGTACACCGCCCGCCGCAAGGCTGCCGGGAAGTCGGCCTTTTTGGACGGTCCCCACTTCGAGCTGCCGGCCAGTCTTTACCCGTGAGGATACTATGGCCCTGACAATTAACTGGCTTAAGCTCGGCGCGGTTGCCCTTGGCGTGGCTGCGGTCTTCTTGGCCTATAAGCACTATGCCGGCCTGGTGGACAGCAAGGCAGAGCTCTCCGCCAGAGTTGCCACGCTGCAAGCCGACGTGAGCCGTGAGAGCGCTAGAGCTGACGCCTTCGAGAAGGCCATTGACAAGTGGGAGTCCGCCGCTGAGGCTCAGCGTGAGGCTCTGACCGCATTCAACAAAGCTCAGCGTGAGGCGGGCGCATACCAGAGGGAGATTCTTGATGTCTTATCCAGTCACGACCTCGGCGCGCTTGCCAAGCGTAAGCCGGGGCTTATCGAGCGCCGTGTTAACGCTGGCACTGATCGGGCTCTCCGCTTGCTCGAGTCTGCCTCCGAAGGAGCAGCCGCCGGCGGAAGTCAAGCAGCCCCCAGCAGCGGTACTCCCTGACGTCCAACCGATTCGCACGGAAGCCGTGCATTGGCAAGTCGTCGAGGTCGACGGGGTTGCCCTATTTGCGGTGACTGAGAAGGGCTATGCCGCCCTGGCCCGCAATCTCGCTGAAGTGGCCCGATGGATTCAAGAGGCCTCCTTCCAGATCAACTTTTACCGCGACTCACGCGTGACGCCGAGGAGCACGACAGACCAAGCACAACCACCGACAAAAGGACCAGCAAAGTGAGCCAAGACTTCCAACCACAAGACAGCAAGACGCAATCCCAGCGCTTGCTTCAGACCCTGACTCCGGAAGAGGCCCGGGTCATCATCCGCGAGACCGTACGGGAGTCTTTTCTGATGCTCGGTGTGAAGCTGGATGACCCGATCGAGGTGCAGAAAGACTTCCAGCACCTGCGTGAATGGCGGCAGACTTCGGAGAGCATCAAGAAGAAGGGGATGCTCGCGGCTACGGGCATCATCGTCTCGGGTCTCCTCGCCGCCGTGTGGATTGGCATAAAGGAATTCATTCACCGCTAGGCCCTCCCGTTTGCGCGGTCCGGCCGCTCTCCTTCGCCGCGCAAATGGTTTTACGCCTCCCAAGGTCGCTCTTGGGAGGCGTCTTTTTTATGCCTCAGGCGTGAGACTGTCCGCTCGGACCGGTAGACCTAGCTGAGCATCAGGGCCTAGCTGACCTCGAGCGCCCTAGTGCGCCTAGAACCGCGCCTCGACACGCTCGACCGCTTGATTTTTGGCGGTCTCAGGCTTGGCGACAGTCGGACACTCCTTTCCTCCCACCAACTTATCGCCTTCCGCATTGGGGGAGGCTAGCGCGCAGCTGAACTCGTGGCCGAGTTTGCTGAACGCTGCCTTGATCGAGAGGACTACCGAGCCCCCAACCACGAGGGCTAAAGCTACGGACATGGCGAGGATAAGAGTGGAAGCGCGAGGCATGGCAAGTCTCCTATTTGACCCAAATCAGTTCATACCGCGGAGGGAGGTTGTCGCAAGACCATTCAGTCTTACGCCCAGCCGCTGCTGCGGCCGGGTCCTTGACGTCGATGCACTGCTGTGTCGCCCATGACTTGTGGACTTCAGGGCGGTCCAGCCAATGTACGAAGGCCGAAGCAGCGGCAGCGATGAAGGCGAAGCCTACGAGAACCCCGAGCATATTCTTCAGCATGGCAGAGCCCTCACCAAGAGACTTCGATGGCGGTGGTGCCTGCGAGGCGCA
The DNA here is from genome assembly GCA_041656315.1 of Advenella sp. Classification (GTDB taxonomy): domain Bacteria; phylum Pseudomonadota; class Gammaproteobacteria; order Burkholderiales; family Burkholderiaceae_B; genus Advenella. Next base: position 47,879 of record JBBADT010000013.1, read on the forward strand.
CTACTGCCTTGCAGGTCTTGCCGGAGTCGATGACCTTGGCAACGGCCGGGGCGTCTTGGCGTGGGATGTAGCCCAGCTTCTGCCCATCAGCGTTGTGCACGGCCACGGCGTTCTTGTCAAAGGAGTTATTGGTCTCGCGGATGAGCCACAGCTCCTCACCCTTCTTGAGGCGGATGCGGGCCTCGTAGGCGCCTTTGTGGTAGCTCTCTCCCACGATGGAGATTCTCATTTGAGCAGTCATTGATATGTCCTTCTTGATTGATGGGTAAGAGCGCCGCTTGGCCTCCACGCAAGTGTAGCACTCTGCTTGGTGGAGGCCGTGCGGGCACCTAAAGCGGATAGGTACCCGAGCCATGTCAGTCGGCCTTTTTGGGGGCCACACGCGGGCGGTTGGGGACGCGCTCGCCACGGTCGCGCATGTGGACAGCGTACCAGCGGAGGCATGCCACCGAGGTCTTGCCTTCCGGGAATTGCTCGTGAATCTTGGCGAGGATGACGTCATACGGATGGCCATAGGGGCGGCCGTCTTCGTCATGCGTGATGACCTCCATCAGCAAGCCTTCTGCCACGTGGCGGATGACTGAGCCCTTGGCTTTCTTCTCCTTCTTCTCGGCCTTGTCCTTCGGGGCGCTTGCGGTTCTACTTTCCGCCTTCGGCTCCTTGGCTTTAGTGGCGGAGTTGATTTGCGAGAACATAGAGGCAATGCCCGAAGTCACCTCCGAGGGCTCCTTGGCGGCTTCAGTGGGCTTGGCGGCTTCGGTGGGCTTGGCAATGCCATTCTCGTCGAAGAGGTCAGACAGCTTGATGCCCTTCTCAGTGGCAATCTTGTTGATGCGATCGACGGCCTTCGAGCGCTGAGAGAAGGTCTTAAGGGAGGCGGGCTTGTCGCTGATGGCGTTGTGGATAGCGACGAGGGTCATCATGTTGAAGGTTTCGAGGTTCATGGTGTTTCTCCAAGTTCAAGGTCAAGTAGCAGTGGCGCTACGGAATCCATTATAGGTGGTCTTCCCCATAAAGGGAGCGGGGGAAGACCATTATTCGCAGTGCATTGCGCGTTTTAGGGGTTACCGAGCCGCCTTGAGCATCTCGGCCGCGGCATTCTCGTCGATGTCATTGAGAATAGTGGCGCCCTTGTGTTGCAGCTCAATGCGTGCGCGGACGTCGCTTGACAGAGCGGTCTTGATGGTGTAGACCTTGCCTTCGGCCGTAATGAAGGCGACCTTGCCTCGAACCAGCGAACGCACTTGCTTCACGATAAAGCCATGATTTACAAGGTCGTCCACGAAGGTCTCGTCACTGTGGGCAAGAGTCATGCCGTGGCACTCGTAAGCGGGCAGAGTGGCTACGTACTCGAGAAGCAGCTTCTCCTCCTTGGTGCAGCGGCGAGCAAAGGGCTTGCCTTGATAGTCCACGGTGTCAAAGGTCTCGGTGGCTTTGTCAAGCCATTGGATCATCAGAGGGCCGCCCGAAGCGTCGTCTATCACCTCTGCCACCTTAACGCCGTCGCGGTAGAGGTCGGCATTGTAGCCGCTGCCTTCCATGCCCTTGAACTCTTTGAGCTTGTCGACAGTCCAACCGTGGCCGATTGCGGCGGCGATAGGGGTCTTTTGGGTTTCCACTTTAGCGGCGGCTTTCTTGGCGCCTTTGGTCTCAGCCTTCTTGGCCTTGCTGCGGTACCAGTTGATGCAAGCAGCATTGGTGTTGGCTTGCGGATGAGCTGCCTTGACGTCAGAGAGAATCTGCTCGTTGGTCTTGGCGGCTGCGATGCCTGCGCGGATGATGTCAGCGATCTTCATGATGGAACTCCTTAAGTGTGTTGCGTTGGTATGGATAGATAATAGAGCAAAACGCTGGGTATGGGAGCCCCTTCAACCAACTTTTTTCAAAAATATATTTTCTCCCCAAAGGGCTCCCTTTTCCAGCAAAGCGTGCTATACGCCCGGGCGGGCGCGCATCGCGCATATTTATTGAGCATAAGAAAAGGGCCCGAAGGCCCTTGGTCTATCGTGGCTCCGCCAGTACGACCCGCCGGAGGAAGTCTGCCGCCGAGTGGTCGGGGGGCAGGACGGCGAGGTCGGCCAGCTCCTGCTCGGTGACCCCCTCCTTGATCCTAGCGGTATGCTTAGCTGGCACGAGATACCTCTTAATCTCTCGCCCTTTGCCCACTCGCACGTAGAGCCAGATATTGCCGCCGGCGCGCCACCGCTTTCGGTGCCATATGACTTGGGACTGGCGGACCTCGAACCCGAGAAGCCCTCCACGCACCGGCCGGTCGCACCCCTTCAGCTCCGCCTCGAAGTAGCTGCCTTGATAGCACCCGTCGACGTCGGGGTCTCCATCGCCCACCAGGTTCTCAACCCGGCGCATATGGAGGCCTGCCGTGCCGCGGAGGCCGTCGCGCAGCCACTCCCACAGGCGAACCTCACGAGCCACGCTTGACCCCGAAGACCTGGACGTGCACCCCAGTGTCTACCCACATCTCCGCCTTGGGGCGGTCTTGCAGGAGCTTCTCCAGCGGGCGGAAGGGGATACCTTCTTTGACCGAAGCCTGGACCTTGCTGATGTAGGCCAAGCGCACCAGGCCGCGATCCAGAGCGGCCCGGGCAATCGTAGGCCCTCCGATAAGCCAGGCTCCAGGGTATCGCGACGCTGCCGCCTCGAGGCTCATGCCGAGCTCCGGGTTAGTGCTGAGGGGCACCAGAGCACGCCCCTCGAGTTGCGGCATCAGATCGAAAGTTGTACGCCCGCACAGCAAGGGCTGGATCGTGCCCATGGTGAGAGTCTTGAACAGCGCCTTGTCGGCCGAGCCGGTCCACCGCATGTCGTCATTGGGACCACGCGCCACAAAGCCGTCACGGGATACGGCTAGCAGGAGGTTGAGTTTACCCATATCGTATATCCTTTAGTTGGTGAAGAGGGAGACTTCGACACTCCCCCGCTTGAAGATGTCGAGAGCTCGCGCCCAAGACTCTCCCCATCGCGGGTGGCCGAGCTCAGGGGGAGGCGCAACGACCCGCGAGACCCCGGCGCCTTGGATGCGCTCGGCGCAGTGGTGGCAGGGGAAGCGAGTCACGTACATCGTGCACCCCGACGGATTAAAGGGGGATTGGTGGAGGCAGTTCTCTTCGGCGTGTACCATGTTTGCCAGCTTGAAGGCTTTGTCCGCAAGATGCGAGGGCAGGTCTGGAATCCCCTCGGGGAAGCCGTTGTAGCCCATAGACAGCTGCCGGCGGTCGCCTGGCACGAGAACAGCCCCCACCTGGCGGTCGGGGTCTTTGGAGCAGGTCGCGACTTCCAAGGCGAAGCGGAAGAAGAACCTGTCCCATTGGTCCCGGGTGCGCTTGATGGGGGCTTCCATGCTTACTCCACTACGAAGGGGCGAGGGTTGAAGGAGGGCCACTGCTTGGAAGCGGCTTCTTCGGCGACGCGAGCCACGTAGTCGTCAGGAGCCCGCATAATCTGCTGCAGGTTGAAGCCCGGAAGCTGTAAGTCCGGCAGAACGGGCGCTTGCCGCAGACACTCCTCGGCCATACCCCAATGATCCTCGTAGAGGTGCGGATGGGCCAGCGTGATGTGCATCACGCCAAGCTTAACGCGAAGGGTGGCGGCAATAGCGTCCAGCAGCAAGGCATGCCCCATGACGTCGTAAGGCAGACCCACGAAGATGTCAGAGGAGCGGATCATCAAGCTGGAATGCAGCTCGCCGGCGGTAAGGCTCAACGTGAAAGCCATGGGGCAAGGCACGTTCTTTTGCCCCTTGGCGCCATTGCCGTCTTCCGCCGGGTCCCAAGCAACCACTACCACGCGCCGATCGGACGGGTCTGCCGAGAGAGCGTTGACCCCCTCGATCAGCTGATCGCGGCCGAAGTGACGACGCCAGCGGTACCCGTAGGCGGCCTTGATGCCTTCCACCACCACATCGCCATCAAACAAGTCGCCCTGCTTCGCCAGGGGCTCGATGAACTTGTCCCACAGCGGTGCGTGTTTGCGGATGAAGGTGGCGTCCTGTGTGCCCATGAGGAACCATGCGACCTCGGCGGCAGCGCTCTTAGGGAAGAGCTTACGATAGCCCGCCGTGGGCAACATGCCATCCGACAGGTCGAGCCGGAAGGACGTGCCGCCACGCCCCACCTTCACCCGATGCTTGGTGCGGGAATTGACCTCCTCGTGGCCGGACGTGAGCACCCACGACATGAGGGCGCCATAGATGTCAAAGAAAGGGAGACTGATGCCGCTCATTCCGAAGCTCCTCCGAACATAGGTTGATTGACCGACCCGTCCTCAACTGCTTCAGCATAGAAGGTCGTGTAGTTGATGAGGTCTTCCAGCGTGTCCAGCAGGCCCTCGAAGTTCGGCTGCTTGCCCGACTGAAGTACGGCCAGCAGTGAGTGGATGCGGAGGGTCTTCAGGTGGACCATCTGGGCGTAGGACAGATGCCCGAAGGGGAAGTAGTCCTTGAGCTGGGGACCGGCGTTGTAGTCTTGTCCCTTCTTGGCGCGCAGCTCGGCCACCTTCTTGAGAACAGGGGAAAGGCTGTCCCACAGACGCGCCTTGGCCAGGTCTTCTGCCGAGAAGGTGAGCAGGGCTGAATGGTCCGGCGGCTGCCAGCCTTCGGGCTTGATGGCGTCGTAGCCGAGAGAGCCCGGACGCTTGGACAGCTCCCCGCGTTCTTTGCCCATGTTCGCGCGCTGCACCTCGTCAAACACCATACGCGCCGGGATTCCCATCTCGACGAGACGGCCGAGGGCGAAGTAGATGAGGTCGATCAGCGCATCCGCAGACTCGAGGATGTCCTTATCCGCCTGCGCGTCCTGGAATTCGGTCAGCTCCTCCTGAAGAGCTCCTGCGGCCCAAGAGGCCCGTGACTTGCTGAGCAGCTTGGGGGACTCGGGGATGGGCAAGCCGATGATGGAGCGGTTAAACTCCTCGGCGCCAGCCAAAAGGCGCGCCACGAAAGCCGCCACGAAGGCGTCCATTACTGCAGGTCGGGAGGTGTTGGTCATGCTATGCTCTCCTAGTTTGAGCGGTTGAAGTAAGACTGTATCTTGACGCCCCGGGCAGTTCACCCGAGCCATCTAATTGAGGGGCCTACGCTTGGACCCCCGCTGATCGTAAAATCCTGCGCACGTCGCACCGGCAATTCTGTTGGGCGCGTCTGTCCGATGGGCTTCTCGAGCACGAGTAGGAGTAGGCTTTGCCGTCTATCTCCCATCGGACTTTGATATGTCTGCCGCCGTGATCTATGGTGTAGGGTATGCCAGCGCCATCCAGGACGGCGCCGACGATTAGGTGCATATCGGGGCGGGCCATCTGCTTCACTCCGTCGGGGCAGACTTCTTGGCACGGGACTGCTTAGCGCAGAACACCTCGTGCCCGTCGGGGATCAATAGCCTCGCCTGAGAGCCATCCTCGGACAGCTCGTAGCCGAGGCCGTTCTCCTTGTTAATCGTGAAGAGGTGGGACAGCACGGCTGAGCGGTCAATATCGAGGGCCTGCTGGCCGTCGATGACCGGCGCCCAGTTCAAGAATATGCGAGCAATCTGGGCGCGCTTCCCGGGCTCCGGTATGGGCTTCAGAGCCTCTTCCCGTATTGGCTTGCCGCTGGTACGCTTTTTCGGTGGAGCCTTGGGGGTGCCGTCGTCATTCATCGGCACTGGCTTCTCGGCCCGCACAGGAGCAACCCAAGCGAACAAATCGAACCCCTCAGGCACGATAAGAATGGCGCAATCTCTCACTAGGTCGTAGCCGACACCGTGGTCCTTATTGAGGGTGAATAGATGGGACAGCACGCCGGACCGGGTGAGGCCCAGCTTAGCCATTGCCTCGTGCAGAGACTGGGGCTCGTCTGCCATGAAGAAGCGGGCGACTTCGGCACGCTTGCTTGCCGGATTGCAAGGCTTTAAGGCGTCATGGTCGACGGGCTTGCCGCCACGGGTCTTCTCCTCTTCGCGCGAGCCGTCCGGGAGAGTGGTTACGGCAGGCAGGAACTTCGGCACCGCATGGCCGAACTCGGCCAGCACCATGGCGGCTACGCCAAAGTCCCGCTGGAATCCTAGCCGCACGCAGCTCTCCCACGTCTCTACGATGACCTTAGCCATCCTGTCCTTGTCCAAGTCCAGCGCCGGGCAGTCGAGCTCGGAGCATTTATTTGAGACCTGGAAGGCGCTCAGCGTGAAAGGGCAGAGGATAGTAGAACGCTTGTCCCCGACGATTACCAGCGCATGACTGTAGCCGCTGGTGGGCGGGTCTTTCACCTCAGAGCGACGGGCCCAATGCCCCGGCGCCGATCCTCGAACATAATAGACCCGCTTTAATTCGATGTTCATGCTATCTCTCCAGGTAAAGAAAAAGGGAACGAGTTTCGCAACTCGTTCCCTTATATTACCGGGCCCGCGGTTCGAGGGATCCCCTCGTTCGCGGCCCAGAGGCCTGCGTTACTTCAGGAAGTCCTGGCCCTTGCCGCCTTCGCCACCGGCGTCAGCCTTGGCCTTCTTCTCGGCATCGGCCTTGGCCTTAGCTTCCGCTTTTTCAGCGTCCTTCTTCGCCTTGGCTTCGGCTTTCTCGGCGTCCTTCTTCGCCTTGGCTTCGGCCTTCTCGGCTTCGCGCTTGGCCTTGGCTTCGGCCTTGGCAGCTTCCTTCGCGGCCTTCTGCTCGGCCTTGGCTTCCGCCTTCAGCTCGCGAGCCGTCGGGACGTTCTCGCCGTCGCCACGCAGCTTGTTGCGGTACCAGTTGATGCTGGCCATCGAGG
>JBBADT010000014.1:0-51301 GCA_041656315.1 Advenella sp.
CTAGCGATAACAATGCCTTTAATTGTGCCTCATTTTTACCGGTTCCCAGTACATAACGGTCTGGACGCAGCACAACAAATTCCGCATCTTTTTCGGCCAGCCATTTACCCACTTCCTTGCAGTCCATTTGCACCGGAACAATATCGGCATTTTCCGGCAATACACCTGTCAAGCCGGTTAGCCTGGCCTGATCAGTATGCAATATCGCGAAGCGGTTACCCACCAAATCATCCAGCGCAATGCCTTCCGCATTTTTGGGCTGGAAAAACAGTTGCCCTCCTGCCTGCCTTTGCCCGTCCCAGAGTCCTTCTCCCAATTGTGAAACCGGCATAAAAAACTCACGACTGGCTTCTTCACGGAATGTCCTGTCCCGTTCTGCCGCTTTCTCAGGATCAGTCGTCTGGATAATACTGCCCAGATATACCGCCAGTCCAATCACTTCATGGACGTGAGCAGAACGCTCTGACTCGTAAGTATCCAGAATAGCGTCACTGGTATTGCCAGTAATGACGGCCTTGAGTTTCCAGTACAGGTTGGCGACATCACGTATACCGGCACACAAACCCTGCCCCAGAAAAGGCGGTGTCTGATGTGCGGCATCACCGGCCAACATCAGGCGCCCCTTACGCCAGCCTTCGGCAATCAGGGAATTGAAGGTATAAATGACGGCCCGTTCCAGATCCGCCTGCTCAGGCCTGATCCAGCGTGCCAGCATCTTCCAGATATTTTCAGGTTTAACCAATTCCTCCTGGTTATCATCTGGCATGACCATGATTTCCCAGCGACGGCGGTTACCCACTACATTGCAATACGTCATGGGACGCTCAGGATCACAATGCTGAATGGTGTATGGCGGCAACTGTACGTCCTCTTTGAGCAAGACATCAAATACCAGCCACTGCTGGCGCAGTCCAAGATTTTCCATGGGGCTATCCATGGTGGTGCGCACTAATGAACGGGCACCATCACACCCCACCACATATTTGGCCTGATAAAATTCACTTGACCGGGTGTGATGGTTTTGTGCGCTCAATGTCACATGATCGTTTTGCTCCTCAATCCCCGTCAGTTCGGTCTTTAGTTTTACCGTTACGTTTGCATGACGGGCCACTTTTTCCCGCAACAAGACTTCCAGCTGGGGTTGGTGAAAATAATAATTATTGGCGCACCCATTAGGGCCATTCTTGGCACTTCCTGCACGGATCAGCAGGGTTTCTCCCTCTGCGTTGACAAAATGCATGCCATGAATACCGGGACGGCTGATTTCAAGTACTTTATCTTTAAGACCCAGGCTTTGGAAAATCCGCATGACTTCACCATCAAAATGAATGGCTCGCGGCAAGGGATAAATAGCGGCTTCACGGTCCAGCACCAATACCTTCAGACCCTCTTGGCCCAGCAAGCCGGCCAGTGTGGCGCCAACTGGTCCGTAACCAATTATGGCCACGTCATAAAGCTCTTTGTCTGTCACCATCTTACACCCCCATCAACTGGCGCATTTCTTCGTGCCATTCAGAACGCAACTTGAATTTTGGATATTTGCGGGCGATTGCTTCGGCCTTGGCCATGATGTCTTCATCGCTCAACTCAAGATCAATGGGCTCACGCAAGGGCTGGTCACAATACCAAGGAGTGTCCATGAAAATTTCAAGCCGGTTGCCTTCCGGGTCACGGCAATAGATGGATACCGCATTACCGTGGGTAACGCACTGGATATCATTAACATCATTGTGTGTTTTTACTCGCGCATAAAAACGGCGCAGATTATCCAGATTGGGTACGCGAAAAGAAATCTGGTTAATGAGATTGAACTGAAGGTTTTCCGGACGACCTGTTGCCAATACCAGTTGGTGATGCTCTGCGGGATCACGACTTAAAAACACCAGTTGGGTATGCCCCAGATCCCCCTTGTCGGTTTGGGTAAATTCAAATGTTTCCTTGTAAAAGGTACTCATTTTTTCCAGATCCTGCACATAAATACCCAGATGGCTTAGGGAAAGCTGAATATTGTCTTTGGCTTGCGTCATTTTGTCTCCTATATACAAATATCATTTAACGATAATTTGATTAATATCAAGCAAATTTTATTTGATGTTTTTATTATATTATGATAACTTAACAAATATCAAGTTTTATTTGATTTAATCAAGACAATTACATCCCTGAGGAGACAACCATGCGTTTCACCATTAAGAAGCTTTCAAAAAAAATGACTGTCGGGCTAAGCCTGGGGCTTATCGCTTTCAGTGCACAAGCAGCTTACCCTGATCGTCCCATTCGCATCATTACACCGTTTGCACCCGGCACCGGCCCGGACACTAATGCCCGTGAAGTTGCTGCCGAGCTTCAGAAAAACCTGGGTGTCAGTGTTATTATTGACAACAAGCCAGGTGCCTCGGGTGCCATTGGCAATGCGGCTGCCGCACAGGCCAAGCCTGACGGTTACACCTTATTGATTGGCTCAACCAGTACGCTTTCCATTCAGCCACATCTATATGCCACAAAAACTTATGATATTGAAAAAGATTTTGTACCTGTTAGCCTGCTTGGCGTCATGAACACCGGCTTGATTGCCAGCCCGAAAGTGGCCGTTGATGATGTGAAGGATCTGATTGAAAAATTAAAGAAAAATCCGGGACAATTCAATATTGCCAGCATGGGGGTTGGCAGCTATTCCCATTTGTCAGGCGAATGGTTTGGTTTTGACAGCGAAACAAAACCCGTTTTCATCCCATACAGCACCACTAACCCGTTTAGCGATTTAATGGCAGGACAGGTGGATTTTTTATTTGATGCCCTGCCAGCAGCCGCCGGTGGCATTAAAACCGGAAAGCTGAAGTTGCTGGCGATTACCGGTAAAGAACGTCACCCCAGTTTTCCCGATGTACCTACCTTCAAGGAAGCAGGTCTTGAAGACTTTAGCCCCTTCGGCTGGCAAGGTTTGCTGGCACCTGCCGGAACACCGCCTGAAGCGCTGAAAGTACTGGGTGAAGCCATGCGCAAGGTCAACGAGAACAAGGAACTGGCCGAACGCTGGGAAAAAACCTATATTGGCAAACTGGTGGGCAGCACACCCGAAGAGTTCAAGGCGTTCATTGCCGATGATAGTGGAAAATGGCAAAAAGTGATTAAACGCGCCAACATCAAGCTGGATTGATTGGCATCTGAACCCTCTTGTCCCCATGCTCTTGCGTAGGAACAAGATGCCGAACGAGTAAGCCGGTAACGCGGATATGACGTTACCGGGAAAAAATCAGGATTTATTAAAATCCAGACTGCTTTGTGGCTCGAGCTCTTCGCTTAATGCTGGCTGTTCGGGCCCATAAGACCGGGCAACGTCCAAATGCACGGTATCAACGGGCACACAGCAACATGGCAGCACTTCATTGCGCGAAACAAAGGCCAAGGGCTCGGATATATACCTGACCTCGCCAGATATCAGGCGGGTACGGCAAGAGCCGCAGTAACCCGAGCGGCACTGATATTCCAACTCGTGCCCAGTTCTTTCAAGACCTTCAAGAAGGGTCTCACCCTCTAGTAAATCAAAACTGGTATCCAGGGTTGCAACAAGGGTCATAGTTCAAAATTTTGCAGTGCATCAGTATTGATTTCAGCATCAATCTGACCAATCAGGTAAGAACTGATTTCCACCTCTTGAGGTGCAACCTGTACATTATCGGATGACAGCCAGGCATTGATCCATGGAATAGGGTTCTGTTTATTGCCTTCAAAAGCAGGTGCCAGACCCACCGCCTGCATGCGCAGATTGGTAATATATTCAACATACTGGCACAAGATATCTTTGTTCAGGCCAATCATGGAGCCATCCCTGAACAGATATTCAGCCCACTCCTTTTCCTGCAAGGCCGCTTTTTTAAACAGGTCAAAGCATTGCTGCTCAAGCTCTTTGGCAATCTCGGCCATTTCAGGATCGTCTTCACCACTGCGCATAATATTAAGGATATGCTGCGTACCCGTTAAATGCAGGGCCTCATCACGGGCAATCAGCTTGATGATTTTGGCATTGCCCTCCATGAGCTCACGTTCGGCAAAGGCAAACGAGCAGGCAAAACTGACATAAAAACGAATCGCCTCAAGGGCATTGACCGCCATCAGGCACAGGTAAAGCTTTTTCTTCAATTCACGCAAACTGACCGTAACGCTTTTCCCATTGATGGTATGGGTTCCCTCGCCAAAAAGATCATGATACTGGGTTAGCTTGATCAGCTCATCGTAATAAATGGAAATATCACGGGCACGGGCAAGAATATGCTCGTTAACCACAATATCGTCAAATACCGTAGAGGGATTGCTAACAATATTCCGGATAATGTGCGTATAGGATCGTGAATGAATCGTTTCTGAAAAGGACCAGGTCTCTATCCAGGTTTCCAGTTCAGGAATGGAAACCAGCGGCAGCAAAGCGACGTTGGGGCTGCGACCCTGGATGGAATCCAGCAATGTCTGGTATTTCAGATTACTGATGAAAATATGTTTTTCATGATCGGGCAAGGCTGCGTAATCAATCCGGTCCTGGGAAACGTCCACCTCCTCGGGGCGCCAGAAAAAAGACAATTGCTTTTCGATCAGTTTTTCAAAAATCTCGTATTTTTGCTGATCATAGCGAGCCACGTTAACAGGTTGACCAAAAAACATGGGCTCTTTTAACGGATCATTGGCTATCTGACAAAAAGTACTATAAGACATAATTTTTTTACTCTATTAAAACAACAGCTTAAATTTTGCAAGCGCCACCGGCACAATCATCGGCACCCTGATCAGCAGTTTGTGCATCTTCGGCACCATCACGGGTGTTTTGATAATACAAGGTTTTAAGGCCGAATTTATAAGCGGTTAACAAATCTTTCAACAGCTGGTTCATGGGTACACGACCATTGGGGAAACGGGATGGATCATAGTTGGTATTGGCCGAAATAGACTGATCGACAAACTTTTGCATAATGCCAACCAGTTGCAAATAACCGTCATTGCCGGGCATGTCCCACAGCAACTCATACTTGTCTTTCAGGCGATCATATTCGGGTACAACCTGTTTCAGGATACCGTCTTTGGACGCTTTCACACTCACCAGGCCACGGGGTGGTTCAATACCATTGGTGGCATTGGAAATCTGGCTGGAGGTTTCCGAAGGCATCAGGGCTGTCAGGGTGGAGTTGCGCAAACCATAAGTCACAATATCCTTGCGCAAGGCTTCCCAATCCAGATGCAAGGGCTCAGTGCAAATGGCATCCAGGTCTTTTTTGTAGGTATCAATGGGCAAAATGCCTTTTGAATACGTGGTTTCATTAAAGGCCGGGCAAGCTCCAAACTCTTTAGCCAGCTTTACCGATGCCTGCAACAGGTAATATTGAATGGCTTCGAAGGTACGATGTGTAAGTGCCTTGCCACTGCCATCAGAATACTTCGCGTTGTTTTTAGCCAGATAATACGCATAATTGATGACGCCAATACCCAGGGTACGACGGTTCATGGTAGCAATTTTAGCCGCCTTGATCGGGTAATCCTGGTAGTCCAGCAAGGCATCCAAAGCGCGCACGGCCAGTTCGGACAATGACTGCAATTCATCCAGGGACGTTATGGCGCCCAGGTTGAAGGCCGATAGCGTGCATAGGGCAATCTCGCCATTTTCATCATTGATGTCGTTCAGGGGTTTGGTTGGCAAAGCAATTTCAAGACACAGGTTGCTTTGGCGAACCGGCGCCACGGCAGGATCAAACGGACTATGTGTGTTGCAATGGTCTACGTTCTGGATATAAATGCGGCCTGTACCGGCCCGTTCCTGCATCATGAGCGAGAACAGATCTACCGCTTTTACCTTGCGCTTGCGGATGGAAGGATCGTTTTCGTATTGCTGGTACAAGGTCTCAAAACGGTTCTGGTCTTCAAAGAAAGCGTCATACAGACCCGGTACATCAGACGGAGAAAACAGGGTGATATCGCCCCCCTTGATTAAGCGCTGATACATGAGGCGGTTGATTTGCACGCCGTAATCCATGTGACGCACCCGGTTTTCTTCCACACCACGATTGTTTTTCAACACCAGCAGGGATTCAACTTCAAGGTGCCAAATGGGATAAAACAAGGTGGCCGCACCACCTCGCACCCCACCTTGCGAGCAGCATTTAACCGCTGTCTGAAAGTGTTTGTAAAAAGGAATGCAGCCGGTGTGCTTGGCTTCACCGCCACGAATGGTGCTGCCCACCGCACGAATGCGGCCCGCGTTAATGCCGATGCCGGCGCGTTGCGATACATAACGCACAATTGAACTGGTGGTGGCATTGATGGAGTCAAGGCTGTCACCGCATTCAATTAACACGCATGAGCTGAACTGGCGTGTAGGCGTGCGGACACCCGACATAATGGGGGTTGGCAGGGAAATCTTGAAGGTGGAAATGGCATCATAAAAACCTTTCACATACTGCAAGCGGGTTTCTTTTGGGTATTTGGAAAACAGGCAAAGCGCAACCAGAATATACAGGAACTGGGGGCTTTCATAGATTTCCTGGGTAACCCGGTTCTGCACGAGATATTTACCTTCAAGCTGCTTGACCGCACCATAGGAAAACGACATGTCACGCCAGTGATCAATGTAGGAATCGGCTTCGTCCAGCTCTTCTTTGGTGTAATCCTGCAGGATATGGGCATCGTACTTGCCCATATCCACCATTTTGCTTACGTGATCGTACAGCTTTGGGGGGTCAAACTGGCCAAATGCGATCTTGCGCAAATGAAAGATGGCCAGACGGGCTGCCAGATATTGGTAATCGGGCGACTCTTCAGAAATCAGGTCAGCGGCAGCCTTGATGATGGTTTCATGAATATCATCGGTACGGATGCCGTCATAAAACTGGATATGGGAGCGTAACTCTACCTGAGAGACAGAAACATGATCCAAGCCTTCAGCAGCCCATGCGACAACACGGTGAATTTTATCCAGATTCAGGGGTTCTTTTTCCCCGCTACGTTTGGTGACTAATAGGTTCTTGTTCATGTATTTACCCGAAAAAATATTAACAACATTTCCCGCTTATCAACCTGCCTGCCACAGGAATGTAAACGGTTGCTTTGGAGTGGATTTATTAAAATAAAACAGCCATCTTCATTGTATTTTATAAAAAACAGTAAAGACAGCCATTAGAAAAAAATTCTACATTTAGTAAGGGCGCAAGGCCGAACCACAATATATAGTAACTTGATAACAATATCAAGCGCAGAAAAACCGCCTGAAAACCTTATTGTTTTCTACAATCACTTGATAAAACAGCCAATTTTCCCCATGCCGGACAACAAAATTTATTATAAAAAATTACAATTTTTTATTGTTCACGCCACAGTTTGGCTGTTAGCCAACTGATCAAAAGCCTGCCTTATGAAAGCTGAATCATTACCGGCCAACAAGCGATGATCGGACAAGGTCCGGCGCCATAACCTTGATCCTTTCTGCCCATTGACCAGCCCAAGCATAGGCCTGACCGTCAAGCGCATGGGCACCCCCGCCGCAAGCTCCCTGTCGATATAAGACATCATGGCCTCAACAATGGCCTCATTGGAAAGAACGGCAACTTCAGGCCATAACAGCTGGCTGGCATCACGTAGCACGTAAGGATCATGCCAGGCAGCACGCCCTATCATGACCCCATCAAACTCGTTGGCCATAGCCTGCATTTGCTGCACCTCTTTAAGCCCGCCATTCAGGACAAACAGGGCATCGGGAAAGTCTTGTTTGAGTTGGCTAACCAAGTCATAACGCAAAGGCGGGATTTCGCGGTTGTCTTTGGGTGATAAGCCTTTTAACACGGCATTACGGGCATGGGTAACAAAAACCCGGCAACCTGTATGGTAAATCTCCCCGACAAAATCACGCACAAAACCATAAGACTCGTCATAATCAAGCCCCAGACGATGCTTGACGGTTACGGGCAGATCCACGGCATCCTGCATGGCCTTTATACAATCAGCCACCAATTTGGGCTCGGCCATTAAACAGGCACCAAAAGACCCTTTTTGCACCCGCTCGGAAGGACAGCCGCAATTAAGATTAATTTCATCGTAGCCCCATTCCTGCCCCAGTCGGGCACAATGCGCCAGTTCCTGTGGTTCGCTACCGCCCAGTTGCAGGGCAACGGGATGCTCTTCTTCATTAAATTTCAGGTGCCTGGCAATATCCCCGTGAATCAGCGCACCAGTGGTGATCATTTCCGTATACAGCAAGGCCTTGGGGGCCAAAAGACGATGAAAGAAGCGGCAATGACGGTCTGTGACATCTATCATGGGCGCTACCGACAGTCGCCATGGTGCATCGGCACGGGCATAAAGCCCGCTTGGAACCCATTTTTCCAGCTCTTTATTTTCGACGATCGTCATACAATTTTCTCGCTCTTACATCCAAAATAGCTTCACTGCTGGCATCCAGCAATTTTTTCAATTCATTCAATTTCTTCAGCACATCCGATTTGTAAACCACACCCAACAGCACTGGCCTCTCATCCAAACTCAAGACCGGTAAACGTTCACCGCTGAAGGTTTCAAAATACTCCTGCACTTCATCTAGTGTCATGTCAGGCTTTAGCGTGGTCAAATAGGAACGGTTAATCAGCTCTCCTGACAAAGGTGCCTGCATGTCATTGCCTGACAACAGAAAACTGCTAATATCCTTGTGAGCAATCACCCCTTGGTATTCTTTCATTTCATTAACCACATAAATGAAACGAACACCATATTCAATAAACATGTTCAGGGCATCTTGTACCGTTTGATTGTGTTTGATAACTGTACTTACAGGGCTAACCAAACTGGCCAGCTTAAGCCGACGCAGACCGTGACGCAGCTGCAAGTCTTTGTCACGCGACTCGGTAACTGCATACATAACCGCACCCGCGATGGATCTGGAGGTGAAATAGGAAAACACACAAGCCAGCATCAGGGGCAGTATTATAGTATAACTGTGCGTCATTTCAAAAATCATGAGTATCGCCATCAAAGGCGCACTGGTAGCGGCAGCCAGAAAGGACCCCATACCCAGTAACACAAACATCGCGGTATTGGCGGGTACCACCGGCAAGAGCAAACTGAAAACCTGCACGCACAGCAAGCCCAAGGCACCGCCTACAAACATCACTGGGGTAATCACCCCGCCAACCGCGCCCGAACCCACCGTAATACCCGTAGACAGAACTTTGCTTAGCAAGATAACCGTCACCGCCGTCCAGGTCCAGGGCTCATGCAAAAAAGAATTAAGTATACTGTAGCCATTGCCGGCAACACGCGGCTCTATCAGCGTTAACAAACCCAGCACCAAGCCACCCAGCGTCAGCCGCAGTGGCAAACCCAGTCTGGTTTTTTTAAACAGGCGTTTGGCTAAATCAAGGAAACGCAAAAACTGTGGCGCCAGCAGGCCCGACAACAAGCCCAGCAAAATGGCAAACATCAGGAAATGCGGGGAAACCGGCACCAGCTCGGGCAAATCGTACATAACATGGTAATAACCCAACAGTCGCATGGTAATGTTTGCCGTTGCCGCCGACAGCAGCAAGGGACCCAGAATTTGCATGGACATGCTGCCCAACACAATTTCCGCCACAAACAAGGCTCCTGCGATGGGCGCATTATAAGCAGCCGAGACCCCTGCTGCCGCACCACAAGCCACCAGCAAACGTAAAGGAATAGCCTCGAAACAAAAGAACCGGCCAGCGGCAGAGGCACCCATGGCGGCCAGGTGAATCATGGCCCCTTCGCGCCCTACCGATCCCCCGGTGGCAATCACGCTTAACGAAGACAGAACCCGTAAAACCCCCTGCCGCAATGACAGACGTCCATCGCCAATAGCGACCGCCTCCATGTAGTCGGCGTTACTGTCTATCTTGAGTTTGCTTGCCCACCATAAAAGCAGCCCGGCAACAAGGCCACCAAGCGCTGGATACAGGATTCGCTCTGGTGTAGACCAGCTACGCGTAACCGAAACAATAGATCCTGACTGCCCCGAAAGAAGCAACTGGACCTGATGAATACCCCAATAAAACACGATGGTGGCCAGAGCACCTACCACACCCATGAGCAAGGCCCATACCAGCAAAGCGGGCTGCCCTGAAAGCCACCGGGTTTGTTTGCATTGCTCCCTGAATATGCTAAGACCACTACTGAAAATCATTGTTTATCCAAGAAATGCCAGGATTAAAAAGCCATTATATCCAAACCTTATTATGGAATATCAATACTCTGTCCATGGTTTATTTTTATATGCCGCAAATGAATGTATCATTCCCTCTTCAACCTGGACTAAAATACAGGGCATCCGCGTTAACCTAATTATGTGACAAATAACTGATATGGCTGTTTTTACGAATCTGACTACCTCTGAAGCCGAAGCATTTCTTGCTGAATATGATCTGGGTGAGCTTGTTTCCTTAAGGGGCATTACAGCCGGCATCGAAAACACCAATTATTTCCTGAGCAGCACACATGGCGAATATGTCCTGACCATCTTTGAGGTACTTACTCATGAGCAACTGCCCTTCTATATTGAGTTAATGCATCATCTGGCCAGCAAGGGCGTCAAGGTACCCATGCCGCAAACCCGTAAAGACGGCAAGCGCATTGGCACTCTCAAAAACAAACCGGCCTCTCTCGTTACCCGTCTGGCCGGCGGCTACGAGGCCTCTCCCAGTGCCAATCACTGCATTATTGCTGCCCAAACCCAGGCCCAGGCACACCTTGCTGCCCAGGATTTCCCAATCGGGCAGCCCAATTTACGCGGACTTGACTGGTGGCAGGCAAGCTATCCCAGCATCCAGCCTTTCCTGAACCAGGAATTAACACATCTGTACCAAACCTCACTGAACGAGCAAATCCGCGTACAGGGTTCGGCCATTTGGCAAAACCTGCCGGCAGGTCCCTGTCACTGCGATATGTTCCGTGATAATGTCCTGTTTGACGGCACATTTGAAAATCCAAGCATGGGTGGCATCATCGATTTCTACTTTGCCGGTTACGACAAATGGATTTTCGATGTGGCGGTTGCCGTTAATGACTGGTGCATAGAACGTGAAACCGGTGCTTTTCTTGAGGAACATGTCAAAGCCTGGCTCGAAGCCTACAACCGCATACGTCCCTTTACGAATGAAGAACGGCAGATCTGGCCGGTTGCACTCAGGGCTGCGGCCTTGCGCTTCTGGACATCCCGCCTGTATGATTTTTTCATCCCACGTCCGGCCCAAACCCTGAAACCGCACGACCCTACCCATTTCGAACGCATTCTCAAGCTGCGTACCGAATCAACCATTCCGCAACTGCCATAAACAATCATGCAAGCCGCTAAACTACCTTTCTCTGCAGGGTTACAATGGGTCCAGGCCGCTTTTTCCTTGTTCAAAAAGCAGCCAATGGCGTTGCTGGCCATTACGTTTATTATCAATTTCATTAGCCAAATTCTTATCATCCTGCCACTTATCGGCTTGCCACTTTTTATTGTCAGCATCCCTATCTCCAGTCTGGTCATGGTAAGTGCTTGCCGCTCCATAGACAGCAATAATAAAGTCATTCCGGCCGAATGGATTCGACCTCTTAAAAAGCCCGGTGTTATCCAGCGCCTGGCTATCATTGGTTTTTTATACGCCAGCATCTTCGTTCTGATTACATTCATTTCTTTTTATCCAACCATGAATGCCCTCAGCCATGAAGACATGCAAAAAATTTCCCAGTTGCTCTCCGACCCGGAATACAAACTTACGCTAGATGACATCCCCAGTTTTTCCATTAGCATTTTTCAATATGCGTTATGGGCCATACTTACATTTTTAACCGCCATTACGTTCTGGCATGTCCCCCAGTTAATCGGGTGGGAAAACATGAGTGTTAAAAAAGCCCTCTTCTATTCCCTGGTTGCTTCATGGCGTAATAAACTTGCCTTTATTGTTTATTTTTCCATTTGGGGTATATTGTTTTATGCCAGCCAGTTCCTGCTCACCGACTTAATGATGCTAATGGGACTTCCGCTTATGCTAGTTGCCTTTGTTGCCCAAATACTGGTCATGATTATTGCCGTCAGCATGTATTGTGGTTTTTATTCCAGTTATATTGGCATTTTTGGCAAGCCCGATATTCGCACCATAAAACCCTGAATCAAATCCACCCTGTTTTTTCCGGGAGTTGCCATGATTAAGAAACTCATTATTTCCGGCCTTCTGCTTGGATCATTAAGTGCCTGTGAAGGCATGAATACCGCAGGCATGGTTGACGCCGCCTCGTCACTGCTCCAGGCCGCTACCATTAACGATGCCGAAATACAGGCCCTGGCGGTACAATCCCAACAACAACTTGACCAGCAAAACACGGTTGCCGATGCCAATAGCAGTTATACCAAGCGACTGAACAATATTACCCGCAACCTGCGCAGTTACAATGGCAAAGCACTGGATTACAAGGTCTACCTGAACCCAGAGGTGAATGCCTTCGCCCTGCCCAATGGCAGCATTCGCGTTTATTCGGGCTTAATGGATAAAATGACAGACCCTGAACTGCTGTTTGTGATTGGCCATGAAGTTGGCCACGTCATGAAAGGTCACTCAAAATCACAGGCACGCACGAACCTGCTAACACTGGCAGCTCGCAAAGCCGGTGCCGCAAGTGGCAACTCTATTGTTGCCTCTCTGTCGGGCAATGAAATAGGCACACTAACCCATAACCTGGTTAATGCCCAGTATTCGCAATCACACGAATTGGAATCTGACGCCTATGGCCTGAAAGTCCTGCAGGAAAACAATTACGATAAATCCCATGCCGTATCGGCCCTGCGTAAACTGGGCGGTGGTGGCGGTGGCTTTTTCTCTAGTCACCCCGACTCTGCCAGGCGGGCAGACCGGATAGAGAAAATGTAATAAATACCAACCCATAAAAAAACGCTTCTTATGAAGCGTTTTTTTATGGTATTAACAAGACAAAACAGCTGAATGCATTTTGCCTTGCTGAGGTTGTGCCTTACAGCGCACCAACCAATTCAGGTACTGCCGTGAACAAGTCAGCAACCAGACCGTAATCGGCCACACCAAAAATAGGTGCTTCCGCATCTTTATTGATGGCAACAATCACTTTGGAGTCTTTCATGCCAGCCAGGTGCTGAATCGCACCGGAGATGCCGATTGCGACATAAAGTTGTGGTGCAACAATCTTACCGGTTTGACCAACCTGCCAGTCGTTAGGAGCATAACCGGCATCAACCGCGGCACGTGAAGCACCCAGTGCGGCACCCAGTTTATCGGCCAGAGGATCAAGAATCTTGAAGTTCTCGGCACTACCCATACCACGACCACCAGAAACAATAATGGAGGCAGCCGTCAATTCAGGACGATCGCTTTTTGCAACATCACGGCCAACGAATGAAGACAGGCCTGAGTCGGCAACCGCTTCAACGTTTTGTACCGCGGCAGAACCACCTTCAGCAGCGACAGCGTCAAAAGCAGTAGTACGTACGGTAATGACTTTTTTGGCATCAGCGCATTCTACGGTTGCGATAGCGTTACCAGCATAAATGGGGCGCTGAAACACATCTGCAGACTCTACGGCAATGATGTCGGAAATTTGGGCAACATCCAGTTTGGCCGCCACGCGGGGAGCCACGTTTTTACCCGATGCAGTCGCCGGGAACAAAATATGGCTGTAATTACCGGCAACAGCAATAACCTGTTCTGCCACGTTTTCAGCCAAAGAATCAGCCAATTGTGGCGCATCTGCCAGCAAAACGGCGCTAACACCAGCCACTTTGGCAGCTTGATCGGCAACAGCCTGAGCACCACTACCGGCAACCAAAACGTGAATATCACCACCAATTTTTGCTGCTGCGGCAACGGTATTTAATGTGGCTGCTTTTAATTCTGCATTATCATGTTCTGCAATAACCAAGATCGTCATATTAAATCACCTTTGCTTCATTCTTTAATTTATCTACCAGGGTAGCCACATCAGGAACGGTAATTCCGGCTTTGCGTGCTGGCGGCTCTGATACTTTCAGTGTTTTGATGCGAGGAGTCACATCAACGCCCAGATCTTCGGGTGTAAAAGTATCCAGTTGTTTTTTCTTTGCTTTCATGATGTTGGGCAACGTTACATAACGTGGCTCATTCAGGCGCAAGTCTGTGGTGATAATGGCTGGCAATTTAACTGAAATGGTTTCCAGGCCACCGTCAACTTCACGGGTAACCTTGGCGCTATCGCCTTCAATTTCGATTTTGCTGGCAAAGGTAGCCTGGGGCCAACCCAGCAACGCAGCCAGCATCTGACCGGTCTGGTTGGCATCGTCGTCGATAGCCTGTTTACCCAGAATAACCAGTTGAGCCTGTTCTTTTTCGGTAACGGCCTTAAGCAATTTTGCCACGGCCAATGGCTGAAGTTCGGCATCTGTTTGAACCAGAGCGGCACGGTCGGCACCAATAGCCATTGCCGTACGCAGTGTTTCCTGGCACTGTGTAACACCGCAGGAAACCGCCACTACTTCAGTCGCAACACCCTTTTCTTTCAATCGTGTTGCTTCTTCAACAGCGATTTCATCAAAAGGGTTCATTGACATTTTTACATTGGCAATATCTACACCAGTTTGATCTGATTTGACGCGCACTTTGACGTTATAGTCAACGACACGTTTTACAGGTACTAATACCTTCATCCAAGTATCTCCTAATATTGGCAACCTTACTGCCATAAACCAAAACCTTTCAATTCTACAATGTAGTCATGATAAAGGTAAGCTATTTTAATATAACTGACTATTTTTCTTTACTGAAGACCTGTTTCAGTTTTTATAAAGAAGCCAGCGCCTTGATATGTGCTGTTACACTTCTTCCTAATGCCGATAAACTATACCCTCCCTCCAAAAAGCTGATAATTCGGCCTTGTGAATGCCGCTTGGCAACCTCCATCAGCTGTTTGGTTATCCATTCATAATCTTTTTCCACCAGATCCATCTGCCCCATCTCATCCTCCCGATGGGCATCGAAACCTGCTGATATAAGCACCAGCTCGGGTTTAAAATCTTCAAGGACAGGCAACCACTTATTCTGGACAATATTCCTGATAACGTCACTCTTGGTAAAGGCAGGAACCGGGGTATTGAACATGTTGGGTGCCACATTGGCAATACCGGAATTAGGGTACAGTGGGTACTGAAAAAAACTGCACATGACAATATGAGGATCATTTTTAAAAATATCCTCGGTGCCATTGCCATGGTGAACATCAAAATCAATCACGGCAATTCTTTTTAGTTTGAATTTTTCAATCGCATAACGGGCTGCAATGGCAAGATTATTGAAAAAACAAAAACCCATGGCCCGGCCACGTTCGGCATGATGCCCTGGTGGCCTGACCGCACAAAAAGCATTAAGTGCGTGACCTGCCATAATTTCATCAATCGCAAGAATACCCGAGCCTGCCGCAGAGTAAGCGGCCCGCAAGGTATGCGGATTCATACTGGTTTCTTCATTGTCTATACTAAAATAGCCTTCCTGGGGCACATGTTCTTTCAGGTAGGCAAGATATTCAGGTGTATGAACCCTTAACACATCGGCATCTGAAGCATTTGGTGCATCCAGATGTCTTAAGCATGGCGAAACACCGCTGGCCAGCAAACGATCATTGATTTCATCCAGGCGGGCAGGCGCTTCCGGATGCCACTTTTGCATCATGTGCAAACGACAGTTTGGATGTGTAATATATAAAGTCTCCACGCTCAACTCTCTGATTGAATATCATTATGGCTAAAAAAAATGCCATTTATTTTAATGCTTCATTACAATCTAACATACTTCTTTCAAATAATTGGCCCATCAATTACAGTTTTCATCAAATCCCCCTATACACCCTAAAATCCAATAACCGCGCCCACGCTAAACAACCACAGCAAATTATGATGTTAAAAACCAGAAACCCGCTCTTGATAGCCCTAAGCACTTTGCTTTTAACAGCCTGTGCCGGCGCACCTTTAGAGCAAACAAACAAAACAGCCATCAACAACGCAAACGCTTCGGCCATTTCAGCCAAAACCGGCTGGGAAGTTGAAAACTCCCCGTTGTCAGCCGATCGTACCCAGTTTATAAAACAAGTGTCACAACGCTATGGCATTCCCGAGTCATATATACAAAACCTGCTTGGCAATGCCCAATACAATGAACGGGTTGCCAATCTTATTATGCCGCAAGGCCCCAAAGGCCGCATCAAGCGCGTCTGGCCCAGCTACCGCGCCCGCTTTGTAGACCCGATTCGCTTACGGCACGGCACTGAATTCTGGGATGCCAACCGCAGTGCGCTTAACCAGGCAGAACGCCAATATGGCGTACCTGCAGCCATTATTGCCAGCATTATTGGTGTTGAAACGGTTTATGGCCGTTACATGGGCTCATTCCGCATGCTTGATACCCTTTATACCCTGGGTTTCAATCACCCTGATGCTTCACGCCCTGAAAAAAGCCAAATGTTCCGAAATCAACTGGCGGCCCTGATTAATCTTGACTACCAGGGAAAGCTTAGTGCTTTGCAAGAAGAAGGATCTTTTGCCGGTGCAACCGGTTTGCCTCAATTCATGCCAATCAGTATTTTGCACTACGCGATTGACGGCGACAAAAATGGCAAAATTGATTTACGCAACAGCAAAGAAGACGCCATTATGTCCGTAGCCAATTTCCTGCTTAAACACGGCTGGCAAAACAACACTCCGGTATTTGCTCCTGTCCGTCTGCCTGCCAATTCTGCTTCACTGGTTGATGGTGGCCTTGAGCCTTACCTGAGCTGGGCACAATTACAATCTTCCGGGGCAACGCTTACCGGCAACAGTAATAACAGTAACTGGAAATTGGGTAAACAGCTTGGCGTTATCAACTTGCCTGATGAAATTCGGGGGCAAACCGAATACCGCACCGCCACACCCAATTTCTTTGCAATAACCAAATACAACCGTAGCTACTTCTACGCCACCGCTGTTGCCGATCTGGCCCAGGCTTTGGCCCAGAAACAGCGCGACAACGGTTACAACGTTATTTTTCCTTAGCCTCTTCCTGGCGTTCAAAGGGTGATGCTTATGGATAACTCCTAAACACCACCCGATAAAGACCAATAAGCACTTCATAAAAACAGCTTGCCGGGTAAAGAAACGGGGGCCTCGCATCCTATCTTGCGAAGCCCCCCAACGGAGCCTTTACAAGCTGATTTTAAACCCTGTGATTAGTGTGCGGCGAACTGGGCTTCTTCGGTAGAACCGGTTAGAGCTGTTGTAGAAGAACGGCCACCTTCAATGGTTTGTGTAACAGCATCAAAGTAACCGGTTCCAACTTCACGCTGGTGTTTAACAGCGGTAAAGCCCAAATCAGCAGCGGCAAACTCTTTTTGCTGCAACTCAACGAATGCGCTCATTTGACGGCGGGCATAACCATGAGCCAATTCAAACATGCCATAGTTCAATGCATGGAAACCTGCCAATGTAATGAACTGGAATTTATAACCCATGGCACCCAGCTCTTTCTGGAATTTGGCGATGGTAACGTCATCAAGGTTTTTCTTCCAGTTGAAAGACGGTGAGCAGTTATAAGCCAGCAATTTGCCAGGGAATTGTTTATGAATGGCTTCTGCAAATTTTTTGGCATCGTCCAGGTTAGGGGTTGAAGTTTCGCACCACAGCAGGTCTGCATAAGGCGCATAAGCCAAACCTCGTGAAATTGCCTGGTCCACACCAGCACGGGTACGGAAAAAGCCTTCAACAGTACGTTCGCCGGTAATGAACTCACGATCGTTTTCATCAATATCACTGGTGATAAGATCGGCGGCATCGGCATCGGTACGGGCCAGTAATAAAGTGGGAACACCCATTACGTCGGCGGCCAAACGTGCCGAAACCAGTTTTGCAACAGCATCACGGGTTGGAACCAGAACCTTGCCACCCATGTGGCCACATTTTTTTGCCGCTGCAAGTTGATCTTCAAAATGAACCCCAGAAGCACCGGCCTCGATCATGGATTTCATTAATTCATATGCATTCAGAACACCACCAAAACCGGCTTCGGCATCGGCAACAATAGGTGCGAAGAAGTCGATAAAACCTTCATCTCCAGGCTCTTTGCCTTCCATCCATTGAATCTGGTCACAACGGGTTAAAGAGTTATTGATGCGACGAACAACGTTTGGTACAGAGTTAACCGGATACAGGGATTGATCAGGATACATTTCACCGGCAATATTGGCATCACCAGCCACTTGCCAGCCAGACAGGTAAATGGCTTTAAGACCGGCCTTGACCTGTTGCATGGCCTGGTTACCGGTAAGTGCGCCCAAAGAGTTCACGAAAGGCTCGGTGTGCAATAAATTCCACAGTTTTTCTGAACCACGACGTGCCAGGGTGTATTCCTGTTGCAGGGAACCTTGCAGCTTGACAACGTCTTCTGCGCTGTAATTGCGCTTGATACCCTGCCAGCGTGGGTTTTCGGCCCATTCTTTTTGCAAATTACGGATTGCTGTTTCACGGTTTGACATAGTCATCTCCTGGAAAAATAAAAATAAAAATAAAAATAAAGATAAAAAAATGTTGGATCAGTTGAATAAATTCTATCCTTTTGCGGCACTGCAAAACACACTTATGTCTTATATAAGACTATTTATTTTTTATTTTAATTTCAATGGCTTATAAATTTTATTTTACGATATGGAATGTATTTTTTGTTTATGAAATATTTTTTTCAACACTGCAACATCACATTTTCACATTATGAAATGTAACATTCACAATATAAAAAAAACGGACTCATAAACAAGAGTTCTGGTAAAAATCAGGCAGACATAAAAAAACACCGCCAGGGCGGTGTTGTAAAAATGAAAAACAATCAAAACTAAAAACAGGACCAAAACTGGTTGGACAAAGTAATAAACAGGCCAGGCTGTGTATACATGGCAAATACCAGCGCAAGCACCAGCAATAGCCCACCATAAACAAACCATTTTTTTAACGTTGGATTCATGCCAATTTTACTCCTGTACTAAGTGGCCACAGCCGTGCGGACAATCGCATGCTCTTTAACCGGCAAATTCATGGCGGTGGCAAAAATGCTAAGCCCAATCGCCAAATACCATACGGGGTCATAACTGCCGTATATATCGTACATGATACCACCCAGCCAGACCCCCAGGAAGGAACCAATTTGGTGACTGAAAAACACAAACCCACCCAGCATCGCAAAGTGCTGGATACCAAATATTTGCGCCACAATCGCATTCGTGGGTGGAACGGTGGATAGCCAAAGCAAACCCATTACAGCCGAAAATACATACACGCTGACGGGCGTCATGGGCGCAAGCAGGAAAATAATAATCGTAATCCCGCGTAGAGTATAAATGCCGGCCAGTAAATATCGCTTGGGATATTTTTGTCCCATTAGGCCAACCGCATAGGTTCCAAACACATTAAAAAGGCCAATTAATGCCAGGGCATAACTGGCGACTTCTGGCTTCATGCCTGCATCTTTAAGATAACTGGGCATATGCACACCAATAAACACCACCTGAAAACCACATACAAAATACCCGGCCACCAGCAAACGGAAACTGGGGTATGCAAATGCTTCTTTAATAGCGGGAATAATTCCCTGCCGTCCCCCTTGGGCAACCCCTGACAGCGGAGAAGGTTCACGCAGGCCTAGGCCCAAAGGAATAATCATCAAGGCAAACGCACTTAAGACGACCAAGGCAATTTGCCAATCAAAAACATCAATCAGGAAATTTTCAACTGGCACCATTAAAAACTGGCCAAAAGACCCGGCCGCCGCAACAACACCCATAGCCCATGAGCGACGATCTGCTGGTATATTGCGGCCTATAACGCCAAAAATAATTGCATAGGTCGTACCAGACTGTGCCATGCCAATTAAAAACCCGCTGGACAGCATAAATCCCAGACCGGTGGTTGAATAGGCCATTCCCAGCAAGCCTAGCGCATATAAAACCCCACCCAGGACAATCACTTTGATTGCACCAAAGCGGTCTGAGACCATCCCGGCAAAAATACCCGTGAAACCCCAAACCAGGTTTTGCATGGCCAGGGCAAATGAAAAGGTTTCCCTGTCCCAGCCGTTGGCCTGGGTAATAGGCTGCAACCACAGGCCAAAACCATGCCGTATACCCATTGACATAGTGACAATAAATGCACCACAAAACAATAGCTGTGCCATGGTGAGGACTTTTTGTTTTTCTGTTTGCATGACCATGATTACAACCCTTTTACCTTTGCACAATAAGCAACCCAAAATGCAGCCGCCACGGCCACAAAAGATGCCAGTCCGGCACCTATCCATGGCCCCGAAAATTGGCCATAATCAAGCATGACACCATAAGCAACCGGTCCTAGCGCCGAACCGACATCCATACCTGAATAAACTAGCCCATAAACCGAGCCCATGGCCCCTTTGGGCGCTACCCGCCTGATAAGCATATCGCGCGAAGGTCCGGCCATGCCAAACAGAAAACCGGCCACACATAGACCAAAAATAGCAAAAGAAGACGGAACAAGACCGCTGGCCAACAATAAATAGGCCAGTCCTGAGCCAAACAGGGCCACGCCCACTATTTTTTCAGTCTGAGGGGTGGTGCCGGCCAGGAAACCGCCAATGAGTAGCCCGATGCCTGCCGAAACCATATAAAGCGACAAAGCGGTACTGGCCACATCTTTGCTGGTGTCATAAAGCGCATCCATAATGGGTACGGTGAAATTCTGTACCGAAGACATGGCAATAGTACCGCAGGCAAAAAAGACAAATGCCCCCCATAAAGCCGGATTCTTCAGCAAAAACAACAGCTTTTGGGCAAACCCCATAGTTTGATGAGGCTCGGGATGTGCGGCCTGCCTGCTATCTTTGACTGGCGCAATCAACCCTCCTTTGAGATACGTCAGCAAAAGTAGCAGCAACAACAACACACCTGCCGCTGCCGCCGCAATGCGCCATGAACCGGTAATGGCAATCACAAACGCCATGAAAACAGGCGTAAATGCCCAACCCAGGTTACCCGACACCCCATGCACACTGAATGCATGCCCAAGGCGTTTTGGCCCTACATGCTGATTAAGAAGAGAAAAATCCACCGGATGAAATATGGCATTACCCATACCCCCGATAATAGCCGCTAATAGCAAAACCGGGTATCCTGGCGCCAGGGCAATAAGGAAAGCGGAAAGTGCCATAAACGCCAAACCAAAGCGCAAGACTGGCCGCCCCCCTTTTTTATCGACAATAAAGCCAGAACTGGCCTGCCCCAGCATGGAAACAACAAAAAACACCGTGGTGATCAGGCCAAGCTCTACAAAACTGTAACCAAATTCCCGGTTAAGTGAAATATACAGGGATGGCAGCACCAGCTGAAAAAAATGGGAGCCTGCATGTACGACCCCAATCAGGGAGATGACTTGCCAGTCACGGCTTGCTGCTTTTTTTTCATCCAGAGTTGAATCAGGAGATAATACTTGCGTGTTCATGTCTCAGATAAGTTTTGTTTTTTTAAAAAATTAACCACCCTGATACGAGTGGTTAATCAAT
The DNA here is from genome assembly GCA_041656315.1 of Advenella sp. GTDB lineage: Bacteria > Pseudomonadota > Gammaproteobacteria > Burkholderiales > Burkholderiaceae_B > Advenella. Next base: position 21,573 of record JBBADT010000014.1, read on the forward strand.
GCTTTCAAGTAGCCATTTCAGGCCTGTTTCCGGATAATGGGCCACGCCTTGCGCATATAGTAAAACATGGACCAGACGGTTAACAAGGCAGCCACATAAATAAGTACCTGCCCTACTTGATAAAAAGGAATACCTTGCCAGGTTTGGGCAAACATTAAGCAGGGAATAGCAACCATTTGTGCCGTGGTTTTGAGCTTACCCAACCAGTGTACGGCTACGCTATCACGTGCACCAATAGTGGCCATCCATTCGCGCAGGGCTGAAATAGTTAATTCACGTCCAATAATGATAAGCGCAATGAAAGAATCCAGACGGCTTAGATCCAGCAAAATAAGTAAGGCTGCACAAACCATGAGTTTATCGGCAACCGGGTCTAAAAACGCCCCAAACGAGGAAGTCTGGTTCCAGCGCCGGGCCAGCCAGCCGTCAAACCAGTCAGTAAGCGCAGCCACAATAAAAGCAATCGCACCAATTGTATCGCGCAGATGAATACCCATCCATTCGGTTGGCAGGTAGTACAAGGCAATGACCAGCGGAATCATGGCAACCCGCATCCAAGTCAAAATAATGGGTATGTTCATTGTTTTCATAAGGTGTAATCCTACCACTATCTTAGTGATTCGTAGATACGTTCTGCCAAAGCCTGCGAAATTCCTTCCACCGAGCGTAAATCATCAATACTGGCGGCCGCCACGCCTGAAAACCCGCCAAAGCGTGCCAGCAGCTTTTGCCTGCGTTTTGTGCCAACCCCCTCGATTTCCTCGAGTCTGGATACATTACGGGTTTTGGCCCGCTTGGCCCGCATGCCGGTAATGGCAAAGCGGTGCGCCTCATCACGCACCTGGGCCACCAGCATCAGTGCCGGAGAACCCAGACCCAGCGCCACCGGCTCCCGTTCATCGGTAAATACCAGTGTTTCAAGGCCCAGTTTACGTCCTTCGCCCTTGGCCACACCAACAATCGTACTGGTATCCAGACCCAATTCCTCGAATACCTGCCGGGCAATTTCAACCTGACCCTTGCCCCCATCAATTAACACCACGTTTGGCATAGGAGACTCTGCATCGGCCACCCTTGAAAACCGTCGTTCCAGGACCTGGCGCATGGCGGCATAATCATCACCCGGAGTAATACCTGCTATATTGTAACGACGATACTGTGATGGCTGCATGTCATGATGAAGATAAACCACACATGAGGCCTGGGTGGCCTCTCCGGCCGTATGGCTAATATCGAAACATTCAATCCGGATATCATCCAGTGCATTCTCATCGGTATCCAGCCCAAGCAACTCAGCCAGCGCCAGCGTACGTGCCGCTTTTGCCGTAGACTCGGACAGCACCCGCGACAGAGCCAATTGGGCATTTTTAGTGGCCTGCTCAAGCCAGGCTTTTTTAACGCCCTGCACACGAGTCTGCAAACGCACTTTCACCTTGCCGCCCGCATGCTCATTAAGCATTTCCAGCAGCTCTGGCTCAGCCAGGGGGTGGGAACAGATTAATAGCGCAGGCATCACATTATCAAGGTAATGCTGTGCCACGAATGCATTTAAGACATCAGAGGGGGTATCGCCATCTGTTTGCGCAGGAAAAAATGCTTTATCGCCCAAATGCCGCCCGCCTCTTACCATGGCCAAATTAACACACACCTTTCCGCCCAACATTTCAACCGCAATAATATCCACATCGCCGCCGCCCGCCTCTTCCATGGATTGCTGGTGCAAAACCGTAGCCAAGGCATGCATCTGATCCCGCAAAATGGCTGCCTGCTCAAACTGAAGCGCATCAGAGGCCGCCATCATGCGTTTTTCAATATCATCAATCACATCACTGGCCTGGCCATCCAGAAAACGCACCGCCCTTTCTACGTCCTGCCGGTAAACGTCCTCGGAAAGAGCCTGCACACAGGGTGCGGAACAGCGCCCGATCTGATGCAACAAACATGGACGAGAGCGGTTGGCAAACACCGTATCCTCACAAGTGCGCAAACGAAACACTTTCTGCAGAATCTGAATAGTTTCCCGCACTGCCCAAGAGTTTGGATAAGGCCCGAAAAACCGCCCTTTCTTGCTGGTGCTTCCCCGGTAATAGACAATGCGCGGAAAAGCATGATCGCTAACCATTAAATAGGGGTAGGATTTATCATCCCTGAACAGAATGTTATAGCGCGGGCGCAGTGATTTGATGAGATTATTCTCAAGAATCAGGGCCTCGGCCTCGGAGCGCGTAACGGTTACCTCAAGGCGCACCACCCGGGCCACCATATGCGCAATACGCGGACTGGACGGGGTTTTCTGAAAATAGGAAGAAACCCTTTTTTTCAGGTCACGCGCCTTGCCCACATATAGCACCACATCATTCTCATCCAGGTGCCGGTAAACACCCGGCAAATGAGGCAGGTCACTCAGAAACGATTTTATGTCGAAAGGCTCGGGCATCTTGGTACCGCTTATTCAATTGCAGGGCTTCCCAATTCATGAAAGGCGTTGACGGCATCAGGTGCTGAATCCGCTTTATGGACTGGCTTGTAATGGTAAATTCAAGCCGCTCCAGCAACGCATCGGCCAGATCGGGGCGGTTGCATACCAGCACCATATCACAACCGGCCTTCAGGGCTGCCTGTGCACGCGCTACAATATCACCGGCCACCGAGGCACCTTCCATCGTAAGATCATCAGAGAACACCACACCATTATAAGCAAGTTGCCGGCGCAGAATGTCCTGTACCCATTTACGGGAAAAACCGGCAGGTGAGTGATCAACCTTGGGATAAATAACATGAGCGGGCATAACAGCGGGCAACACCATATCACCTAGCCACTGGTAAGGCAGGGCATCTTCATTCATGATTTCATCCAGGGTGCGCTCATCCACCGGAATGGCTAAATGGGAATCAGCCTCTACAAAGCCATGCCCCGGAAAATGTTTGCCACAAGCCGCCATACCTGCCAAAGAAAGCCCCTGAATAATAGCCCGGGCCAGTGTGGCCACCACCTTGGGATCACGGTGAAAAGAACGGCTGCCAATCACTTGACTGACCCCATAATCAAGGTCAAGTACCGGTGCAAAAGTAAAGTCAACCCCACAGGCACGCAACTCGGCCGCCATGACATAAGCCAGTTCAGTGGCGGCACGAATGGCCTGCTGCGGATTTTGCTCCCAATACTGCCCCAATTCCCGCATGCTGGGTAAATGCGTAAAACCATTGGTTTTGAAACGCTGCACCCGACCACCCTCATGGTCAACAGCAATCAACAGAGGTGCCTTCCTGGCTTCATGAATGTCCCGGGTAAGCGCGCTTAACTGTTCGGGACTTTCATAGTTGCGGGCAAACAAAATAACCGCTCCCACCAAAGGGTGACGCAAACGTTCTTTTTCGCCAGGGGTTAACTGCGTGCCCTGTACATCAACCATAACTGGCCCGGGCGGTACTGCCAATGACTGCATTTTATTGTCCTTTTTTAGATTCAACCAGGACAAATGCCATGGCCAGATCAGATTCATCGGTAACCGACACATGTGCCGTACCAAACCGTTGTTCATACCAGGTTTTAAGCGGCTCAGCCAGCACCACCACGGGTTTGCCACTAGCCGCATTCAGGGTTTGCATGCCAGACCAATACATGGGCATACGCATGCCTAAGCCGATGGCCTTGGAAAAAGCCTCTTTGGCCGCAAAACGCGTTGCCAGAAAACGGATGCCACGGGCCGCGTCGCGTCTGTACCGACCCTCAAACTTGATGATTTCTTCAGGCCCCAGAATTCGTTTTGCAAATCGCATGCCAAAACGGTCGTAAGACGCCTGTATCCGGTGAATATAGATCAAGTCTGTGCCAATGCCGGCAATTCCCTGTGGGCCTGCCTGCCCGATTAATGTATTCATGTCTTCACCAGCCCCCAATACACTTACACTTTAATGAAGTGTTCCCGATAATACTTCATTTCGTCAATCGATTCATGAATATCGGCCAGCGCCTCGTGCTTGCTTTTCTTGGCAAAACCCTTGTAAACCTCGGGCTTCCAGCGGCGGGAAAGCTCTTTAAGCGTGCTAACGTCCAGATTGCGATAATGAAAATACTGTTCGAAACGGGGCATGTACTTAAACATGAAACGACGATCCTGGCTAATGGTATTCCCACACAGGGGTGACGCCCCTTTAGGCACATATTGAGCCAGAAATTCAATCAAAATATCTTCGGCCTGCTCTTCTGTTAAAGTGGAATCTTTAACTTTTTGAATTAATCCACTTTTACCATGGGTGGACGTATTCCATTTATCCATGGCATCTAATACACTATCAGGTTGATGAATGACCAAAACAGGCCCTTCAGCAACAATAGTAAGATCCGGTTCGGTTACCACAACGGCAATTTCCAGAATTTTTTCTTTTTCAGGATCCAGACCGCTCATTTCCATATCCAGCCAAACCAGACGCAAATCATTTACTGCCATTTTCATTTATCCTTAATACTGAGTTTCGTTATTTTCGCACAGAGCAATCATTAACATATGACAACAACGCTGTTTACACTCTTATTTATCCTGTTTCTTGGCATTGAAACCATCGTTAAGCTATGGCTTTCAAACCGTCAAATACGTCATGTCAGCCAGCACCGCAACTTGGTCCCCACAGAATTTTCAGAAAAAATAAGCCTGCGCAGTCATCAGCGGGCAGCTGATTATACGGTTGAACGCATGAAACTGGGGATGACCGAGTGGATATGTGACGCAATGATACTTATTGGCTTTACCCTGCTAGGTGGTTTACATCTGCTGGACATTTTCCTGCAACAGCAATTTTCAGGAGACATGTGGCGTCAGCTGGCCCTGCTTGCTTCAGTTGGCATTATTACAGGCCTGCTGCACCTGCCTTTCAGTTTATGGCGTCAGTTCAGGCTTGAAGCCAAATACGGCTTCAATCGCATGACCCTTAAACTGTTCATCAGCGATTCTATCAAAGGTATTGTAGTCAGCCTTATTCTTGGCCTGCCCTTAATGGCCGCTATTTTATGGTTAATGGCTGAAGCGGGCAACGCCTGGTGGCTCTGGGCCTGGGCTCTTTGGGTTGGATTCAATGTACTTATCCTGTATTTGTACCCCACATTTATTGCACCGCTATTCAATAAATTTACCCCGCTTGATAACCCCGAACTGGCAGAACGCATTAATAAACTGGCTTCGCGCTGCGGGTTTACGCTAAATGGCTTGTTTGTCATGGATGGATCCAAGCGTTCTGCCCATGGTAACGCCTACTTTACCGGTTTTGGCAAATCACGACGCATTGTGTTTTTTGACACCTTGCTGAATAAGCTGAGTAGTGCAGAAATTGAAGCTGTCCTGGCTCATGAGCTGGGGCACTTCAAACACAAACACATTATCAAGAGAATGGCCATCAGCTTCTTTGTTGCCCTGATATTTTTTGCCTTGCTAGGCTATGCAAAAAACACCATCTGGTTTTACGAAGGCCTGGGTGCCACCCCGGCACTCATGCGCAGCAACGATGCGCTGGCGCTCATTTTGTTTTTCATGGTCGTGCCGGTATTTACCTTCCTGCTCTCTCCGCTGGCAAGCTGGTTTTCCCGTAAAGACGAATTCCAGGCTGATCAATATGCCAGCCAGCAGGCCGAAGCCCAATCACTGGTTTCAGCACTGGTCAAACTTTATGACGACAATGCCGCTACCCTTACCCCTGACCCGGTGCACTCGGCGTTTTATGACAGCCATCCCCCGGCCTCTGTCCGTATTCAGCATTTATTAACCGGCTCAAGGGCATAAACACATGAAAGGACGCGTTATTTCCGCCCACGGCCGCCATTACCAGGTAGAACTTGAAGATGGACACCTGCGGCAATGCTACACCCGTGGCAAAAAAACCGGTATTTGCGTAGGCGATTTTGTCCGTATTCAGCCTCAAGGAGAGGACGAAGGCAGCATTGAAGAGACACTGGAACGACAAAACCTGCTCTACCGCTCAGATGAAATGCGTTCCAAGCAATTTGCCGCCAATGTAGACCAGTTGCTCATCGTGGTCGCCACCGAACCGGTTTTTTCTGATGATCTTACCGGACGCGCCCTGACCGGGGCCTGGAGCGCAAACATCAGCCCAATTATCTTGCTGAACAAATGCGACCTTGCCAGCGGCCTGGCACGTGCCCAGGAATCCCTTGAAATTTACCGTGAACTGGGGGTACCGATTATTTCATGCAGTATTTATGAGCCTGAACAGTTAAAACAGGATCTGCTGCCCTTGCTGAAAGACAAAACCAGCCTGCTGCTTGGACAAAGCGGCATGGGTAAATCAAGCATTTTAAATGTGCTTATTCCAGATGCCAAGGCGCATACCCAAGCACACTCGGTGGCACTGGGCACCGGCAAGCACACCACAACAAGTACACGGCTGTATCACTTGCCCAGCCAGACTGGCTGCCTTATTGACTCACCCGGCTTCCAGGCATTTGGTCTTTACCATTTAACACAAACCGATATTGCCAATGGTTTCCCAGAGTTCAAGGAGCATATTGAATCATGTCGTTTTTATAATTGCACCCATTTACACGAACCGGGATGTGGCGTACTGGCCGCCCTTGAAGAAGGCAAGATAAGCCGCAAACGCCATGAGCTTTATGAACGTATCCTGCTTGAAAGCCAGGCGACCACACGCTATTGATAAATGGGTAAAGAAAGGCCGGAAAGCGCCCAAGCCGTTTGCCCCGGCAACCCGGGCGGCATTCATGACTAGTTTAAATGGCCGCCTGGTGCAGGCGATGGTACAGGTTTCTGATGACCGATGCCGTTGCTCCCCAGATAAAATACGAATTCCAGGGCATTGAAAAATAATTTCGTACCGTGCCATCGGGCAATTTTGCATTGTGCAAACGGTGGTTTCGTGGGTCCATGAAGAAAGACAAGGGAACATAAAACACCTCTTCCACCTCGTTACTGTCTGTGTGAATTGAAAACCCATCATCCACCCAGCCCACATATGGCTTCATCAGAAAACCGGTGCCGGTAAACAGGTCTGGCAACTGGCCAACCACCTCTATGCTGGAAGCCGGAATGCCGATTTCCTCTTCTGTTTCACGCAAAGCGGCTTCTTTGGCAGAGAGATCGCTTGCTTCAACCCGTCCCCCGGGAAAACTGATTTGCCCGGCATGATTTTTTAACCGGGAAGAACGTTTTGTTAAAATGACATGGATCTCTTTGTTGACATAAACCAGTGGCAACAAGACGGCCGCATCAATATACGTTTGATGCTCTATGAATTTGACATCATTCCAGTCATGCAGCAGTGACTCTGCCTGCCACACAAAACGATGGTCAAATGCCCTATGGAATAAATCAGGGGTCAGCAATGACCCAGGCACCGCTGACAGGTTTTCGCTGGCCGGTGACCAAGGCTGGATAACCGGATCAAATGGCAGTATTATTTTTTGCCGGGGCCTGATAATTTCTTTCGACAACTAAAAGTCCTTTGAAATAAAAAAAGCACCTATAAATATAGGTGCTTTTTTCTTCAGGGACAACTGAATTTCATAAAAATATGAAATTATGCTGCCACTGTTTTGCGAACTAGTTTTTCTTTAATACGTGCAGCTTTACCGGAACGGTTGCGCAAGTAGTACAGTTTGGCACGACGTACATCACCACGACGCTTCACTTCGATGGAAGCAATGGTGGGAGAGTACAATTGGAATGTACGCTCTACGGCTTCACCGGAGGAAATTTTACGTACGATGAAAGCTGAATTCAGACCGCGGTTACGCTTGGCAATAACAACACCTTCGTAAGCCTGTACACGTTTACGGGTACCTTCAACTACGTTTACGTTAACGATAACTGTGTCACCAGGTGCAAATTCAACAGCAGGTGTACCACCAGTCAGGCGATCAATCTCTTCTTTCTCGAGTTGTTCGATAAGGTTCATGAGAACTCCTTAAATCATCATACACGGCTAAAAACTGATACAAAGCATTTATTTTTACGCCTTACTTGCAGGTAACCCTTTACCCGCAAAGCCGCCAGAGGATGAATACAATAAAGCACAAAATTATATATCCTTAAATGGATAAATGCCAGTGTTTTCTTATGCTTAAGACATTCACAACCATTTTACAGGCAAAAAAAAGTAATATTTGCACAACACTTGGCAGGTATTTATACTAATAACCCGCCATGGTACCAATAAACAACACAAGCGGTATGGCCACCGCCCACACCAGCGCTGAACAAACATCCATAAACATTTGACCTAAAGACAAATGGTTTTTACGTGAATGGCAACGAAGCCTGGAATTGTTTAACATGGCATAAGTTTGATCATACGGAGACCAGGAAATGTCGTTAGCCATATGACGATTGATTGAACCCGATGAAGAAAGTTTACCTGCTTGCATTTATAGCCTCCTGAAAGTTCGGAACTGCCGGATATGATGTAAACCACACCCGGCAGAAGTACCAGGACCCTAACCTGGGATATCGCAACTATGCATGCGATAAACAGTACTGTATATTTATACAGTATTTTTAGCAAGTGATTATTTTACCCTTGGTGAAAACACAACAAAAAACCGCCTACCCCCGAAAAGGGCAAGCGGTTTAATGCCTGGACAAGCAACTGCAGCTACTGCCAGGTCTGGGACCAAAAAAAAGCTATTAAGATAAGAAACTTAAACAGTTTTCAAATAAGCAAGACTTTCCTGGGCCAGGTCGCCAGCCAGTACGGCTGCTGACAAGGCAGAGACGCGAGGCAGCAAATGCGCGGCATAAAAAACGGCTGTGGACTGTTTTTGCGTATAAAAGGCTTCGTTGTGACCCTGACATTTAAGCGCGGCACGTGCCAGCTGCCAGCCGGCATGCACATAACCGGATAACATCAGGAATGGCACGCTACCCATGAAAACAGCACGCACATTGCCCGCTTTTGCGGTTTCAAGCACATAATCAATGCTGGCCTCGTAGGCCTGGGTGGCAATTTCCAGCTGGGCAGCAATAAAAGCCAATTGCCTGCTATTGGCATATTCCTTAAGCTCAGCAACGGTTTCATGCATGGCTTTGACAAACCCTTTGGCAACGGCACCGCCATCACGCAAAGTTTTACGACCCACAAAATCATTAGCCTGGATAGCCGTGGTGCCTTCGTAGATGGATAAAATACGGGCATCACGATAATACTGGGCAGCACCCGTTTCTTCTATAAAACCCATGCCCCCATGCACCTGCACGCCCAGTGAAGCGACTTCAATGGCATTTTCGGTAGAAAATCCTTTCACAATGGGCACCAGGTACTCATAAACCGCCTTGTTACTGACCCGAATGGCCTCGTCAGGATGGTTAACTGACAGGTCATTGGCCCGGGCCGCATACATGGCAACCGCACGGGCACCCTCGGTAAGGCCGCGCATAGTGGCAAGCATGCGCTGCACATCGGGATGATTGACAATAGGCACAGGCCCGGCAGACCCTTCCAGGGCATTGCTCTGGACCCGGTCCTGGGCGTATTGCCGGGCCTGCTGCAAGGCACGCTCGGAAACGGCAATCCCCTGGATACCCACGTTATAACGGGCCGCATTCATCATGACAAACATATACTGCAGTCCCTGGTTTTCCTGCCCCACCAGATAACCAATCGCCCCCTCACCCACTTCTTCCGACTTGCCTGAACCAAACAGCAGGACTGCGGTGGGACTGGCGTTAATACCCAGTTTTTCTTCCAGGGAAGCGCACCATACATCATTGCGCTTGCCCAGGCTACCATCTTCATTGACCAGGAATTTGGGCACAATAAAAAGCGAAATACCCTTGATACCCGCCGGTGAACCTGGCGTACGTGCCAGCACAAGATGTACGATATTTTCTGCCATATCGTGCTCTCCGTAGGTAATGAAAATCTTCTGGCCGAAAATACGATAGCTGCCGTCGTCCTGAGGAACGGCTTTGGCATTCACCAATGCCAGATCCGAACCGGCCTGCGGCTCGGTCAGATTCATGGTACCGGTCCAGCGCCCTTCAAGCATGGGGGGAATATAAGTTTCTTTTTGTTCCCGGGAGCCTGCCTGGGTAATGGCTTCTATTGCGCCATCGGTAAGCAAGGGGCACAAGGAAAAAGACAGATTGGCCGCATTCAGGTTTTCAGAGGTGGCTGCCGCCACTACTTTGGGGAAGCCCTGGCCGCCATGCTCAGCATCGTGCTGCAAACCTTGCCAGCCACCCGCGGCAAAAATTTCAAACGCCTCTTTAAAACCCTGCGGGGTTTTTACCTGCCCGTCATTCCAGACTGAATGCTCACGATCGCCAACCACATTAAGTGGGGCAACCACCTCTTCCACGAAACGGGCATTTTCCTCTAGCACCGCCTCTACCACATCTTCGGAAACCTCTTCAAACCCGGGCAATGGCAGAACATCGCTTAATAAACCCATATCTTTCAGATTAAAGGAAATATCTTCAATTGGCGCTTTATAGCTCATTTTTGTCCCTGCTAAATAGTTATAAATTAAAAAAACCGGCCTGGCCTATTGCAATGACCAAGAAAAACCAATACATAACAGCTTGCATCTGACTACCGGACATAAAACCATGCCTGGTAAATATAAACGATTTATTCTACGACAAAGCTGTTAAAAGTTGTTTCAATCCGGGGTTTAACATTTAAGATAAAACAATATATTGGCATTTTTATCTTTTAAGCTGCCATGTCTGGTTAGCGTTGGCTACAGCACTGTTGTACGCTAGCCATTACACCGGCCTCTTCTTCTCTTTTGACGCGTCTCTTGAAAAAAACCTTCAACCAGACAACATGCCTGCTCCCAGGCAAGCGCCTTCTCCTCAGACAAAACGCCGGTTGCCAGTTCAAGGACACAATATGCTTTGCGGCAATAGGAAAACCGCCATGGTTTCAGGCAAGGCTCCACTTTAATCACCCGATAATCATGGCTTAGAAAAATCACGCAGATGGGAAACCGCATACCCACGGTATGTACGCTATTACAAGGCCGAATCAACAATACCTGGTTGGCGGGCCAGTTTTTCTTGCCAAGCAGGCCTTTGAAGCGCTGCCAAAAGGTGTTTGCCTGAGACAGCTGCATTAAGACAGGCCTGAATGAAGCAGTTTCATGCCTATCGGAAAGGCAATCACAATAAAAGTACAGGGAAAGATACACAAAACCAGGGGCAACAGCATTTTGACAGGTGCTTCCATGGCCAGTTTTTCGGCCCGAAGAAAGCGCTCCGAGCGCCGTTGATCGGATTGCGCCCGCAAAATGGGCCCCAGCCCCATACCCAATGCATCGGCCTGTGCCATGGCAGTAACCCACTGGCGCAAAGCCTGCACCCCGGTTCGGTCTGCCATGGCACGCAAGGCATCCAGCCGGGGCATGCCGGCACGCATATCGTTCAGCGCATGTCCAAGCGCCTGGCGCAAAGGACCTTCAGGACTGAGCCGGGCCGTCTGGATAAGCGCCCCCTGCAGGTTAAGCCCGGACTCTACACACAAGGTGGTCATATCAAGCATAAAGGGAAAAGCCTTCAATATCTGCCTTTGCCTTTGCCTGCCCTGCAAACGCACCCAGTGCCGGGGTAACCAACCGCAAAACAGGGCCGGCACTATGGCCACCAGCAAAGACAGGCCCAAAGACCATGATAATACGCTGATACCCACCAACATCATCAGCAAAACGCCTGCCAGTCCAGCCAGCAACTGCAGCGCGCTCATATTCATGCAAGTCAGTTTGCGCTCCAGACCCGCGTGACGCAACTCCCTTTCAACCCGAAGCCGGTACTTCCAGGGTAAAAATGGTTGCGCAAAACGACCCATACGGTCTATCCAGGGCCAGAGCAGCCTTAACAGCCAAGGATGCGTAGCTTCCAAGGGCAACGAGGTACCTTGCATGCCGGGGCGAAGCAGCAGAAACACACACAGGTATAAACAAACACCCGCCGCGCCTATACTTAACCAGAATTTCAATATCAGCTCCTAAATATCTATCGACACTATTTTTCTGATCATCCATGCACCGGCCACCTCAAGCACCACAATAACGGCCAGCACTGCCCAGCCCATGGGTGTACTCCATAAAAACAGCATGGATTGCGGATCAATCAGGTTAAGTACCAGCATCAGGCCAACGGGCAGGCTGGACATGACCCAGGCCTGCATTTTCCCCTGAGAGGTGAGCGCCTTGATGCGACCCTGAATCTGTATCCGTGAGCGTAATGTAAGAGAGATCCGGTCCAATGCTTCGGAAAGGTTCCCCCCACTTTGCGTGGCGATCTTCAAGACGGACACCACCAGACCGGTTGCTTCCGAAGGCATGCGCTGGGCAAGGTTGTCCAACGCCTGTTCAAATGACAAGCCCAGGCGCTGCTCCCGCTGCATCAGCCCAATTTCCTGCCCCAAGGGAGAAGGCGCTTCTTCAACCAGCAGTTTCAGGGCGTTTTGCACCCCCGTTCCGGCCTGCAACGCGCCAGACAGGGACAGCAACATATCCGGCAATTGCCGGTCAAACCGGTCAAGACGACGCTTTCTCAAGACAGACAGTACATGACGTGGCGCCATCAACACCACCAGCCCCATTACCACAGCAACAGGCAGGCTATTGGACAACAACCAGATTAGAATAACGGTCAGCATCCCCATTAACACGGCTAGCGTCCACAACTGCACCGGATCAAAAAACAGGAAAAAATCACTCATGCTTTTTTGGGTCTGGTGCTTGAAATCATATTCATACTTCCTGAAGGCAACCAGGAGCCATTTCAAGGCAAACCAGAACAGAATCGCCGCAGCAACACTGCACAACACCAACACAAACCAGATCATGCTATTTTGCATACAAAGGATCCATCTTAATGAGGGCCGATATCGTTAAATGAAGCCCCATGGGAGCTTGCCTCATTACGTTGGCTAAACAGTGCAGGGTCAAAGTCAAATCCCTCCTGTCTCATACGCTCGAAACAATTGGGTATAATGCCCGCCCCGGCAAAAATACCCCCACCTTTTCGTTCAAAGGCAAAAATCTCCTGTGTTTTGATCACGCCGTTTTCCATCCCGCCCACCTCAACAATTGAGGTCACCACCCTGCGCCCACTGGACAGGCGGGTTTGCTGAATAATGAATTCAATACTGGCAGCAATATGCTCACGCACCGCAATCAGTGGCAAATCCATTCCCGCCATTAAAATCATGGTTTCAAGCCGTGATAAGGCATCACGCGGGGTATTGGCATGCAAGGTGGTTAATGAGCCCTCGTGCCCGGTATTCATGGCCGACAGCATATCGAAGGCTTCCGCCCCACGGCACTCTCCCACCACAATCCGGTCGGGACGCATGCGAAGGGCGTTACGCACCAAATCCCGAATCATGACTTGCCCCCTCCCCTCCAGGTTGGCTGGACGAGCCTCTAGTGCCACCAGATGCTCGTGGTTAAGCCGCAATTCTGCCGCGTCTTCAATCGTGACTATCCTTTCATCTGCCGGAATACAATTGGACAGAATGTTCAACAAGGTGGTTTTGCCAGAACCTGTACCGCCCGAGACTATAATATTTTTACGCAGGCGTACGCACAATTCCAGAAAACGACTCATGCAGGTATCCAGTGAACCCAGTTTTAACAAATCCTGCATGGCGGGACGATGCCGGGGGAACTTCCTGATGGTCATGCTGGCCCCCTTCAGGGCAATCGGTGGAATTATCGCATTAACCCGGGAACCATCGGCCAGCCGGGCATCCACCATGGGCGAGCTTTCATCAATGCGCCGGCCAATAGGCGCCACAATCCGGTCTATGACCCCCACTACCGCCTGTTCTGAACTGAACGCGGCATGATGCCGTTGCAGACGGCCATTTTCCTCGACATAAATCTCATCATGGCGGTTTACCATGATCTCGGTAACATTGGCGTCTTGCAGCAACGGTTCAAGTGGCCCAAGGCCCACCGCTTCGTCAAGCACTTCTTGCATAAGTCGTTGCCTGTTTACAGCAGGGGGAATCTCCTCATCGGTTTGGATAATTTTGTCCAACAATCCGCCCGCTTCGCTCCTTAAAGCCTCGTCACTCATCATGGAAACATCCCGGCGACGCAAATCCAGCGCCTCAAGTAAGGCACCATGCAGGCGCCGGCGGATATACAGGTGCTGTGCCAGGTCTTTCCGGGGCATTTCCTGAGCAGCCCTGCATGATTGAGCCTCCGGTGGCGTGAATGCCAAATTCTTTTCAAGCCGTTCCGTATCTGAACTGGATTTCCCGGGGGGCCGGGTTGCCATAGAACTGGCGATGTCCTCAGCCTCGTCTTGTCGGCCTTGACTGTCTTTCAAACGATAGATTTGCCTTATTTTCATCATGCAAGGGCCAATGATAATTTCATCACCTTCCTGCAAAGGCCCGTGACGACTAATTCGCTGGCCATTCAACATAGTACCGGTAATCGCACCCAGGTCTTCAATAAACACACCTGCATCCCTGGCTTCCAGCCGGGCATGTTTTTTAGCCACCCTCCAGCTGCGCAATCGCAGCCCGCACCCAGCCAAACGGCCAACATCAAAAGGCAATGGCATTTCCCTGATTTCCTTTTTACCATCTTCAAACTGCATTTCAATTGTAAGCATGGTTCTATCCTTTTCTGCGCCTAATGGATTACCGGGATTTCCTGAATCGAATGCCGGTTACAGGACTATCAAGAACCGGATTCCATACAGAGCCTTGCAGCTCATTGCCTTGCCATTTACGTTTTCCAGGCTTGTCTTCAATCCTGGTTTTTGTCTCTGATGTCACTCCTTCATTTTTCTGCGGTTCGCCTTGCACAGGCACATTAAGCACGGGCCCCGCTTCAAAAGTGCTGTCAAGAATAAGCTTTGAACGCTTGACCCGTTTTTGCAAATCCTTGTTATCGGCAGACACCACCACAGGCCGGACAAAAATAGCCAGCTCCGATTCATTGTTCTGGAATTTACGGGACTTGAACAAGGCACCTAAAATAGGGGTATCGCCAAAACCCGGCACCTTGTCGCTGTTTTGCATCTGGTCACGCGAGATGAACCCGGCCAGCACCAGCGTTTCTCCCGATTGAACATTAAACTCGGTGGAGGTGCGGCGGGTTTTAAGTGCCGGTCCGCCAGCCAGGTTCATCGAGGCATCCACCGAACTGACTTCGACATTGATTTTTGACCGTACCGTGCCATTTTTTTCTATTCGGGGCGTGATGAACAGACTCACGCCATAGGGTTTGAAAATGGTCTGGGTATTGCCATTGTTGTCGGTCACTGAATACGGCACCTCTCCACCCGCCAGGAACTCTGCGGTTGCCCCGCTACGTGCCATCAGTTGCGGTTGCGCCAGAACAACCGCTTCACCCTGGGTTGCCATGGCCTGAATGGTAGATGAAAGCACGGCACTGACACCGAAATACCCGGCTGGGTTATTCATGGGAAACGGCACGTTCATGACCTGTTCACCCACCCGTTCAAACAATTTTGAAGAAGTGGCCTCCCAGGTCATGCCTGCATTCAACCCACCTGCCGAGGCCGGATTCCAACGCACGCCAAGCTCTTGCAGATAATTACGTGGCAGCTCCAGTATTTGCACATCCAGCAACACCATCTGGTCCCATCCCACCTGGCTGGTCATATCAATAATTTGCGGATAGTGTTTGGCCAAAATGCCAACCCGCTCACGATCGGCATCAGTCAGGCTGTCACCCTCGACAATCACTTTGTCTCCGACGATACTGGCCCGCACCTTGGGAATACGCACCAGAATTCGCCGGATATCCTGCATTAACCTCTGTTCTTCAGCTGCCTGCACGACAATCTGAAAAATTTTACGGTCTCCGTGTACGTCCCAGATTTGCAGCGTGGTTTGCCCCTGATCTTTGGCAAACACGATCACTTCCCGGTCATCATCGCTAACCGCATTAACCACCTTGCTGTCTCCCACCGCGATACGGGCAATATCGGGCATGGGCAAAACCCGTATATCACCAATATTCAAGCGCAAATGAACCGGGTCATCTGCCGCCAAAACAGGCCAGGCACCCAAGGCCCATAGCCCCCCGAAGATCATCCTCAATATGATCGCTTTTGTTTTTCTTGCCAACATCAACTTCACTCCTCATACTTCCTGTTTACTGCTCAATTACAAAATCCGTCTGCGCACTGGTTGCCGTTTGCACTGACCCGGGCAATGAATTAATCCAGGCACTGACAATATCTTCCTGCGCGGGCAATTCAAACACGCCACGGTCATCACGTTTACCTGAAGTTTCAGGGTTGGGCGGCAGGGCCAGCCCGGGCAATTTTCTTAATGAATCATCACCATAAATAACCGCCGGTTTTTTCCTGATGGGTGGCGGTGGCGTGGCAATGCCCAGAATACTGGCCAGATCCCCCCGCACCGCTTTTTGAGTTGCCTTGTTGTCTTCAGGATTTCTTAACAAGGCCGTAATCATGCCCGCCTGACGGGCAGCCACCAGTTTGGCAGCTTCCTCAGGGGCCGTATCCAGCGTTACGGTTGAATAACCCTGGTCAGCGCTACTGTCTTCAAGACCTTCGGCATACCCGCTTTTGCTTTGCCGGCCGGTTGCCATAACTAGTACCCCTTGCAGCAGTGGTGCGGTAATTTGCCGCTTGCGATATTCGAAAGACACATAAAGGTCAATCAGGTCACCGGGCACCAGCATGCCCGATACTGAATTGATGGCATCCACCGGAATGGTGACTGCCCTTCTTCCCGGGTTGATTTTGGCGGAAAACGGTGCATTTTTAGCCTTTGCCACATTGGCCCATAAAACCGGATCTCCGATTTTTAACGCCGTGGTAATAACCTGCCCCTCTATCTGAATGAATTCTTCTGGTGCCAGGCTACCACTCACCACCCATGGCTCCGGGATCTCACGCACAGCAACGTGTACCGCCTCTATACGGGTGCCTTCAGGCAAGTCATAGGCCGCCACCACTCTTTGAATGGTCTTGACCTGTGCTTCCTGCTCGATTTGTCTGATTTTGTCCTGTATGTATTCCCTGGCGGCCCAGGCTGCAAACAAGCCCGCCAATATAGCCACCCCCGCCATCACCGCCGTTTTATCCAGCCATTTACGCTTTTTCATTGTTCTGCCTGTTTGGTTTTTTTCATTAGATAAACGCCTGCCCCTGTCTGGGTTTCATGAACAAAGACATAAAGCGATTCATTGCCTTTATGCCAAATGTCCTGCCCCAGGAAAACCTCGCTGTCTGGCACCCATTGCCTGGCCAACAAGCGGGCATTTACTTCATGCCGCGTTTGCCCTGCAGTTTGACTTAGCAAATAAAGCTGTTGCAACACTTTTTCCCTGCCAGGCAATTCGATATCCATCAATAATTGTGCGTCTGCCGGTATCCAAGGTAAAAATCTGGTAGCGACCTGTTCATTCAAAGAAGACGGGTTTAAATCGACTGACCGCTGATTTTCAATGACACTTAATTCACCCCTGAAGCTGTTTTCAGCGGTGGCAAACAAGCGCAACATGACATGCGCCTTTGCCAGGCTGGCATGCAAAAAAACCTGGCCGTCAATCACGTCTGCGTAACTGAAAACCGTCTTTCCATCCTGAACCTGCTGCATAAAGCTATCCAGTGACTGGTTCCGGGTAAACACAACGGTCATGGCCGGCACTCCAAACAGTTTTATTTCCTGTGCCAGATCAAACTGTTCAACTTTTAATGACCGCAATAGACGGCTGGACATTTGCGATAGCCCTTCTTTGGCAAAAACCGGCATGGCCAATGTCATGGCAGCCATTAAAACCAATATGCGTGTTAGTGGGCTGCTCATTCATTGCTCCAGGTGATGAGCGGGCAACATGCCCTGCCAGGGTTGCAACCAGTCAAATACGGGCTGGGGTCGATCCCATGGGGCATCTACGCTTTGTGAAAAAGATTGGATTTTGCGACCGCTTGCATATGACAGGCTTGCCGCGTTTTGCCAGCCTTCACGGCTAAGTGAAGTATGAGCATGCGCGGCCTGATCGCTGGCGGCATGCCCGGCGCCTGTGAGGATGGCGGTATGCCGCTTGATGGAAAGCGAAAAATGATCAAAAAGATCAAGCCCCAAACCAAGCGCTGATTTTGAGTCGGGCTGCTTGCGTGCCGCGGTAAACACCGGGGTCAGGCTAAGTGAAAGCCTGGCCATACCCAAATCTTCAATTTGCCAGCCTTGACGCAACAAAGAAGCCTGCTCATGGTTTGAGCCTGGCTGCATAAAGGCATTGAGCTTTTCAGTACGGTCTACAGTGATGGCAATGACTTCACTGTTCAGCAATAAATTTCCTCTTCGGTCACGCCAGTTTTTTTCGGGGCCCAACAAAAAACGGGATGACAGTTCAGCATTGTTAATGTCAGGAATTTCCCGACTCAGCTGAAAAGCACCATAATGACTGGCATGCGAGGCCTGCAACCCCATATCCAGCAAGCGGCCCAGCCAGCCCATGCCAACAAAGAGCAGCAGTAAAACCAGCATGACCACCAAACCTTCGGCCAGGGCCTGACCGCTTTGCAATGTCCGTTTCATTCAAGCACCTTTAGCCCTGTATCAACCAAACGCGCCTGCCAGAATGGGTGCCAGAAATTGGCTTTTTCAACCCGTCTGTCTGCACGTGCCTGCGGCCTTTCAAAAAAAGTTTGTGCGCGACTGTTAACCGTAAAGTCATACCCCCATGCATTCTTGCGGGTCAAGGAAAGCGTGAACTCCACTGAAGACTGCCGACTGGCATTGGCAATATCCACATAATTGGCCAGGCCACCTCCTTGCCAGCGCTGGCGGGCCGCCACTGCACGGGAATTGGCCAGCGGATTCTGGTTGCCACCATAAATATTCCATCGGGTGGCTTGCCTTACCCAGCGCCAGAAATCAATGCCGGAAAAATTATCGGGTGGTGTTTGTGTGTGAGGCAAATCCATGGCCATGCTGTTTGCATTGCCTGGCACCCAGCCCCAGCCCATGGGATACTCCCTGAAATAACAGCCAATCCAGCGATTTGAACGCAAGGCATGATAAGACTCGGTGTCGATAGACTGCCAATTGCCTTTTTCATCTAGGACGGTTTGCCCCCTGCGCCTTAATTCATGACGCTTCCAGGGACATTTATCATTCACCATCCATGCATTTTTGCGAATATGATTGCGTTCATCCAAAAAACGATACACACCCGCCACCTGCCCGATTAATGAGCGGTAATTTCCCGTGGGCTCATAAACCGCAGAAAACCCTTGCAAATTGTCATGCCGGATTTCCCAGGACAGGTTCTCACGAATATGGGGTTCTGGATAATTGGCCTGAATCACTTTCTCGATAGCCCGGTTACGGACGGATTCAAGTGTTTTGTCAATCGCCAGGCTGGCTGCCTGCAGCACCTGGTGCACCGCCTTGTCGTGCGCCTCAAAAGCCTGGAACAATTCATTGCCTGGATTGGCAATGGTGGCAATGGCCTGTGCCTTGCGGGCAGACTGATAGGCCTGCATATGTCCGCTGCCAAACATCATGCCGATTAAATAGGCGGGCGGGTTTCCGGCACTGGCCTGCTGACCTTGCATGGCACTGAATTTTGCCCAAGATCCCAGGGTAACCAAATGCGCCATGGCCATTTGATGACCAATTTGGGCAATATTGATATAAGCCTGCATGTTCAGGGCACGGGCCTGAATAAGCGCCCCCGAATACACGGCAGCATCTACCGTATTAAGCTGACGCGCCTTGACACCAATGAGCCTGCCCGTGCTGAACAGGGCATTGATGGCAATGGCAAGCACACCCAGCAGCAGTATCCCCAGCACAAGCGCCTGGCCAGACTGCACATGAATTTGCCTTGCTGCATGGCTGGGAAGCATTGCCATTATTGCCCGCCCGAACCTGCATTACCGGTAAAGCTTTTAAGGGATTTTGCCGTGGTTTGCGCAGAAGCGGCCTGTGCAGCATTTTGTGCCGAAGCGGAATACTCGGTACCGTCTTCACCCGCCAATTCACTGGCCATAGCTGCGGTTTGCGAGCGAATGACCTGACCAAATAATTGATACACGGCAATCGCTGAAATGGCCACCAGGGCAACGATAATAATATATTCCGTCATGCCTTGTCCGCGCTGCCTGAAACGGGCTTTTTTCATGGGGTTCTCCTTGTAAATAGCAACAGGCATAGTTTGCTATCACCCACATGGTTCAACAATTCGCAAAAACCGAAATAGTCAAAAGCATCATGGACAAACAGGACCATTTTGCAAATGAGCGCACACCCCCTATAATTTGCCTTCATCCACTTGAATTATTTCCCCCGTCATGACAGATAAACCCATTCCACGCCAAGCGCCTAAAGAAACCAATGTCAAAACGGCGCTTCGGGTCATTGAAATCATTGAAATTTACGCCAAGGAATGTCGTCCTCTGGCCCTGTCTGAACTGGCGAAATTGTTAAATGCCCCCATGTCCAGCTGCCTTGCACTTATCAGGACGCTGGTCAGTTTGGGATATTTGTATGAAACCAACCGTCGGGCTGGTTACTACCCTACCGGACGGCTGCTGGCCATGGCACAAAAAATTTCGGCTGCCGACCCGATTCTGGAGCGCATTTACCCAAGCCTGGAAGAGTTGCGCAACATCACTAATGAAACGGTTGTGATTGGCAAACTGCATAACAACCAAAAAGTGCTTTATCTGGAAGTCTTGCCTTCCGCCAATCCGATTCATTATGTGGCGATGGCCGGTGAGCAAAAAGAAATTAATGCAAACTCATTGGGTAAGGCCCTGTTTTCAACCCTGGATGACGATGAAAAGGAAGAAGTGCTAAGCCATCTACCTTTTCACGCCTTCAATACCAAAACCATTGCTGGCAAAGCGGCTTTTCTGGCAGACATAGAGCAATCATTGCAAAGGGGCTGGTTTGGGAATTTTGGTGAATCCATTCCCGATGTAGGCGCATTGGCCTGGCCAGTCAAGCTTTCTGGCAGCTACTATGCCATTTCCATTGCCGGGCCCTTGTACCGGATTCAGGCAAATCTGGAAGATTTCGCCCAAAAACTAAGAGTCATTAGTACGTTTATTGAAAAATCCGCCTGAACAGGATGAACAGGCCAGCAGATCTGGCACGCTTTTATGCTTGAGCCGCAGCCAGATCAGTTTAACCTTGATCCATTCAATATGATTTGGGCAGGCCAAGTACCTTTTCCGCAATAAAACACATAATCAGCTGTGGGCTGACTGGAGCAATACGCGGAATAAAGCTCTCTCTTAAATAACGCTCTACATGATACTCTTTGGCATACCCCATGCCACCCAGGGTTTGAATCGCCGTTTGGCACGCATTGAATGCCGCTTCAGCAGCCAGATATTTCGCTGTATTGGCAAATTCCCCACACGGTTTATTGCTGTCATACAAACTGGCTGCCTTGCTAACCATCAGGTCTGCGGCCTCCAGATGCATCCAGGCCTGTGCCAACGGGTGTTGAATACCCTGATTAGTACCAATGGCCCGGCCAAACACCACCCGTTCTTTGGCATACTGGGTGGCCTTTTGCAGGGCAACCTGCCCCAGCCCCACCGCTTCGGAAGCAATCAGAATTCGCTCCGGATTCAAGCCATGCAGAATATATTCAAAACCCCGCCCTTCTTCACCCACCCGGTCTTCTTCTGGAATTGCCAGCCCGTCAAAAAATAGCATATTTGAATCCACGGCCTTGCGTCCCATTTTTTCAATTTCACGCACTTCAACATAGTCACGATTAAGATCTGTGTAGAACAGGGACAGGCCCTGGGTGGGCTTGCTGACTTCTTCAAGCGGTGTAGTACGTGCCAGCAACAGCATTTTATCTGCTACCTGGGCGGTGGAAATCCAGATTTTGCGGCCATGGACAATATATTTATTGCCCTTCCTGACAGCTCTGGTTTTAAGCTTGGTGGTGTCCAGCCCAGCATCGGGTTCAGTAACGGCAAAACAGGCTTTTTGCTTACCCTGAATAAGCGGGGGCAAAGCACGCTGCTTTAAATCTTCGGAGCCGAACACCACTACCGGGTTCAGGCCAAAAATATTCATATGCACAGCCGATGCACCGGTAAAACCGGCCCCGGAACGGGAGATGGTTTTCATCAGCAAAGCGGCTTCGGTCATCCCAAGCCCTGCCCCACCGTAGGCCTCGGGCATGGCAATACCCAACCAGCCCGCCTCTGCCAGCGCCTTGTAAAACGCTTCAGGATATTGACCATCGGTATCCCTGGCATGCCAATAGTCATCATCAAAATCGGCACATAGGTTTTCTACTGCCTCCACTAGCATCTGCTGCTCATTACTTAATTCAACAATCATGATTTGCGTGTTTCCGTATTATTTGTCAGATAATCAATCACCGACTGATCCAGATCCGTTTCTTTTAAAACCTCTTCGGTATGTTCACCAAGATTGGGAGCATGGCGGTATATTTTTAAAGGTGTTGCCGAATATTTACCCAGCGTTCCCGGCGTACGAATCCTTCCCTCGGTGGGATGATCCATTTCCACAACCTGGTTAACCGCTTTGATATGCGAGTCTTCCATCAAGTCTTCCACACTGTATAAAGGGGCAGCTGGAATATCTGCCCGGGCAAAACAGCCCAGCCAATATTCGCTGTTTTTTTCAGCAAGTACCTGCGCCACAAAACTGTATGCCTCGGCAATATTGTCGGCACGCACCGAATGACTGGAAAATATGGACCCCTCAACCAAATCTTCCCGCCCAATCAGGAGCAAAAAATTTTTCCAGTGTTTATCGTTATAAATTAATACGCTGATGTGGCCATTGGCGGTTTTATAAGGTTTGCGATGCGTAGCCAGCAAACGTGCATAACCCATATCCCCTTTTTCAGGTACGAAAGTTTTTCCACCCAGATGATCTCCCAGCACAAACTGGCTCATCCCCTCAAACATGGGAATTTCAATTGACTGACCTTTACCCGAAGCCCTGCTTTGAATGACACCGGCCAGACAGGCAATAGCTGCCTGCAAGCCAATGGTCCTATCTGCCAGCGTAAGAGGCACATAGCGGGGCTCATCACCCGAGTTTTTCTCGTACAAGACTGGAATACCGGTCATGCCCTGGATTAAATCATCATAAGCCGGTTTTCCTGCATAGGGGCCATCGGTCCCAAAACCGTAGGCGCCGGCATAAACAATGGCGGGATTGGCTGCCGACACGTCTTCATAAGATAACCCAAGACGGGCCATGGCCTGCGGACGCACGTTGTACAAAAACACATCGGCGGTTTTGGCCAGCGCCAGGCAGGCCTGTCTTCCCTGCGCGGTTTTCAGGTCCAGCACAATGGAACGCTTATTACGGTTCAGGTGCAAATAAAGCGCCCCCATGTCTTCATTGACCATAGGACCAACCTTGCGCATGTTGTCCCCGGAAGGCGGCTCCACCTTGATCACATCTGCCCCCAGATCAGCCAGCATCTGGGTGGCAAACGGGCCCATCACCACCGAGCTTAGATCAAGTACCCTGATTCCACTTAATGGGCCCGGGTTTGGTTCATAATGATGACTCATATTATTTCTGCTCAATGCCAGCTGCTTTAATCAAATCACCCCACAACACATATTGCTGCTTCACGAAGTCGGCAAATTCCTGCTGTGTTCCACTAAAAGCGTCAAACCCAAGATTAGCAAGTTTTTGCTTGACCTCTTTGTTGTCCACAATTTCATTAATGGTTTTATTCAACGTACTGACAACCTCATCTGGTAATCCCGCCGGTCCAAGAAAGCCATTCCAGGAATTAATATCAAAATTATTAATGCCTGCGGCCTCCATAGAGGGTAACTCTGGCAACAAGGCACTGGGCTTGGCGGTAGAAACAGCCAAAGCCTTGACCTTATTGGACTTCACGAAAGGGATACCTGAGGCCAGATCGGTAAACATAAAATCAACCTGCCCACCAATCAGATCGGTGATTGCCTGAAGCGTGCCTTTATAAGGCACATGCAAAATATCAATATCCGCAGTATTCCCCAATGTTGCCCCTGCCACAATTCCGGTACTGTTTCCCGAAGCATAATTTAACTTACCAGGATTGGCCTTGGCATACTCAACCAAGTCCTTGACCGTTTGATAAGGTTTGCCGGCATGAGTAATTAGAATAAAAGGCAAATTTCCACCGCGTGCTACAGGCGTAAAATCATTAACCACATCATAAGATACATTTTTCATTAGCCAGGGTGCGGCAGATAAAGGTGTATTGGTGGAAATTAATATCGTATAGCCATCGGGTTTTGATTTTGCAACATGCTGCGCTGCAATCGTCGCATTGGCACCGGGTTTATTTTCAACAATTACTGGCTGTCCCAAACGGGATGACATTTCTGAGGCAAAAATACGACCTACTGCATCTGTGCCGGAGCCAGCTGGAAAGGGTACCACCAGCGTAATAGGCTGTTCCGGGTACGCTGCCAATACGCTACTGCTGAAAAGGCTCAGGGCCAGAACAGTCATTTTTTTCTTGATGCCTGTTTTATACATTATGTCTCCTTTAATTTTTAATTTGGTTTTATCCAGCCATTACCTAACGAATGACTCTTTCCGGTTTTTCTTCATATGGGGGTGAGTAAATAATAAGTACCCTGGCAGGCTCTTCACTGGTGACGGTAAAAATGTGTTTTTTATAAGGAGGGAAATAACAGCAATCGCCTGGCTCCAGCTTCCCTTTTTCTCCATCCATTTCCACATCGGCGCTACCAGAAATCAAATAACAGACCTGTTCAAGGTCTGGATGCGCATGCGGCAGAGCCCCCTGATTTTTTTCTATTGTCCCGATCAGGACTTCCATGTGTTTTGCGCCTACCGTTTCAGCACTGATCAACCTTTTGTTAACAGTACCCGTATGATTGGCCGGACTATACCCTTCAATTTCGTTTTCTTTAACAATCCATTTATGCATAAATACCCCGTTATTAAATTCTTGTATGTGAATTAATTTTCACACACATAAATTATTTTGTATTTAAGGGTAATTACTAAAATTGCGATCAAGTAACAAACGTAAATTCATCCACTTGGCAAGGCATGGCACGGATCTTCATCAGACACCCTTTAAAAACCGGTAAAAATCATAGCCCTGTTATAAAAAAACCTCCTGCCGCTACTTGAGCGAAGGAGGCAATTTGTTTTTTATAGCTTTTTTATAGCTTTTTACAGCTATTAATTTTGCAAAACCACGCACTCACAAGGGTCAATGCGCAGGTATACTTTGCTGCCGATGTCCAGCTTGGGCAAAAACTGGTTATTTAGGCTGTCTATGGTTAGCACTGTGTTTTCTGCCATCACCTTACAGCGCACCACACTGCCCAGCAAATGTTTCTCGGTAATAATAGATGCAATCGGCTGGGAAACCTTCTTGCCAAAAGACAGGGAAGGATGATCCAGGATGATCGCTTCGGCCCTGATAGCCACACCATTAGGTGTTTGCAAACCAAGCCAGCGCTGCGTATTGCCTGCATCCAGAAAATTGTAGGTGCCCATGAACTGCGCCACCATATTGCTATTGGGCCGTGCATACAACTGCTCTGGCGAACCCGATTGCTCGATACGGCCCTGGTTCATTAAAAAAATCCGGTCTGACATCATCAGGGCTTCTTCCTGATCATGGGTGACAAAGATAGTGGTTAGCTGCAACTCTTGCTGCAATTGGCGGATTTGCTGTCGCAAATGGCGGCGAATACGGGCATCCAGTGCAGACAGGGGCTCATCCAGCAACAGAATACGAGGCTCCATAACCAGGGCCCGGGCCAGGGCCACCCGCTGACGCTGGCCGCCCGACAGCTCATGCGGCATGTTTTTTTCCTTGCCTTGCAATTCGACCCGCGCAATCGCCTGCCTCACCTTCTGTTGCACCAACCCCTTGTCCATTTTTCGCAAATTCAGGCCAAAGGCAATATTGGCTTCCACGGTCATATTGGGAAACAGGGCATAACTTTGAAATACCATGCCAATACCCCGGTGCTGGGCCGGAGCAAACGTAATGTTTTCATTGTCTACCTGAATATACCCGCTATCTGGCTGGGTCAAGCCGGCAATGCAACGTAACAAGGTAGATTTGCCACAACCGCTTGAGCCCAACAAGGTCACAAACTCACCTTTTTCAATAGTAAAGCTCAACTCATCAAGAATAAGGGAATCGCCAAATCGCTTGGCCAAATTGGAAACGGTTAAATAGGACATGATTTAAGTTTTATTGAAACGGTTAGCAAGCATGGTAAACAGCAGAATGAACACAAAATAGCTGATCACAATAGCACTGGTAAAATGGCCACTGGTCTGGCGCATATTGAACAGGTAAATCTGCAGGGTTTCAAAGCGGGTTCCCACCAGCATATTGGCAAAAACGAATTCACCAAACAGCAGTGAAAAGGCAATGAACCAGGCCGAGGCAATGCCCTTGCGGATATTGGGCAGCACCACTTGCATAAACCCCTGAAAACTGCTGGCGCCCAACAAACTGGAGGCATCCATCAAATCATGCAGGTTCAGGGCCCGCAGATTATTAACCAGGGAACGATACATAAAGGGCAACACAATCGTGAAATAGCAGCCCACCAGAATCCAGGGAGTACCCATCACGGGTGAGCCGGCGTAAATTTGCAGCAAGCCTGCCGTGGCAACAATTGGAGGCATGGCAAATGGAAGCAAAATCACCAGATCCATGATTTTCTGCCATTGCCGATAACGGTATTCCATCATAAAAGCCAACGGCACAATCACCAATAGGCTAACGATAATGGAAACCATGCAAAGGAAAACAGATCGGCCAAAGGCCATCAGGAAACGAGGATCGCTCCAGAGTTGCACATACCACTTCAAGCTTAAGGCATCAGGCAAAATGGTTGCGCCCCAGGAAGTTGAAATGGAATACAAAAACGTGGCCAACAAGGGCACCAGCAAGATCAACATAACCACGCCAATCACAAGCAGATGCAAGCCCTGTCTGGGGTCCTGTTTATGCATAACGTCTCCTGCGCATCAGCCACTGGTTAATAATGGTAACCATTACCAGCTGCACAACCAGAACAATGGAAAGCGCCGCGGCCAAGTTCGGGTTCAGGGAAATATCACCGGCAACCAGGGCCCCGATACGAATCGGGATCAGGTTAACATTACTGGCCGTGAGCGCAAATGCCGTGGCATATGCCCCCAGTGCATTGGCCAGCAGCAACACAAAAGTACCCAGCAAGGAAGGGAAAAGAATGGGCAACACCACCTTGCGCCAGTAATCAAAAGTACTGGCGCCCAGCAATCGGGATGCTTCTTCCCAATCATCCTTCAGGGCATCAAACGCCGGGTAGAGCAGCAAAATAGCCAAGGGAATCTGAAAATAGGTATACACCACCGTCAATCCGGCACGGGTGTACAAATCAAACCCGTTCAGAAAACCCATTTTATTCAGCAGTAGCGTAATGGCACCATTGGTTCCCAAAATAATAATGAACGCAAACGCCAAGGGCACGCCGGCAAAGTTATTGCTCATATTCACAAAGGCAATCACCCATTGCCGAACTTTACCTTGCACGAATCGTAATGACGAAGTAGCCAGCAGGCCAATCAGCAGCCCGAGAAAACTGGAGTACAGTGATAACCAGAAACTGTTTTCAATCGCAATCAGGTAAAACTTGCTACTTAAAATTTTTTTATAGTTGCCCAGCGTAAAACCACCATCGTCTGCCATAAAACTGTTAACCAGCACCCAATAGGTGGGAGCCAGGCAAAAAGCACCCAGCATCAACACAAAAGGAACAAAGAGCCATAAATGGGCCCTGGAAGGCTTGGCGGGCATCATGAGAGGAAAGCTTTCAGTTCATCGTTCCGGTTGACGACAATCCCCAAGGCCAACGCACACAAATCCCGTATCTGGACCTGTTTGATGTCAGTGCCCGCAGCCTTGTGATTAAACCCCTGCCCCACCAGGAAAAGCGGCACTTCCCGTTCCTCGGGCAAATGCCCGCCATGGCTATGATCGACATTCATTCCATGATCGGCAGTGACAATAATTTTATAACCCTGCTCCTGCCAGACAGGCAAATAGTGCGACAACAACACGTCCACTTTACGGGCTGCATTACGGTAATCGGCACTGTCCCCACCCGAACGATGCCCCATATCATCCACATTCATGGTATGAATAAAAAGAAAATCGGGGTCATGGGTTGTGCGCAAATGTTCGGCATCCAGCAATAAATGGGAGTCTGGATAGGTATCTTCATGATAGAAGATTCCATGCTGAATGGCGAATGACGAATCATTGGTAAAACGGTCGCGCACCGCATCATACGGTGCGCGATTATAAAGTTCACTGATCCAGCTGTAAGCAGCGGCCGCTGTTTTCAGCCCGGCCTTGCGGGCAAGATGAAAAATGCTTTCCTGCTTGGAGAGTTGCACAATCTGGTTATGCCGGATACCCGACACCACCGGATTGCTGCCCGTTAAAATACATTCGTACAAAGGACGGGACAGCGATGGCAGCTCGCACTGCAGCTTGAACACCGAGGCCTGGCGGCTTTCACATAACGCATGCAAATAACCCATGGCGTGCTTGGCCACATGCCAGCCCAAGCCGTCGATCAGAATCAGTATAACTTTATGTTGATGCATGGTTTTTGAGCTTATTGATGAATCAGCACATGTTCCTGCATCAGCTCAGGCAGTTTCTTGGACAAGGCATCCCAGGCAGCCTGGTCTTTGATGGGCTGAACATTTTTGTAAGCTTCGGCAGGCAACAACCTGGCTTTGGCTTCTTCAGTCAACACAACCTTATCGCGAATGGGACGGGCATAACCCTTGGCCAGATTGTTTTGGCCGGCATCACTGAAGATGTATTCACGTGCCAGTTTGGCCGCATTGGGGTGCTTGGCGTATTTATTGATAATAGTGGCATAACCCGCCATGATTGAGCCGTCTTCAGGAATCACAACGGTAAAACGCTTGGGATCAATCTGGTCACGATAGTTAAGTGCATTGAAGTCCCACAATACCCCTACTTCCACTTCACCTTTTTCAAGGGTGGCCAGTGTTGGATTACTTAAAGACAGGCGTTTTTGCTTGGCCAGTTCACCAAACAGTTCCAGGGCCGGGGTAACGTTTTTTTCATTGCCACCCAAAGCAACCGCCGCAGCCAGCACTGCATTGTTGGCCTGTGCCGCTACGCCGACATCTCCCAAAGTAACCTTATACGTGCCAGAGGTCAGGTCTTTCCAGCTTTTGGGTGCATTTTTAACCGTGTCATTATTGATGATGAAAGCGATTGCGCCGGTATAAGCCACTGCCCAATGACCATCCTTGTCTTTCGCCCATGCAGGAATTTCATTCCAGGTAGTGGGTTTATAGGCTTGGGTCACTCCCTTGTCAACCGCGATAGGGCCAAAACTTTGACCAACATCGCCAATATCAGCCGTTGCGTTTTCTTTTTCTGCCGCAAACTTGGCAATTTCCTGGGCTGAAGACATATCGGTATCCTGGTGTTCCAGTCCGTAGTTGGTTTTCAGGTCAGCCCAGGTATCTTTCCAGTTAGCCCATGAGTCAGGCATACCCACACTGTCCACACGACCTTCTTTTTTTGCCGCCTCAATAAGCGAAGTCAAATCAGCGGATTGTGCCTGTGCCACCATTGGCAACGATGCCAGACAGACTGCCAGCCATGCTTTTTTCAAACTCATTGTTCTTCCTTGGGAAAATAAACAAGGCACACAATATGCCTTTTGCATAAG
>JBBADT010000015.1:0-50315 GCA_041656315.1 Advenella sp.
ACCTGGACCGTATCGCCCAGATCTTCCCGAATTCGTTCTAACACGCGCATACCCAGTTCCTGGTGTGCCATTTCACGTCCACGGAAACGAAGTGTTACCTTGGCTTTGTCACCATCATCGATAAAACGACGCAGGTTACGAAGCTTGACCTGATAGTCACCTTCATCGGTGGCAGGACGGAACTTGACTTCCTTGACCTGAATCACTTTTTGCTTGGCCTTGGCTTCTTGCTGACGCTTTTGCTCCTGGTATTTAAATTTGCCGTAATCCATCAAACGACAAACCGGAGGCGACGCATTAGGCGCGATCTCGACGAGATCGACATCTGCCTGCTCAGCCATACGAATGGCTTCAAGTGTTTTCACAACGCCTAACTGCTCTCCTTCGAGGCCAATCAGACGAACTTCAGGAATGCGTATTTCAGCATTTATGCGATGGGATTTTTCGGTTGCGATGTTAACAACTCCTTAAAAAGATAATAAATTACGCCTTGACATCTTGACGTAAAGCCACGTCAGTGCGAAGACGCGCGACGAAATCATCGACAGATAGTACACCCAAATCAAGATTGCCGCGGCCACGGACGGCCACAGCGCCATTTTCCTGCTCTTTTTCGCCAACAACCAGGATATAAGGTACTTTCTGCATACTGTTTTCCCTGATTTTACGAGTGATTTTCTCATTTCGCAAATCGGCGGAAGCACGGAAACCTTCCTTGCTCAGGATACCCACTACCTTGTTGGCATAGTCGGAAAACACCTCTGAGATGGGGCATACCACCACTTGTTCGGGGGCCAGCCATGGTGGCAAGGCACCTGCATAGTTTTCAATCAACATACCGATAAAGCGCTCAAGGGAACCCAGAATGGCCCGGTGCACCATCACTGGCGCACGACGCTGATCGGAGGCATCGACATATTCAGCCCCCAAACGTACCGGCATGGAAAAGTCAACCTGAACGGTGCCACACTGCCAATGACGTCCAATGGCATCTTTCAGGGTATATTCAATTTTAGGGCCATAAAAAGCACCCTCTCCGGGAGAAATTTCAAACTCGCAGCCGGAACGGCGCAGGCTTTCCATTAAGGCTTCTTCAGCCTTGTCCCAAATGGCATCATCACCAATGCGCTTTTCAGGACGGGTAGCCACTTTGTACAGCACATCGGTAAAGCCAAAGTCACGATAAACCTTTTGCAACAGGGCGGTAAAATTCGTGCATTCATCTTGCAGCTGGTCTTCGGTACAGAAAATGTGACCATCATCCTGGGTAAAACCGCGTACACGCATCATGCCATGCAAGGAACCTGAGGGCTCGTTACGGTGACACTGACCAAACTCACCATAGCGAATGGGCAGTTCACGATATGAATGCAAGCCCGAATTATAAATTTGGACATGACCAGGACAGTTCATTGGTTTAAGTCCATAAACCCGATTTTCGGATTCGGTGGTGAACATGTTTTCTTTATAGTTATCCCAGTGCCCGGTTTTTTTCCACAGGGACAAATCCAGAATTTGAGGCGCCTTGACTTCCTGGTAACCGTTATCAATGTAGACATTGCGCATATACTGCTCTACCTGCTGCCAGATCCTCCAGCCTTTGGGGTGCCAGAAAACAAGACCTGGGCCCTCATCCTGAAAATGAAACAGATCCAGTTCTTTACCCAGCTTGCGATGGTCCCGCTTTTCGGCCTCTTCAAGCATGTTCAAATACTGGGCCTGCTCTTCTTTGGTGGCCCAGGCGGTACCATAAATACGCTGGAGCATTTCATTATTGCTATTGCCACGCCAATAAGCACCAGCCACCTTCATAAGCTTGAAAACCTTCAATTTGCCGGTTGAAGGCACGTGTGGACCACGACACAAATCGATGAAGTCACCTTCACGATACAGGCTGATGGGTTCATTGGACGGAATAGAGGCAATAATTTCAGCCTTGTAGTGCTCGCCCTGCTCTTTGAAAAAAGCAACCGCATCGTCACGCAGCCACTCTTCACGGGTAACCACTTCATCTTTTTTAGCCAGTTCCTGCATTTTCTTTTCAATTTTCTGCAGATCTTCGGGCGTAAAAGCACGCTTGTAAGAAAAATCGTAGTAAAAACCGTTATCGATCACAGGGCCAATAGTAACCTGCGCATCGGGGAATAGCGATTTGACGGCATAGGCCAGCAAATGGGCGGTAGAATGACGGATAAGATCCAGACCTTCGGGATCTTTGGCGGTGACGATGGACAATTGTGCATCTTGTGTAATGACAAAACTGGTATCCACCAACCTGGCTTGTTCAGACCCTACAACCACTTTGCCCGCCAAGGCAGCTTTACCCAGGCTAGGCGCGATAGTAGTAGCTACTTCACCTACACTGACAGGGTCGGTGAATTGGCGCTGGGAACCATCTGGTAAAGTAATCTGAATCATTTAAAATGCCCTAATAAAAAATAAAAACGCGACTAGTGTTTAGTCGCGCTATGGATGAGACTGCAAGAAAAATTCACTATATAAAACTCTCACGATCGCGACTAGAAATTTGGGGTTTCTGTTCTCGTAGTTCGTGCAGTTAAGGATCTCATTTATTTCAGTCTCTATCAAATACAATAATTAATTGATTCTAACATTTTCTGTGTTTTGGCATATTAAAAGCCGTGTTTGCATGGAAAAAACATCATCAAATGTTGTAAAACAGACCAAACATGCATTATTTTCAGCGCCTCCTGTTATTGATGTCCCTGCAATCCGTAAGCAATTCATGAATTTACCCTTGTATCAAGACTGGTTACAAAATAGCGCAACTGACAAAACTGCTAAACCATTACACCCTTAATCTGGGTTACAATTTAACCCATTGTTTATTCTCAATATTTAGACTCATGCAACCATTCAAATCCATTCACCTTGGTTTCGCTCTTGCTTTTTTTTGCCTGTTAAGCGCTTGCTCAAGCCTGAACACGGGTAATAACGGAATGAGTCACCTTCAAATTACGCAAGATACCCGTGGCGTTGCACTCACTTCTCGCGACAGCGATTTATTTATGCCCGGCTCAGCCGCCCTCTCTTCCAATGCGGCCCCCTATCTGAACAAAGTGGCCGAGTTACTTAAAGAACGCCCCCATCGCAAAGTACTGATTGACAGCATTTCTGAAAATACCGGCTCAAGCGAGCTGAACCAGGAGCTGCAGGAAGTGCGCTCATTAACACTCATGAAAGCACTTACCGACCGTGGCATTGACAAAAATCGGCTGGCCTACACCCAACCCAATGCCTATGGCAGCCAAACAGGCAATAATACGGGCAATCAATATAAAACCAAAATTATTATTTTGGGTGAAAGTACCAGTGAAATGAATGTAAGTGCCATTGAGCGTTTCTTTGATGGCCTTTACAAATTCGGCAATAATATTTTCAATTAATCAGGCCTGGTCTGAACCCCCATCAACCCATTTAAATCTTCACTTTTAAAGTATGGCTAAACCAATTATTTCAAATACCATTCTGGCCATTGTGGCAACAGTCGTTCTGTTTTTCATTGGAAAATCTGTTTATGACGTTTTTACCCGCCCACCCGTCAAGGGCGTTGAAAACAGCCTGATGCAAAACAACGGCACCCAATCCGGACCTACCGTCTCGGGCACCATCCAGCTACCCGATGAATCCCAACTGGCGCCAACAGAAAACCCGGCTATCTTACCTACTGAATCTGGCAAGGATCCTTTAAACCAAAACCAACCTGCCGAATCCAAACAACAGGAGCCTGCTGTTAACGTTACTGCCCCAACACCACAAATACCTGCCATCGCCACGCAGCCAGCTACCAAGCCCGAATCGGCACCCGAAGTCCCTGACGAACCCCACGCACTTAAAATAAATCCGGACCTCAAACAAGCCATCCCGCCCGTACCACTGGCACCACCCAGTCCTTTTCCCACACCTGTTGCACCAGCCTCCAATGAGCAGCTGTTTGAAGCCACTGACAGCCTGAACAGCAATGCATCAGGTGATACGACCATTAACAACAGTTTCCCTGCACCGCAAACCAATTTCCCAGCACCGGGCGCAGCACCGGCAATCACCCCCGAACCGCCTCCCTTCGAGACCGGAGAGGGCTCACCCTTTAGCAACTTTCCAGCCCCCATCAATAGCGGCAACACCAATCCAGGCAATATCAATACAAACAGCCCCGAATTTGAAAAACTGCAAAACCTGCGACAGCAAAAAGAACGCCTTCGCAACGATCTGGGTTTTTAAATCCTCAAACTTGCAAGCAATAAAAAATCCAGATGAAAATCTGGATTTTTTATTTCTAGCCAACATTTAAGCTTGAATATGTCAATGCTTTAATGTTTTACCGGATTATCAACACTGGCTGGCGTTTTGCTTGCAGCCAATGCTTCTTGGGCCAGCTTGGCAATTTCAGCTTCTGACAATGGTGTTGGCAAACGCTCCAGTGCAACCTCAAGAACACGATCAATCCAACGCACAGGAATAATTTCCAGATGGTTTTTAACGTTATCTGGAATCTCAGATAAGTCCTTGACGTTTTCTTCAGGAATAAGAACCGTTTTGATACCACCGCGATGTGCCGCCAGCAGTTTCTCTTTCAGCCCACCAATGGCCAGCACTTCACCCCGCAAGGTAATTTCACCGGTCATAGCGACATCAGCCCGCACCGGAATGCCCGACAAGGCTGAAACCAAAGCGGTAGTAATGGCAATACCTGCAGAAGGACCATCTTTAGGTGTTGCGCCTTCGGGAACGTGGATATGGATATCTTTTTTCTCGAAGATACTATCGGCAAAACCCAGCCTGTGTGCACGCGACCTTACCACCGTGCGCGCCGCTTGCATGGATTCCTTCATGACATCGCCCAAAGAACCCGTATGCTGAATAAGACCTTTACCGGTGACGGCCGCAACCTCGATGGTTAACAGATCGCCACCCACTTCCGTCCAGGCCAGACCGGTTACCTGGCCAACCTGGTTTTCTTTCTCGGCCATACCAAAGGTATATTTACGCACACCCAGATACTGCCCAAGGTTTTCATTGGTCACTACGATAACAGGTGCAGTCGCTTTGCTGGCAGCCGTTTTGGACGTAGACTTGGCACCCATAAGGATTGCCTTGATGACTTTTCGGCAAATTTTACCCAGTTCACGCTCTAGTGCCCGCACACCCGCTTCACGTGTGTAATAGCGAACAATATCACGTACCGCGCTTTCCTCAATCTTAAGCTCTGCCTCTTTGACGCCATTGTTTTTCATTAACTTTGGAATCAGATGATCAAGGGCAATATGTACTTTTTCATCTTCGGTGTAACCTGACAGATGAATCACTTCCATACGGTCCAGCAAAGCGGCAGGAATATTCAATGAATTGCTGGTAGCCACAAACATGACATCAGACAAATCGTAGTCAACTTCAACGTAATGGTCCTGAAACGTATGATTTTGTTCTGGGTCCAGTACCTCGAGCAGGGCAGAAGACGGATCGCCACGGAAATCCATACCCAGTTTATCGATTTCATCTAACAAGAACAGCGGGTTGCGAACACCTACCTTGGTCATGTTTTGCAAAATCTTGCCCGGCATTGCGCCAATATAAGTACGGCGGTGACCACGAATTTCAGCCTCATCACGAACACCACCCAAGGCCATACGAACATACTTGCGGTTAGTTGCACGTGCAATAGACTGACCCAGTGAGGTTTTACCCACTCCAGGAGGTCCCACCAGACAAAGGATAGGCGCCTTAACCTTATCAACCCGCTGCTGTACAGCCAGGTATTCAATAATTCGTTCTTTTACCTTCTCAAGTCCGTTATGGTCATCGTTAAGAATTTTTTCAGCATTTTCAAGCGAAGTATTGA
The DNA here is from genome assembly GCA_041656315.1 of Advenella sp. Taxonomy (GTDB): domain Bacteria; phylum Pseudomonadota; class Gammaproteobacteria; order Burkholderiales; family Burkholderiaceae_B; genus Advenella. Next base: position 5,861 of record JBBADT010000015.1, read on the forward strand.
TACGGCTTTTTTTCTTCCATGGCAAGCCAATCAGGGTATCAATGTAGTTCCTGACAACCGTTGCCTCGGCTGACATGGGTGACATCAACTTCAGTTTTTTAAGCTCGGCATCGGCCTTGGCCCGCACTTCCTTGGGCATTTGCGCAGCTTCAATTTTCTTTTCAAGCTCTTCAAGGTCAGCACCTTCTTCGCCTTCGCCCAGTTCTTTCTGGATGGCTTTTACCTGTTCGTTCAGGTAATAGTCGCGCTGGCTTTTTTCCATTTGCTTTTTAACGCGACCACGAATGCGCCTTTCAACCTGAAGGATATCGATCTCGGCCTCTATCTGGCTTAAAAGCGCTTCAAGACGACCGGTTACATCAAGCTCGTTAAGCAGGTTTTGTTTCTGCTCCAGTTTTAAGGGCAAATGGGCAGCAATGGTATCGGCCAGGCGATCAGTTTCTTCTATGTTATTTAATGAAGAAAGGATTTCCTGCGGTATTTTTTTATTGAGTTTGACGTATTGATCAAACTGGGACACGACCGTACGGCGCAAGGCTTCCAGTTCAGCGGTCCCTTCACTGGACGGAACAATAGGCATTACCTTACCGATGAAATTGGATTCCGTATCCCGGATTTCCTCAACGTGCGCACGCTGAAGCCCTTCCACTAGCACCTTGACGGTACCATCGGGAAGTTTCAACATTTGCAAAATAGTGGCAATACTGCCAATTTCATAAATATCTTCAGGCGCTGGCTCATCTTTGTTGGCCGTTTTTTGAGCAACCAGCATGATTTGCTTACCAGCCTCCATGGCAGCCTCTAGGGCACGAATGGAACGGGGCCTACCTACAAACAAAGGAATAACCATGTGGGGAAAAACCACTACGTCACGCAAAGGCAACAACGGCAACTCTATTGATTCTGCAGGCAAAATTTGACTCGCAGACATAAGCAATTTCCTTGAAAACAATCTGTTATAAATAATAATGATAGGAATATGGAGGCCAAACCGAAAAATTCAAGGCTTGTCTCCATATACTAACAAAATGTTGTTTATGCTGCTGCGTTTTTTAAATTACGGGTTTTAGTGTTTGAAGAAGATACCTTCTCTGCTTCGGCATCATCACTGAAAAGCAGTAACGGGGTACCGGTACCATTGACAGCGGCCTCATCGAGCACAACTTTAATAACATTCTTACGGGATGGAAGGTCAAACATGGTTGACATGAGCGCAGCCTCTAGGATAGAGCGAAGACCACGGGCACCAGTTTTACGTTTCAGTGCTTTTTTGGCAATGGCAACCAATGCCTGGGGACGAATTTCCAACTCTACATCTTCCATGGCAAACAGTTTCTGGAACTGCTTTACCAATGCATTTTTGGGTTCGGTCAGAATTCTGACCAAGGCCTCTTCATTCAACTCTTCCAGGGTTGCCACAACCGGCAAGCGACCAACCAGTTCGGGAATCAGGCCGAACTTGATGATATCTTCGGGTTCTACGGTAGCGAAGACCTCTCCGACGCCTTTTTCTGATTTTGACTGAACCTGGGCACCAAAACCAATCCCTGATTTTTCAGTTCGGTTTTGAATGACCTTTTCAAGTCCGTCGAAAGCGCCACCCACAATGAACAGGATATTGGTGGTATCAATCTGGACAAAATCCTGGTTAGGATGTTTGCGTCCGCCCTGCGGAGGAACTGAAGCGACCGTGCCTTCAATTAATTTGAGCAGGGCTTGCTGTACACCCTCTCCGGACACATCACGAGTGATGGACGGATTGTCAGATTTGCGCGATATTTTGTCTATTTCATCGATATAGACAATCGCACGCTGCGCTTTTTCAACGTCATAATTACAGTTTTGCAGCAATTTCTGAACAATATTTTCAACGTCCTCACCCACATATCCGGCTTCGGTAAGGGTAGTGGCATCGGCCATGACAAAGGGTACATCCAGCTGACGGGCAAGCGTTTGAGCCAGCAGGGTTTTACCTGAACCGGTAGGCCCAATGAGCAAAATATTACTCTTGGACAGCTCTACCTCTTCGTCTTTGTTCAGCTCACCATGACGGATGCGCTTGTAATGGTTGTAAACCGCCACCGCCAAACTACGCTTGGGCTGGTCTTGCCCAATAACGTACTGATCCAGAAATGACTTGATCTGTGCGGGAGTAGGCAACTCTGTCTTGATTGCCTCGCGCGCATCTTCATGCGCACTGTCACGAATAATTTCATTGCACAGCTCAATACACTCATCACAAATAAAAATCGAACCGGGCCCTGAAATTAACTTGCGAACATCATCCTGACTTTTGTTGCAAAAAGAACAATGCAAAACTTTGCCATCGGAAGAACTGTTTTTATCTGCCATATTATGTATGTATATCTCGCAAAAAAGGCCGACCGTATAAAAGGTCGGCCAGTAAGGTTACCTTTAAGGATAGTATAGCAAAACTATACTCCTGCGGCCCTTGTGGTAAGTACTTTATCAATTAAACCGTAAGCCAGAGCATCTTCGGGCGCCATGTAATTATCGCGCTCGGTATGCTCACGGATTCTCTCGATAGGCTGGCCGGTATTGCTGGACAGAATCTGGTTCAGGCGGTCACGCAAACTAAGGATTTCGCGAGCCTGGATTTCGATGTCGGTTGCCTGGCCCTGCGCACCACCCAAAGGCTGGTGAATCATGATGCGTGAGTTGGGCAGGCTGTAACGCTTGCCCTTGGCACCGGAACTTAACAGAAAAGCGCCCATACTGGCAGCCATACCCGTGCACAAGGTAGCGACATCAGGCTTGATGAACTGCATTGTGTCGTATATGGCCAAGCCTGCATAAACGCCGCCACCCGGCGAGTTGATGTACAGGGAGATATCCTTATCAGGATTTTCTGATTCTAGAAACAGCAATTGCGCAACCACGAGATTGGCCGACTGATCATTAACCTGTCCTACGAGGAAGACAACACGTTCCTTCAAAAGACGGGAATAAATATCATATGATCTTTCACCACGACCAGACTGTTCTATAACCATGGGGATATAGCCAAGGCTGGTCGGCGTCACCGACTCGCCCCCATGCATGGACGCATAAAAATCGGTAAAACGGTGCATCATTACATTGTTCCCATTAATTCGTCAAAAGCGATGGTTTCTTCAGCTACTTTTGCCAAAGACAGAACATGGTCAACCACGTTGTCTTCAAGCACAACCGCTTCAATTTCAGCGCGACGCTGGCGATCAGACAAATAATAGCTGATAACCTGCTCGGGTTTTTCGTAGTTTTGAGAGAACTCTTCAATACGGGCACGAACCTGCTCAGGTGTAACCTGCAACTTGGCTTGCTCAACCAACTCACCCACCAACAGGCCTAAACGTACGCGACGCTCGGATTCCGGTGTAAATGTTTCGGCAGGAATCGGCATTTGGTCTGCGTTAGGCACGCCACGTTGCTTGAGCTCTTCGCGAGCGGCGGCAATACGCGCCTGAACGTCGTTATCAACCAATGCTTTGGGAATATCAAAGGTAGCCGCATTTGCCAGCGCATCCATGACGCTGCCTTTGGTACGGCCCTGGATACGGTTTTTGACTTCACGCTCGATGTTGCTGCGGATTTCCGCAAGCAGTTTTTCAGTGCTGCCCTCTGGCTGGCCCAATGACTTGGCAAACTCTTCGTTCACTTCAGGCAATACAGGTTCAGCCACTTCTTTAACCGTAATAGTGAATTCAGCTGTTTTGCCAGCCACTTCTTTGCCTGCGTAATCTTCAGGGAAAGACAGGGGGAAGGTTTTGCTTTCACCAGCTTTCAAGCCTGTTGCTGCCTCTTCAAACTCGGGCAACATGCGGCCCTGTCCCAGCAGGAACGGGAAGTTTTCAGCCTTGCCGCCTTCAAATTCGACGCCATCAATGGTGCCAACGAAGTCCAGGGTAACGCGATCATCTTTTTGAGCAGCACGATCTTCACGGGCTTCGTAAGTGGCACGCTGTTTACGCAGAATATCAACGGTACGGTTGATTTCCTCATCGCCAACTTCAGCGGTAAAACGCACCACTTCCAGTGTGGAAAGATCGGGGAGAGAAACTTCAGGGTAGATTTCGAATTTGGCCACAAAACCAACCTGACCTTCCTCAACACCTTCTGTTTTAGGTTCGATGGAAGGCATACCGGCAACACGCAACTCGGCTTCCTTGATGATTTTGTCGAATTCCTGACCTACTTTTTGATTAATGACATCGTAGCGGACACCAGGTCCGTGACTGCGTTCTATGACAGAAATGGGCGCCTTGCCTGGACGAAAACCCTGTACTTTGGCAGTACGGGCCACACGCTGCAGCTGTGTTTTAACGTCCTTTTCGATATCGTCTAACGAAATGACTAGATTTACCTGGCGCTCAAGGCCTTCAAGAGTTTCTACCGTTGCCTGCATTTAAATAAACCTTTTATATTGCGGAAAAATTAATAGTATAACCAGTCATTTTACCCAAAAAAGTGGATAACCATCATTTTTTTATGTTTAATTTGTCAAAAATACTTAAAATGCAACGCCCGTACCCACGCCAACGGCTACGCCACCGCTTCCGCCTGCCGCACCCACTCCATATACGCAAGCAGACAAAGTTAAAGAAATCGCAAGGATTAGTATAATATTCCGTTTCATTGTTGCACCTCGGGCATTAAATCAATACACTTTAATACGTACTTAAAATCATTAAGCCAATATTTACACGTACACATTTTATTATTTTTCAAGGGGTATGAACTCATGACTGATTTTGATCAACAAAACACTTCCACAGAAACACCCGATCAAACTCAAGAATTCCGCAAACCACGTTTTTCAAACGGAGGTTTCGTGATTGGCCTGATTGTATTCGGTCTGTTTACCGCACTCATTACCTGGTCTGTCAGTTTTATCGCCATGTTCTTTGGCGCCCTTGGCTCCATCATTTCAATTGCAACCTGCCTATTTGACCATCAGCATTGTCGCTTTGCTTCCGTACCGGAAAACAACAAAGCCATTGAAGACGAAAACTGGGCCTATTTTGCAATCAGGGCCGTTTTTGGCACCATTTTTGGTACTGCTGCTTACGTAATTGTTGTTCAGGGTGCTTCAGGCGATATGCACTGGGCAGCTGTGGCAACCGTTGCAGCCTTTGCCGGTTTATTGTTTGACAAGATTCTGTTCAAAAAATAGTTTATCTGTCTGGCAAGTGGTTTTGCCAGCGCTCAAAACACCCTCAAGGCCTCATGGAAAATGAGGCCTTGTTTTTTTAGCCCATCCATCCCCAACTGGATTCCTGCCCTAACACCAGCAGCACATATCATGCCAGAAGACATCTGCCAAACTTACAGACTCTTTCTCAATGCTTCCATGGAATCATAAACCTTGTTCATGGACTCAAACTCTTCTTTAGTGCAGGGATAGGTCTGTTCAGACGCTGCAGCTGTTCCGTTTTGTGCATCAGTCACGGCAGTCGTTTTGTTACACATATATCGGGTAACACTTGAATCCGGCTCTGAGATACCATCCTGTAATGCACAACCAGCCAATAATATAACGATGGCAAGCAATCCTGTTTTTTTCATTTCCAACCTGTTCAAGTAAATAATTTAATTACTTCTGTATAAATCATTGATTTTCTTGCTCGCCTCTTTATCTTTCAACTCTTCCTCGGTTGGCAAGACGGCATCGTTAATTATAGGCTCACTCCAGGTACCACGCACAAAATATCTGGCCGTTAATGAACGCTGCAAAGGCGCCTGCAATAACCATTGAGAAAGAAAAGCGCCCACGCCAACCACCGGATTAACAATCACACCCGTCAAGATGGCAGCACCGCTAATATCAAGATTAGGCACCACCACTGCCTGAAAATCAAGCGCTTCGGTGTTGATATTGGTCACCCCGGAAGCCACAATAGCCACGGCCGGACCACTTAGTCGAAAATCAGAAACCTGCACATCACCCTGCTTCATATCCAACTTGGCCCTAACCATATCAAAACTGACGCCATCCTTAAATGAATTACCCAAGGTGCTGCCAAACTCCGGAATCCGGCGAATCGATTGCAAAGCCAGCAACTCCAGGGCCTTGGCCACTTTCGAGTCAATACTCAGCAACCTGCCTTCCGCGACCTGACTCTCAAGATTAAGATCAATCTGATTCAAATCAAGATCAGTGATATCGGGCCATTTCATTGCACCATTGATATGCCCTTTACCGCCGGCAACCACTGTTTTATCCAGCAGAACAGAGAGCAATTTCCCCAAATCCAAAAAATTCAGGTTCAGCTTAAGATCCAACCCTGTACTGTTATTTTCTGTTTTAAATTCACCGGTGGCATACAAAGAGCCGCCAGCATTGTTAATGCTCAGATTGTCAATCTTCCAATTATCCTGCCGGTTTTTTTTACGTCCTTTCAGGTTAAGAGAACCCAACTCTTTATCAAACACCCAGAACCGTTTAGCACTAATATCCAGCCTAGGCAAATCCAAACGTTTATTGGTACTATTATTGGCCTGAACGTTGTTTTCTTCTTTATTTACAGAACCTGAATTCAAGGCAAGACGGTCAAAACGGGCAGCCACAAAATCCTCATGGGCAACCTTGCCTGGCACCCAGTCAATGTCTCCAGTTACTGCCTGGGCATCAATACGAAAGCCCCATGCGGATGATTTGGGATTTTTAATACCCGAAACCCTGGCCTGGGCAATGGTTTGTGACAGATAACGCAAAGAGGTGGCATCCAGCTGCAATTCGCTGACATCGGGAAACACCTGCGACGGTTTACCCGCGGTTTTGCCAGCATCAAACTCAGCAATAATATCCAGCCATTGCTGGACATCAATGAAAGCCGGCTTGGCAGATATTTTCAAACCATTGGCGGGCATTGATGGAGCGGCCAGGACCCCTATCCCTCCCTTAAAAAAGAAAGCGCCGGTATTTAAACGGACATCTCGCTCAAAAATAGCCTTAACGTTGCCCTGCCCCAAGTCCAGCTCAAGCACCCTGGCATTATCGTTATTTTTACTGGCAGCACTTATCCAGCGCGCCCGCAGTGGTTTTGAGACAGCAGCGGCTTTGCCCACTTCACCCGGAAAATCCAGGGTCAGCCCCTGCAAAGAGGAATTGACTTGCACATTTACCTTTCCACCCGCCAGAAAGTCAAACCTCGCCTCGTACTTGGCCTGCCCCTTTATCCGGCTCATGCCTTTAACCGACAGCATCTCCCTGAGTCCCTCACCGGTAAACATCCCTTTAATACTCAAGGCTTTACCTGAAGAGCCAATATTGCCATCCAGGGTAACAGGCCCGCCCAGCATGCTCCCTTCAAGTTTTTGCGCCACCAATTCGGTTTCATCAAACCGCAAGGAACCATTCATTTTTTTTAGCCAGGGATAGTCTGGCTCAAACTGAAAATCGGCATCCTGAATATTGATGGTTCCGCTTACCTTGGCATTATCCGCCTCATTCACCGGAATAAACAGACGCAACGGAATTTGCCATGTACCTGTTGCGCTAGCGGTATCCAGCGCGTTATTGATCAGATAACCCAAGGGCGTGATTCGGGTAAACGCCAGAAAATTTTCGGCCGGTGCTATTGAATTGGCGTGCAGCTCCACCTCTGTGCCTTTTTCGATATTGGATACCAGGCCGGAAAAATCATTCAGATCAATTTTTTGATCTTCTTGAATCAAAAAATAGGCATGCCCGGACTGCAGGGCAATCTTGTCGCGCCGAAAGTCAAAGCTGCCGTTTTCCGAGTAAACAATTGGCCATTTACGCCCTTTTATTTCTTCCTGGTGATAATCAAGAGCCAAATTTTTATAGTCGCCTTTTACCTGAAAATCACCGGATTGTGACCTAAGCCCAAAAGGAAAATGATCAACAACCCCTTTCAACGTAAAAGGCGCATTGTCCAATTGGCCGTCCTTAAAGGCATGGGCAAGCCAATCCAGGGCATCCTCATCAATAACATTGGGCAAATAACGATACAAATGCGGCAATTTCAGTGAATGAAGATCGCCTTGCAGGTCAACAATGCCATTATCCGAATTCGGATCAAAATGCCAATTGCCACTGACATTGATATCTATATCGTCATTTTTAATGCTTCCCTGTTGTATGCTGACCCACGGAAACTGTTGTTCATCGCGCTCAAAGCGCCCCGTTATATTGGTTTGATCAAGACTGACAGGCTCATTAAAGGACGTTTTGTCATCATAAAAAAACTGGCTGGCCATAAAAGAGAATGTCCAGGGAGTAAGCGTGACCAAATCATCATGGGGCATTTTCTCTACATTCGTGGCACTTAAACGCCGCCTGATTTCCGCCTGAATATTGCTGAAGCTGGTATCAAGCTTTAACCGTAAAAGACCGGAAGCAACGATAAAGGCATGTTTTCTTAAATGATCTTCCAGCCTGAAATCCTTCGCTTCGGCATCCAGTGAGATTTTACCGATTTTATTCCTGTCCATTTCCAGGATAATAGCGGCATGATTAAGATATCCTGAACGAAGCTGCCCGGGAACGTTTACCCATGGGGCAAGATCAAGCAAAGACAACCCGTTTAACCTTGCATTAACCTTACCGCTGAATTGCAATGGCCCGTCCGCATCCAGAGCCTGTTTCAAAGTCGCATCAAGGGCCAGAGAATGACCCAACTGTTCGGGCAAATGGGCAAAAAATGAAACATCAAGCTCATTATGAGCACGCTTTATATCTAGCGTGACTCCCGATAACACCAATGGCCGAGCCTGACGCTGCTCATCAATCCAGATCAAATCGGTATCTATCAGACTAAGCGAAGACAGGGATGCCAACCATCCTGCCAATGAGGACAACTCCCCCTTATCCACCGCAGTCTCGGGCACGCTGGCTGTGTGCTGTCCGGCCAGCATTTGTCCCAGCAAACGTATGCTTCCGCCTGAATCCCTGCGTATATTCAAGGTTGCATTATTAATACTGATTTCAGACAAAAAAGGACGCATGCGTAACAAGTCCAGCCAGTTTACGCCCGCCGAAACCGATTTAATCTTCAAATATTCATTTTTTTCACTATTTTCAATAGTGACGTCTTGCAATTGCAAGAGCGGGCTATCCTCCCAGGCAAGCGACAATTGCTCGACCCGAACATCCATATCCAGCGTTTTACTGATATATGCCTGAATTTGAGGAAGCCATTGAGGCAAGTTTGGAACAAGAAAATACCTGACCCCCAATGACAAGGCAGCTAGCAAAATCAAAAAACCAATAAAAACGACTAGACAATAGCGTAAAATTTTCCTGGCAACGCTCACTGGGGCGGCTCACATCTTGATGGTTACAGTCCAGTGTATTATATCCAATACTGCATTGCCTCAGGCCACAGAAACAGTCGTTAGACATATCCTTACATTTTTTGAGAACGCATAATGCCAACCAAAAGCTTAACCCGCGCCCTTGAATGGTCCGGTTACCTGCAACGTAAAATCAGTACAAATGAACAACTGAAAACCGAACTGAGCCAGGACATTTTGCATCCTATTACAGCCAACATCATTCAGCAATGGTTTACACAGGCAAGTGGCCAACCCGTGCATCAACCCATGGCCACCGAGCAATGCAAGCAAGTTTTGCGCAAGCTCAGGAACCGGGTATTCTGCGGCCTGATGGTAAGGGACATCAATGGCCTGGCCTGCTTTGAAGAGGTCACCCAAAGCATGAGTTTTCTGGCCGACCTGGCCGTGCAGCACGCTTATATGAGCATCATGCAGGATCTGGTGCGCATTCATGGCGAACCCATCAACCCTGAAACTGGCAAGCCCATGGAAATGATCATTCTGGGCATGGGCAAACTGGGCGGCAAAGAATTGAATGTTTCTTCCGATATCGATCTGATCATGCTGTATGCTCAGGAAGGTGAAACCACGGGCCGTCGCCCTCTAAGCCACCATGAGTTTTATGGCCGCCTTACCCAACGCATGATGCCCGTCTTGTCTGAAATAAATGCCGATGGCCATGTTTTTCGCACCGACCTGCGTTTACGACCTGATGGTGATGCCGGGCCACTGGCATGGAGTCTTGATGCGCTGGAAAACTACCTGATTACCCAGGGACGGGAATGGGAACGGTATGCCTGGCTGAAAGCCAGAATCATTCCGGTCAAGTATTTTGAACAAAGCTCGCCCAAAGAGGATATTGCCCAGCTGAAAAGTCTGCGCACGCCCTTTGTGTATCGCAAGTATTTTGATTTTGACGCCCTTGCCTCATTACGTCAGCTACGCGAACGCATTCGACAGGACTGGCAGCGAAAAGCCCTTAACCGCAATGGCGTAGATAGCATTCATAACATCAAACTGGGTGAAGGCGGCATTCGTGAGGTGGAATTTACCGTTCAGCTGTCACAGCTCATTCGTGGTGGCCGAATGCCATCCCTGCAACTCAGGGGCCTGTTACCCGCCCTTCATGCCGAAATAGGCATAGGACTCATTACCAAGGAAGAGGGTCTGCTGCTGGAAAACGCCTATCGTTTCCTGCGGCGCTTAGAACACATGCTGCAATATCGTGAAGATGAGCAAACTCACCTGTTGCCGGCCGACCCCGAGCGATTTGCCGCACTGGCCAAGGCCATGGACATGGAAGAAGCGGCATTCCGATCACAACTTAACGAACACCGCCGGGTGGTGTCCCGGGCGTTTCGAAACGCATTCCGTATCGCAGGCATGGGTGAAGAGTATGCGTCTGGCACCCATCACAGCCATCACTCTGACACGCCTGACAACACTGACCTGCCTGAACTGATTCAACAATTTTTTTCACCGGAAAGCCATGAGTATATTGAAAACCGCATCAAGGCATTGCTAAACAGCAGTCGCATCCGCACCCTTTCTGGCTCAAGCCGCACGCGACTGAAAAAACTGTTGCCCGCATTATTGAAAACCGCAGCCAAAACCGATGATCCGCAACTGACCTGCGGTAACCTGTTTGACCTGATTGAGGCGATTGCCCAGCGCAGTGCCTATATCGCCTTGCTGGCCGAGTATCCGGAAACCCTGGCCAGAGTTGCTCGCATCATGTCTGCCAGCCACTGGGCAGCCGGTTACCTGATCCGCAATCCGATTTTGCTGGATGGGCTGATCGACTGGCAAACCCTGATGCAAAACGTGGATTTTTCTCATATTGCCACGCAACTAAGCAAAGACCTGGACGCCTGCGTACTGCAAGACGGACAACCTGATGTTGAACAACAAATGAACATCATGCGAGATGTTCAGAAACAGGTCAGTTTTCAGTTATTGGCCCAGGATCTGTCTGGCGGCCTATCGGTTGAAAAACTGGCCGACCACCTGTCAGCCTTGGCCGATTTACTACTGGAAGAAAGCCTGAAACGCATTTGGCCTGCCGTCAAACCCAAACCGGAACAGACTAATGAGCAAGTACCTGACTACCCGCGTTTTGCCGTAATTGCCTATGGCAAACTGGGAGGCAAAGAGCTGGGTTATGCCTCAGACCTGGATTTGGTGCTGCTTTTTGATGATCCGGCCGACTACGCCCTTGAAGTTTACGCAAAACTGGGACGACGCCTGAGCACCTGGCTTTCCAGCATGACCTCTTCGGGCCGGATGTACGAAATTGACTTGCGACTGCGCCCCGATGGCGATGCAGGCCTGCTGGCCATCTCGGTTGACACCTTTGAAAAATACCAGCTTGAACACGCCTGGCCCTGGGAGCACCAGGCACTCACCCGGGCCCGCTTCTGCGCAGGCGACAAGGCCATAGGCAAGCGCTTTGAACAGATCCGCCGCAATATTCTGCTCAAAGAAAGGGACCGTGAGCAACTCCGGCAGGACATTATCGACATGCGTGCCAAAATGCGGGCTGGCCACCCCAATCATTCAGGTATGTTTGATGTTAAACATGATCATGGCGGCATGGTTGATATTGAATTCATGACCCAATACCTGGTGCTGGCCTATTCACATCAATACCCACGGCTGCTGGATAATCTTGGCAATATTGCTTTGCTTAAAATCGCTGCGGAAGGCGGCTTTATCCCAGAGGATCTTGCCAATGAGGTGGCTGATGCTTATCGGACTTTGCGCAAAACGCAACATGCAGTCAGGCTGCGCGGTCAGGAAAAAGCACGCATAGACAGTAATTTGCTGCTTGGAGAACGCAAAGCGGTGGATAATCTATGGGAAATCGTCTTTCCCGGCACCCGAGGACAGGAAGGCAATCCCTCACAATGAGCCAAAGCCCTGAATTCAGGGCAAAAATATTCTAAAATGAATCTTTGTAATATTTTTGTCCTACTGCCATGGTTACCGTCACCGATATCAAAAGACCTGTCCTGGAATTACCCCAAGGACACCGTAAAGTGCTTCTGCACTCCTGTTGTGCGCCCTGCTCTGGCGAGGTCATGGAAGCAATGCTCGCATCGGGTATTGATTACACGATTTTCTTCTACAACCCGAATATCCATCCGGTCAAGGAATATGAAATCCGCAAGGAAGAAAACATCCGCTTTGCACAACTGCATAACGTCCCTTTCATCGATGTGGATTATGATGTCGACAACTGGTTTGAACGCGTCAAGGGAATGGAAAACGCACCCGAGCGTGGCGAACGCTGCACTGCCTGTTTCGACATGCGCTTTGAGCGTACCGCCCTGTATGCTCACGAACACGGATTTGATACCATTACCAGCTCGCTGGGCATTTCCCGCTGGAAAGACATGAACCAGATTAACGGCTGTGGCGAACGAGCGGCTGCCCGTTACCCCGAACTGGTTTACTGGACATACAACTGGCGCAAAGGCGGCGGCTCGGCCCGCATGATTGAAATCAGCAAACGCGAAGAATTCTACCAGCAGGAGTATTGCGGCTGCGTATATTCACTTCGAGACACCAACCGACACAGGCAAAACCAGGGCCGTGAACGAATTAAAATCGGTGTCAATTATTATCGCAACGAAGATAAGAGTTAAGCACGTCACAAGATCCAAGCACAAGGCCCCGCTTTTGGGAACGAAGTCTTGTGTTTTAGGCGCCGCGCCTGGCGCCTGGCATAGCCCTATTGAGCAGGTGCTGGCGCGGGTGCTGCAGCTGTACCTGCGTCTGCCGGGTTTTGCGAAGCGGGTGAGGTAATGAATCCCAGCTTCTTCAAGCCCGACCCTTTGGCCATTGCCATGATTCTGGCCAGCTGCTCATAACGCGTATTTGCATCGGCACGAATTCTGATTTCCGGTTGAGGCACCTCTTTGGCCTGTGAAATAAACATCTCACGCAAATCCGCCTCGGGAATGGGTGATTCATTCCAAAAAATACCGCCATTCGCATCAATGGCCAAATCAATTGACTTAGGGTCTTCGGTAACAGGGGTACTGCTTACCTGTGGCACATCTATCTTGATGGAGTGTGCCAGCAAGGGCGCAGTAATGATAAAGATAACCAACAAAACCAGCATCACGTCAATGAGCGGAACCATATTTATTTCCGATACCATATGATTGGAATTGTTTTTCTGGTCGAAGCTTCCAAATGCCATTATTATTTACCCCACTGCTTTAATGATGTGTGCCATTACTGCGCAAGGCACGGACTTTGCCGGAAGAAACTTCCACCTGCTGTCCTGTTGTGACAAAGGCAAATAAGTCATAGGCAAAACCATCCAATGAAGCCAATACAACCCGATTGCGCCGCACAAAAGCGTTATACGCCAGCACCGCAGGAATGGCCACCGCCAGACCCAGGCCAGTCATGATCAGCGCTTCTCCCACTGGCCCGGCGATTCTGTTGATGGAGACGCCATCGGACATGCCGATATTGATCAGGGCATGGTAAACCCCCCACACGGTTCCAAACAAGCCCACAAAAGGTGCTGTTGAACCCACCGAGCCCAGAATAGTCAGCCCATTTTCCAGATGCGCGGTTTCCTCATCAATGACTTTACGCATGGTACGGGTAACAAAATCAGCATTTGAACCCACTTCTGACAAATTGGTCACCCCATATTTTGCATGATGCTCACGCGCATGCAAGGCCTGGTTAGCCAGACGCGAAAACGGGTCAGTCGCCCCAAATTTATGCAAGTCCTTGTCCACCTGCTCCAAAGAGGAAGCGTTCCAGAAGCGGGAAAGAAATGCTTTACTGTGACGGCTTGCACGCAAGTTAAGTAAACCCTTAACCACGATGAGGTACCAGGTCAGTAAAGACATGAACACCAGCACGCCAAACAGGGTTTTACCCACTGCGTCACTTTGCATTAAAAAACCCAGCATTTGTGAAGCGCCCGCCTCAGTTGCAACTGCAGTGGCATCATTGACCGCTGCAGCAGCAACACTACCATTTCCTGATGTATTGGTCACAATTTGTGCAATTGAACCATATGTTGAAGTCAGCAATGACGAAATCATGCTATTTCCTTTTATTCAAATTTAATTGGGATGTCTGCCAGCGCTTCCCGTGGCACACCGTTTTCTGTATGAGGTTTAAATCGTGCCTGACGCACGGCATTTAACGCCGCCTTGTTCAAGGCATCATAAGGCGTTCCTTTTAATACCGATACACGCTTGACTGCCCCGTCACGATCAATGAGGACACGCACAATAACCGTTCCTTTTTCACCCCGCCGCTGGGAGCTCATTGGATAATTAACTTTAGGTCGCACCCTGTAACCCACCTGTCTGACCACAATCGGTGCCGAATCGGCCGATGATGAACCTGGCTTCACATTGGGATTACCCTGAGGAACACCAATAGGTTTGGTGACCGGGGGAGCCTGTTCAGACACTTTCTGGCTCTTCGGCACGGGTTTTGCCTTGGTTTTTTCCAGTTCCACCTTTTTCTTGGGTTTGACTTCTTTTTTAACCACTTTGGGTGGCTCAGGCTTAGGTTCCGGCTTTGGCTCTGGCGGCTTGATCGGCATGACAGGTTCGGGTTCTAGCTCAACTACCGGCTCTGGTTCTGGTTCAACTACCGGCTCGGGTTCTGGTTCAACTACAGGCTCAGGCTTTGGCTCAACTACCGGCTCAGGTTCTGGTTCTGGTTCTGGAAGAGCCTCTTCCACCTGATCTTCCTGCGGCGGCATCACATCAGGCATGACTTCACCTTGAGGCGCCTCGGAAACCGTTTCCTCAAAAATTGAAACAAACACCGGCGCCTCTTCAACTTTCGCATTAGTTGCCGATGCCTCCAGAGTGGTGATAAACCCCAAAGTAGCAAGAATACCCGCGGCAGTAACAGCACCTGCCAGGCGAATTGAAAAGGGTACTGTCGGAATTATGTTTGAAGATTTATGCATACTGTTTAATTTAAACGCTTGGCCTGTATCACGCCTTGATTAATACTACCTAAAATCAAAAATCAGACCAGCGACACTACAAAATTTGCTACCCACCCTTTTTGTACGGCCCTGCCGTTCGGGGAACTGTTTGCCAACAACAGAACTTAAATAATAATAATTCTCATTATTAAAATCAACTTTAATTATTAAATAACAACTTTTATATAAACAGCTATTTTAATAAATTGAGCACAAGCATCTGATTTTTATTAAATAAATAAAATGAAATTTCTTTGTTTTTTAGCGTTGCTAAAAAACAACCTGTCTCAACAAATTGTTTTAGACAAAAAAATACCGCCATGCGGCGGTATTTTTGTAGCTAGCAATAAATTACTTAGCTGATACTTCTTTAGCTTGTGGACCTTTAGGACCATCTGCAACCACGAAAGTTACTTCCTGGTTTTCTTGCAGGGATTTGTAACCTGAACCGATGATGTCGGTGTGGTGTACAAACAGGTCTTTACCGCCTGAAGCGGGTTTGATAAAGCCGAAGCCTTTTTCGTTGTTAAACCATTTAACGATGCCAGATTCTGTTGACATTTGAATTTCCTTAAAATTACGGTCTGAATAGACCAAACAAACACAAGACCATCAAGGAGTAGACAAAAGCACAACGAAACTGCATGAGCAAAGAATCTAGCAAAAATCAACGAACTTGAAAATCTTATACTTCACACTATGACGATTATTCGGATCTCTGTCAACAAAAATTTACCGGGGAATTACCCTGAGTCGTGTGAAAATACATTTTGCATAACAAAAAATGCCTGACAAACAGTTTTCAATGACAAGCAAAAATACTGTAATATCAGGCATTTACCTATATATATTAAGGATTTAAGGGTTTACTTCCGGGTAAATGAAAACTTGCCATCTTGCATACCCACCAGAATGGTATCTTTTGGACCCAATTCTCCTTCAAGAATTCTTTTGGCAATTGGATTCTCAATGTGTTGTTGAATGGCACGCTTTAAAGGTCTGGCCCCAAAAACCGGATCAAATCCACTCTCTGCAATTAAGGCCAGTGCCTCTTCGGACACTTCCAGTGCCATTTCCTGTTCATGCAATCTTTGCGCAAGACGCTTCAACTGGATATTCGCAATTGAAGCAATATGCTTGCTGCTTAGGGCATGGAACACAACCACTTCATCAATCCGGTTCAGAAATTCGGGACGGAATGCCTGTTTGACGTCTTCCCACACCACCTCTTTAATCGCCTCATAAGACTGCCCCACCATGCTTTGGATATGATGTGAACCCAGGTTGGACGTCATAATAATGACCGTATTGCGAAAATCAACTGTACGACCCTGACCATCAGTCAGGCGACCATCATCAAGAACTTGCAACAGTACGTTGAAAACATCCGGATGCGCTTTTTCAACCTCATCCAGCAAAATAACGCTATAAGGTTTACGGCGCACTGCTTCTGTCAGATAGCCGCCCTCTTCATAGCCAACATACCCCGGAGGGGCACCAATAAGACGGGCAACCGAATGTTTCTCCATGAACTCACTCATGTCGATCCTGACCATATGCTCATCAGAATCAAACAGAAAACTGGCCAGTGCCTTGGTTAATTCGGTTTTACCAACACCGGTTGGCCCCAGGAACAGGAACGAACCATAAGGTTTGGAAGGATCAGACAAACCGGCCCGTGAACGGCGAATGGCATCGGCAACCAGGGTAACCGCTTCATCCTGGCCAACCACCCGTTTGTGCAGCTCATCTTCCATGGCCAGCAATTTGGACCGCTCTCCCTGCATCATTTTGGAAACCGGTATGCCAGTAGCTCGGGACACCACTTCAGCAATTTCCTCAGCGCCTACACGGGTGCGTAGCAATTTAGGTTTTTCAGCCTGCTCAGCGCCTGCCTCGGCAGCTTTCAGACGACCTTCCAGCTCGGGCAACTTGCTGTATTGCAATTCAGCCAGTTTATCAAACTGCCCCTTGCGCTGGAACTCGGCCATTTGCGCCCGTAACCGGTCAATTTCTTCCTTAATGGCTTTGGAACCCTGCACGGCGGCCTTTTCAGCCTTCCATATTTCCTCGTAGTCGTTATACTCCCGTTGAAGCTGTTCCATTTCCTCTTCAATCAATTTCAAACGACGACGGGAGGCCTCGTCAGTTTCCTTGATCACGGCCTCACGTTCGATTTTCAATTGAATGATACGCCGATCAAGCCGGTCCATGACTTCGGGCTTAGAGTCGATTTCCATCCGGATGCGGGCCGCTGCCTCATCAATCAGGTCAATGGCCTTATCAGGCAGGAAGCGGTCGGTAATATAACGATTGGAAAGCTCGGCGGCCGCCACAATAGCCGGGTCGGTAATATCCACCCCATGGTGAATTTCATAACGCTCTTGCAGGCCACGCAAAATAGCAATGGTCGATTCCACATCTGGCTCGTCAACAATCACTTTCTGGAAGCGTCGTTCCAGTGCCGCATCCTTTTCAATGTATTTACGGTATTCATCAAGCGTGGTTGCGCCTATGCAATGCAACTCACCCCGAGACAAGGCAGGTTTAAGCATATTGCCGGCATCCATTGCCCCTTCCGCCTTGCCTGCCCCCACCATGGTGTGGATCTCGTCAATAAAGACAATATTATTGCCATCATCCTGGGCCAGCTCTTTCAAGACCGCTTTCAGGCGCTCTTCAAATTCACCGCGATACTTGGCACCTGCTAGCAAAGCAGCCAAGTCCAGTGACAGTACACGTTTACCCCGTAAGGACTCTGGCACCTCATCATTAATAATACGCTGCGCAAGCCCCTCGACAATAGCGGTTTTACCCACACCCGGCTCACCAATAAGCACCGGATTGTTTTTGGTACGACGTTGCAAAATCTGAATGGCTCGACGAATTTCATCGTCGCGCCCTATGACCGGATCCAGTTTACCCTGACGGGCACGATCGGTCAGGTCTGTCGTGTACTTTTCCAGAGCCTGACGATTGGATTCGCCTTCCTGGTCTGTCAGGGAGGCTCCGCCTCGCACTGCTTCAATAGCGGCCTCAAGCGCTTTTTTCTGCAAGCCTGCATCACGCAAAATACGGCCTGCCGCACCATTGTCTTCGGACAGCACCAGCAAAAACAGTTCACTGGCAATAAAAGCATCACCACGCTTTGCCGCTTCTTTGTCGGTTTTATTCAGCAAACCGTTCAGATCCCGGCTGATCTGGATATTGGCGTCGGCACCCTGCACTTGAGGAATATCCTTTATTGCCTTCTCAAGAGCCGGCAGCACACGGTTAACCGACACGCCTGAACGTGCCAGCAAACTGGCGGAACCACTTTCGGCATCGGCCAGCAAGGCAGACAGGACATGAACAGGTTCTATATAAGGGTTATCGTTTCTGGTTGCTATACTTTGGGCATCTGCCAAAGCCTGCTGGAATTTTGTTGTCAACTTATCAAATCGCATCATTCTTTCCCATAAAAGGTTGAGCGTATCTGCTCGGGTTATCTTTGAATACCACTTATATAGCGTTGGATCCCTGAAATTTCAAGATATGAAATTTCACTTTTTGATAATTGGCCTGTTCGTTTCAGGTTTGAGCAAGTTTCCACAGGCGGGACAATAACTGCCATTACCGCCCGCCGGGACGAAGCTTTAAAACCAATCGCCCACATTCAGATGTTAAAATGCCAGTTTAGCCCCTCAACAAGGCAATTGTTATCATCAATTGTAGTCTTTCATTTCCGGTTTTCAATGTCTGCCTCACTTCCCGCCCGCTTTCCCCATCATATTGTGATAGACACCTGTGTCCTGATGTCCAATGTATTGCGACACCTGCTGCTTCGCATGGCACAATCAGGGCATTTTCACCCTGTATGGGCAGAATACATCGGCGTGGAATGGCGACGCAATGCCAGCCGAATCTGGAACGTAGCGCCAGAAATACTTGATGCTGAATGGCTGAAAATGCAGCAGCAGTTCCCGCTAGCAAATATGGGCGATGTAGTGGCCTATGAGGCAGGCCTTAAGCGCAGTGATAAAAAAGACTGGCATGTTATTGCCGCAGCCCGTGCCGTCCAGCAAAAACATCCCGACAGTACCATCTGCATCCTAACCCGCAACATAAAAGACTTTCATCGGGCCGAAATCCGGAACCTTGGACTGTACCTGTACAACCCTGACCAGTTTCTGGTTATGTGTTGGGAACGCCATCAGGTACAAATGCAGCGACTCTTTGAACTGATTCCCACAGATGCCATGAAAATAGGGAGGCAGGCCGAACCGTTAGAAACCGTGCTCAGACGCGAGCGGCTATTTCGACTGAACAAACTGGTTCTGCAACAGCAAGAGCTTCTGTTTGATCCCGCCCTGTAACTGAAAAAAGTGCCCACAGTAACAAAATCATTTATTTGCAGGACTCTATTTAATTTATATCTCAAGCATTTCCCAAGAGGGTTAGAATGAGCCGATTTACTCAACTTGAAAGTTTTGTCGCAGTGGCAACACTGGGAACCCTGTCTGCTGCTGCCCGCCAGGCAAATATTGCCCCCGCCATGATGGGCCGGCGCATTGATGCCCTGGAAGAAAGGCTGGGCGTAAAATTAATCATCCGCTCCACCCGAAAACTGTCGCTTACCCCAGAAGGACATATTTTTCTGGAAGAAGCACAAAGAATCCTGAAAGACCTGGCTGATACCGAAAGCCTGATTACTGAAGGCAAAGTCAAGATTAGCGGCCCTTTGCGTATTACGGCCCCGGCCGGATTCGGACGCAAACACGTTGCTCCGCTTATTCCTGTCTTCTGCGAACAATATCCAGACGTTAAGGTATCGCTAGACCTGACTGATCGGGTGGTTGACCTGGTGGAAGAACAATATGATTGCGCCATTCGCATTGGTGACCTGGAAAACTCACAACTCATTGCCATCAGGCTGGCCGAAAATCACCGGGTTGTCGTAGCCTCTCCGGCATACCTTAAAACACACGGCACTCCCCGGCACCCCGATGAACTCCAGCATCATGAGTGCCTTTCATTTGGCGCTCAGGGCAACCAACATAAGGGCTGGCTGTTCAAGGAAAACGACCAGATTATTGCCATTAAACCAAGGGCAAGGTTATCTTGCTCTGACGGTTCGGTATTACTTGAATGGACCTTAAGCGGTTTTGGGCTGTCGTGGCGGTCTATGTGGGAAGTACGCCGCGAGATAGAAAAAGGAACGTTAGTCACTATATTAGATGATTACAATACGCCTGCAAATGGCATCTATGCCATGCTACCCGACAGAAAACATTTACCCCAAAGGACCCGAAGCTTCATCGAGTTACTTAAAAACACATACGCACAAAAAAAATACTGGAAATAATGCCGCCCGAAAACGGCGACATTACGCTTGCCATATTTTCAACATGCTTATGCGCTCAAGCTTTAAGCAATTAGGAACAAACCAAAACACCCTGATTTTTATTGCAAAAATGAATAAATAGCTGAGGAAAAAAATTGATATATGCCAAACAATAACAATTTAAACACGTATAACGGCTACAATAAGCACTGCTATCTCAGTTGCTTGAGCATAGCAATAAGGAAAAGATAGGGATGCTCAAACACCTTTTACTAAATAAAGAATCAATTCATTGCTCAACCTGTATGCTGGGGCACCTCTGTGTTCCTGGTGGCTTGACACCCTCTGAAACACACCGACTGACCGAACTGATCAAAGAACGCATACGCATTCCCAAAGGAACGCTGTTCTTTAAGGTTGGTGATCCTCTTACGGCTATTTACAGCATTCGTTCGGGTTCCATGAAAACCCAACTTGAAAACGAAAGTGGGCACGTGCAAATTACCGGTTTTTTTCTTGCCGGAGAATTACTGGGCCTTGATGGATTCAGCGAAGGCACTCATTTGTCCAACGCCATTGCCCTGGAAGACACCGAGGTTTGCGTTCTCAAACTTAGCGATCTTGATGTCTTAACCCAGGAAATCCCGGCCCTGCAGCAGCAATTCTGGAAAATCCTCAGTAAGGAAATTTCGCGTTCACACAATCTGGTCCTGTCTTTAGGGGCCATGCGCTCAGAACAACGGGTTGCCTCTTTTCTGTTGAATCTCTCAACGCGTTTTACTAATCTGGGTTACTCACCCAATGAATTCATTTTGCGCATGAGCCGGGAAGAAATAGGAAACTACCTGGGTCTTACCCTTGAAACAGTAAGCCGCCTGCTCTCACGCTTTGCCAAAGAAGGCTTAATACGTATCCATCAACGCCAGGTGCAACTGTTAAGCAAATCTGGCCTGCAAGACCTGATTAAGCAAGAGCAAAACGCAAAAATAAAATAAGAACGCACAAAGTAAAAAAAGCAAAAAAGCACGAAGAATTCTTCGTGCTTTTTTATTACCCGAATATTAATAATGAAAACTAAAGATCTTCATTATCACCAAACAATTTATTGTTTCCACGTGTGTTAACCATAAACAAACTTAACATACTGGAAAATGCGGCCATGACCCAGAACAGAAAAAAACCTCCGGCATAGACCCATTCAATACTGACCGGGATATAACCAAATATGCTTATATCCGCAGGCTCTACCAACGCAAATACCACACCGCTTAACAGCCCGGCTGCCAAAAATGACGGCCATAGAATCCACATTATGGTACGCATATTACTCCTTGTTTGTTATTTGACTTCCTTTTCTTCCACATCCGGTTTTACATCAAACCTGGGGATATCTTTGCCATCTATACTAACAAAAAGACCTTGCTTGACGCCATTCGGTTTAATTTGCTGATCTACATTGGTTGATAATGCCAGTACAATTGTAATGATGCAACCAATAATTGCCAGTGCCGGGCCTGCCATCAAGATCCAAGGCCAAGGTTCTTTGTACCATGGATTGATATCAAGACCATCCTTGCTATATTTAGATGTAGACATGTGAATTTCCAGCTTAAATAATTAGTTAGGAACAAAGAAGCTTGTTTTCTCTTCTGCCTTAAGTTGAACGTCTTCAGTTTTCAGGGTTTCAACTTTCATTTGAAGATCATATAGTCCAGGTTTAAGCTCCTCAAGCGGCGCCTGAACAACCAATGGCACCCATTCGTTGGCAAATGGAGAAACCTTAACAACAGCATTATCACTATCACCAGCACGAACCCGAACATTATCAATTTCATTGCTGTTAGCCGTAATTTCAAGATCCAACGGCTCTTCGGTCATATTGATAATTTGTACACGATAAACGTTTTCAATTAAACCACCCGGGACTTCCCGACCCAGTGCCCCCCGATCTCTCATGATATCCATACGCAAGGGGGTACGCATGCCAAGCGACACAACAAACCCGGCAATAAAAATTGCCAATAAAGTCAAGTAAACATATACTCGCGGCTTGAATAGACGCTTCCTGGCCTGTTTGTTATCCAGGCCTTCCAGCATGCCATTTTCAGAGGTATAGCGTATAAGACCTCTTGGATAATTCATTTTATCCATGATCTGGTCACAGGCATCAATACAGGCACCACAACCAATACACATGTATTGCAGGCCATTACGGATATCAATACCGGTTGGGCAGACCTGCACACAAACGGTACAGTCAATGCAATCGCCAAGACCAAGTTCGTGATGATCTACTTTGCGTGAACGCCCACCACGTGGTTCACCACGAATTTTGTCATAGGTAACCACAAATGTGTCCGAGTCTACCATTACGCTCTGGAAACGGGCGTAGGGGCACATATATTTACAAACCGATTCGCGCAGAAAACCAGCGTTACCCCAGGTTGCGATTGAATAGAAAATCATCCAGAACCATTGCCAAAAACCTAATTCCAGGTTGAATAAATCGGCACCCAATTCACGGATAGGAGCAAAATAACCGATAAAGGTTGAGCCCGTCCACCAGGCTACGGCAATCCATAATATATGTTTGGTTGCCTTAATGCGAAACTTGCGGAATGACCAAGGCTCTTCATCAAGACGGATACGGGCCACCCGGTCGCCCTCCACCTTGCGCTCTATCCACATGAAAATTTCGGTATATACCGTTTGCGGACAGGCATATCCACAGAACAGACGCCCTGCCAATGCCGTAAACAGAAACAGGCCGTAAGCTGAAATGATTAATATGACGGCCAGATAAAACACATCCTGTGGCCACAATACCATACCAAAAATATAAAACTTGCGGGCGCCCAAGTCGAACAGAACGGCCTGACGGTCATTCCATTGCAACCAGGGCAAGCCATAAAAAACAAGTTGGGTAAATATAACGAGAATGACCCTCCAGCGGGCAAAGATACCGGTTACCGATCGAGGGTAAATTTTTGCCCTGAACTCTTCGATAACCCTGGTGGTTTCTTCCTCGGTTAACCCCGCCGAACTAGATACTGTAGTTGGACGCTGTATTTGCACAGGTTGCCATGCTGGAGCTTGTTCCGAATTTTTGTCTTCGGTACCTTGATCATTACTCATTCTATTTTCCTTGATTTACTGCTTACTGCACTGTTGCCTCTTTGTTGGACAAGTTCCAAACATAAGCGGTCAACATACGAATCTGATCGGGTGTAAGCGTATTTTTCTGTGCAGGCATAATACCCTCACGCCCGTTCAGGATCGTATTAACAATTGCATCTTTGGAGCTGCTATTCAGCCAGATGTTATCTGTCAGGTTAGGAGCACCCAGCGCTTTATTGCCTTTGGCATCTGCACCATGACAGGCCACACAAAACTGATTAAAGGTTACCTGTCCTGCAGGCACCAGCGTAGCATCATGTGACAGCCCTGAAAGTGAACGCACATAGTTGGCTACTTCCTCGGCCTTGGCCTGGGGAATAGCTGCGCCCAAAGGTGCCATGATGCCATGACGTCCTTCTGTGATGGTTTGCAGGATTACTTCGGGTTCGCCACCATACAACCAGTCGTTATCAGTCAGGTTGGGATAGTTGGGCTGGCCTTTGGCATCTGAACCGTGACATTGCGCGCAATTGTTCAGGAACAAACGTTCACCAATGACGTGGGCTTCAGAATTTTTCACCAATTCATCAATAGAGACCCCTGCAAATTTCTCATAGACAGGCGCAATGGTTTTCAGGTATTCGGCATGGTCTTCTTCCACCTGTTTTGCCGCTGTATAGCCCGACAGGCCAGGATTGCTGCCCAATGCCGGAAACAGGAACATGATACCAAGTGCAATAACACACAAACCAATATACATGACAGTCCACCAACGGGGGATCGGCGTATTCAACTCACCGATTCCGTCCCATATATGTCCTGTACTTTCCTGACCTTTGGGTGCGCCCTTAAACCATGACCGTTGTGTATATAACAGCCAAAGACAAAATGCGACACCACCCAGTGCAATGATGGAAATCCAGTAACTCCATCCTACGCTCACGAAATCACTCATGATCCATACCCCTTATTCTCATTTCCTTTATCTGATCCTTCATCTGGCAATGCAAAGGGCAACTTTGCCGCCTCGTCATTGGCTTTGGCACGGCCTTTTGAAAAGGCCCACCAGATGATTCCAAAAAACATCAACATTGATATGATGGTGAACACACCATTTAATATACCCATGTCAGTTACCCTCCGGTATTCACTGCCTGAGTTGCAGGTTGGGCAGTTTCCTTGGCGCGTAACGCGTTGATGAATCCAACGCCGAGACTTTGCAGGTAAGCAATAACAGCATCTTCCTCTGTTTTACCCGCCAGCTCTTTGTTGGCATTGGCAATCTGTTCATCAGTGTAAGGAACACCCAATTTACGCAGTGCTTCCATGCGAGGCTTCAGATCAACATTAGTTATATCCTTGTGTTGCAACCAATAGTACCCCGGCATATTGGACTCTTTAACCAGCGCGCGCGGATCACGCAGATGCAACCTGTGCCAGTCATCGGAGTAACGTCCGCCCACGCGGGCCAGGTCAGGACCAGTACGCTTTGAACCCCACAGGAACGGATGATCATAGACAGATTCACCGGCTACGGAATAATGCCCATAACGTAACACTTCGGATTGCAGCAGACGTACCTGTTGCGAGTGACAGCCTACGCAGCCTTCCTTGATATATACGTCACGGCCAGCCAGCTGCAAGGGTGTGTAAGGGGTTACCCCCTCGGCAGGCTGCGTGGTTGAGTGCTGAAAGAACAAAGGAACAATCTGCACCAGTCCGGCAAATGAAATCACCAGAATACTGAGGATAATCATTATGCCGATATTCTTCTCGATAGTTTGATGTGAGAAAAATTTATTTGATTTATTAGCCATTATCGTTCTCCTAATTACGCTGTTACAGGCGCACCAACTGCTGATGCCTGGTGAGAGTCTTCGGAAGAACCAACCGGAACGGCAGGATTAACAGGTTTTTGCCCTTTGATAGTGATAATAACGTTGTACAACATGATAATTACACCTGCCAGGAAGCAAGAGCCACCGATAAAACGAATAATATAGAGCAGGTACTTGGATTTAAGTGCCTGTACAAATGCATAAGTCATGGTGCCATCGGGCTCTACAGCACGCCACATGAGGCCTTCCATTACACCGGCAATCCACATGGCAGCGATATAAAGCACAACGCCAATGGTGGCAATCCAGAAGTGCGCTTCCACCAGGGATTTGCTGGCCATGTTTTCACGGCCCCACAAACGGGGAATCATGTAATACAAGCTACCAAAGGTAATCATGGCAACCCAGCCCAATGCACCAGAGTGAACGTGAGCGATAGTCCATTCTGTATAGTGTGACAAGGCGTTAACCGGGCGGATAGACATCATGGAGCCTTCAAACGTAGACATACCATAGAAAGACAGTGCCACTACCATGAACTTGAGAATAGGATCAGTCCTGAGTTTATGCCAAGCACCTGACATGGTCATCATGCCGTTGATCATACCGCCCCAAGATGGTGCAAGCAGAATCAGGGAGAAAGCCATACCCAAGCTTTGTGTCCAGTCTGGCAAAGAGGTGTACAGCAAGTGGTGAGGACCGGCCCACATGTAAGTGAAAGCCAATGACCAGAAGTGAACGATGGACAAACGGTAAGAGTAAACCGGACGATTGGCCTGTTTAGGCACGAAGTAGTACATCATGCCAAGGAAACTGGTAGTCAGGAAAAAACCAACCGCATTGTGACCATACCACCATTGAACCATTGCATCTTGCACGCCTGCATATGCAGAGTAAGACTTGAACCAGCCCCATGGAATTTCAATATTGTTGAAAATGTGCAGAACGGCAATGGTAAGGATATATGAACCAAAGAACCAGTTAGCCACATAGATATGCTTAACCTTGCGCTTGACAATGGTGCCAAAGAAAACAATTGCATAAGCAACCCAGACCAATGTGATCAGGATATCAATAGGCCATTCGAGCTCGGCATACTCTTTACTTGATGTAAAGCCTGCTGGCAATGAAATGGCAGCACCTACAATGACCAGCTGCCAGCCCCAGAAGGTGAATGCAGCCAGTTTGTCTGAAAACAAACGGGTTTGACAGGTACGCTGCACGACATAGTAAGACGTTGCAAATAAACCGCTACCACCAAAGGCAAAAATTACCGCGTTGGTATGTAAAGGACGAAGACGTCCATAACTTAACCATTCAACCAGATTCAGATTGGGCCAGATAAGTTGTGCGGCAATAAAAACGCCGACAAACATCCCCACAATCCCCCAGATCACCGTCATAATGGCGAACTGCCGAACTACCTTGTAATTGAAGGTTTCGGCTTCACTAACCGTTGCGTTTTGAGTACGCATAGACCATCCTCTCTAAAAATTACCACTCTATTTTTATGTGATACCGATAAGAATCATGAAACATTTCTACAAATTCGGTTTGACTTGAATCAACAAGACAAGAACCCAGAACAATTTATGCCCATGTCGACACGCATTCTACATGAACTCTTGTTAAAACACGCTTTCGTGTTGCAATACAACAAAGCAAGCTATTTAGCAGCAGCGTTTTTAAGTATGATTTGAGTCATTATCTTCAAGAATGGATTTCCCGTTCTCTTCTGTATCATCAAACTGACCGGAAAACACCGCCCAATACAGTGCAATACCGATACCGATCACAAATAAAAATGAAACTGGAAGCAATAAAAACAAAGATTCCATTTCATTTATCCCTGGACGGCTTTCCCTGCCGTCCAATCAGGGCTAGCGATGAAACCCTGATTATGGAATTTTTTATATAAGCGCCATGAGTTCCAGGCGACTACCAAGGAAGATATCAACATGGTAATGGCCGCAACCCATGGCGCCACCAACCCGAACATGGCCAAGGGTGCCATGAGAATATGCCACGCCAAAGAACCATAAAGATTTTGATTGGCCGTTTTTCGGGTAAGGCTTAATACGAATTCTTGTTGTTCCGGGGTAAAACTGTGATTATTAAGAAAGATCCCACGAGCGGCAGAAGAGGCCGTAGGAACCGCCATAGAGAGCGCACAGGGACAGCTCATGACGAAAAGCGCAACCAGTACGGGCAAGGCATGTGCCCTGTCGATAAACAGGTACCAGACAATGCCACTGACGATAGCCAGCAATATTTGGATCATGACAAATGCAAAAGCGATTTTATCAGCCTTTGCAGTCATGATGGTTCGCTCCTGATCTAATTTGGCAGGCACACCCACTTCGGAATAACGGGCCGACTGTTCGGCGCAAAACTCCAGATAACGGGCGGTTAGCAAAAACGCCACAAACATGGAAACGGATTCAAAATAAACCTCGCCCCGCTGATTGACGGTAGCAATGACACTGGGAATAAACGCCGTAAGAATACCCAGTGCAACAGGCCAATCCATGTTAACGCGCATTGAATGTGCGGAGGATTTTTTAAAAACGCCCTGCCAGATTGGCCATGCGCAATAAAGAAGGACCGGCACGGTTAGCGCAAAACTGAGCCAATTCATGATGATAATGGCCGTATCAAGCATGGCCAGGCTTTCTGTGCCGATGTAATCACCACGCAGATAACCGGGAAACGCGAACATCATAACCTGCATCATGACCAGCCAGGCAATACCTAAGCTTGCTAGCATGTGCCGGCGTTTTTGCCGCTCATGAACTGGCAGGTTTTTAGGAATTGAAAAAATGGATACGGCTTTCATAGCGTAGGATAGTACTGATATATTGTCCAGCCTGTCTTGATAATTATCAAGACAGTTGCAAATTCATGACAAAAAATTAAAATAACGCAACAAAAACATAGCTTTATATGTAAAAATAGCTGGTTTTGTTTTCAATAACCAGCTACTTGCATTGCAATTAAAATTTATGTTTGTTTAATTGAACACGCCTTGCGACAAATAGCGGTCGCCCCGATCGCAGACGATATAGACAATTGTAGCATTCTGGGTACGTTGCGCAACACGTAAAGCAGCAACCAGCGCACCCGCTGATGATATGCCGCCAAAAATCCCCTCTTCGGCCGCCACACGTCGCGCCATGTTCTCTGCCTCTTCCTGACTAATTAATTCAAAGGTGTCCACCCCTTTCGGGTTATATATTTTGGGTTGATATTCTTCCGACCATTTCCGGATACCCGGTATGGATGCCCCTGGAGCAGGTTGAGCCCCCACAATTTCAATGGAAGGTTTTTTTGACTTCAGGTAAGAACCCGTACCCATAATAGTACCCGTTGTCCCCATTGCGCTTACAAAATGCGTGATTTTACCGTTGGTTTGTTGCCAGATTTCAGGACCCGTACCCTCTATATGCGCCAATGGGTTGTCCGGGTTGGCAAATTGATCAAGCACCAGCCCCTTGCCCTCAGACTGCATGCTTAAAGCCAGATCGCGGGCATACTCCATGCCCCCTTGCTCTGCTTTAGTCAGGATAAGCTCTGCACCATATGCTTTCATGGAAGCACGACGCTCAAGGGAAAGATTATCGGGCATGATGAGGATCATTTTATAACCACGAATGGCCGCAGCCATTGCCAATGCAATGCCAGTATTGCCGCTAGTGGCTTCAATGAGCGTATCACCAGGCTTGATTTGCCCCCTGGCTTCGGCATGCTTGATCATGGACAAGGCCGGACGATCCTTGACTGAACCGGCAGGGTTATTTCCTTCAAGCTTGGCCAGAATGACGTTCCCTTTAGGATCGCCAAAAGCCCCGGGAAGTCGTTGCAAACGCACCAGCGGCGTGTTGCCGATGGTCTCTTCAATAGTAGGATAAGTATTAGTCATAGTAATGAAATCATATACCATTTTCATTTAACCCCACCATTATTTTTCTCTGGCCCCAGCATTTTCCTTATAAGGCTTAATTAATTTTGGCTCTGCCGCAGAAAGGGAGCGTTTTACCCCTTTTTTATTCGTAGACCTTCCCTGATGCGTCACCTCAACCGCCCGCCTGCCGGGCAAATCCTGCCCATCTATTTGCAAGCCCGCTTCAAAAAGCTTGTCAGCCCTTTTTCTGCCTATGCCTTTCACCCTGAACGACAAATCCTGCCGGGACAGGAACGGTCCACCCCTTTGTCGTTCGCTGATTATATTTTCCGCCGTTTTCAGCCCGATCCCCTTGATAGATACCAGCTGTTCACGACTGGCTGAATTAAGATCTACCGCATTTGCGGCACCTGATAGGAAAAACAACAAAAAAAGGAACCATTTCAACCAGCAGGATTTGCCTGTTTTTACTTGTTTCATGAACGCCTCATCACTTGAACATAACAGGCATCATCCAACAATCCAGAATTGGCGGGCAACGTGATGAACAAAAAAAGCCATCCGTATTTATACAGATGGCTTAGAATCATGACGCCCGAAAATCAAATTGAAAAAATGATTATTTTTCTTTCTGACGCCAGGCTTTCACATAACGACCAACACCGGTTTCAACATCAAGCATGTCAGCGGCATACCCTGCCTGACGCAAAGCGGTCAAGTCAGCCTGGGTAAAGCTTTGATATCTGCCTTTCAAATCATCCGGGAATGGGGTGTAGCGAATCAGGCCTGCCTGAACCAGCTCTTCCAGCGACAAAGCGGCCTCTCCCTGCTCTTCCCTTAGTGTATTGACAACAGCCCTGGCAACATCATTGAAGGGCTGGGCACGACCCGAGCCGCAGTTGAAGATGCCAGATTTTTCGGGATGCTCAAGAAAGTACAGGTTTACGGCCACCACGTCCTCCACAGAAATGAAGTCGCGACTTTGCTGCCCATCTCCATAACCATCCCAGCCCCCAAACAGACGAACATGCCCCTCTTTGAGGAACTGGTTCATATTGTGGAAAGCCACCGATGCCATTCTTCCCTTATGCTGCTCGTGAGGCCCATAGACATTAAAATACCTTAAGCCAACCACCTGGGCGGTAAGATTACCCATGCGGTTTCGCAAGACCTGATCAAACAGGAATTTGGAATAGCCATATACATTAAGCGGCGCTTCATTTTCGATATTTTCAGCATACACCGGCCCTGCCCCATAAACCGCGGCTGATGAAGCATAAATAAAGGGAATTGAACGAGCCTGGGCAAAATTGAACAACTCAAGCGTAACGCGATAATTGTTATCCATCATGAAATGACCATCACGTTCGGTGGTATCCGAACAGGCACCTTGGTGAATAATAGCTTTGATATGTCCCAGGTTACCCGTACTGACCAGCCTGCGAAAATCATCTTTATGAAGGTAATCGGCAATCTGGCAATTGCGTAAATTGATGAATTTATCACCATCAGTAAGATCATCCACCGCAATGACACGCTTGATACCCTTTCGATTCAGGCCCCGTACAATATTACTGCCAATAAATCCGGCTGCCCCGGTTACAACTATCATAACAATTCCTCCGCACTAACGATTGATGTGCCTAATTTACCCACCACAATACTGCCCGCCTTATTGGCCCAATATATTGCCTGCGGCCAATCCAGCCCTGCCGCCCTTGCCACAGCCAACGTTGCCAGAACGGTATCTCCCGCACCGGAAACATCAAACACCTCTTGTGCCCGGGCATCTTCATGAAAACGGCCCTGCTCGTTAAATAAGGTCATCCCTTGCTCTGAACGGGTTATCAGCAAGGCTTCAAGCCCGTATTTCTTTCGCAGCGACTGTGCCAGCTCGCTTAATTTTTCCTCGGAGTCCCAATGACCAACCGCCTGCTGCATTTCAGAACGATTAGGCGTAACCAGACTGGCATGGCTGTAGCGGGCGTAATCATCACCTTTAGGGTCAACCAACACAGGAACATTGCACTCAACCGCATGGGCAATCATGGCTTCAACATGGTTTAAAGCACCCTTGGCGTAGTCGGAAAGCACCAATACGTCATGTTGCGCAATCAATGCCTTGGCTTTTTCATCAAGCATTTGCAAAGCTGAGGACTGTGGCGGATACTCAAAATCTATCCTGAGCAATTGCTGCTGTCGTCCCAGCACACGCATTTTCAAGGTGGTATGCAAGCTTTGGTCCTGGATGAGGAAAGGGTCTATACCCGCCTCGTCAGCGAGATACTGAATTTGCCCACCTGCCTCATCGAGACCCACAATGCCCAGCAACGAAGCCTTTGCGCCCATGGCAACAATATTTCTGGCCACGTTTGCCGCGCCGCCCAGCCGATCTTCACGACGCGCTACCCGCACAACAGGCACCGGCGCCTCTGGCGAGATCCGGTCTACCTCGCCAAACCAGTAACGGTCAAGCATGAGGTCACCAATTACCAGGATTTTTTTCTGTTTAATAATTTCCAGTGGAAATGAATCCATCACATTTCTTCCAGTTTTTTCGGCTGATAAGTTTCCCACATATTGCATCCGGGACATTGCCAGTAAAACGCTCTGGCCTCAAAGCCACAAGAACTGCAACTGTAACGATCCAGCCTTTGCGTATGCTTATGAATCATTTTATGTAAAAGCGACAGCTCCACATCTGGCAGAACCCTGTCGGAGGCATTAGGCTTCTCCCCATTGGCAGCCGCTTTCAACTCGACCTCAAGGAGTTTATCCAGACCCAGCAAGGAAGGATGCAAGCGCAATGATTCAGAGGCAAAATGCCAGGCTGGCGCTGCCCCCTGCTGCGCTCGCAGCTCGCTAAATACAATTTTAAATAAATCCAGGGAAGGATGGTTCAGATAATGCTGTTTTAATAAATCCAGTCCAGTTTCCGCCTGCTGGCCTGTCTTGTAATTTTCCAGCAAATCAGCCGCAACCAATCCGGCATATTCGGGCGCATTGGCCATTATGCCTTCCAGGTATTTTCTTTCAGCCAGACTATCGCCCTGTATTTTCATTAATTTTGACCTGAGCATGGCGATCCTCACGGCTGCCGCATTGGATCTGAGCTCTCCTTGCTGTTTCAGTAACGCCTGCTCAGCCTTTTTCAACTCTTCGTTAATATAGTTAATGTCGGGCTGTTTGGAATGCATGGATTGTTGTGCCAGTTCGCAATGATAGTGAATAAGCTGCGGAATGGGTTCATCCAGGATTTTGTGAAGATGCCTGACAGCCTCAATGGCCTTGGGCCAATCGTGCTCGGCCTCGTAGATACGGATAAGTGCACGGTTGGCAGGCACGGCATAACTGCTATCCAGCACAGCCTTGTAAGCCTCTTCGGCACGGTCAAACATGCCTGCCTTAAAGAAATCCTGGGCAAGTTCATGCTGCGCATGGTCTCTATCATTTTTAGGCAAATCCGCCCGTGACAGCAAGCTTTGATGAACCCTGATGGCCCGTTCGATTTCTCCACGACGACGAAACAGGTTTCCAAGGGCAAAATGAAGTTCAATGGTTTCAGTATCAAGTTTTGCCACCTCAACAAATGCATCAATGGCTTTGTCATGATCTTCATTCAACAGGAAATTAAGTCCCTTGAAATAAGAGTCGGGCAACTGTCGTGTTTCTGACATCATTTGCCGCACATCCACACGCGCGGCTATCCACCCCAAACCAAACAAAATAGGTATAAGTATCAGCCACCAGGCCTCATAATCCACCAAACTATAACTCCTCTAGACCTTCGTAACTGCGGTTGAATCTGACGTTTTATCTGATAAGCTTGCGGCTGCGGAATACTTGCTATCTTTGGCGGAATTGACATCTTTTTTAAGACGGGCTATCTCGCCTTTAAGCTGGCTGACCTGCCGGGTTTTTTTAATACGCACCAGAATGGCCAACAAATAAGCAAATAAGGCACCCAGAAAAAAGGTAACCAGCAAGACAACGATTAAGGGGATATTATTAACAGCCACATCAGAGAAAAACCTGACCGAGACAGGCTCTGTATTTTTCAGGGCGAACAACAAAACCAGTAAAAATATGATCAGGCGTAATGCCCAAATAAAGTAATGCATAATCCTCTCCTCGAATCCTGAAAACAACACATTGTAATGCGAAATTGCCTTTTAAAATACTGCATATTCGCTTTCCATCATTTATGAATAAAAAAACTCCGAAGTAAAAACTTCGGAGTTTTTTTATTGAACCATGTCAAGCCAGCTTAAAAATTGGCTACCTTGACATTGTCCGATTCAAGATCTTCATGAGCCAAAGATTCTGATTTAAGCTCATTGGCAGCTTTGAATACAGAATCTACACGCTCGCGCAATTCCTTGCCAGCCTTGAAGTGCGGCACCCGTTTACCCGGTACCATCACCTGCTCGCCCGACTTGGGATTACGACCTACTCGTGGAGCACGTAGCGACAGGGAAAAGCTGCCAAAACCACGAATCTCAATGCGCTGACCATTTGCCAAGGCATTGGTCAGTGCATCTAGCATGGTTTTAACGGCATACTCCGCATCGCGAGCAGCAAGCTGTGGATAGCTTGCTGCCAGTGCTTCAATCAACTCTGATTTAGTCACTGTTTATTCGTCTTTAGCTTGATCAAGTTTAGCCTTCAGCAAGGCACCCAGGTTTGTTGTGCCTGAAGAAGCACTTGAATCTGTCATGCGTTGCAGTGCATCGGCTGTTTCAGCATTGTCACGTGCCTTGATGGACAACTGGATTGAACGAGCTTTGCGGTCCACGTTCAGGATCATGGCTTCAATATTGTCGCCCTCTTTCAGAACCGCTGTTGCATCTTCTACACGACCGGCAGAGATTTCTGATGCACGCAGATAGCCCTCAACATCCAGAGACAATGTAACCACCGCACCTTTAGGTTCTACAGACTTGACAACACCAGGAACAACCGCACCTTTATCATTAGAAGATACGTAGTTGTTGAATGGGTCGCCTTCCAGCTGCTTGATACCCAAAGAGATACGCTCTTTGTCGGTATCGATAGCCAGAACAACTGCATCAATCTCGTCACCTTTTTTGAAGTTGCGAACGGCTTCTTCACCAGAGTCTGTCCAGGACAGGTCAGAAAGGTGAACCAGGCCATCGATACCGCCAGGCAGACCAATAAACACGCCAAAGTCAGTAATTGACTTGATGGCACCGTGAACTTTGTCACCACGTTTGAAGTTAATGGCAAAATCTTCCCATGGATTGGCGCGGCACTGTTTCATGCCCAGTGAAATACGACGACGATCTTCGTCGATTTCAAGAACCATGACTTCAACTTCTTCGCCCAGGCTGACAACTTTACGTGGGTCAACGTTTTTGTTTGTCCAGTCCATTTCAGAAACGTGAACCAGACCTTCAATACCGGTTTCAACTTCAACGAAAGCACCGTAGTCAGTCAGGTTGGTAACTTTACCGAACAGGCGTGTACCTTGTGGGTAACGACGTGCCAGACCCACCCAAGGATCTTCGCCCAGCTGTTTGACACCCAGTGATACACGGCTCTTTTCCTGATCAAACTTCAGTACCTTGGCTTCGACTTCCTGGCCAACAGTCAGCACTTCGGATGGGTGACGTACACGACGCCATGCCATATCGGTGATATGCAGCAGACCGTCAATACCACCCAGATCAACGAATGCACCGTAGTCGGTAATGTTTTTAACAATACCAGTAACCACTGCACCTTCCTGCAAGGTTTCAAGCAGTTTTTGACGCTCTTCGCCCATGTTCACTTCAAGAACTGAACGACGTGACAGAACAACGTTATTACGCTTGCGATCAAGCTTGATAACCTTGAATTCCATGGTTTTGCCTTCATAAGGCGTTGTATCTTTTACCGGACGCAGGTCAACCAGTGAACCGGGCAAGAAAGCACGAATACCGTTAGTCATGACAGTCAGACCGCCTTTGACTTTACCGGTGATGGTACCGGTAACCATTTCACCAGACTCGAGTGCTTGTTCCAGGGACAGCCATGCTGACAGACGTTTTGCGCGGTCACGGGACAGGATTGTGTCGCCGTAGCCGTTTTCGAGTGAATCAATAGCGACAGAAACGAAATCACCTTCGTTTACTTCAAGTTCGCCCTGATCATTCAGGAATTCTTCCAGGGGGATTAAAGACTCAGATTTTAATCCGGCATTAACAACCACAAAGTTGTGGTCGATGCGTACTACTTCTGCTGAAATCACTTCACCTGATTTCATATCCTGGTTTTTAACACTTGCAGCAAACAGGTCTGCAAAGCTTTCGCCACCAATAGCGTCTTGTAAAGTTACGGATGTCATTAAACTATATCCAACGGCCCATCGGGCCTGTAAAAAAATACACACCAGGAAATACAATTTTCCCGGTGGAGTGAATGATATCTTTCATGAGGGTAAAAGTTTGCACCCCTTGCATGAAAGCCCTCAATACGGCAAAACCGCACAGGTTTTACCGCCATTACCTACCGCGCTGCCAATAAGCGCTTTATGCGTTTACTTCAGACCAGTAAGCCAATACTTTTGCAACGGATTCCTCTATGGATAACGTTGAGGAATCAATAATTATTGCGTCTTCGGCCGGGACCAACGGCGCATGGCTTCGATGCATATCTCGTTCGTCTCGCGCTTTCAGATCGTCCAGCAAGGACACTAGGTTAGCAGAAATTCCTTTCTCGATCAACTGCTTATAACGTCTTTGTGCCCTTTCGTTGACATCTGCAATCAGAAAAATCTTTAATTTTGCATCAGGAAAAATGACAGTACCCATATCGCGGCCATCAGCAACCAGGCCAGGCGCTTTCCTGAACGCCAACTGACGTTCAAACAGGGCCTGCCGCAACAAAGGATAAGTGGCGATTCGGGAAGCCAGTGCCCCCACTTCTTCCTCACGCAAAACATCACTGACATCGTCGTTATCGAGCAACACCTGCTGCCCCACAAAACGAACATTAAGGTTGCGAGCCACCTTTGCAATCTCGGCCTCATTGCCGGGCTGAATATTTTTTTTCAATACCGCCAGGGCACTTAATCGATACAGCATGCCAGAATCAAGCTGATGCCAGCCCAAGGTTTTGGCCACAATCCCGGCCAGCGTTCCCTTGCCTGAAGCGCTGGGACCATCTATCGCAATAACCGGTGGCAAACTTGTGTTATTCATGCCTGATTACCTCACAAGTGTCTTGTAAACATCAAAATAGGCCGGAAAAGTCTTGGCAACACAATCAGGATCAAGAATACGCAAGCCCACCGGACCAAAAACAGCCAGGGAAAAACACAT
Organism: Advenella sp.; assembly: GCA_041656315.1. Classification (GTDB taxonomy): domain Bacteria; phylum Pseudomonadota; class Gammaproteobacteria; order Burkholderiales; family Burkholderiaceae_B; genus Advenella. The sequence continues at coordinate 42,645 of JBBADT010000015.1, forward strand.
GGCCATGCGATGGTCGTCATAGGTTTCGATTTCTGCCGTTTTCCATTCGGATGACAAGGGCGGCACAATCCTTAACCAATCGGGCCCCGATGTTACCGTTGCCCCCACTTTTGCCAGCTCTTTATGCATGGCTTCAATCCGGTCGGTTTCCTTGACCCGCCAGCTACCAATATTGCGCAACATGCACGGCCCATCGGCATACAAGGCCAGCGCGGCAGCGGTCATGGCAGCGTCGGGCACCAAATTGAAGTCCTCATCAAAGGCCTTCAGTTTTTCGCCTCGCGTTAAATCGGGTCCGGTCACTTCCAGCCAGGTATCGCCAAACTCAATTTTTCCGCCCATGGCCTGGATGGTTTCAGCAAACCGGATGTCTCCCTGAATGCTGTTTTCACCTACGCCATTGATTCGGACTGGCCCCCTGCCAACCAACCCCAAAGCCATAAAATAAGAAGCCGAGGAAGCATCACCTTCAATTTCCACCTGACCGGGGCTTTTGTAAACCGCACTGCGAGCAATGATAAAACGTGACCAACCCTGTTGCTGTACCACCACACCAAATCGGGCCATCATGTTCAGGGTAATCTGGATATAAGGCTTTGAAATGAGCTCTCCCTCAACCTCCAGCACAACATCCTGAGCGGTTTTTTGGGCAATCAAGGGAGCAACCAGCAACAAGGCTGTCAAAAACTGGCTGGAAACCGCCCCCTGAACCTTGACCGGCCCATCAATATTCAGGTTTCCGGGTGTAATTTTAAGTGGAGGATAGCCCTCATTCTGCTCACAGCTAATAAGAGCTCCCATGGAGCGCAAGGCATCAACCAGATCGCCAATGGGACGTTCGTGCATACGGGCTACACCATGCAAACGATAATTTCCACCCAAAACGGCCAAGGCAGCCGTTAACGGACGAAAAGCCGTCCCTGCATTGCCTAAAAATATTTCTGCCTGTTTATTAGGAAAATCACCCTGCCCCCCAATGGTAACCGTTTCCTGATCGTGTCGCTCTACCGAGACACCCAGCGTTTCAAGCGCTTTCAACATAACCCTTGTATCATCGGAATCCAGCAGCCCAGTGATACGTGTTGGGCCAATTGCCAGCGCAGCCAGCAAAAGCACCCGATTGGATATGCTTTTTGAACCAGGCAGGTTAACTACGCCACTGGCCGTTGATACTGCATTCAAATCAATAAATGGTGTACGCATTACTTGTTTTCTCCCCATTTTTTCCTGGCCACGGAGGCCTGCTCCAGCCATGCGTGCAAGCCTTGCGCATCACTGTTTTCTATCATCTGCCGGGTTTCTTCAAGTACCGGCATAAATGCATCAATCTCTTTCAACATGGCTTGCCTGTTACTGATAAAGATATCCCGCCACATTTCCGGTGAACCACCCGCAATTCTTGTGAAGTCACGAAAACCCGTACCTGCCAGGGCCAAAGCCATGCCCGATGAATCGGAGCGACTCACCAAGTACATGTAAAGCGCAGACAGGTAATGTGGAAAATGACTGACCGTTGCAAAGATGCGATCATGCTCTATGGCACTGATTTCATGCACCACCGCACCACAAGCCTGCCAGCATTGCCTTACCTGCTTAAGATCATTCGTTGAGTTCTCGGGCAATGGGGTCAAAATAACATTACGATTCCAGTACAACAAAGGATCCGCCGCAGCCGGACCCGACTCGTCAGAGCCCGCAATAGGATGCCCAGGAATGAATTGATTGACGCGTGCGCCCAACGATTGACGGGCATCCTGGATAACCTGAACCTTGGTACTGCAGGCATCAGTCATTATTGCGGTTGACTTGAGTAGCGGTCCAATGGTTTCACAAATTCTGCCCAGCACTGAGGCTGGCGTGGAAATCAATATGAAATCCGACGCCTTGCCTGCTTCTTCAAGTGTCGCAATACGATCAATCAAACCGAGTTGCAGTGCCCTTTCAAGGCTGGCCTGATCTCGACCCACCCCTAGCACGCACCCCACATGACCGCCATTTTTAAGCGCCTTGGCAAAAGATCCGCCAATAAGGCCTACCCCAACCACGCTGACCACAGGTATAAAGAACGAATTAGCCGATTCGGCCAACGTGTCATTCACGGACATACATTACCTTTATTGCAGAGGATAAGATCCGAGAATTTTGAAGAAAGCGGATTTTTTTTCAAGCTCAGCCAATGCCTTGGCAACATTTTTATCGTTGCGATGACCTAGAATATCGACATAAAAATAATATTCCCACTGACCGGTACGAGCCGGACGTGACTCGAAACGAGTCATTGAGACATTATTCTGGACAAAAGGACTAAGCAGGTCGTAGACGGCACCAATCCGGTTTGGCACAGCAAAAATAAGACTTGTCTGGTCTTTGCCACTTTGCAGGGAGTCCAGATGGCCAATTGCCAGGAAACGGGTTTTATTATTGGGATCATCCTGAATGCCTGCCGCCACAATCGGCAAATTCCAGACAAGCGCCGCCGCTTCACCGGCAATGGCTGCTACGGAACCCTCTTCAGCCGCATGTCTGGCTGCCTCTGAATTACTTGCCGCCGGCACCCTTTCAAGATTAGGGTAATGTTGCTGCAACCAATTGTGGCATTGTGCCAAAGCCTGCGGATGACCCATGATAACCTTTACGTTATCCATGCTTCCGCCCTGCGTCATTAAACAATGCCGAATAGCGATAATGCGCTCTCCATGCACTTTCAGGGTCGTGGATAACAGCAAATCCTGAGTCCGGTTAACCGCCCCTTCCGTAGAGTTCTCAACCGGCACCATACCCACATCAGCCTGCCCCGCCTCGACGGCACGAAACACCTCATCAAAGGAAGGACAAGGCAGTTTCTGTATCGCATGCCCATAATATTCAAAGGCAGCCTGCTCGGAAAACGAACCTTCAGGCCCAAGATAGGCCACTGTCAGACCACGTTCAAGTCCGCGGCAAGCTGAAATGATTTCAGCCCATACGGCATGTACGGATTCACGAGGAAAAACTCCCCGTTCATTAAGATCCTGCAAACGACGGATAATTTGCGCTTCACGCTCGGGCTTGAGCACCGGACCATCAGCCTGAAACTCATGCTTTACTTTACCCACATCCACAGCAGCCTGAGCCCGTTGATTCAACAAACTCAGTATTTCATGATCAATGGCATCTATTCGCTCACGTAGCGGCTTGAGCTTTTCCTGCAACAGTTTATCCATGTTGGCGTTCAAATTCTTTAAGGTAATCGATAAGGGCCAGCACCCCTTCCATGGGCATGGCATTATAAATGGAAGCCCGCATGCCACCGACAGACTTATGACCTTTCAGGTTCAAGAGTTGCTGTTTTTTTGCGCCGTCAAGAAAAGCCGCATTCAGGCTGTCATCACGCAAGGTAAATGGCACATTCATGCGAGAACGGTATTCGGGCTGAATCGCATTATGATAAAAACCACTGCTATCAAGCTGGCGATACAAAGCCTGCGCCTTGCTGATGTTTTCAGCTTCGATAGCGGCCAAACCACCTTTTGCCAGCAACCATTTAAAAACCAGTCCGGCAATATAAATGGCATAAGTAGGTGGCGTGTTGAATCGTGAACGCTCACGAGCCACATTGACGTAATCAAAGGCACTTGGGCAATAAGGCAAGGCATGACCAAGCAAATCGCGATGCAAAACAACCACCGTTACACCCGCAGGCCCGGCATTTTTTTGCGCGCCGGCATAAACCATACCGGTTTGCCTTATGTCTAATGGACGGGACAGAAAGTGGGAAGAAGCATCTACCACCAATGGAACCGACCCCGCTCCCAAGGTGCTCATATCGGGCAAAGCGCCAATCTCGACCCCACCGATGGTTTCATTGCTGCAGAAATGCAAATATGAAGAGTCGGGGTTGACCTTCCACTCTTCAAAAGCCGGTACCCATGTCCAGGGCGCATACGTCTGACCATTGATTTGCCTGTCTTGATGGCTTTGGGCAGCAATTCGCACCGTACCGTAACGGGTAGCCTCTTTGTAGGATTTGGTAGACCAAATCCCGGTTAACACATAATCGGCAGAATGCGATGCATTTCTGGCAATCAGGTTCATGGGGAGAATGGCATTTTCGGCCGTTGCCCCACCCTGCATAAACATAACCGCGTATTCATCAGGGATATCCATCAAGGTACGCAGATCGGCTTCGGCCTCGTCACAAATTTGCGTAAACTCAGGCCCACGGTGGCTCATTTCCATGACTGATTGGCCACTGCCATGCCAATCGAGCATTTCCTCGGCGGCCTGTTGCAAAACCTCACCAGGAAGCTTGGAAGGCCCTGCTGAAAAATTCCAATATTGCTTATTCATAACCGCTTTCACTTATTCATCTGTTGAAGATTGGGAGTCATCTTGATCAGAAACCGCACCCGGTTCATCTTCGGGTGCTTCGGAAATAGTGTCTGGCGTGAGCTCATCACCATCCACATCACTTTCAACAACCCGACGCACCCCGGACAGCAGACTTCCGTCATCGACGTTAATGAGGGTAACGCCCTGAGTTGCACGACCCATTTCCCTTATTTCGGACACTCGTGTGCGGACCAGGACACCGCCCGTTGTAATTAGCATGATTTCATCATCGGGCTCAACCAGGACAGCACCCACAACCTTGCCATTTCGGGCACTGGTCTGGATGGCAATCATGCCCTTGGTACCGCGGCCATGGCGGGTATATTCCGTAATGGAGGTGCGTTTACCAAAACCATTTTCGGTGGCGGTTAATACGCTTTGTGTTTCATCACCGGCAACCAGCAGGGAAATGACACTTTGTCCGTCCTCAAGATTCATGCCGCGGACACCCCGCGCCGTACGACCCATTGGCCGCACATCATTCTCGTCGAAACGCACTGCCTTGCCCGCATCGGAGAACAGCATGATGTCGTGTTCACCATCGGTAAGATCGGCACCGATCAGATGATCTCCTTCATCAAGGGCCACCGCAATAATACCGGCCTTGCGAGGATTGGAGAAATCCGACAAAGGCGTCTTCTTGACCGTGCCACGCAAGGTGGCCATAAAGACGTAACGGTCTTCAACAAATGCCTTGACCGGCAGGATAACCGTAATTTTCTCACCATCAACCAGAGGGAACATGTTCACGATAGGACGTCCGCGTGAACCCCGGGTGCCTTGCGGCACTTCCCAGACTTTCAGCCAATAGACGCGACCATGGTCAGAGAAACACAACAGGTAATCATGCGTATTGGCAATAAACAACTGATCGATCCAGTCATCTTCTTTCATGGCCGTTGCCTGCTTGCCCCTGCCACCGCGTTTTTGGGCACGGTATTCGGACAAGGGCTGGCTTTTGATATAACCGCTGTTTGACAGGGTCACCACCATATCGGCAGGCGTAATCAGGTCTTCAGTATCAAGCTCTGTGGCATTGGCTTCGATGACCGAACGGCGCACATCTTTAACGTTGGTGGAAAATTCTGTCTTGATGAGCGTTAGTTCATCGGCAATGATGGCGGTAATGCGCTCGGGTTTGGATAGAATATCCAGAAGATCGGAAATGGTTTCCATGATCTCTTTATATTCATTGACGATTTTATCCTGCTCAAGCCCGGTTAAGCGTTGCAGGCGCATATTCAGGATTTCCTGCGCCTGTACATCGCTTAGGCGATACATGCCATCGGACTGAATGCCAAACACAGCAGCCAGGCCTTCGGGGCGGTAGGCTGCACTGCCGCCCAACACACCACCATTATCGGCATCGGCCCGGGCCAGCATTTCCCTGACCAGGGAAGAGTCCCAGCTTCGCGCCATTAATTCCTGGCGGGCCACCGGTGGAGTGGGTGCTGCTTTAATGATTGTAATGAAGTCATCGATATTTGCCAAAGCCACCGCCAGGCCTTCAAGCACATGACCACGCTCACGGGCTTTGCGCAACTGGTACACCGTACGACGGGTAACCACTTCACGGCGATGCTGAAGGAAATAGTCGACCAACTGTTTAAGATTCAGCAAACGAGGCTGCCCTTCCACCAGGGCAACCAGGTTCATGCCAAAAGTATCCTGCAACTGAGTATGCTTGTACAGATTATTAAGCACAACCTCGGGCACTTCACCACGCTTGAGCTCGATGACCAGACGCATCCCGTCTTTGTCGGACTCATCGCGGATATCTGAAATCCCCTCAATTTTTTTCTCATTGACCAGGTCGGCAATACGCTCTTGCAACGTCTTTTTATTTACCTGATAGGGAAGCTCGTCAACAATAATAGCCTGACGGTTACCCCTTTCCATGTCTTCGAAATGCGTTTTGGCACGCATGACAACACGTCCACGTCCGGTACGATAGCCTTCCCGAACCCCTGACATGCCATAAATAATACCGCCGGTGGGGAAGTCGGGAGCAGGAATCAACTCCATTAATTCATCAATACTGCAGCCCGGATTACGTAGGCAAAACAGGCAGCCATCGACCACTTCAGACAGATTATGAGGAGGAATATTGGTAGCCATGCCAACCGCAATACCCGAACTGCCGTTCACCAGCAAGTTGGGTAATTTGGAGGGCAACAAGAGAGGTTCTTGTTCGCTGCCGTCATAGTTGGGACCAAAATCAACCGTTTCCTGATCTATGTCGGCCAACAATTCGTGAGCAATCTTGGCGAGACGGATTTCCGTGTAACGCATGGCCGCAGCGCTATCGCCATCTACAGAACCAAAGTTACCCTGCCCATCGACCAGCATGTAGCGCAGGGAAAAGTCCTGAGCCATACGCACGATGGTATCGTATACCGCTTGATCGCCATGAGGATGATATTTACCGATGACATCACCGACAATACGTGCGGATTTCTTATAAGCCCTGTTCCAGTCGTTATTGAGTTCATGCATGGCAAAAAGCACACGCCGGTGAACAGGTTTGAGGCCGTCCCTGACATCTGGCAAGGCACGGCCAACAATCACACTCATAGCGTAGTCGAGGTAACTACGACGCATTTCTTCTTCCAACGAAATTGGAAGCGTCTCCTTGGCAAAGGAATCCATATTACTCACAAATTTTAATCTGGTTGGACAAACACATTAAAAATGTCTTTGCCTATAATGAAAAAGCCAATTTGGGCGAAACGTTGATTCTAACATTTATAGCGCATGGGCAAACATCAATCCGTTGGCTTAAAAAGATTTTATTCAGTATCAACCCCCTTGATTTCCGATCAATTCCTTTAAGTTTTACATTTTGAATTCATCTTTAAATACTTAAAGATTTCAACACTTTTCACTGCACACCCCTCATTTCACTGCTTGTTGCTCAAATCCAACAAAATTTGCATATAAACGACAGATTTGAAAAGATCCTTTAAAAATGTTGGGCTTACGCTCTACAAGCTACAGGAAAATCGCGTAAGATCTGTTCAAGAACACGGGAAAATCTAGCTTAACCCTTTGAATGAACATTCAAGCGTTGCTATACTGACCCTGATTTCCAATCATGCGGCGGGTTTCGCTGCGAGTCATTTTTTAGCTTTCAAGCTCAACGAGGAGAAACATGAATAAGCCCTCTAAATTCGCATTAGCATTCGCCGTGGTTGCTGCCGCAACTTCTGGCGTAGCATCAGCGCAAACTGTCGACAATTGGGTAAACCCATACGGTCTGGTTTGGATGAACGGCACAAATGAACATTGCTGGCGTGACAA